>JAGXTF010000118.1 GCA_018333525.1 Bacteroidota bacterium | reverse complement strand
ATAAACACAGTAAAACCTTGCAGATATGGATCAATTCGCCGCATCTCACTCATCTTTTTTCCTAATACCTGCCACACATCAGCGTCAGGAATTTGAATTCCGTTATATGCAGCGGTGAGGTTGGCGATTAACTTGTTTTGCTTCTCAACGAAGCCGGGCTTAGCATCGGGTTTTGCGGCATAGTTCCGCAGTTCCTCCTGGAGTTGGTCAATGGTTTCAGACAGCAACAGGTTTGCATCATCATAGCTTAACATCTTACCGCCCTCCCAAACGTTTTCTGATCTCGGCAATGGACTCTTGCTTTCCCTCTTTCAACCAAGCTTCCAGCTTGCTCTTTTCAAAGTAGAGTTTCTTCCCCCGTTTGATGAAAGGGATTTGGCTTTGGGAAGTGTAGCCATAGATGGTGGTGACTTTGAGTTTTAGGAACTCGGCGGCTTCTTGAAGGTCGAGGAACTCGTCATTGGGTCTGTGTTGTGTCCCCTTTTCTTCGGACAACACTTCTTTAAGAGACGCCCGGATCATCTTGCCGAGCTCATCTTTACTGATTACGATTAAATCATTCATGCGATTTGCGATTAATGTTCTTCGCAAATCTTTTAGTGATTTTTAGGCCTTGGGGGCCCCAAAAGCTAATGTTTAGGGCCCCCAAATTTTGGTTTTATTTGGTTTCCAAATCCTTTTCGATTAGCTCAATTGCCTGATTTAAAAGGCCTACCGAGTCTTTCTTGTTCAATTCAATGAACCGATTCTTCACGAGCTCCCTATCGGTCTTGGAAAACCACTTATCGCCCGACATATTTTCTCGAAGGACTGAATACACTGGTGATGTTGCTATGCTTTTCCCCTCTTCAACCTTGTATGCAGACAGCAGGGCCAGGAACCTGGCAAATTCTGATCTGTTATCCAAACCTGCCTTAATTCCGGCAGCCTTTAGCAAGTAATAAAAGCCAGCGGTTTGTTGCGCCCTGGTATGGTCGCCAAACTGGATTTCTGAATTGTTAGTATTCTCAGCTGGATTTTTTGTTACCAAACGCCCCTCGTCTTGGGCAAATTCCACAGTTTTTGCCATTTGATGGATTTCCTTACCAACTTCAAAATCAGTAGCGCTCGAATTTCTTAGTTCATTTCCAAAATCCCTTAAAGCCACATATTTAACTAGTGCATGAAAGAAGCGTTTATGTGTAGGTTCACCAGAAATTGCATTTTCAAATCTTAGTGGTTTTGTTGAGTGTACCGAGATACTCATAATTTCATTAGATGCGGCAAACTTCTCCTCTGGTGTTTTTGCTTTGTAGATCGCTTTTACTTTGTCCCAGGAAAAATTGTAGTCATATTTCTTAATTTGCACACACTCACCGTGTTCGTCAAATACCTTTGCCTCAATAGGCACCCTTGTGGGGATAAAACCAAGTATTTTTAGCCGTTTGGTAGTTTTTGTCTTCCAAGCTCCAAAATCACGATTCTCTCGCTTCCAATATTCTTCAAGCATTTTAGTCCTAATATGTTCCAGGCCTTTCATAATCTCAGGCATTGGAAACCATAATGGATAAATGCGATCAAATTCCTCAACAGCCTCATTCAACAGTTCATCTTGATGAATACCCATGAACGCTGCGTAAAACAAAGTGGATGCCTCAAATCCAGCATCCTTATTTCTTGATTTTTTAGTTGTTGCTTCAAAAAATACACGTTGCATGCGCTTAACACGATCATAAAGTGCTTTAAATCTTTCGTCTGTAAATTTCGCGAAAACCTCTGTCTCTGTCATTAATATATTTTGAATTTTTATAGTAGTGAATTATTTATTGTATTTCCTAAAATGCTTGCGTCCAATTGCGATGTGTAAACTTCAGTCATGGCTTCACTTTCATGGCCCATTGCATCTTTTATTATTGTCGTCGAAACACCACTTTGGCGCAACACATTTGCAAAAGAGTGGCGAGCCACATAGGAGGTCAATTTTGTTGTGATACCAATCATTTCACCGATCTCTTTCAACGCATCGTTGTATTGTTTTCGCACTTTCTTAACACGATTGCTTTTACTTTTTGCCGTAACGTGTGTCTCGTTAAAAATAGGAAACACATATGAGGCCTTGGGATATAGCTTGGCGGTGCGATAATATTCTAAAATCTCATGCGCTTGCGGTGTGAGCAAAATATTAAATTCATCACCGGTTTTTTGACGTGTATAAACAAGCGTATCGCCATGAATATCCTCCCATTTTAAGTAGGCCGTATCAATAAAATTCATACCCCAGCACAAATAGCTAAAGCGAAAGAAATTCCAGTAATTATAAAGGTGACTTTCCGGGGTTAAATCAAGATTCATTATTTTCAACATGGTTTCTTTCGGTAGAGCACGTTTTCGGGTTTTGACCCTCCGATATTTTGCAAAGCTGATTCCCTCGAATGGATTATACTCTTTTTTTACAATGCCATCCTTGCGGGCATAGTTGATCAGCGTTTTGAATGTCCGCAAATAAAGAAATATAGTGTTTGGGGCAAGGTATCTGCCATCCAGATATTCCTCGTACTTTACTAAGAAGCTGGTAGTCACTTCCCCAAAACTAAAATCTGCCCCATCTTTGTAATTCATAAGGCTGTTTTTGGTAAATCGAAAAGCATCGGCATAACCGATACGGTTTGCGTTTTCCATTCTTTCAATAAATTCATTGAAGAATTTACCAACGGTCATGCTTGCCATTATCGGCGCTGCTTTGATTTTGTCCTTAATTTCATGGGCCGAGATGTCGATACCTTCGGTTTTGACTCCAAACAGTAGTGAACTGGCCTCAGCTCTTTTTGTATCAATGAGAAGAACAAGTTCTTTGAAATTTGGGTGACTTTTTTTAGGAAGTCCGGCACCCTTGTCCCAATTTTTGAATGTGCTAGAGGCTCCTATAGATAAATAGGAAGATTTTCGATCTTTTATGACACGTATTAAGATGGGATGCTCCCCATTGCTTAGTACCTTGCCCTTGAATAGTATGACTTTAAGCGATGATGACATTGTAAATAACGGTTCAAACATAGTTCAAACATTTGAACTAAAAAAACCAAATTATCTAGAATCAAATCGAAATTTATTATCTATAAACTATACTATATCAATCAAATGAGATATAAAACTAAGAATATCAAAATGTTAAACTCTGGCATGGCATGCAAGAGGTCACCGGTTCGACTCCGGTATTCTCCACAATAAGCCCAGAACTGAAGTTCTGGGTTTTTAGTAGAGGGGCATTATGTCGCATTCATTAAGTTGTGTTATTATTCATGTTGTTTGGGGTACTAAATTCCGCAAAAACCTGATTGAACCATTAATCGAGAAAGATTTGCATGCATTTCTTTATGAAGAATTCAAGAAATTAAAATGTCCGGCAATTATCATTAATGGCATTCCTGATCATGTTCATTGCCTTTTTAGATTGGATAGAAATCAGTCTGTTGGTGCAGTGATGAGACAAGTTAAGGGAAGCAGTGCCTTTTATTTGAACCAACATCCATTGATGGAAGAGAAATTTCAATGGCAAGAAGGTTATGCCGCTTTCTCCGTTAGCCAAAGAAATGCAATTCATGTTTACAACTATATCAAAGTCCAAAAAGAACACCATAGGATACAAAATTTCGACGAAGAATTTGAAGAATTAAATTCGAGTTTAAACCCAGATTTCTCTGAAGATACAGAATAAACTCAATTTTTAGATACCCAGAACTTAAGTTCTGGGGCTTTAGATACGCGGGGAATAAAGTTCTATTTTAGCCTTACAAAGAAGTCTATTTAGTGCATGGGAAGCCTACCCTGAATTTCGAAAATTATGATACCCGTCCCCATCTACCTTGCTACCACAAACGGAACCGCTTTCTCTTTTCCGGTTGTTGCATATTCCAATAGGTACATTCCAGACTCCAGCTGTGATACATCGAGATTCAACGATCTGTCAGAGAGTTGTATTTCCGCTTGAATTATTTTGCCACGAATATCTTTGATGCAATATTTTGAAATTAAATTTTCACATTCAAAATGCAATTTCGTGGATGCGGGATTCGGATAAAATTTTATTTGGGGGTTTTCATCATGTTTTGCAAACAAAGTATTCATTTCCACATATATAACTCCAAAGCGAATTACGGTTCCTTTGGGATCCGTGTAAATACTATACTCTGCCAGCGGATGCGCAGTGCCCGCTTTGTACCAGATATATTTTACCGAGTGACCGGTGTCCGTTCCGCCAGTGGCCCAATCTTCGGAACTATATTTTATACGCAAAATATTGTCAAAATTTCCATATTGGGTTTTGAGCAAACCCATACCATCTATTACCAAAGAGGATTTTGCGCTATAATCCCATGTTTGGTTATCCATATTAAAACGATAGGAAGATGAGCTCGCATTTGTTTTACCATATTGCAACGGAAATAAATATACCTTCTCAGGTGTCGGGTAATTAATAGTCCACAGATCCGTGTATTCTTTTATTCGATAATAGCTATCTGCAGTTTCTGCATAAAAATCGTAGGTAATGGAAAGGCTGTCATCCATTGGATATGTCTGTAGCACCCAGGCTGTGCCGGTAGTTTTTATCGGACATTCATCTGGTGTCAGTAAGGTATATAAATATCCCTTTCCGGTATTGGTTTGCCAGTTTGTAAAATCCCAAACCACATTTTTACCGCTGTCGCCCGGATCAGTTAACAGTGGATTTTCTATACGCAATCCCGCATATTTTGCGTGGAATTGGGGTTTTATGTCGTTCTTTTCCAGTGTTTGTGCTTCTGATGCACCCGCCATCCCCAAAATAAAAAGCGCAATGTGAATTTTTTTCTGTCTCATCGAAATACAAAGTTTCAACACATCCTTGCACCGTTTGTCGTAAAAAAGTAATGCTGTTTTACTTGTTGATGAAATGCATTTTTTTGTACGCGAACGGTATCGTTTACTCATTTCTTTGCGGTAAGGCTGGCGACTGCAAACCCAAATTGCCTTTATTCCTTCCGATATTTATTTTTTATCTAAATCCAAACATGGCATTTATTCTGAGATGTTGAATAAATCCAAATAAATTACTATTATTGCTTATAACATATTATGAAAAATACACTTTTGTTTTCCTTATTGTTGGTTTTTGCATTTGCTTGCAAGAAAAATCCACCACCATCTAAAGACACCAACCTACTTTGTGAAGGCAATGGCAGCGCTGACTTATTTCCTTTAAGTGTTGGCAATTACTGGACCTATACCGTGAAGAAAAATGGTGTAGTGCAACCCAAAGTTGCCAAAATTTTGGTACTAAAAGACAGTGTATATTATGGTAAAGATTATTTTTATCTCACCGATTCAAACCAAATGATGTTTGGTTCCTGGCGCTTTTATAGAAAAGATACAGGCAACCATACCAAATTTGTGATTCCGGGATACAGCGAGACTATGGAAATAAAAAAATCTCCAGCTTTAAATGAATCCTGGATCTCGTTTTTTTATGGCAGAAAAGCAGTAAACCTCAATGCAAGCCTGAAAACCGATAATTGCAGTTATACAGGATTGATACAAGTAAATGAGACGGATGGTGGCCCAATTAAAGACAGACGATATTATAAAAAAGGGCTTGGGCTGGTATATGTGGTTTACCCCAATAGTCCTATGGCCGGAGATTCAACTGAGTATATTCTCAAGGATGTTCGAATCCATTAAGGAATAATCCAATAAGGAATTAACGGGCTTCGCAAACCATGGAAGCCACATTAGCCGATGCCCCGGGGCCGCCCAGCTTTGATTTCAACTCTGCATATCCTTCCAAAATTCTCTGTCTTTCTTTTCCTTCCAAAATTTTGGATAACTCATAACTGAGACTTTTTTCATTGAATTTATTTTGCAACAATTCGGTTAAAAGTCCGCGGTTTAAAATCAAATTTACCAGTCCAAACCATTTTAATTTCACCAGCAATTTTCCAAAAAAATAGGTAATACCAGATACCTTGTAACAAACCACTTGTGGTACATGAAACAATGCGGTTTCCAGCGTTGCAGTTCCGCTGGCAACAATAGCTGCATGTGAATTCGCCAAAACAGAATAGGTTTCACCATAAACGATTTTTACTGTATTTATTCCATCGAATTTCTCAAAATATTCAGCATGGTAATTTGGCGCTGCAGCAATTACAAAATCGTATTCCTTAAAATGTCCTTGTATTTTTAAAAATACAGGAAGTATTCGCTCAATTTCATTTTTTCTGCTACCCGGTAACACAGCAATTATCTTTTTTTCCAGCCCATGTTTTTGCTTCCATTCCAGGTTCGGAACAAAAGCGGATACCGCATCTACAACAGGATTTCCAACATAGGTGCAGGGTATGTTGTATTGGCCAAAAAAATCCGTTTCAAAAGGCAAAATACAATACAAATGTTCTACATATTTTTGGATATCATATACCCTTTTTTTGTTCCATGCCCAGGCTTTTGGTGCAATATAATAATGCACTTTAAATCTGTTTTGTTTTGCAAATTTTGCCAACCTCAGATTAAATCCGGGGTTGTCAATTAAAATAAATACATCGGGTTTTGATTCCAGAATATCCGCTTTCGCCATTTTTAAAAAACCAGATATTTTTCGGATGTTCTTCAACACATCAGTGAGTCCCATAAAGGCTCTTTCTTTATAGTGTGAAACCAGTGTACCACCGGCAGATTGCATGAGATCCCCACCCCAAAAGCGAAATTCAGCCTGTGAATCCAGTTTTTGAATTTCCTTCATCAGATTGCTTCCGTGGAGGTCGCCACTTGCTTCCCCCGCAACGAGGTAATATTTCATAAGCCGTTGAGTTCAATCATCAGGGTCCAGAGCACGCTCAGCACCGTTGCTACCAACCAGCCGCGGCCGAAAAAAATAGCGTTGTCATTTTTCATGATCAGAAAAAATATTCCAATATTGATGGCAATTCCGAATTGGTAAAAAGAATTATAAAATGGAATTTGATGCAACACATTCCAAATGAAAGTTTGCATATGAATGGATTGAATTTCGGCGATAAGACCACCCATTAAAATTGGAGAAATAAATCCCAAAATAAGACCGGCAATGGTTTTTGCCCACCTCCATTTAATCATGCAACCCCCAATTATTGATAACACCAATGCGTTGGTGGTCGGTTAAATCGAACATGGTTGGCACCACAGAAATATATCCGTTGGCCAATGCCCATTCATCCGTATCATCACCATGGTCCATATTTACAAATTTTCCGGTCATCCAGTAATATTTTCTACCGAAAGGATCCGTGCGTTCTTCAAATTCCTCTTTCCATCTCGCTACAGCCTGTCTGCAAATTTTCACACCTTTTATTTCCCCTTTCGGAATATTTACATTCAATAACGACCCGTAAGGCAATTCATTACGAAGTGTTTTTTCTGCAATACTTTTCACATAGGGCATTACCGGACCAAAATCTGCATCCCAGCTAAAATCTCCCAGAGAAAAACCAATGGCCTTCATTCCGTCAATTGCAGCCTCTACGGCAGCACTCATCGTACCACTATATATTACATTAATAGAAGAATTACTTCCGTGATTGATACCCGAAACCATCAGATCCGGCTTACGGGGAAGTAACCGATCTATTGCCAGCTTCACACAATCTACAGGAGTCCCCGTACATTGCCAGGCCTGCACGCCATGGTGAATATCCACTTTGGTGATGCGAATAGGTTCATTGATTGTAATGGCGTGGCCCATAGCGCTCTGCGGTTTATCCGGTGCAACCACAATCACATCTCCCAGTTCTTTCATACACTCAATCAACTGGCTGATACCCGGGGATGTGATCCCATCATCATTGCTGACCAATATCAGTGGTTTTACGCTCATCTGTATTGCAAAAATGCGTCTTTCAGGTGAATATATGAAATGTTCAAATAAGTCATAGAAATGTCAAGCATTATTATTCAGGTGCAACTTCCTGTAAAAATTGCGTAATGTAAATGTAACCCATGATGAGAAACACAGGTAAACTTAATCTTCTTTCGGCTTTATGATCTTCATTGTTTTAGCGTTTTCATCAGTACTTGAATATATTGGAATGCAAAGAGAAACCGTGCGAACGGAATTACCCCTACATCCGATATATTCAGGTACCGCGGGCTACAACCAAATTTGACCCATACCGAATTGAAACAATTGCGATTTGGGGTTTTTATTGTTCTGTTTGACTACAATATTGGAAAGTAGTCAATTATCTATGCGAGGATGTGCCGGTTTCGGCTGGCACATCCATTTTTACTATCCCAAAGTTGCCGATAAAACAGCATTTATTGGAGTTTTTTCATGCATCAAACACCTTTGTTGTGATACCAAAACAATGTCAACAGGTAGTGCAAATTCCAATTGGCAAACGCTATTTATTATCTAAAATACGCGTAAAGTTGTAAGCCTGTAGTAGCCGCAATTCCAACGGCCTGCAGTAAAAAAGAGGCCCCTATTTTGGTACAGGCTTCAGCAATATAATGGTTGGTTTTTAATTTTCTAAAACGGATTAAATGTGCCGCAGATTGAAACTGCCAAATTGCCAATATTATCATCACCATGAGCATGGCATAACTTCTAATTTTATAATCTACAGAAAATAAATAAAAATTCAATATTCCAAAAAACAATTCCAGTACTCCGGAGGCAATTAAAGAAATAATCAAAATCTGAATGGACCTTCCCAGCCTGGTTTTAAGACCCATATTTTGAGCGAGATCATCCAGAATTTCACCTTTCATAAATCCAAAATAAATTCCAGCATAAAATAAACCAACACCATCAATTCTACAGTGAAAAGTAAAAAAACAAATACAAGTTTTCTGAAAAAAGGCTGTAGAAATTCATTTGTGGGTTTCCAGACAAAAGCATCACCTTTTTTGGCAGCGGCAAACACCAGTCCGGACATCCAGGCCATGAGTATCAGTTGTAAAAGAGCTATCTGAAATGGCAGACCTTTACCAGATAAAACATAAATATCCTTATTTACCATTTGTATGGTGGTACCCAGAAATGTTAAAACTCCGGCTATCAGATTTGTCCATGCAAATATTCGGCAACGACGGATAAATACCTGTAAATCATAGGACTCCGATTCAATGAGCATATCTACATCGGTTTTCATTCTGCCGTGCAATTTAGGAATTTTGTCGATTCAGGCAAGTTCCGGAATTAAACCAGTGTTAATTTTCAGTATGAATTTTAAGGATTCTTCAAATCGAACCATTATCATGCTCTTTATTTTTGGCAGTACACTTATACTAATGCGGTTTATTTTTACCGGGGTTTCTGCCTATTTCTTTTTGTGGTACAACCTATTTCTGGGAAGTATTTCACTTATTATTTCTCATTATATTTTGAAACATGATAGTTGGGTTAATAACCATTTTAAATTTATTTCCCTTTCCGTTTTATGGCTGCTTTTTCTGCCAAATGCCCCTTACATAACAACGGATTTACTGCATGTTTCCGATTCGCAGCATCGCTTTGTTTGGTTTGATATTTTGATGATTTTCTCATTTGCAGTTTGTGGTATGTATTTCGGTCTGGTATCGGTAAAACAAATGGCGGACATTATACTCCAAAAAACAAATCCCTTCCTGCAACATTTATTTATTTCATTGAGTTTATTTGCCTCAGCGTTTGGGGTTTATTTAGGAAGGTATCACAGGTATAACAGTTGGGATCTGATACACCATCCCAATGTGTTAATTCAAGATATTACAGAAAGGTTCATGAATCCATTTGACCATCCGCGCACCTGGGGTATGACATTGCTGATGGGCGTTTTTCTGCATATATTCTATTTTGGTTTACGCCCAAAGACATAATCAGGTTATAAACGCCTGATTTTAGTCATACAATTGTAAGGTTGCCCTGTATTTAAGCAACCTTCAGGGGTTTTTGCGTATATATAATATGAAATGGTTTATTACTACATTATTTATTTTATTTCCATTTTTTTCTTATTCGCAAATATGCAATCCCAGGAATACAAGGGGTTCTAATCAGATTGTTAAAGGTGATTTATTGTCGGTGCTTCTAAAAAGTGAGAAGGGGGATACGCTCGGTTATTTCAACAATTTTAATTGCGATAGTGTTGGATATGCAGGAGTAATAAATTCAGGCAAGCCTTTAATTTTACATTCCGGAGAAGCCATTCATATAGAGGTAACAGGAAGCGATTCCTTTGTTGGGTGGTTTACCCGATTGGGAATTTGGCTGGATTTAAACCGAAATGATTCATTTGAATCCACAGAAACCATCTCAAATCCGGAATTTGGACCATTCCGATACGTGCATTCCGCAACCATAGCAAAAGCCACATTTCATTTGCCTTGTTTTTCTGATACAGGTAAATCCATATTGCGCTTTCGCACTGTTTCATCCCTATATACCCTCACTAAGTACAATGCTTGCGGGAGCTTGAATGCTGCAGGAAATATTATTGACCTGGAAACGGATTTGCAAGATGCCAAAATAAATCCGGTAAATTTTACGCAATCTGAAGACAGTTTATGGGTAAAAAGAGTCGTATTCCTAAATTCTTCCATAACCAACTCCAATTGCAGCCAGAAATGGAATTTTGTGGGAGTAAGTACCAGTTTTACAAGTACCGGGATGCAGGGAATTGCAAAGTGGAACAGTGCCGGGACTTACGCAGTTAAACTGATTGTGGAACTCTGCGGAGCGAAAGATTCTGTCACCAAAAGCATTGTGATTTACAGCCCGTCAAAAACACCGGATGCAAAATTTATAGCGGATTTAAAAACCGTAGAACTCAATCAATACGCTACATTATATGATCAATCTACGGATGGCGCATATATTTTTCACTGGGAAATTTATTCCCCCAAAGCTGTAAAATACACTTTTGGAGCACAGAACCCTACTATTCAATTAAATGAATTGGGCGAATGGAAAGTGTGCCTGCAATCTGAAAATGGAAATGGAACCTCCGCAAAGAGCTGCGTGGTTAAATATTTACATTGCATTTATCCTACCAAATATATTTTAGGGAAAGACTATCAAACCAGCGCAGATAGCGGATCTTTGTTTGACAATGGAACCGATACTGGAGATTATAAAGCCTCTAAAACAACAGATTATTTCAGTGTACGACCTTGTAACGCTGTAGAGGCAAAAATATATCTGGTTCAATTGAAATTTCACCCTAATACCGGCTCCATAAAAATATATGATGGTCCGGATGAAGCTTCAAAATTACTTACTCCGGTGGATGGACTTAATTATTCCAATCAGAATACCTGGCGAAATAAAGTGCTAACTGCAAAATCCGGATTTTTCTATGTAACATTTTACAGCGGTTCTAATTATTCCGACAGCGGATTTCAAATTAACTGGAAAATTACCATCGATACCTTAAAAAAACCGGGGGCTTCCTATACCACCGAATGTGATACATTTTATGTAGGAAATCAAATTCAATTTTATGGTTCCGTAAAAACAAAAGCAAAACAAATAAATTGGGAATACATGTTTCCCAATTCCCCGTATATGGGATTTAACCGAGATTTTGCGTATACCTTCACTGATACCGGGCAACAAACCGTTTGTCTTGCAGCACATTCCTGCTCAGGTTCCGATACATTTTGTAAAACATTTCGGATAATAAATACAATCGATCCTGTTTCTCTGTCTTTTTCCGCAGATGATGTGCAACCCGAAGTATACCAGAAAGTGCAAATAACCAGTAAAAGTTGCGAGGCAAGTAATTATGAGTGGGAAATATATCCAACTTACTTTTATTACCTGCAGGGAAGCTCAAGTACATCCAAAAACATTGCTATATCTTTTCTAAAAGACACATGTTACACCATAAAATTAAGAGCCTGGAATAACAATGGCGGCTACTACAATACCTTAACTGAAATTGTAAAAACCGATTATGTATGCGCTAAAAAATATATAATACCCATGGTCAATAATTTTACTCCAGCTTATTCGGATATTATGTTTCAGCTAAAAAGCTCGGTAACCGGGGATTCTATGGAATACCAAAGAGATACGAGTAAGAGTTATCAATTGTTCGAGGCTTCAGATCCATTGAAAATGTATTGTTATTCGGATTATTCCTTATCAGTGAAAAATTCAGGTTTTACCGATACCTTTAAAATTGCTGCCTGGTGTGATTACAATCGTGATGGACAATTTGACACTTATTATGAAGTTGTTATTAATCCCTCTAAATTTATAGGGACAACCCTATCACATTCCATTCCACTTTGGTCCTTCCGCAGTGGTTTGAGCAAGGAGGGAATTACCAGACTGCGCATTGCGATTGCAGAAAAAAATGCTACCATTACAGCTGACAGTATTAATGGAAATGGCTCATTCACCGATATTAAATTTCGAATTTCTAAAAACCCGGATCCTCCAAAATTGGTAGTCACTTTCAAAGATACTTCTATCTTAAAAAAGAAAAATCTGCCCAATTGTGTCAATCTCGCAATCTATAAAGATTATTATGCTTCAGATAAATACGAAGGCGACATTTCAGGACAAGTTTCTATAACAACCAATTTAGATTGTAGCAAAGCGGGAAAATATTATTATTATTTTAAGGTGTGCAATTGCAGCGATGTATGCGCAGAAGAAACCCGGTATATCACCATCACTGAAGACACCATAAAACCTGTATTTCATTATTCCAGAGCAAATTACGACACGATATCTGTGTGTGCTGTTTACGCAGAGCCAACCGTATCTGCATCCGATAATGAAGATGGTGATTTAACAGATTCCATTGTAAAAACAGGAACTATAACCAATGGTGTTCCGGGAAATTATATCTTAACTTATACTGTGAAAGATAAAAATTCGAATACCAGTGTACTTCATTTTTACATCGCTGTTTTGGATAAAATTAAACCCAGAATTATGCGTAACGGATTTGGCATAAAAAATAACATGCAAATTAAAATGGAACTGGGTGGTTCATTTCAAGATTCTGTTTATACCATAGATTCCTGCATGGCTGCTCCGGTTTTGGTTATCACACCCGGAACCAATGGCCCTGTAAATCCCAATAAAACCGGTACTTACCCCATTACTTATTCCTGTAAAGATTTATCCGGAAATATAGCTATAGAAAACAATTATATCATTGAATATCTGGTGCTGGACCTCATATCCCCGGTAATTACTTTAAATACAGCAGATACCATTTGCCACCAGATAAATACCCCTTATTCTTCCAAACAAATTACGGTAACTGATAATTATGATGATTCCAGCAAAATTTCTATAACTAAAAACGGAACAGTAAATGCAAATCTGGGTGGTTATTATTCTGAAACATATACTGCCACCGATGCTAGTGGAAACAAAAGCTCCAAAACCAGAGTGGTAAAGGTGGCAGATTGCTTGGGAGCAGTGAAAGAAATGGAGAATAAAATAGCCATTTACCCCAATCCTGCAGATCAATATTTACGATTAAAATTAAATCAGAATATTCCAATTAAGGAATTGCAATTACAACAAATGGACGGCAAATTCATTCGAATCATAAAATGCGATGGCAATTGTGAAAACATGCAGATTCCGGTTTCTGAACTAAGCAATGGCTGTTATCTTTTAGTTACAAAATCAGGGAATACTCAACTGGTGACACAATTTATGGTGATGCATCCTTAGTTCTTATGCAGATGATAGAAGGAATATGTCGGTTGGTCTCACTTCGCTGCGCAAAGTCCAATTGCGGGAAAAAGTTCTAATTAACGCCCTCTGTAATATACATTCCTCTGGTTGGTCTTTATGAATTCGTATATACACAAATTATTCAAATGAATTCCATTTGAATTCATGAGACCAACCAGGTATGCATATGATAAAAGGAATTAGTCGGTTGGTCTCACTTCGCTGCGCTGCGCAAAGACCAATTATGGAAAATAGCTGTTATCTGTTAATTACAAAATCCGGGGATTCGCATCTGGTGACACAATTTATGGTGATGCATCCTTAGCTCTTAAGGGATTATTGCTAACTTTGCCCCAGCATGCAGGACAAATACGCCAAACGCGGGGTTAGCAGCCAGAAAGAGGATGTACACAAAGCCATCAGCGGCGTAGATAAAGGCCTGTTTCCTAAAGCCTTTTGTAAAATTATACCCGACCATTTGGGCAATGATTCCGAATGGTGCAACATTGTGCATGCAGATGGTGCGGGTACCAAAAGCAGTCTGGCTTACATGTACTGGAAAGAAACCGGTGATTTATCGGTTTGGAAAGGCATAGCCCAGGATGCGATTGTGATGAATACCGACGACTTGTTGTGTGTGGGTGTTACTGGTCCTTTTTTGTTGAGCAGTACCATTGGCAGAAATAAAAATCTGGTACCCGGAGAAGTGATTTCAGCCATCATAAAGGGCACAGAAGCTTTTTGTGAGGAAATGCGCCAATACGGCATTGATATTATCACCACAGGCGGCGAAACAGCGGATGTGGGAGATTTAGTGCGAACCATCATTGTGGATTCTACCATTACTGCAAGGGCCAAAAGAAGCAATATTATCAGCAATCATACCATTGCTCCGGGTCAGGTAATTGTTGGCTTTGCCAGTTATGGACAATCTGTTTATGAAGATACCTACAACGGTGGAATGGGTAGCAATGGTTTAACCAGCGCAAGACATGATGTTTTTCATTCCGAATATCGCAAAAAATACCCCGAGAGTTTCGACAACCAATTGCCGGAAGATGTAACGTATTGCGGTACTAAAAAACTCACCGATGCGGTTCATGGTTCGCCGCTGGATGCAGGTAAATTGGTCCTTTCCCCCACACGCACTTATGCCCCATTGGTGAAAGAAATTCTGAAATCGAATCGAAATGCCATTCAAGGCATGGTGCATTGCAGCGGAGGTGGACAAACTAAAATTATGCATTTTATAGATAATTTGCATGTGGTAAAAAACAACTTATTTCCAATTCCTCACCTGTTTCAATTAATCCGGGAAGAAAGCCATACAGATTTAAGTGAAATGTTTCGGGTGTTTAATATGGGGCACCGTTTAGAAATATATACCGATGAAAAAGCTGCAGAAAATATGATCGCTATTTCAAAGGATTTTGGAATTGAAGCGCAAATCATAGGCCACACAGAGGATTCAGACAAGAAAAAACTCACCATTTCCGGCGAATGGGGTGAATTGCATTATTGATGGAAAGCGCAATTTTTGCGCACAGCATTACCCACAATTACATTTCACATGCTGAGAAAAGCCATTCACTCAATGTGAAATTTCCATACAAAAACATATTTGAAATTTGTTGCTATGAAAAATTTTATTTGGGTAATAGCATTTGCTTTACTGGTTTCTCATGCAGCAGCACAAGCCACAGGAAACATAATTTACAATTCCAACAACCGATTTCAACAGAACAGTTATTATAAAAAATCCAGTAGTGGTGCCATGTACCGAAGTGCATCCCCCGAAGTGGATTATTACAACAAAAATCTGGCTATTGCCAATACCAATGGAGATTTCCAGATGAGCATGTATAATGAAAATAACAGTGAGGCAATTTTTAATATCAACGTGCTTTTTAATGCAAAACCAACCGGTTACATGGCAATTTTTCACATCAACCAGGCCGGTAAAAAAATCATCGATCTGGATACTATGGTAAGCAAGAGAATTGAAAAATTTATTTCTCTGGCGAAAAACATTGGGATTACCCGCGAGAGTTTTTATGTAGATATGATAGCGCTGGTGCCCATTTTCAGAGAAGACAAGAGAAACAATACCAAGCCGAAAGGATTTGAAATTCAGAAAAATATCCATATCAAATATACAGAACCCGCGCAATTGGAAAAATTGTTTTCTTATGCCGCACAATGCGAAATTTATGATTTGATAAAAGTGGAATATTTGTATTCCGAAAGCGAAAAAGCAGGAATAGAAATGCACAACAAAGCATTGCAGTTGCTACAAAATAAAATTGATTATTTTAAAAAAATAGGCATGAATATCGATACCGCAAAACGCAAAATAACTGAGAACGGCAACGTGTTTTTCCCTATTGACAAATACACTTCATACCAGCCATTGGCGGTAAATTCTTTGGAAGACGAAGACAAACCTGCAACCGAACAGGAGTTAATGAAAACAAAATCCGGAATGATAACACATACCACTGTTTTTTATAATCCAACCGACCTCACTGGTTTTGATGCAGTGGTAAATCCAAATCCGCTGGAGCCTCCGATACAGTTCACTTATTCACTCCAGGTGCGCTATAAAATGACAGATCCACTACCCCGCGTTGAAACTAAAACAGAGACCAGGCATGAGTTGTTGATTATAACACCGAATGGGGAAGTAAAGACGATTGTTAAGTAGAGCGTTAGCGAGAGGAGAGCGTTAGAGCGTTAGGGGGGAGAGCGTTAGAGCGTTAGGACATTAGAGCGAGGAGTCCATTGATGGGAGGAGAAAAGGTATAGTTTTGGGGTATGACTGTGGGTTTAAAATATTTCAAAATTGTGCCCCAAAAAGGCTATATTCGACATTAATCTGTACTTCAATATGCACTCTAAAGCCCTTTTAAACTTCAATTTTAACCATGCAGATTACTATCCATTTGGGAGTGTAATCCAAAATCGCTCCTGGGCAATCCTGGCTTATAGATATGGGCTTAACGGAAAGGAAAAAGAAAGCGAAGGAACAGTTGAAAATTATGATTTTGGAGCAAGAATTTTTGATGCTAGAGTTGGAAGATGGCTAAGTATTGATCCTTTAGCACACATATATCCATATCAATCGCCATATAATTATTGCGCGAATTCCGTAATTTTAATGCGCGATTTAAAAGGTAAAGATATTTTACCTTCAAATTTCTTCAAAGTATCTGCATATTATTCAATTATTACCAAAATGACTCAAAATGATGCGTTACTTGTTTATTCTGATGTATTGATTAAATACACTACTCCACAAAAGGATTTAATATTATGGATTGTTACTGATCCAATGGCTCATGCAGGGCCTGAGGAAGACCCCTTTTGGACAATGAATGAAAATCTGAAAAATGGTCAAGCGCGTTCTCACTTACCTCCTTCAAGTCCAACAGTTGATCAAATTACATTTAATCCATTTGCGGCCCCATTACAGCAAGTTACAAATCCATTGGTTGATGATGCTGGAAATCAACAAGTTTTTGAACACAACGAATTGAGTCTCGCTGCAGTGATAATTCATGAATTATATTTCCCTATTGACAAAGGCACTACTGGACATGATATACCAATAGAAGACTTAGCGAAGGCCATTTCAGCACTGAAGGATTATGCTAGTAAGAGCATGAATCAAGATATAACTGATGAAGTTGCAGCTTCTATTATGTTATCTGGAACAGATCAAGGTTCTGGAGTACTGCAGGCAAATATTAATAAAGTAAATACTAAATATGGTCTATCATTATCAATTGAAAGTGTGAAAGCGACACAAAACGAATATGGTGGGAAGCATGTTTTTCCGACTCCAAGTGAATTAGAAGACGCTAACCTTACCTCCTCAAGCGCTAATGAAAGAGCAAATGGAGGGACCAAGGATTCAGTCGTGAACGGTAAAACTATTAAACTTCCTGCCTATAAACAGAGTATCGAACAAGATGTGTGTGACGGAAATTAGTATTATACCTTGAATAGATGTTTAAATAAAATCACATTGAAGTATTTAGTAATATCCTTTTTTACACTATCTATGAGTGCTTTGTTTTTCGGATGTAGAGTAAAAAATATTCATTTGTATGAGGATAGAAAAGCTCTTAAGCATAAATTAATTTATAATTCTGAGTTGAATTTAGTTACAATCGAACATGGATTTTTAATTTCAAGGGATCAGATGAAGACTATTTATACTGACTCATTTAGATTGAAGATTGATGAATTAATTACAGTGGAGAACACTATAAAACCAAAAGTTGAATTTAGATCCAATGCAATAATAGGAAGGGATACAATTTGTAATTGGTATTTTGGGCATATTTACCCCGTAAGAAAATCTAAATTTATGGATAAAATAGTAATAGATTCTTGGGCGAAGAGTGATGTTTATGGTAAGTATTATTTTTTACGACAATGGATATATGTTGATACAAGTCGCAACGATTCAGCTATTTATGGCCTATATCAATTTGAAGAGTTTGCTTACCATCCAGTTTTACAAAAACTATACTCGTTTAAAAATGCAACTAATTTCATGAGTGATAAATTTGAGTATAGGAGAGATTCGGCTGAATTGTTTTTTTTGTTTTACAATGATTTAAAGGAGAATGGGTATAAAAGAAGGATTTTAAATAAATATAATAAGAAATTTAAAATTATTTAGGCTAACCTCGTCTTGTTGATGATGCAAGGGAAAAGATAGAAGCCTGGAAAAACGAGTTCAATTCATTCAGACCACACAGTGTAGGCTCCCCCTTTTTTCGGATCATTCAAAATTAGAATTTTAACTTAAAAGTTATAGGCATAGTGAAAGAAAACGATATTTATTTCAACCTTGTAAATACATTATTTACCCAAATATATGTTTCCTTAATTTTTTTCTTTCGGAATACCAATAAAGTATCGCGTTCTTTCCCATATAGACCATCCCAGTCGATAAACTCCTCAAATTTTAACCTATTCTTTTCGCGGATTATAATTTGTTTATTTGAATATGTTTTCAACCTAATAGTAAACTTATCCTCCCTAATAGCATTTCTGCGCTTTCTATAATCTATTCTGATACTTCTATAATTTTCTTGTGCCCGCATTAATTGCCAAAGATTTATTTCTAAAAAACAAATTTGTTGTTTATTTATTGGAAGAATAAATTCTATCGTGTCATGTTTTTTGTTATTTATAGTCCGAAACTCATATTCATTTATCCCAATTGGAGTAACCTTAAATACATGAGTTCCTAAGCCAGATGGGCCAATTGGAAATGCATTTGTGCAATCCAGGGTTATTGAATCAGGCATTTTACAAGAGTCTCGAACAATTGAATTGGTGTTCCAACCTATATCAAATTCGTGATTTAAAAAAGTTAGTGATAAAGTTAAAAGAAATATTGTTTTCATTTTGGTAAAGCGCTTCCGGTAACAGATGTTACATTGTTCATGACTGCAGCGTCAAGCAAAGAGTTACGATCTGCTGGTGCTGTAGAGCCAGCAGGTGTATAAGATTCGTTAATTGCAACCCCTGTAAATCTCAAAATGCGTCCACTAGAATTAGTAAGTTGCAGATTTCCGGATGTGCTATTCCCGGTACGGATACCACCGACATATGTAGTGAGGAGACCATTAAAATGTCCATTCTTACATACTTTAGTTGCAGCGAGTGCTGCGTCCGTTTCATCTTGAATACTGCCATTTCCATTATTGTCAACAAGCGGATTTGGTATATTGGTTGTTTCGCAAATACCTAAGGCAAATACTGTTGAATTTAGACCATCTCCAATTGGTTGTTGAGTTGAACTTACTGGCGCAGATCCAACTGCAGATTGCTGACGACCATTGTTTATTGTAGTGTTTTCACTTAAGAATCCTGCTTCTAATACATTTGCATCTCCTGCAATAGCCAAATATGAACGGAGAATTTGTCGATCAGCATTTTTTATATGTATTCCGTTTTTCCTCAATGCCTTTTTCACTGCTTTATCAGAGTAATCTGGAGAGGTTGTCCCATCCTCACCTAACGCAATTCTAAACGTATTTGACAGATGTAAAGTAAATTCTGGGTTACCATTTATGTTTAAAGATCCATTTAACTTATCAGCACTGTACTCAAATACTTTCTCGAATTTTTTGTCCCCTCCCAATAAATCAGTTAACCTTTTTTCGATTACCTTGTATGCCTCATCAGTAGCCGGTTTAATGACATTACCATCACAATCAATATTGAAAACTGGATTGTTAATGGAAAACTGATATGCTGAATATTTGGGATAAATACTTTTTAATGGTTCAGTAGATAACCACTTTCCCAGTCGTCCGTCATATATCCTTGCCCCAAAATCATAGTTATCTGTTGTACCGTCACTCTCCTTCTCTTTACAATTAAACCCGTATCTATAACTCTGACTTGCCCAGGAGCGACTTTGGATTACACTCCCAAATGGATAGTAATCCGAATGTCCAAAATAGAAAGCTATGAAGGGATAAGAACTCATGCTGAATTAAAATTATATATCGAAGATAGTAATTTTCGTACATAATTTTGAAATTAAACAAGCCTGCTATTTTACCTAAAATCCCGCAGTTCTCCGCCAATGTCCCGACTCCCTCCTCCCCCTAACGCTCTAACGCTCTACTCTACTACCACCCACATCGGGCAATGGTCCGAATGCTTGGCATCCATCAAAATTTTAGCTGCTTTTAATTGGTCTTTTAGGTTTTCTGTTACGCTGATATAATCGATACGCCAACCTTTGTTATTGGCTCTTGCATTTGCACGAAAACTCCACCAGGTATACCAATCCGGGTCGGGATTAAATTGCCGAAATGTATCTACAAATCCGCTGCCAAACCATTTGTCCATCCAGGCACGTTCTTCGGGTAAAAATCCGGAAGAATCTTTGTTGCTCACCGGGTTGTGAATATCAATTGGTTTGTGACAAATATTGTAGTCTCCGCAAATAACAAGACCCGGTAATTCCTTTAAAAGATTATGGGCATAATCATAAAAATAATCCAGGAATTTGTATTTAATTTCTTGTCGCACATCGCCTGTGGTTCCGCTCGGAAAGTACACTGAAAGAACACTGTACGAATCAAAATCCACACGAATACATCTGCCCTCAAAATCATAATCCGGATGCCCACAGCCATAAACAATATTATTGGGTTTGATTTTAGAAAAAACAGCAACCCCGCTGTACCCTTTTTTTTGTGCTGAAAACCAAAAGTGATGGTATCCAAGATTTTCTATGGCTGCCAGATCGGCCTGGTCTTTTTCGGCTTTAATTTCCTGCAGGCAAACCACATCCGGTGATTCTGTCTTCAGAAAATCAAACAGCCCCTTGGAAGCTGCTGCACGAATGCCATTGACATTATAAGTAAGGATTTTCATGGAAGCAAATATAGGAATTGGTTAATATCAAAATAGACTTGAAATTTTTATAATAATAATTGACATATTGTGGTATTAAAGAATATTCGCCACCTTTGGCATTGCCCAAAGGTGCCACCAAAGGCTAGGCCCGCAGAATAATTGCTTGAAAACTACGATTGGCATTTTTACAACGCGCCTAAGGTTTTTGCGAAGGGAATAAACACGGTATAGGCTCATTTAATGGCAAAAACTGCAGGCGCTATGCACTCACTATTTGCTTACATCGGACGCAAATGCCATCTTGTTTTCGTACGCAATTCTTCTGAAGGGCCAAAACCGGGTTGCAACGCTTTTATATAATATTTTATATGATTACACCTTTTAACTTGTAATGTCAAAAGTTTAAATCCGTTAATATATTAAAGTTTTAAATAAGTGTTGCAACCCGGCTTTAGCTGGCAGCAGCGTGCGAAAGGGCGCGAAACCCGTGCGAAGCGAAGCGGAGTAAGGGCGAAAGCTTGTGAGCGACCTGAGCTGACTTCGGTCCGAAATGACGCCTTTGCTAGCTAAGAGTTTTGCCCGCCCGACCAAGAAGTCATTCGGGCGGGGCTCCACCTTTTTCGGTAAAAAGGTGGATTAAAAAAATCCCAATTATTTGAAAATGCACAATACATTGTAATAGCGAAAGGAAATGGGGATGCATTATTTTCCATAAGGCCAGGCTGTCTCTGGTGTGTGCACTGCATTTTTTTACGCACAGGAGAACAAAGTTTTTATGCGAGTAAGGTGAAAACATTTGAAGAACTCCACTTTGAGGTCTTCCCAAATCCCGCATCGGATAAATTTCAAATTAAAGCAAAAGAAAATATCGGCGATTGCACTGTAAATATTACGGGTTTACAAGGAAAGAAATGCTGAATGTAACGCATCCACTAGATGAAAGAGGTTATGAAATTCCTTGGATTTGCAAAATGGTCTATACCTGAACGAGGTAGTTTTCGGGAAGCAAAAATCAACTGGGAAATTGCAAATAATAAAATAATTATTTTATCTATCCCAACATTCCATGATCAACAAATGGCCGCCGGAATATTCAATTTCCACAAATCCATCTTCTGTTACAAAATTGGAACTGCCGGTTCTTCCCGGCAATTGCAGGGACTCTCCCTGAAGGTTAAATGCCAGATTTTTGGTGTGAATACCATCTGCAACCCCAATTGGTAACAAAGAAATTTTGGTATTTTTCGGATACCATTTTTTAAATGTTTTCGGTAAATTATATACCCTTGAAAAATCATCCACTACCGCTAAATCTATAATTCCCGCAAATTGAGGCAAAGTTGCCAGGTTGTTGAAATTATGATCTGCCCTTCTGCCGGTAGCCCAAACAATGTTTGCCGCTCTATGCCCTTCCTCAGCCAAATACTGAATACCTTTTTGTAAATCCGTAAATTCCTGATCCGGGGTATGAATGATCTTCAATGTATCATATTCCAAAAATCCCGGATGATTTTCGGGAATGGAATCAAAATCTCCAAGCACTGCATCAGGCTTAATCTGTAGTTCCACCACCCGGCTCCAGGCGCCGTCGAGAACCAGTATAAAAGGATTCCACTCCAACAACTGATTCAAAAGTTCCGGGCTGCAAGACTCGCCATTGGCAATAATAAGGGCTGCTTCCTGCTTATCTCGTACAAAATGGTGGGATGACACGTTGCAAAATTGCGAAATTTATGAGAATATTGAATTCTCCGTTTTGCAAAACTTTCTCCGCACGCTCCGGATTTATGGCAAATACTGGATTATTCCGGTTTTTTCGCTGTTGTGTTCCATTTTGGTTCACCGCTATTTCCGATATACCCCGCCCCTCAATGATGGCGGTGTATTCGCTGCCATAGGCGAGAAAATTTCAGAAGGCAAATCGCTTTACTTAGATGTTTGGGACAATAAGGCACCGGGCATTTTTTTGTTAAATAGTTTGTTTCTGAAAATATTTTCCAACCCATTAACTGCCATGGCAGCGATGCGATTTGTATTTGTGTTTTTTTTGAGTTTTTTTCTGGCTAAAACAGTATGGTGGGTTCGAACTTCATACCCGTTTTTACTTTTATTACTGATCCCCTGGTGCTGGTTCCACATAAGTACCTGGGAGTTCTTTATGAGCGGCAGTTACACGGAATTCTACGGTTCAGTTTTCATTCTTGGAGCTTTATTTGCCATCAGGCAATTCCAAATCTCCAAAAAGCCCGTATTCATGTTTGTATGCGGTTTACTTCTGGCAGCAGCCAGTATGATAAAGGAACCTTTTATTATTTCCGCAGTTATTTTCTTTTTATATATTATCATTCAGATTAAAACATTTCAATTAAACGCATTATTTTCTGCGGTTACGGGATTTATAGTTTTATGGCTATGGCTCATCAGCTATTTTGCCTGGTCCGGCTCACTTCCCGGTTATATGGAATATCTGAAATTTGCCTTTTCCTATGCCGGCTCCGGGGAAACCAATCATTGGATTGAACTGCAAAATTTTGTTACTGATTGGTATAACAGGTTCCCGATTTTCGTATGGTTGATTTTGCCCTTTATGTGTTCCGTTTTTGATTTAAAATACCTGCGCGAAAATTTTTATTCTCAGGTGTTTATTTTCATTTTATTTTTGTCTCAGCTTGTATTTGTCTTTCTTGGAGAGACCACCTACAGCCATTATTTTTTACCTGTCATTATTTTTTCCTGCGTTCTGATTATCCAGGGAATGTCGTGGGTATTCTACCGAATTTTGTTAGCAAAAAACAAATTAATTTCAAATCTCTTCTTCGGAGTTTGTGCTATTTTTATTTCGATATTATTGGTAAAACAATCCGGTAGATTTCTGATTACAGAAAAATATCCACTTGCATTAAAAGCAACAGAAGAACGCGATAATTTTATGCAAAAAATAATATCCTATCGCAGTTTTTATATTGCAAAGGAAGACCTGGGCAGGTATTACCTCTATTCCAACAAAGAAGTAGCCCAACACTTTCCATGCCCTTATGCGGTTTATTTTTTAGGGGATCAGACGATTAAAAAATCCAACCACCGGACATTCGCGGCAGAACTGGTTCGTTATCGGCCAGAAATGATACTCACCGGGCCAATGCCCAATTACTGGATGAACCATCCGGATTTTGAAGGCGGACATTGGTTCGAATCGCATTACGATAAACAAGATTCCATGTTGACTGCTGAAGGGGATATGGCCTACTTCTGGGTCTATAAAAGATAAATGGGGCATTTGCTCCGACCAACTTGTCAACAGAAGGTAATCATTCTGGTTGATCTTCAATAATTTTGCACTAAATTTCGTTTCATAACCTTATGTCTGATAAACCCCGCATTCTTTGGGCCGATGATGAGATCGACCTGCTCAAACCCCATATTCTTTTTTTAGAAAACAAAGGCTATGATATGTCCACTTCGACAAGCGGCCGTGATGCTGTGGACAAGGTGAAGGAAGAAGATTACGACCTGGTTATTCTGGATGAAAACATGCCCGGAATCAGCGGTTTAGACGCGCTTAACAGCATCAAACAGGAAAAACCCAACCTTCCGGTAATCATGATTACCAAAAATGAAGAAGAGCATATCATGGAAGAGGCCATTGGGAATAAAATTGCGGATTACCTGATAAAACCGGTGAATCCCAATCAAATTTTGCTCTCTATCAAAAAAAATCTGGATGAGAAAAAACTGGTCAGTGAAAAAACCACACAGGGATACCAGCGCGAGTTTATGCAGATCGGAATGGCAGTAAATGACAAGCTTAGCTTTGATGAGTGGAAGGACGTGTATAAGAAGCTGGTGTATTGGGAAATGGAACTTGCCGATACCGATGTGGGTGGCATGAAAGAAGTTCTGGAAACTCAAAAAGCCGATGCAAACCGCAGTTTCTGCCGCTTTGTTTCAGACAATTATATGTCGATGGTAAAAGGCCAGGATGATAAACTGATCATGAGCCACAATCTGTTCAGAAAAGCCATAAACCCGCATCTGGACGGAAAAGATCCGGTATATGTGATATTGGTAGATAATCTTCGTTTTGACCAATGGAGGGCCATTTCTGAAACTCTGGATGAAAAATTCCGGGTAGACAATGAAGATGTTTACCTCAGCATATTACCCACCACTACCCAATATTGCAGAAATGCAATTTTTAGCGGAATGATGCCTTTGGATATAGAAAAAAAATATCCCGATAAATGGAGCAATGATGAAGATGAAGGTGGTAAGAATTTATTTGAGAAAGAATTTTTGGAAGACCAGTTAAAGCGCTTGAGAAGAGATATAAAAATCAGTTATACCAAAGTAACCAATTTGGAAAAAGGGAAAAATCTGGTGGAGCAGATTCCGAATATGTTTCAAAATAAACTCAATGTAATTGTATATAATTTCGTAGACAATTTCAGCCATGCGAGAACAGACATACATGTAGTTAGGGAACTTGCTGAAAATGAAACAGCGTATAGGAATGTAATGGCAACCTGGTTTAAACATTCACCATTATGGGAAGCCTTACAGCGCATTGCAGAAAAGCCCTGTAAAATTATTATTACCACCGATCATGGAAGCATTCGGGTAAAAGATCCTGTAAAAGTGGTTGGCGATAAAAATGTAAATACCAATTTGAGATACAAACAGGGTAAAAGTTTGACCTATAATCCCAAAGAGGTATTTGAAATTAAAAAACCACATGAGGCATTTTTACCACTTTTACATGTGAGTAGTGCATTTGTTTTTGCAAAAGAATCCGACTTCTTTGCGTATCCTAATAATTATAATTATTACGTCAATTATTACAAGAATACATTCCAGCATGGAGGTATCAGTATGGAAGAAATGATATGTCCGCTGGTGGTATTAAGCAGAAAATAAAGAACACTGGACAAAGAGTTTTTGAATATTACAGAAGGAGAAATGCCGAAGGTAGCGGCATTTATTTGTGGTTTGAATCCCTTGCCACGCATCATAATCCTGCGTGGAGAAGTTGGATCCGGAAAAACCACATTGGTAAAACAATTATTAAAACAATTGGATTCTGAAGATGATGTTAGCAGCCCAACCTTTAGTATTATAAATGAATATAAAACCCGAAAAGGAGAAATTATATATCATTCAGACTGGTACAGGGTTAAAGATGTTTCCGAGCTTCAGGATGCGGGAATAGAAGATTATTTATTCGGAAATAATATGCTGATTATCGAATGGCCTGAAATTGGAGAAATTTTGTTTGACGGGCTTCCTCATTTGGAAATTGATATAGAATATCAGGGATATTTTCGCAATTACCGAATCAAAACCATGAATATTACTGGGGAAAAATCAATGTAAATTCTGTACCCTTATTCACTTCGCTTTCCACCTTAATTGACCCCTGCATGGCTTCAATCTGGGATTTTACCATAAATAAACCCAGGCCTTTGCCATCTACATCATTGTGAAATCTTTTGTACATACCAAACATATTATTTTGGTTGGATGTGAGATCAATCCCTTTACCATTATCTGCAAAAACAAATTCAACATGTCCGTTTTTACGGGTAGAATTAATTTTTAAATAGGAATTTATATTGGGATTTCTATATTTAAAACTGTTACTGATTAAATTATAAAATATACTATAAATATAAGGCTTTACGGTATTTAATGTTGGTGTTTGCTGCACATTAATATCTACGTGAAATGGTTGGTTCCATTGGGATTTCAAATCATCGAGTATGGAATGAATAATTTCTTCAACTGAAACCATTTCAATGCTTTCAGATGGTATTTGTTTTACAGACAATATGCTGTTCAAATCGCGTATAACGGCATCCAAACGCAAAGCTGAATCTGAAATACCGAGTAACAATTCATTTTTATCTTCAACATTATCGGCCACTTCCAATGCATTGGTGCAACCCAGGATATTTGCAAGTGGTGCCCTTAAATTATGAGATACTATATAGGTAAATTGTTCCAGATCCCTGTTCCTGTTTATGAGATCCGCTGCTGCATGTTCTTTTTCTAATTCTATGGTTTTGGTTTGTGTAATATTTACTATCACCCCTTTTAATTTTACGGGTGTTTTGCCTTCATAAATAATTCGCAAATAATCTTTACACCAAATGGTTTTTCCCTCTTTGGAATACATTCTGTATTCTACCTCCAGGCTGGTTTCCGGATAATAAATCTCTTTCAAATTATCTAAAAGAGATTTATCGTCTTCATGCGCATGATGCATCTGAAAATTGGAATCCGCATACCAATTTTCCAGCGGATAACCAAACACTTCTTCTGCGCGCTTGCTCACAAAAACATAGCATTTTTTAATTAAATCGTATTCATGTATGATTCCATCAATAGAATTGACCAGATCCTGGTAGGTAGTCTGCTGATCCTTGAGATGCACTTCAATTCTGCTTTTATCCAATATCAATCCGCTCAATTGAAGCATTCTTTGTACAGATTCCGAATCCGGAATAAAGTGTTTCAACTTTCTGAAAATCAGAAATACTGCTTTTTCACCTTCGCTATTTTGTTTTATGCCATGCGCAGAAATTCCGGCCAATTGAAGTTTTTGTATAGTTTCGGGAATGTCAGTTTCATTCAGATAAATTTCGTAAAACCCGTGTTCATGATGGGAATCCAAAATTCTGTCCACGGCCTTTCTATCCAGCAAATCCTGAATTAATGAAATAAATCCATCCAACTTTTGAGTATGTAAGGATGTATGTATTTCCCAATTTTTATTACCGGAGTCGGCAATTAAAATTACCGGAACAATATGATCGTGGTAGTCATTTTCCAGCGATTCCAGATATTCATGTAAAACATCCATTTCCGCCATCCCCTGGGAGAGTTTTTCGAATATGATATTTTCCGTTTTTAATCTGGTGAGCATGTGATTTCGTTCTGTAACGTCACTAGCCATGATAAGCACCCCCTGCAGAATATGATTGCTGTAAATAGTTTCGGCATTTACCATTACATCCCTTATTTCACCACTTGCCAGAGTAAACTGGTTTTCATGCCGAATTACCGTTTCTCCATTAAGCGCTTTATTTATCACATTTTCCTGAAAATGGGAATAATCTTTTTCTCTTGAAAACAAATTTCTTAAGCCCCAGCCCAACATAAATTCATCCTCAGGCCGTAACAATTCTATACCAACAGGATTAATATATTTGATTTTATTTTTGGTATCCACAACCAAAATAATTTCAGTAAGCCGGTTGAGCACCAATTCCAAACCGGTTTTATCTGATAAGTGAAAAAGTTTGTATCTGGAAAATGATATTACAGCCGCCAGTGAGAAAAAGGTCATGAAAGTGGACGTAACAGGTATTTGCTCCCCGGATTGTGACAGTACAGAAAAAACCTGGGTATAAATCGCCTGAAGGGTCGGAATAAATATGCCCACAGCAATAATCAATGCCTGCCACTTCAAATCGCTGTTTTGCCAGGCTCTGAATGCATAATGAACCAGAAGAATTACGGATATAATGATAGTAAATGGCATGGCAACCAGGCCGGCATATTCCGTTGTTCCGGGTCTGGGTAAATTGGCAAAACCCCAGAACGCGCTGTATTCGTACAAGGTTGGTTGGGGAACCGCAATAAACAAAACAAAGAAATAGGCAAAAGGAATGTATGTAATCAGAAGTCCTGCTGAGGATCTCAAAAACCTGTTTCCTGTATATTCCGCTGCAAATTGCAGACTCAATGGTGCCACGGAAAATATGCCAAATGCGAATACCTTGTCCCAAATTCTGACAGTGTAGAGATCGCCGCTGATGCGCATGGCAACATCATTGAGCTGCCAACAAATAAGGGAAAATATGAAATACAGGAAAAGTAGGGTCGTCTTGCTTCTGGGAAGTCGCAGTATTCCAAATATCAATATGCCTATATTGATCAGGGCCGGTATTAATGCCAGCAACATTGCGGGTATGTGGTCCGCAGTGAATTTCATCGAATATATATCCTCCTGATATTGAGTAGATTAAGTAAAAAGGCCTGCCAGCCTTATTGCGAATATAATGAATTTCAACAAAATACACGCGAATCCATTTTATAATATACCGGCTCCCATAATTCTTCAACTTTTATAGATTTTTTGATTTCATAACCCCAATTTGTATATTTGAACAACCCTCTAATTGTCCGGATCGGTGGTATGATTAGCATTTTTGCATATTTTCGCTGCCCTCCGGAGGTTTCTGATAATGGCCATTGAGCGAATCATATTCATTGACGACGATAAGGTGAACAATTCACTTTCCCGCATTATTGCGCGGCAGGCTATAGGCCATTTCGATATATTGACATTTGAAAAACCACTGGAAGCTCTTGAGTATCTGGATGAAGAGTACCAGAACAGAGAGTCTACAGATGCCTCTACGCTTATCATGTTGGATATTAACATGCCTGTAATGAATGGCTGGGAATTTTTGGACAAAGTATCCGCTTTCCCTGAAACGGCACAGAGAAGTCTGATTATTTACATTTTATCATCTTCCATTGACCCTAGGGATAAACACAGAGCGGAAAGTCATTATTTGGTGAACGGTTATATTTCCAAACCTTTGGGATCCGGAACCCTGCGCGATTTAATTCAGGTGCAGGAGTTAAAAACCAGCGGAACAACCAAGTAAAAAGCTGCGATTAGTTCTTTTTTACCACCCATACCAAGGTGTCCTTGGCAGGTTTTAGCGAATAAATTATATTCTGTTTGGAATCCACATGTAGCCCATTTCGCTGCATCCAAATGAGATAATCTGCATCATTCGAAGTCTTTACGAATTCCAATTGATTCCTTTTTGCATGTGGCAAAAGCAAAGCATTTTGCTCCGCAGATTCCGTGTTACACCATATTTTAATTTGCCCCGAATTTTGATTGCTAATATGCTTAAGAGCCGGTAAAGCAGACAATCCCCAGTAATCCTGATCGAAAGTATTGGGCTTGCCAAAAACAGAATATCCTTCATTAAAATAAGCATATCCATAAGGTTGCCAAATACATAAAACAAAAATCGAATAAGTGCCAAGAAGTAAAGTTGCGATTTTTTCCAGTTTCTTTCCCATCGCCAACAATCCATATCCGCAAAACAATGAAACCGGAATATGCAGGAATTGCATATGCCGCCATCCATTGTAAATCGTGGGTCTGCCCAGGACGAAATAAAGTATTGGGAGTACAAACAGAATAGTGGTAATCATCCAAAATGGTTCCCTGTAATTTACTTTTTTAATGGAGAATAAAGTTCCAATCATGCTTACCATTAAAACCAATACCGGAATTCCAACCGACATCCAGACAAACAAATACCACCAGGGCAAATCTCCGGCTATTATCTCCTGGCCTGCCGCAAGTGTATTCCATGGCCAGGGATTATTGGCACTGTAATGAATTAAATTCTGAAGAGACTCCCGGGGATGTAACCATAAATAAGGAAAGAATATAAAATAGGAAATGAAAGCAATGAATCCAAATAATATTATGTTGCGTAATTTCAATCCGGAAGTATTTCCTGACAGTATCAAAGAGGCTACAACAGCAATAGCCATGAACATTCCGCTTATTCGAATGGTGCATGCCATGCCCAATAAAACACTCGCCAAAATGAGGTATTTGTATTTTCTTTTTGCAATAAATTGCATGGTAAAATAAAAGACATAAACCAAAAGGCACATAAAAAATGTATCCTTGGAATTATAAAAAGAATGCGCAAATACAATTGGATTTAGCGAATATACCATGGTTGTAGCTAATGCAACAGCCCTGGAATTAAACACCGGTAAACAAATACGGTAAAAGGCTATTACAGATAAAACGAAAAAGAAAAATAATATAAAATGACGCAACAATATTTTATAATACATATCTGAATTATAAATAATCTGTTCCAGAAGATACGTTAATGATTCGAATATTGGGCCGAAATAGCCATGTTCCTCCAGGGTTTTTACGTCTGTTGTTCCGCTGATAAAAGTGGAATTAATAATACCTATATATCGTTGGGTGAGTTCATCCAATGGCACACCATATTGGAATAAAAATACCAACCCGAAAATGGAAAACAGTATAATAAAAACAGAAAATGGGGTTACTTTTTCAAATATTTTCATACCTATTCCGGTTTCAGCTGAATGACTCTTACAATAGTATCCTTCAATGGATATTCTGAATATACCACCTTTTTATCGGGCTTAAAAGGCTTGCCGTTCCTGATAGGCTCTATTTCATAATCTGCAAGTTCTCTTTGATTTACAGAAATTATTTCCTGTTTCAGGCTTTTTGGAAAAAAGAAAGCATTATACCAGGCAGATTCGGTATTCCAGGTATACACATGAATTTTGTTTTTTTTGCTGTGCTCTGAAATCCACTTCATTCCTTGTGATGTGCTGAGATGCCAATAATCCTGATCGTAGGTGTTTGATTTGCCATACAACCAATAATACTCATTGAAATATACATATTGAAAGGGGTGAAACCAGGCTGTGACTATCAATTGGTACACAATGAATGCACCGGCGAACCATTTAAATCCCCTTAATTTTTCAATAAAATAATTTACTGATATCCCGAAAATCAAAACAAAAGGCACAAACAAAAATTGCAATTGGCGCCACGAATCGTAGAGATTCGGACGAGTAAATACGATATAGAATACTACGGAAAATAAAAAAGAAATGATAAATAACAATCCCGAATTTTTTAGATTTTCTTTCCAATTTATAACAAATAATATACATGAAATTACAAATATAATTTGATACAAAACAGGCACTGTAATACAGAACCAGACCGGGAAATACCACCATGGCATATTCTCAGGACCAACAAATTCTCCTGCAATTAAAGTATTATTTGGCCATGGGAAATTGGTAATATGTTTTACCAGAATTTGAAATTCGGAAATGGGATGTTTCCACAGGGCCGGAAAGAAAACATAATATGCCATTACCGTGAAAATGATAAATACCAAAGGTTGAAAAACAGCGAGCTTTTTCTTGACATAATTGCGATAACACCACAGTTGTATCAGCAAAAACGCGGGTAATACAAAAAAGCCGGCCAGCCTGATGGTGCTTGCCATTCCAACCCATAATCCCGCGATAATAAAATCCTTGGTTCGACGTCTGCTGATTCCTGTTACCAAAAAATACATTCCTATGCATAAAAAGGCCAGAAAAACAGTGTCTTTTGAATTGTAATGTGCATCAGCAAATAGTCTGGGATATAATGCTACACTAAACAAAATGAACCAGGCCGCAATTTCATTTTTGAATAAAATTACTGCCATTCTCCATAAATAAAACAGAGCAATTGTGAATAAGAGAAAAACAAAACAATGCCGCATTCCCCACTTCTGTATGGGCTCCGGCTCTCCATAAAACATACTGTCTATGGCATAACAAAAGGTTTCAAATACCGGACCGTAATATTTAATTCCGGCATCAATATCTTCAATTTTTTGCTCTCCAATAATTACATGGTAATTCTGTTGGCCAATTACATATTGTGTAAAATCATCAACAGGTACGCCAAAATCGCGAAAGGTAAAAATTCCGGTTAAGGCATATAGCAATAAAAATAAATAAGGCTTCTTAATAAAATTTCGCATTTCCCGGATACAATAATACCCAAAGGAAACAAAAAACAATTATGCTCCCGCCATTTGCGGGCTTTGCTCCATATAGGCTTCGATAGGTAAGCAAGCGCATACCAGATTTCTATCCCCATATGTGCTATTTACCCTGCCTACTGTTGGCCAGAATTTTCTATTCACTACATAAGGTGCAGGATAAGCAGCTTTTTCCCTTGAATATTTATGGTTCCAGTTATTGGTAGCGACTTCAGTTGCAGTATGCGGTGCATTTTTCAATACATTATCTTCTTTATCTGCATTGCCTTCTTCGATCTCGCGTATTTCAGCCAAAATGCCGTGCATGGCTTCACAAAAACGATCCAGTTCTTCTTTGCTTTCGCTTTCGGTTGGTTCTACCATTAATGTTCCGGCTACAGGGAATGAAAGAGTTGGTGCATGGAATCCATAATCCATCAGACGCTTGGCAATATCTTCTGCCTCTACTCCCGCAGATTGTTTGAATTTTCTGGTATCCAAAATCATTTCATGTGCTGCAAACCCATTCTCACCACTGTATAAAACAGGAATTTCACTTTGCAATCTCGCCTTCAAATAATTGGCATTTAGAATGGCATATTTGGTTGCATTTGCCAATCCTATGCCGCCCATCATTTTGATATAAGCATAGGAAATCAACAAAATACTTGCACTACCCCATGGAGCAGCACTAACCGCATGCATGGCTTTTTCGCCACCGGTTTTCACTACTGCATGTCCGGGAAGGAATGGTGCCAAATGTCCGGCAACACCAATGGGTCCCATACCGGGTCCACCGCCGCCATGCGGGATGCAAAATGTTTTGTGAAGGTTCAGGTGGCAAACATCGGCCCCAATCATTCCCGGGCTGGTAAGTCCAACCTGGGCATTCATGTTAGCGCCATCCATATAAACCTGACCTCCGAAATCATGTATCATTTTAGTGATTTCTTTGATTCCGGTTTCAAAAACGCCATGGGTGCTTGGGTAAGTAACCATCAGACAAGCCAGGTCGTCTTTATGCAATTCCGCATGCATGCGCAAGTCTTCCAAATCGATATTTCCACGTTCATCGCATTTGGTTACCACCACCTTCATCCCTGCCATAACTGCGCTTGCTGGATTTGTGCCATGGGCACTGGACGGAATTAAGGCCACATTTCTATGGGTTTGACCTATGGATTTGAAATATTCCCGAATTACCATCAGGCCTGCATATTCACCTTGTGAACCTGCGTTAGGCTGAAGGCTCATTTGAGCAAAACCTGTAATTTCACAAAGGTCTTTATTCAACTCCTCTAAAATTTCCTGATACCCTTTTGTTTGATCGGTTGGTGCAAATGGATGCAGGTTGTTGAACTCAGGCCAGGTAACCGGAATCATTTCGGAAGTGGCATTGAGTTTCATAGTACAACTGCCCAGCGATATCATGCTGTGACAAAGGGAAAGATCTTTGTTTTCCAGACTGCGGATGTAACGTAGCATTTCATGCTCAGACTGGTAAGTATTAAATACAGGATGCAACATAAAGTTGCTGGTTCTGTTCAAAGTTTTTGGGATTCTGCTTTCAGCCTGATTTTGCACTTCATAGGTTGTGCCATCTACAGCCTTTCTAAATATGGCGAGTAATTCATGTACATCAGCAACACTATGGGTTTCATCGATTGCCACACCAATATGCGTATCATCAAAATAGCGAAGATTTATATTGGCATTATTCGCAACTGCTTTAATCTCTGCTGCATTTGGAACCTGCACATATAAAGTATCAAAGAAATTGGGATACACCACTTTGTAATTACCGGATGTGGCTTCAATACCTTTTGCCAATTCTGACGTAAGGGCATGAACACGACCTGCAATCTTTTTTAAACCCTCAGGACCGTGATAAGTTCCATACATACCAGCCATAATGCTTAGTAAAACCTGCGCTGTGCAAATATTGGATGTGGCATTTTGTCTTTTAATGTGTTGCTCACGTGTCTGCAAAGCCATGCGAAGCGCTTTGTTGTTATGCTTGTCTATACTTACCCCTATAATTCTGCCTGGTATATGGCGTTTAAATTCATCTTTGGTAGCCATATATGCCGCATGTGGTCCGCCAAATCCCATTGGCACTCCAAAGCGCTGGGTACTTCCTACTACGCAATCTGCACCAAATTCACCCGGAGGGGTTAATACGGTTAACGCCAGAATATCGGCAATGAAGCAGGTTTTTACCTGGCTGGCCTTACATTTCTCAGTAAATGCACGGTAATCTTCAATGCTGCCTTTGTTATTCGGATATTGAACCACTGCACCAAAAAACTGTGTATTGGGTTCAAAAGTTTTATAATCACCAACTACAAGTTCCACCCCAATTGGTTCTGCACGCGTAATTAATACATCGAGAGTTTGCGGAAATATTTCCTGGTCTACGAAGAATTTCATTCCCTGGCCCTTTGGAGCCAAATCCTGAAACATATGAATGCTTTCTGCAGCAGCAGTGCCTTCATCCAGTAGGGATGCATTTGAAATTTCCAATCCGGTAAGATCAATAATCATGGTTTGAAAATTCAACAGCGCTTCCAAACGCCCTTGTGAAATTTCTGCCTGATAAGGGGTATATTGGGTATACCAGCCCGGGTTTTCCATAATATTTCGCAGAATTACACCCGGTACATTGGTACCGTAATAACCCATTCCGATATAATTTTTAAATACTTTGTTTTTTGATGCCTTTTCGCGCAACATTTCCAGAAATTCAAATTCTGACATAGGCTCTCCAATATGAAGGGGTTTGGGCAAACGTATTCCGGGAGGAACTGTTTTGTCAATTAAACCATCGAGACTTCCCACTCCGATAGTTTTTAACATGCTGTCTAAATCGCTTGAACGCGGGCCGATATGGCGGTCTTCAAATTTTTCTGAATATCTGGTGTTTAGCTGCATAAAAAGGTTCGCAAAATTAGCGATTTAACCTCAAGAATTATAGGTGAAACCGAATGCTTTTTATCAGGAAATTAAATACCTCTGTTGAAAGGAAAATCAATCCTCTTCCCGAAATTCCACTGTCCATCCATTCGGGATTTTTGGCACCCTAACTGCATTTTCGCTGCCTATCGCAACTTTATGATGGATAATTTTATTGCTGCAATTCACCTCTTCTATGGAAAAAATGTACTTGTGATTTTGGTCATCCTTTGAAACATCCAATACCAAAACATCCCCTTCCCCGCTTACCGTTTTAAATATCAATATACTTTCCTTTTCAAAATCAATTACCTGTGGCTGGCAATCTGCCTGCAAGGGAAATTTGGGATTTTGCCAGAGGCTGTCCCAATGTGCCTGAGTTGCAATAATATCTTCCTTTTGGGTATTCAGAGAAAAAAGGCAATCCTGATTTAATCGATCAATGATAATTCCATTTAAAAGTTCAGCATTATTTCTGCATTCTTTATGAAACAGCTTTTTGCAGGTGAAATTTGGAAATGCAAGAATGCATAACCCGGCAACAAGCTTCCAGGAATTTCTCATATGTGTAAATCTACCTATAAAATACCTTCATCCCCCATACTGTAATATCCGGTTGCTGTAATAATGAGGTGATCGAGAATTTGAATTTCCAAAAGTGCACCTGCCCCTTTCAATCTTTTGGTGATGCTTATATCTGCATCACTTGGTTTGTTGCTGCCACTTGGGTGGTTGTGGCAAAGAATGATCCCTTTTGCATTTTCCAGCAAAGCCAATTTAAAGAGAGGGCCGGCGTCAATTACGGTACCGGTTATTCCACCTTCGCTCAATTTTACGGTACGTATTACCATATTGGCCCGGTTCAGCAGAATGACCCAAAACTGTTCCACGTTCAAATCCTCCAGTCTGGGTGCCAGAATTTCATAGGCATCTCGACTGCAGGAAACTTTGCTCTTTTCTTCCTTCACCAGTTTCCTGCGGGAGCCTAGTTCCATTGCTGCTATTATGGAAAGTGCTTTAGCTTCGCCTATACCCTGAAGTTGCTTTAATTCCGAAACACTCATTCTGGCCAGGTTTTGCAAATTGTTCTGTACCAGATGCATCAAATCTTTGCCCAGGTCTACGGCAGATTTGTTAACCAAATTGCCATTTTCATCATGATGCCTGGAGCCTGTGCCCATTAATATGGCCAGCAGCTCTGCATCAGAAAGCGCTGTTCTCCCTTTGTGGATGAGCTTTTCCCTCGGTCTGTCATCCTCATTCCATTGTGTTATTGGTCTATACCCTTCCATGTTTTGTTAATATAATTATCAACAGCTTGCAAATTTATTAAACATTTCCTTTTTATTTGCAAGTACCAAAACAGGAAAAAATTAAAGTTTAACCAGAAATATTTAGAGTTATGAGCGAACAAAACGAAAAAATGAAAGCACTGAAGCAGACCATTGAAAGGCTTGAAAAGACTTATGGTAAAGGCGTGGTGATGAAGATGGACGACAACCGTTCGGTGAATGTGGAGGTGATTTCAACCGGTTCATTCGGGCTGGATCTGGCCCTGGGTGTTGGAGGATTTCCCAAAGGGAGAATTATTGAGATCTATGGCCCTGAAAGCAGTGGTAAAACAACCATTGCTTTACATACCATTGCACAAGCCCAGAAAAAAGGCGGTATCTGTGCTTTTATAGATGCAGAACACGCTTTTGATAAGTTTTATGCCGAAAGGTTGGGTATTGATACCAGCAACCTTCTGATTTCGCAACCCGATGACGGAGAACAGGCTTTGGAGATTGCCGATAACCTGATTCGTTCCGGTGCGATTGATGTATTGGTAATTGATTCTGTAGCAGCCCTGGTACCCAGAGCGGAAATTGAAGGCGATATGGGGGACAGCAAAATGGGCCTGCAGGCACGTTTAATGAGTCAGGCTTTGAGAAAACTTACCGGAACCATTTCCAAAACCGGTTGTGTGGCAATTTTCATCAACCAGCTGCGCGAAAAAATCGGTGTGATGTTCGGAAACCCGGAAACAACTACCGGTGGAAATGCTTTAAAATTCTATGCCTCCATTCGTTTGGATATTCGCCGTATTGGTCAAATAAAAGATGCCGATGATATTATTGGAAACAGAACAAAGGTGAAAGTTGCAAAAAACAAGGTTGCACCTCCATTCCGCGTTGTAGAGTTCGATATCATGTATGGAAAAGGGATTAGTCGTGTTGGTGAGGTACTGGATATTGCAGTGGAAGCAGGGGTGGTACAAAAAAGCGGTTCCTGGTTTAGCTATGAAGGAACCAAACTCGGACAAGGCAGGGATTCAGTAAAAGAATTGCTGGAAGACAATCCTGAAATGTTGGTTGAAATTGAAAATAAAATTCGTGCAAAAACAGCAACAGGTGCAGAGGTACTTGCTGTTCAACCCGGAGAAGCGGGCGAAGCTGCCGAATAAGTTAAAAATGAAGAAAATGAAAAAGGGGATTAAATCCCCTTTTTTTATGATCCAAACATGTTGTCTTCTGCAAATTCAGGTAAAAAGGATTTTTTTACCACCCTGGTTTTACTCATGGTATCGTGCCATCCGGGTGAACCCCCCAAAAAAGAAAATGCTTCGAAAGGAATCAATCGGGCAAATGTTCTTCCCAGAATCTGACCCACCGTAAGTGGCTCACCTTTGATGCTAATCACTTTGGTCCCGGTAATCATTTTACCAAAGGTTTTCTTGAAAATGAGTTCCTGTATAAAGTAGTAAAAAACAAATCCAAGAATTGCATATACATTGATCATGAAGCTATCCGTATCTATGTTTTGCAAACTATCCGGGTCGGTTAATCCAATAATGGCAAAAATGATAACTATGATTGTATAGAATGCAACAGAATCTATAATGGAATTGGCAATACGCAATCCATTTCCCGCCAGATGGCTTTCATAATCCATTCTTTGTGTTGGATTGGTTTCCAATATGCTGAAATCTTCCATAATGGACAAATATATTAAATCAGATTAAGCTAAATTCTAAAATCAGGGAATGCGTTTAGAAAATAGACTTAAATGGGGCCCCATTCCGATGCAAATGCGGGTAAAAAAGACTTCCTTACTACTCTGGTTTCGCTGATTTTGTCGTGCCACCCCACAGAAGAACCAAGAAAAGAAAATGGTTCGAAAGGAATAATTCTGGAAAAACTCCTCGCCAGAATCTGTCCGGTTGTTAATGGGTGATCGTTTACACTGATGATTTTTGTGCCTGTGATTAATTTTCCCAGGCTGGTTTTAAAAATACTTTCCTGTAAAAACATAAAAATGGCATACAGAATCATAGAGAAAACAATATCGAGCAATCTGTTATTTTCTAATTGAACCCAAAAACCGCCAATTCCCAATACTCCGGAGGCCAGTCCGATTAAAAAGACAAACCCGACAAAGGCAATGCGATCTACAATAAAATTAGCGAATCTCGACCCATTACCGGCCAGGTGTTGGTGGTAACTCATTTGTGCCTCGGGTGCAGATTCAAGAATGCTGAAGTCTTCCATAAATAACAAATATAGAAAATACGGTGGACTCCGGCTTTTATCTAAAATTAAAATATACCCTGAATTTTATCTTAAAAAATTTGAAGGGAATGAATCATCAGCAGGAAAAGAAAAATGCATCATCCTGCAATGCTGTAGTAACCGTTCTTATTCTTTGTCGAATTTCCCTTTATACATCACAGGATACACCACATACAACATTAACATGCGGCTATATCTGAAAATAAATGGGAGAAGAATGATAATAAAAACTGGAATTGCATAAATAGCATAATCAAAAATATCCATGACATTAAAAACGATACTGAGTGTTACAATCATTGCAACTAAAATAGCATAACTCCAATACATGGCTCCGAAAAAAAAACCGGGTTCAGGGTTGTAGTCGAGTCCGCAATTTTTACATGAATCTTTTGTATCGGTAAAATGCTTAAGATTAATGGGGGAATATCTAAAAACCTTATCTGCACCACACCTTGGGCAATTGCACATAAAAAAACTGATAAGTTTCGGCCTTGGATGGCTAAATTCCGTCATTTTTTCATGCGGTTTTTATACCACACGAAACCAACAGCGCCAATCATTACATAAGGTGCAGTAAGCAGGAATAAAATTCCTGAATTGATACCATTACCGACTGTGTTTTTAGTCTTATTCCTTCCGCTTTCCAATGCGGTTTTACACATAGGGCATTGTGCTGCTACAGAAACCGCAGTAATAGCAACAAAACACATTAAAATCCACTTTTTCATGGTTACAGGGAATAACAGGGCGAAATTAATAAATAAACTGCAACTCCGGTAATAGAAACATAGAGCCAAATCGGAAAAGTCCACCGGGCTATCTTTTTATGCCGGCTATAATTACCGGATGTACTGAAGTAAATGGTATACAACACCAATGGAAGGATGATCGCAGCCAACAGAATATGGGATATTAAAATAAAAAAATATACATACCTCATCCATCCTTCACCGCAATATGGAGTACTTGGCATTACCATATGGTATATTACATAGCTCACTAAAAACATGGCTGAAAACAGGAAAGCCGAGAGCATCAGGATTTTATGTATTTGTCTTTTTTTCTGAAAACGAATGGCGATATAGCCGGAGAGCAACAGAACCGAAACGGCAGAATTCAATATGGCGTTCACCTTCGGCAGGTGCATGGCAAACAAAGCATTTGGTCTTAAATTGTCTGGTAAAAAACGAAGGGTAACTACTACTGCCGGCACTGCGAGGGAAACACCAAGCACCAGCCAAAAAAAACTCTTATCACTTATCCAGCTCTTGCTGTCTGTATTCATATAGCAAATTATCTATATCATCGTTGATGTTCTTAATCAACCCTAGTTTTACTGAATTCCGCCGATTGTCCGGCGTGTCCTCCGGTGGCCTGGTGGCTAAAATGCTGCGTATATGCCTTTGCTTATCTATAATCACCACTTTATCGTCATGAATAAAATTCTCTCCTCTCAATTCATTTGCGAGAAGAATATCGTTTAATACCCAATCATAAATTTCCGATTTATTTCCGGTACAAAACCACCAGTTTTTTATTTTTGGATTGTATTTGCGGGAATAAGCATAGAGCGCTTTAACAGAATCTCTTTCAGGGTCAATGGAAACCGATAAAAAAGCCACATTAGGGAACTCGGAATATTTTTCCGCAATTACCTGAACTTGTTTGTTCATTTCAGGACAGACATCGGGGCAGGAAGCAAAAAAGATATTGGCTACAATGATTTTATTTTTCAAAGAATCCAGTGTTACCTTTTTGCCAAATTGGTTCCACAAATGAATATCTTCAACACTATGGTGTATTTCTTTTCCTGATGCATCTTTAACGCTATTACCTAAATATGGTAAAGGCTCATGCACCCATTTGGCAGTAGCAAGGAAATAAATAAGAGTAACAGGAACTACGATCAGGGCTATAATTGCGATAACCTTGATTGTTTTTTTGGCAGATGCCATAATTATTTGGTCATGGTAAGGGCGTGGCCTTCATACAGCAATCCCAAAATCAAGCCTATAATAAATACTATGGGCACCAGAATTACCAAAGCCAGAGTAATTCTTTCATTCTTCATGTGCATAAAAGCACCAACAATAAAATACGCTTTTACCAAGCCGAAGAAAATGAAAATTGCATTTCTCCAGCCTGTTGGATCGAGCGCAAAATAAATCGCAAAATCGAAAATGGTAATTCCCAAAAGAATCAGGAATACTCTCCACAGTTCTTTGGTCCCGTGACTTTCGGTATGCGGTACATAGTTGATTGCGTCGTAATCGCCTGGTTTATTATAAAACTCCATGAATATTTTCTATTAGATCAGGTAAAAGAAAGTAAATACGAACACCCATACAAGATCTACAAAGTGCCAGTAAAGACCGGTCTTTTCAATCATTTCATAATGGCCTCTTCTTTCAAAAACTCCTCTGGCAGCCATAATGGTAATTACAATATTGGCTACAACTCCGGTAAATACGTGGAAACCGTGAAATCCTGTTACAATAAAGAAAAGTGCGGCAAATGGAACCGGGCCATGGGTTCTCCATTCGTCTTTCCATTCAAAATGGTCGCCAAATTTTAGTTTGTGAAATTCTTCCTGGCCAACCGCAGTAATACCAAATGTATTGCCATGCAGAGTTGCGCCTTCACTGATAAATACGCTCCATTCCCAGGCCTGGCAACTTAGAAAAGCAATTCCACCAATTACGGTGTAGATCATAAATTTCACTACATCTTTTTTGTGCTTTCTATGACCTGCTTCCACCGCCAGTACCATAGTAACTGAGCTAAAAATCAGGATGAAGGTCATCAAACTCACGAATAGCAATGGTAGATGAAGCCCGTGTAAACCCGGAAAATGGTTGAAAATTGCTGCTGGTTCCGGCCAACGGGTAACCACAGGATTTTCTACGTTGCTAAATCTTTGTGCTCCATATTGAACCAAAAGGCTCGAAAATGTAAATGCATCTGAAAGTAACAACAACCACATCATGAGTTTGCCGTAACTCACGTTAAAAGGTGAGCGGCCCCCGGCCCAAACCGGTTGTTTTTCAAATATTGCTTCTGATTGATGGTCTGCCATTGGCTATTTAAATTACCGTGCGAAATAAAGGAATAAAAACAAATAAATCCATAGCAAGCCAACAAAATGCCAATAGGTGTGGGTAACAGACATTAGCGTCATGGATTTTTTGTGCACCCTGTATGCAAAAGAACGCGCCAGAGTTACCGCCAGCAGTATGATTCCGCCTAAAACGTGAACCAGGTGAATGGCAGTAATTACCCACACATACGATGCAGAAATATCCTGCGGTTTTGCATTTACAAATGGCAATCCGGCATCGATCATAGATTTCCATCCCAGATATTGTAAAAGGCAAAATACAAAACCCAAAAACAGGCTGGTTGCTAAAAACAACCGGTTGATTTTAATTTCATCCCGTTTCGCGGCTTTCCAGGCCAGGTAAATTGTAATGCTGCTAATAGCAGCAACTATTGCTGAATAAGTAAAAAATACAGGGAGTTCAAATTTGGTCCAAATGGATTTTGCTTCATTATCCGGCTTGTGTACAATATAGGCGCTTACAAATGCTGCAAAGAGCATACAGCTTGCAACCATCAGCAGCCAAATGTTGAATTTGGCAGGTGCAATTTTATATTGTTCTTTCGGTTCTCTGGTTTTTAAGGCGGCTGGCATGGTCATAGTATTATATAGGATAAAAACACCAATGGTGTATATAGCAATGAAGCGTAGAGCAATTGTTTGGCTTCCCTGATCTCCAGGGTTTGAAACAGTCTCCAGGATTTAAATAGAAAGTAAAAACTGAGCGGAATAACCACCAGTAGCGCATTAACTCCGGCGATTTTATAATAAACCGGCATTAATGCTACCAAACATAGCATTACCGTGTAAATCATAATTTGAAAACCACTCTTTTTATCTCGCCCGCCACCACTTGGTAATAACCAATATCCGGCTTTTTGGTAATCATCGTGCAGCAACCACGCAATGGCCCAAAAATGCGGAAATTGCCACAAAAACTGCAGTAAAAACAACATGATTCCAGGCTGGTCAATGGAGGGTATTACGGCGGTATATCCAATTAATGGGGGCAATGCTCCGGGAATGGCACCAATCATAACGGCAAAGGGACTAACCTGTTTCATCGGCGTATAAATAAATACGTAAATTAACAGGGATAGAAACCCGAGCAAAGTAGCTGTAAATGTGGTGGTAAGCGCCAATAAAATGATTCCCGCCAAACCGGTTAACATGCTAAATACCCTTGCATCCTTTATTGAAATCCTGCCTTCTACCAATGGTCTTCGCGCAGTACGGCTCATTTTGCCATCATTTTCAATTTCTACCAATTGATTCAATGCATTGGAAGAAAATACAATTAAGAGACCGCCAACAAAAACACCCAGAAATTCTACCCAACTAAAATCCAATGTCCAATTCTCATTGTTATTGATTTTACAACCTAAAATATATCCGAATGCAGAAGTAGCCACAACAGAGGCAGTTAACCGAAGTTTTACGAGCTGACTGTAGTTTTTAATCAACTGCTTCATGGTTTGGACGGAATAAGCAGAATTCCGGAATTGGATTGTAACCATTTATAAAAACAATAAACCGGCATTATACTTCCTATGAGTATATGTAAAACCTGTGCATAGGCCGGAAGTACCACCACTATATTGATAGCCCCTAAACAAATTTGAATAAGAACCATGATGGCCAGTATGTTAAAGTCATTTAAAATCCCTCTCCCTTCTCGGCGCCTCATTATTCCAAAATAAAGGGACAAAATTAATATAGCGCCGGGCAAAAAACGATGAATGGCGAAGTTAATTCCCATGTTGTTGTAATCGAGCATTCCACCTTTACCGGTGAGTGCACCAGCAGTTTTCATGTATTCAACAGATTCACGTGCCAGCGTACCTAAAAAAACTTCGGCCATTACCAACACGAACATAAAAATCCATTTAGTACGGTCTCCTTTCGACATATTTTCCCGGGTAAATGGGGCATTGGAATGCATGGCAAGCAGAAAGAAAAATGCACATAAAAAGGAGAGTAAAAAATGCAGCGTAACTATACCCGGGAGCAGGTTGGTTGCAACAACGATACTGCCCAACCAGGCATTTCCAACGAGCATTAAAAAGCCAAATGTTGCAAACATTTTTGTTTTGGCTGAAAATCTCCCCAAAAAAGCCATCACAAAAAATGCAAGTGCCAGAAGTCCGGAAATAACACCGAAAATGCGATTGATATATTCCGTCCAGGCTTTGGCTACATTAAATTCCTCGGGTACATAAATTTTTTCATCTTCCCTTATCAACTTAGCTTTTTCTGTCATTCCCAATTTATCCAGAATTTTTGCAAATCGCTCAGCTTTTGCGATGCGTTTTTCCAAAAATATTTGCTGGTAATTATGAGGCAGTTGACATTCACAACCGGGAGGAGAATAAAGTCCAAAACATTTAGGCCAATCCGGACAACCCATTCCGCTGCCCGTAACCCGCACCAATCCGCCAAGAAAGAATAATAATAAAACAGACGAACAGGCTAAAAAGCCTGTTCGTTTAAAGATTTTACTATTAATAATTTTGCGATTCGTGGCGTTGCGAAATTAGCTCCAGCCAAAAACCCTTTTGATTGCAGAGAAGAAAACACTGTCTGTGGTTTCCGGTTCTTTTTGTTCCGGAGCAGGTACAGTTTTTCCTGATTTTAGCGGATCCGGTGTGGATTCATCCGGAATATGCTGCGGGAAAAAATCTTCTTCGCGATCGGGTCTGCTGTATTCATGTGGGCCGCGATAAACGGTTGGCAATTCGCCGGGCCAGTTTCCATGGTGGTGTTTTACAGGAGCGCTCCATTCCAAAGTATTACTTTGCCAGGGATTTTGCTCTGCTTTTTTACCTCTGAATATGCTATAGAAGAAATTCCACAAAAAGAATAATTGCGCAATACCTGCGGCAATTGCTGCAATGGTTATCAGTTTGTTTACATCCACCCATACATCAAATTCTTTCATCAAAGTGAATTGGTAATAACGACGTGGAACGCCGGCCAATCCCATAAAATGCATGGGGAAGAATACGAGGTATGCTGTTACGAACGTAAACCAAAAGTGAAAATACCCCAGTGTATTATTCATCATCCTGCCAAACATTCTTGGGAACCAATGATAAATACCGGCGAACATTCCAAATATTGCAGAGCTACCCATTACCAGGTGGAAGTGGGCAACAACAAAATAGCTATCGTGTAATTGAATATCCAGTGCGGCATTACCCAGATAAATACCGGTAAGACCACCTGAAATAAAGAATGAAACCAGACCAATGGAGAACAACATGGCCGGAGTGAACCGCAGGTTTCCTTTCCAAAGGGTTGTAAGGTAGTTAAACACTTTTACCGCAGAGGGTACCGCAATAATTAACGTGAGAATCATAAACACACTGCCAAGGAATGGATTCATTCCAGTAACAAACATGTGGTGCCCCCATACAATAAAGGAAAGGAATGAAATACCCATCAGGGATATTACCATTGCTGAATATCCAAAGATTGGTTTGCGCGCATTGGTAGAAATTACTTCAGAGGTAATTCCCAATGCAGGCATCAAAATGATATATACTTCAGGGTGACCGAGGAACCAGAATAGGTGTTGATAAAGAACCGGACTTCCACCAATATTTTCCAGGGCACCAACTCCCTCCAGGTATATATCGCTGAGATAAAAGCTGGTACCAAAACTTCTGTCGAAGATCAGGAACAAAGCTGCACCCAACAATACAGGGAAAGAAAGAAGACCCAAAACTGCAGTAAAGAAAAATGCCCAAATGGTCAGAGGCATGCGGTTCATGCTCATTCCCTTTGTACGCATATTTAACACTGTACTGATATAGTTGATACCGCCCAACAGAGCAGAAATAATAAATAACGCAATAGCCACCAGCCACAACGTCATTCCAAGTCCTGAACCGGGCATGGCTTTTTCAAGTGCACTTAATGGAGGATAAACGGTCCAACCTGCAGATGCCGGTCCGGTTTCCACAAACATGGAAATACAAAGTACCACAGAAGATACAAAAAAGAACCAGTAGCTGAGCATGTTCAGGAATGGCGAAGCCATATCCCTTGCGCCCAATTGCAATGGAATTAACAGGTTACTAAAGGTACCGCTCAACCCTGCGGTTAATACGTAAAATACCATGATGGTACCATGAATGGTAACCAGACCCATATAAAAATTTGGATCTAGTTTTCCGCCCGCGCCCCATTTGCCCAGGAGAGTCTCCAGAATACTGAATTGCTCATCCGGCCATGCAAGTTGCAAGCGGAAAAGCAGGGACATACCCATTCCGAGTATACCCATAATGATTCCGGTCATCAGGAACTGTTTGGAAATCATCTTGTGGTCCATAGAGAATACATACTTGCGTATGAAACTCTCATGGTGATGATGTTCCTCGTGTTCCGCGTGAGCTGCTGCTGCTGTACTCATATAATTCGCTTGAATTTTTTTTTAATTTTTTACTACGCTGTTTTTAATTGCTGAAGAATCGCTTCCTGCCGGAACCTCTGCTGGTGTTGCCGGTGGATTCCATACGGATGGTTGGTTTACCAGCCAGGCATTGAACTTGGCATCTGACTCCACTACCGTTACTTTAATTTTCATATTGTAGTGAGCTGCTCCACAAATTTTATTGCAATAGAGATAGAAATTATAATCTTTATCTCCCTTTTCTGCCTGAGCTTCTGCGGTAGTTTTAACGGGAACGAACTGGAATTTTGTAGACATTCCGGGCACTACGTTGATTTGCTGACGGAAGTCGGGCAAATAAGCAGAGTGAATTACATCTCTTGCTCTGAAATTAAATACATATTGCTTGCCTTTAACCAATACAATCTCTGTAGTTATTTTATCATCATGGGCAGCACCATTAAAGAATTCTTTACTCTTGCGGTACTGCGCAATTCTGTCTAACGTTGTTTTTTTGCGTCTTAAGTCTTTTTCAAGATTGCTTTTATAGGTGCCTGAAGCGGCATCCATTGCTTTGGCTTTTAAATTTTTATAAACCTCAGGATATGCAGTGGTATTCTGTTTGGCTTCGTAAGCTTTCAACTGCAACTGCCAAATGGTGCTGGAATCTTCCGCATCGCGAATGAGACGGATGAGCCCCGGATTTTTAATGCTGTCTTTGGAATCTCCATGAATGGCAAGTTCCAAATCTGCCAACAAAGCTTCAACTTCTGTGTTAACAGCGAGCCCTAATGGGTTTGTTCCTGAAATCAAAGTGAAATTATGTGCACCGAATTCCTTATCAGCTCCGGCATATCTGGCTTTCCAGCCAAATTGATATGCAAATACTTCGATTTCACGCGCATCTTTTCCAATGCTATCTTTATCGGTAATTCTGCTCCAGGTATTGAAACCGCGCAATACCAAAAAGGTTAAAACTACAGCGGGAACAATTGTCCAGATCAATTCGAGTTTGTTATTATGGTAGAAGTAAAGTGCTTTTTCTCCTTCTCTGTAGCGGTATTTAAACATAAACCAGAAAAGCAGAAATTCAGTTATTACAAATACCACGAAAGTGAAGCCAAATGTCCAGTTAAACATGGAATCTATTTCAGAACCATGTTCGGACATGGAATTTCCGAGCAATAAATATTTCCCATGATAAATCATCTCATAGGCAAAACCTGCAGCGCTGGCAATAATTGTAATAATAGCAAGCCAGGCATTGATTTTGTTCCATCCAACCACCTTTTTCCCTGTGAGTTTTTCGGTGAGTGCGCCAATGTCGAAAGCTTTGGCAAGAACCAGAACAATGAGAATTACCAGAATTGCCGAAGCAATAAATACCCAATCCCAATGTAGCGGATCAAATTCCTTCGGTGGTTTCACCACATCGGTTGCCTCCTGTGCCAAAGCAACAATCGGTGCGAGCATGGTGAAGCACATCAGGAGTATCTTCTTTGCCCTGTTTACGGCCAGAAGCCTTGTCTGAATTAGCCTTTTCATCTAAGCCTAGTTTGAATTTTAGGTCGCAAATTTAGGAATATGCACTTGGAAAAAAACAAAACCATGATGTTTTTTTGGAAAAAGTATCCTACGCAGGCGCTATGGCCTATTTGCGCTTGCTTTGAGTCTTGATCATTTCCAGCAACTGCGCTTCTTCCCGGTCGTTTCCGGTTACCTGTACAAAGTTACCCCCGCCAATTGTGGAAAGATTTTCCAGAAACATGATGGCTTTGGGATCGCTGCCAAATGCAACTGAACTAAAATGAATACCCTCACTATTGCCCTTTGCAATCAATTGTTCAATCTGTTTGCGGCTCAGAGTCCCTCCATAAAAAATTCCATCCGTAGCAATAATTACCTGGTTGTTTCCACCTTCGATAAAGTTAGATTTTGCCAACTTGTATGCCAAATCTATTGCTGCACCACCATTTGTACCGCCTGAAATTTTTATGGTAGCAAGTTTATTTTTCAAACTGTCTTTATTATAAACTCCTGAACTTGGAACAATGATTTCTGCATTGGAACTCATAGAAACAATCCCAACCCTATCCTGGCTCCTTAAAGCATCTATTAAAATATTATAAGAACTTTTTAAAGATTCCAGCTTGCCTCCCCGGTTCATGGAGGATGACACATCCACAATGAAAATAATATTATTTAAAGCATACTCATGTGTGCTTAATTCTCTCGTATTGATAATGGTGGAATCCACCTCGGGATGTTTATGCGGATCCGGTTCAGGTTCCAAAATCAAAGTATCTTTATACCCTTCCGGTTCCCTTTCTTCTTTGGTATATACAAGAGTATCTGCAGGAGGTAATACAACAGGATCAGGATCCACCATCACCTTTTCCATGTAAACAATAAATTTATTCTGATATGGCTCCAGGGTTATTTGTGCATAATACTCATTATACCCGCTTTTGGTAGCAAAAACCTTATATCCTCCCGGGCTGATTCTCATTTTAAATACTGCATTATCCTTTTCCAGTTTTACCGATTTGTTATCTCTGGATTTTACGGACAGCCCATCCGGTCGAAGCAATTCATCTGTTTCCAAATCCCTCACTTCAACTACTACCACTTTCTCCATTTTATTCTCACTATTTCCTTCTGCCATATTTGGACAGCGGGTTTCTGCCAATGGGTCCAGGGCTTTGATATTCCCTTTAAGATGAAATACAATCGGGTCGGGTTTCTGATTTACATACACCGGAACTTCTACATTAAATTTACCTACTATTTCAGTATAGTAAACAATACCGATTTTGACTTTAGCCCCCGGAGAAACGCTGCGGTCCGAGAGAAGTAATTTATATTTTTCGTTATAAAATGTAGGCAGAATGACCAAATTTCCGCTTCCGGTATTCTTCAATTCAAACCAGGCAGTATCGTTATTCCAAAAGCTCACATCCCCATAATTGTGGAATTGATCCGAATAAGATTGCTGTGCCCGTAAATTTCCGAGCAAAACTAAAACGCAGGTTAGAATAGCGAATTTCTTCATCCCTAATACGTTAACGCAAAAAGCAATCCCTTTTTTATAATGCCTGCTGCCAATTTCGTGATAATTGTATGAAATCTTCCACACTGAGTTGTTCTGCCCGCAACCCGGCCCAATTTTCCGGTAATATAAATCTAGGATTGGATGAAGTTAGTGACTTCAGCGCATTGGAAAGTGTTTTTCTTCTTTGGTTAAATGCCGTCTTCACTACCAGTTTTAAATATTTGTAAACGAATTCCTGATTTTCATTTTTTCTCACACAAGAAATTACACCACTTTTTACTTTAGGAGGTGGAGAAAAAGCATTGGGCTCAACAATGAAGTTAAACGTGCAATTAAAATAAGCCTGAAGTAAAACAGAAGTAACGCCATATGCCTTATTCCCATGCGGGGCACAAAGACGTTTGCCCACCTCCAGTTGAAACATGCCACCAAAAAATGCGACATTTTCCACATTTTCAATGGCCTTAAATGCAATTTCTGTAGATATATTGTACGGATAATTTCCAATCAGAGCTATCTTTTTTTTGTCGAATATTTCTGCCGGTTTCCAATTCAAAAAATCTCCTTCCAGAATATTCAGGTTTTCCGCCCATTCCACTTTTTTTAAATATTGAACAGATTCTTTATCGATTTCAATTACATACAATTTTTCTTTCCATACCGGATATAAAAATTCAGTCAATACTCCCATTCCCGGGCCTATCTCCAGCACTTTGTCGTATGAATCTGAATTTAGTATTGCCGCAATATCTGAAGCTATTTTTTTATCCAGTAAAAAATGTTGTCCTAAATGTTTTTTTGCTCTTACTTTATTCATTTTTTACCTCCAGTAAGTCAGATAATATTTGGTTACTGTGTCTTTTAATGACGACAAATTATAATTGTCTGATGCCTCGGCAACATCTCGGATAACGCCATCTTTACCGAGTATTGGAATTCCGCCTCCATCTGTTTTATATGCGTTATTTTCTACAATTCCTTCGCGTATAAAAAATTCTGTTTCATGTTCGGATAAGGAGAATTTTTTCATTGCATTTTGTCTGAATTCCTGAATTTTTTCAGGTAAGAATTTCTGCGTTTGAATAACTATTTTCGGTAGATTTCTATTCAGCATACATTGCGACAACACCGATAAAACCCTGTCTGAGTGGCTGCTCCACGTTTTTAAAGCATTTATTATATCGTTATCATCCAGCATTGCATATAAATCCAGAGTTTCATCGTCCAACTCCGATTCATGAATTTCCCTACCCAAAAAATGAATGAGCGGGTGGTAACTACCAAGTGGAATTCCTTCAACCGCCAACTCGCGTGCACGTTGTAAAATTGCAAAAAGTAATTCATCAGCTGCGAGTGCGGTTTTATGCAAATAAACCTGCCAGTACATTAATCTTCGCGCAACTAAAAATTTTTCTACACTGTAAATTCCTTTCTCTTCCACCACTAAATTTCCCTGAACTACATGCAGCATATTGATAATTCTTTCTGTTCCCACAACACCTTCGGACACCCCACTGTAAAAACTATCCCGCAATAAATAATCCAGCCTGTCCATGTCCAGCTGGCCGGAAATCAATTGGCCCAAAAAAGGTTTTTCAAAATATTCCCCTTTAAAAATTCGAATGGTCAATTCCAATTTTCCGGATGTTTCCATGTTGATTCTCTCCATCATCAATTCGGAAATCTTTTCATGGTGTACGCCTTTTACAATCACTTGTTCCAGAGTATGGCTAAATGGTCCGTGGCCTATATCGTGCAATAAAATTCCCAAATAAACGGCTTCTGTTTCTTCATCGCTGATTTCAATCCCTTTCCTTTTCAGGGTTTCGATAGCGCGTATCATCAGATTCAGAGCGCCCAGTGCATGATGAAATCGGGTATGTGTGGCGCCGGGATAAACCAATTCACTAAGCCCAAGTTGCCGGATACGACGCAATCGCTGTACATAGGGATGCTGAATAACATCGTAAACCGTTTCAGTTGGTATGGTTAAAAACCCGTAAAGAGGGTCATTGATAATTTTGTTCTTGTTAAATCCGGCCATTGGGCAGGGCAAAGTTAACCCCTCTGCGCTTAGGATTTCTCATCCCACTTCAGGCGTTCATTCCCCTTGGGTTTACGCGTATTTACCGCTTCCAGAAAATCCTGGATTTGTGCCATATACGGGTCACCCGGATTTAATTTCAAATATTTCTGGTAATGGTATACCATGTCTTCATATTGTGTGGCAGTAATGCCTGTATCGTGCATCAAACGGCGGTAAGAACCACCAACATATAACCATACTTTTACATTATTGGAAGTAAAATCTTTGGATTTTTGAATGTAATATTTGAACCAATAAATGGCCATGCTGTCTTTCCTCTGCTTTTCCTGGCTCAAACCCAAATACCAGTAATTGCCAATGTTGTTGCTGTCTTTTTCAACCATTCTGCGCAACATGCTATCGGCATCATTATATTTTTTTTGATTCATCAGGGCATGACATAGAAATTGTTTCAGGGTCATATCCTCCGGATTCTGACTGAGCAATTCTCTGTAAATCAATTCCGCTTCCCTGTAGTTTCGCTGATTCATGGCGCGATTTGCTTCCTGCAACTTTCCTGCCGGTTCATCGTCCTGGGCAGACAATGAAAATACAGAAAACAACAAAAGTCCTAAAATGGAAATTCTCTTCATGGTGTATTTCTAATCCTTTTTCTTCAAATTTGCGTTCAGTACTGTATTGCCAAAATTGCGCCAAAATATTCTATTCTTAATCACAGCAATTTTGTTGTCCTTTATTTCATGCAGTAAAGGTCCGGGATTTGTGCGCTCTTATGGGGAGGATATTACCATTTCCCGACAGCTTGGTGCATTTAACAAATTAGAAATTGGTCAGAAATTTCAATTGTATATTTCCATGGATACAACGCTGCCGGAGCAAATCAGCATTCGGTATGGTTCGCATTTAACCGATAAAATCCGCACCAAAATTCACGATGGAATTCTCACCATTCGCGATGAAAATAAATACAACTGGGTGCGCGATTTACATGTATTCCCAACTTGTACCCTCAATGTGCATCGCCTGGATGAAATAGTAGCTGAAGGCGTGGCAGAATTACATAGCTTAGATACCATACGTACCCACAATCTGGTTTTTCATGCCTGGGGCAATGGCACCCATGAATTGACTGTAAAATGCGGAAGTGTTTCCGGTGAATGTGACAACGCCGGCACAGTAATTTTTAGGGGTTATGGCGGAATATTGGCATGGACATGTGAAAATGGAAGTGCTGTAAATGCATCTGAAATGAGAAGCTCTGATGTATATCTCTATCACTACACCGATAGGGTGGCAGAGGTTAATCCCACCAGTATATTTAAAGCTTATGTTTATGGTAAAGGCAACGTACTTTACTATCAGGATCCGTTATTTATGATAGAAAAACATGAGTTTGGAGAAGGGAGAATTCTGCGTCAATAATGGCAGCCATTCAGTTAACGTATTTGCTTATTGGCATTAACGTCATTGTATTTTTTTACCTCAATAGTCACCCGAAGACCGCGGAGAGATTTATTTTAATTGCAGACAGGGTTCGTCGAAATAAAGAATATGACCGGATTTTTCTTTCCGGCTTTAGCCATTTGGATATCCTGCATTTGCTGTTCAACATGCTCACGCTCTATTTCTTCGGTCCTTCTCTGGAGGAGAGTATTGGTGCCACATTGTATTTTTTGATTTTTCTGGGCTCCATCATAGCGGGAAATCTGTATTGCCTGTTCATGCGGAAAGAGGATCATAATTATGCTGCACTCGGCGCATCGGGTGGCGTAATGGGTGTGATTTATGCGTGGATTTTATTCCGTCCGGATGGCATGTTGTCCCTGTTTTTTCTTCCTATACCAATTCCGGGTTGGTTTTTTGGAATTCTATTTTCCATATTGTCTATCGTTTTAAGCCAATTGCCCAAAGCCGAATCGGCCAGAATTTCTCATGAAGGGCATTTGGGTGGCGCCTTTTTTGGAGGAATGATTGCCGCAATCCTACTTTACATTCAGGGAGAAGGATTTCTGGCAAATCAGATTTATTTTATTCTCGGCGGTTTGGGACCGATATTGATTTTTGCCCTGGTAAAATTGTTTGTTCCCGGTAGCATCTACAAGCATTTGCGCTAATTTTATTTTTACCAATAGTTATAGTTTTTCAAAGGTATTGTATATTTGCAGCCCCAAAATCTCATGGTCTGAATCTGGGATTTTGTTGTTCTAAAGTGGCGAGGAAAAATTTAATCCGAACTGCTGAATTTTAATAATTGCCCAGATGGCGAAATTGGTAGACGCACTGTCTTCAGGTGGCAGCGCCGCAAGGTGTGCAGGTTCGAGTCCTGTTCTGGGCACCAGTTCTTTTGAATAGGAAACGAGCTAAAGCGCCGCAAGGTGTGCAGGCCCCGACTATTCTTAATTGGCTTTGCCAATTTAGAATGTCGTGGGTCCAGACGTTCTAGCGTTTTTACAAAACGCAGAACTGTCAGGATTCGAGTCCTGTTCTGGGCACTAGTTTCTGATGGACTTGTTTTCTTTTTATTAAGGAATCAAAGTCGAATTCAGAATTGAATTGTTATTAGGTGAAACACCTTGGAGGGTGAAATGATCCACAAAGGTTTATTTCCACTTAAAAGGTCGCGGACGAGTATTTAAATTCCAATTTGCCCAGTTGGTGAAATTGGTAGACACGCCATCTTGAGGGGGTGGTGTTCGAAAGGACGTGCTGGTTCGAATCCAGTACTGGGCACGAACTCCGAAAGGGGTTTATTAGTTGTTTTCATGGCAGAAGGGTAGTCGCAAGGCTACCCTTCGACTTTTACACCATCTTATAAATTTGAAATCCTGCGGATTTCAATATTTATTTAGATGGTGTTACCCGGACAAGCTGCCCCGTATTTGCGGCTTCGTCGGGGTTCATTCAGGATTTCATTTTCAGCCAAAAAAAAAGCAGCCCATGGCTGCTTTCTATATTTTTTTGTTAGTTGCATTACATAATCAACATCGCATCTCCATAACAGAGAAAACGATATTTTTCTTTCATAGCCTCCTGATATACATGCTGCATAAAATCATAATCACTATATGCGCAAGCCATCATATACAATGGGGAACCGGGTTCATGCAAATTGGTGATAAATGCATTGGCAATGCTGAAACGATAAGGAGGAAAAATAAATTTATCGGTCCATCCTTCAGTTGGATTTAAAGTGCTCATGCTGCTTACACTACTCTCCATCGCGCGCATTACGCTTCCGCCAACAGCCACAACTTTGCTCTTAGCAGTAATTGCCGAATTCACCATGTCACACGCAGACTGCTCAATATTCACATATTCGCTATCCATTTTATGCTTGGTAAGATCTTCCACTTCCACTTCTCTAAAAGCACCCAAACCCAGATGTAATGTTACTTCGGCGAAGTTGATTCCTTTGATTTCCAAACGCATGAGCAATTCCCTTGTAATATGCAATTGAGCAGCGGGTGCAGCCACAGCACCAACATATTTGGCAAATAAAGACTGGTACCAGTGTTCATCGTCCTTTTTTACAGGCCTTTCAATGTATTTGGGAATTGGAGTTTCACCGAGTTTCTTTATGACTTTTGTAAAATCATCATCGGAACCGTCAAATAAGAAACGGATGGTTCTGCCTCTGGATGTAGTATTGTCTACTACCTCAGCTACCAGATCATCGTCTCCAAAATACAGTTTATTACCCACACGGATTTTTCTTGCCGGATCTACCAGAACATCCCACAAACGCAATTCGTGGTTAAGCTCTCGCAGTAAAAAAACTTCAATCTGTGCACCGGTTTTCTCTTTTTGGCCATACATGCGTGCTGTAAAAACCTTGGTGTTGTTTACCACGAATACATCGCCTTCGTTAAAAATATCGAGCACATCGTGAAATACTTTGTGTTCAATTTTTCTTTCTTTGGTATTCACCACCAGCAATCTGCTTTCGTGGCGGGTTTTCAGAGGTTCCTGAGCGATAAGTTCTTTGGGCAGTTCAAACTTGAATTGGGATAGTTTCATTTGGATATAGTATTCCCTAAATTGGGGCGCGAAATTAACATTCCATAGAGCGAAAGTCAAGTAAATAAAACGCCTTCATCGGCAATCCCGCATTTGGCGCATAAAAAAAGGACTCTGCATGAGTCCTTTTGGATATCTTTTTGGTCTTAATCAGTACTTTTTGAACTTGAATTCGTAGTTCATACCATTTAAAACTGCTTTGTATTGAAACTCCTTGCGTGTTACCTTTAGTACCGAAATTTCTACAGAAGGTTGCTTGGAAACTCCGCTGCGTTTTATCTTGGTTCCACTTGTCCACTGATAATCTCCGTCTCCTTTATTTCCATTTGGATCCCCGCTGAAGGAGTAAACTCCGCCATCGCCATAGGTTTCCATGTAGTTTTTATAGGCAGATGAGCTATCAATTCCGTCCACAACAACACTTGTTGCCACCCAGGATCTCAGAATCTGTTTCTCATCTTTTTTGCAAGCTGTAAATAGAATCACAACTGCAAGGCAAAATCCCAAAATGTTAGACTTTATCATAGATGTAAATTACTGTGTTTTTCAAATTTGAGGACCGGTTCTTCTGAAATTCGGAGCAATTACCAAATCTTTGGTACCACCACTGTAGTCGTAAAATCCACGACCTGTTTTAACACCCAAATCGCCGCTTGTAACCATATTTACCAATAGGGTACATGGCGCATATTTTGGATCGCCAAAGCCATGTTGTAATACCTCCAGAATAGCCAAACAAACATCCAAACCAATAAAATCTGCCAATTGCAAAGGCCCCATAGGATGTGCCATACCCAGTTTCATGATGGTATCAATTTCTTCAACACCTGATACACCCTGATCCAAAGCCAAAATTGCTTCATTAATCATAGGCAATAAAATGCGGTTGCTGATAAATCCAGGGTAGTCTCGTGTTACCGCTGGAATTTTACCCAATTTTTTGGTGAGGTCCACAATTTTTTCTGCCACATCCACTGTGGTTTTAAATCCACCGATTATTTCCACCAGTTTCATCACTGGAACCGGGTTCATAAAGTGCATTCCAATTACTTTTTCCGGACGGTTGGTAACAGATGCTATTTTAGTAATACTTATGCTGCTGGTATTGCTGGCAAGAATGCATTCGGGTTTAGCCAAATTATCTAACTGCCTGAAAATATTCAACTTCACTTCCACATTTTCTGTGGCCGCCTCAATTACCAGGTCTGCACCGTCCACGCCATCGCTGATATTGGTGAAAACATTGATTCTTGCAAGCGCTTTTGCTTTATCTTCTTCGGTAAGTGCACCTTTGGCAACTTGTCTGTCCATATTTTTGTTAATGGTTACCAATGCCTTTTCCAGAACTTCTTCTTTCACATCAATCAGGTTTACCAGATATCCATGTTGCGCGAATACATGAACTATTCCGTTCCCCATTGTTCCGCCGCCTATTACTGCAATTTTTTCCATAAAATTCGCCGCAAAGAAAAGGTTTTTTTATCCCCTTACAACTATGATTTTTCGGGTTGTTAAAAAATCAGTTCCGGGAAGTAAAATTCCAATTTGAAGCTTTATTTCGCCATGTGCAAATTTTTCCACGAATTATTCTTGCCAGCAAATCTCCCCGTCGCCATCAGATTCTAAGAGAATCCGGATTTGATATAGAAATTGTGGAATTGGACGTGAATGAAGATTTTCCGGCAGAATTACACAGAGAGCAGGTGGCACTATATCTGGCAGAAAAAAAATCTTCTTTTTATAACTCCCCTATTCAAAATGGCGTTTTGGTATGTGCAGATACTATTGTTTGTTTAGAAAATGAAACCATAAATAAACCTATAGACCGTGAGGATGCATTCCGGATGCTTAAAAAATTAAGCGGCAAAATGCATGAAGTTTTTACAGGTGTTTCTATAAAAAATGAAACAAAATCCCATTCATTTTATGAGCGAAGTGAAGTTTGGTTTCATGAACTCAGCGACGAGGAAATTTATTATTATATAGATAATTACCAACCATACGACAAAGCTGGTTCTTATGGTGTACAAGACTGGATGGGCTACATTGGAGTTAAAAAAATCAACGGTTGTTTTTATAATGTAATGGGATTTCCGGTTGCAAAATTTTACAGGGAATTACAAAATTTTCTAAAATAAATAAACCTGTTCATGTTTGTAATTCCACAAGAAATTGTTGCTTAAAATGGATAATTAATTATATCCATTCCAGTTTATTATAATTTCTACAAGCTCATTCAGAATTTAAAAAACAAATTGCGAAATCCCACTTTTCGCAGGTGTTATCATTTAATGGAGAACGGTAATGGAACCCTGGTAATAATGCTTGAATCCTTTATAATCCCTGATATTGATCAATACGGCATAAACCCCGTCCGGCACATTCATTCCCTCCATTTTACCATCCCAGGGTTTGCTGGATTCAGTAATATAAATCAATTCTCCCCATCTGCTGTAAATGCGCATGGAATACCATTGAATGCCCATTCCACCTGGTTCAAAAAATTCATTTTTTTCGTCCCCGTTTGGTGTAAATGAAGTTGGCACATGGAGCGTGTACATGAAATTAATATAAATGTCGTGGGATGAAGAATCCATGCAATTGTATTTTGTTTTTGCCACCTGCCAGATACGGAAAGAACCACTATCCGGAAATGCACGCAGGAAATCGCGGTTCCCATTTCGATATCCATCGGAAGTATAATACCATATGGTATCAGCGCCACTGCTTAAATCGGTAATTTGAATATTTGGATTTACAATGGTTCCAACTGATGGATTTGTAATAAAAGATGAATTTGGTGGCGGATGCACCACAATATCTTTATTTGCACCATACACGCAACCCGGAATTGTTTCTTCTAAAAGTGTTACATTATAAGTTCCGGCAGCATTGTACATGTATATTGCATCTTTTGTAGCTGCGCTATTTCCATTCCCAAAATTCCAGATGTGACGGGTTACCGGTTCCACAGAAAAGGTTTTATTGGTAAATATGGTATTCTCTGTTAAACAAGCATCAGAGGCATCAAAATCAACTTTAACCGGATTGTTTACCACTATATTTCCTAGGGCAGTATCCCGGCAATTTTTATCGGAAGTTTCTTCCAGATATAATCCATAATTACCTGCCGGAGCATATTTGCGATTTATATTCTGAGTATTTGCAGTATATCCGTCTGAAAATTTCCATAAATAAGAACTGATAGTTCCGCTGCTTATTGTTGTAACTGATTTTAGGCTAATACTGTCATCATTACAGGGATTAATTGCATCTATTTTTATTTCCGGTTTCGGAAATACATCCACGTATCCTAATGTATCGGATTTGCAACCTTTATCTGTAACAATTTTCAGTTGAATGGCATACTTTCCTTCCTTTTTATACCAATGATCCAAATTCCTCATTAGCGCAGAATCTCCATCTCCGGTAAACCACTTAAAGCTTATGGGATTTCCGCCACCATAGTAATTTGCAATGCTATGAAAAGAGTCACCCTGACAATGGTTTAAAATATTAAAATAAGGTTTGGCCAAGGGAAATATTTGCACATCTCTGCTTATAGAATCCCGGCAACCTTTGTCGCTTTGAACGACCAGTTTTATCGTATAAATTCCAGAAGTAGCATACATCTTTGAAACTGTTTTTGCATTCACCAAACTGCCATCTCCCAAATAAAACCAATGCATATTTACAGTACCGGATTTTATCGAACTGCTGTCTGATAAAATGAGGTTTTGATTCAGGCAAACATCCGATGAAATAAAACCGGAAACCGGCACGGCATAAACGATAGCATTCTTTTGAAATGTATCCCTGCATCCGTGAATGGATTCCGCATATAATAAAGATTTATAGGTTCCAAAAACCGACGCATAAACATTTGGATCAGATTGCGTGTAACTTCCAAGTGCTCCCAAATCCCAAACATAGCTGCGCAACGTATCCCCAAATAAATTGGACTGATTGGTAAACTTTAACGAATCACGTTCACAAACCGGACCAACATCAAAAACCGCTTCCGGCTTAGGATACACGGTAGCAACATCCCTAAATGTATCCGTGCATCCAAAATCGGAAGTTGCTACAAAAGTGACATTATAGATACCAAAGTTTTTATATTTTTTCACCGGATTTGTTGACCCGGAAATATCCCCATCACCAAAATTCCAACTCCAGTTTTTAATATTTCCGCTGCTCCAGGTAGTATTATTTATAAAATGCACACTATCCGGAAAACAAATTTTTCCTGCGCTAAACTTTGCAACAGGCAAAGGTTTCAGCGCTACGGTTTTGGTTATTGTATCCGCACAACCCTTATTGGATTCAACAATTAAAGTTGCTGCAAGTGATGCATTATTCCCGAAATTAAATTTCACTTTTGTTACTCCAAAAGTATCATACAAGCTTGTTTTCCAAACCCTTAAACCCAGTGTTCCGGATGAAATTTCAGACGAATCGGTAAGCCACACGTCCTGGCCGAAACAGGTTGCAGGCCATGTGAAATTAGCAACAGGATATGGATGAACCAGAATAGAAACTGAATCCGTAGTACTGCATTTTTTAATATCAGTTACATTTACATAATAGGTTTGCGATTTATATGCTTTCACCACCACATTTTGCAAACTGCTATCCGGAATTCCAAGGGAGGGTTTCCAAAGTATTTTGTTGCTCCCGTTTCCACCGGAAATGTTCGATTTTAACAGCACCGGCCGCCCTTCACAAACCTGAGTATCGCTATTGGAGATATGAATAAATGGCAATGGATTTATTACTATATCTACGGTATCTTTAGATAAACATGCGCCTCTGTTGGTGGTCAAAATTAATTTGTAAGATTCTGAATTTCCACTTTGATTGGTTGCAATAAATTTCGGATTTGCAACATGAATATCAGACAAAACCTGGTCGTTATTCCAGGTATAAGAAAAGTTCTTTACCGATTGAATACCTATTTCTAAATTTTCAGCACTGCAAATGGCTGTATCTCTGCCTGCGTTTTGCAAAGCAGGAGCTGCAAAAAGACGCTGACCAAACATACAACTACATGCAGCAGAATCTAACACGGCAAGTATTCCACAACTTTGACCTGCACTGATTTTCAATTTCCTGTTTACAATAAAAAACTTTCCATTATCCAGATTTTGATAAAAGGTATCCGCATCGATAAATGGATCTGCTGCGTCCCATTTGCCTGAATTATTTTTATCGTAATGGTAGCGAATAATAAATGGATCGTTGGATGAAATATATCGTCCATAGTTTACTACACGGAACAACAAATTCATTTCTTCTGAATCTGAATTCAAAATTTTCGTATTGGCCGCAATTGCCTCAATCTGTACATTCCCTTTATCCACTATCGGTGTAACAAGTTCGCCTCCGGTAATCACTTTGATATCACAGGCATTCCCGGTGGATACGCATACAACAGGTTGCACTACCACTGCTCTACTGATAATATCCAGATTGCCACAAGTGAGTAAATCAGATTCACCGTTGGCCCGGATATGAAATTCCATGGAATCTCCGGGTGTTATTCCGGACGGCATTTTCCAACTGAGTAATTGGGCGCCATTAATAATATTTTTTGTAATTGAATCTTTGGAAGGTGCATTTCGAACTGAATTCCAATATGAGGTATCCAGGTCTACACCATTTGGCAAAAATATTTCAACCAGGTCTTTAGCACCGGATTTGCCCGGACCCAGAAATATAACCCTTGTTTTGATGTACATGGGTTTTTGGCAAGGCAACAAAGTATCTGCCCAGGATTTTAACAAGGTATAATAAGGTCTTGTAACCCCTTTGATTTCCAGAGGGTCGCTATACGCAGGAACAGCAGGAACCGGATTTCCGCATTTAATATTTGCAAGGGCCCTTGCACTTACAAAACTGCCGCTTGCATAATCGCAATTGGTAGTAACCCTGAAAGTAATTTCTAATTTATTTGCAGAAGTATCTGTTGTTCCTTTAAATCCGGATTTCACTTTTGCACTCAATGCAGCAAGATCCCATTCATAAATGGTACCACTTACCAATTTTGGTAACCCCAATGAAACAGCCGCATTTTTTAAAGGATATTTCAGGAAAGAGCTTCCGCTTACAACCTGCATTCCAATTGGTAAATTCACACGGATTTTAGTATTATAAACAGTTACCGATTGAATGTTTTCCACCAACAAATTCATTTTATTGGTGGCACATAAATCCAATACATTTGCACTATCTGTAAGCGTTAACTGCAGTCTGGTATTTTGTGGTTCGAGGTATAATACAGCTTTATTAGGTGTGCAGGGGTAGTCAGCAAAATCTACAGGATATTCTGCGCAATTATAAGATCCATAAACAATTAAACTATCCGGATTACAGTCATTGTAAACCGCTCTGATTTTAAATCTACGCACTTTACCGGCACCCAAATTTCCTGCCCTGAAAATATCCTTTACAGGTTTGATAATGGTATCTTTATCCATATCACGGATTTCTACTACCCGAATATTGCTGCTTGTTTTGGGCGATAACCAAATGTTATAAGCATTAAATCCGGCAGATGGATTTGCATATCTCACCTCCCATTCTGCTGTATCTGAAGTAGCGTAAACGGTTGAAACCGCCGGTTGCAAACTCAACACCGGAGGATTGAAAGTGAACAAATCATAAGATCCTGTTTTCACCGTATCATAACCGGTCCCTAATGTTCCTTTTCTTTCGAAAATATAATCATAATCAATTCGAATAGGAGTATTCGCAGGCAAATTACATCTGGGTTGTACCGTATAAGTAAAATATCCCTGAACCCCATCGTCACCTGGATTGATGGTGCCTCCGGAATCTTTATAATATTTTCCAAATTCAAATACCAATGGATTGGTAGTACCTTTTTTCACAGGAATTCCACTTACATTTTCCAGTAAATAACTCCCTACACCCGTAGTTCTGTATTGTCCGAAATAGGTATTTACCAATTTTAAACCTGATGGCAGGTGAATTCTCAGCGCTTTTATTTTTGTGTAATTTCTAAATTCATATGGAAATAAATTATTACCTGCATAATTCACGCAACATGGCCCCATTCCCAAATACCAACTTTGGCTCAGGGTTACTTCTGCACAATTAGAATATACAATATTATCCGAGCAACAATTTGCATAATAATATCCATACATCAGCATATTTGCACCGAATGTATCACATTGGTAAGACTGGCTTTTTGAAGGATTAGCAACGGAACCAAAATAAAACCTATTATTAAAATTCAATTGCACTGCGGCACCAGAAACATTTTGTGAAACCCGATACCGCACAACAAGCATGATACTGTCATTTTGAGTAAATCGATAAGACGAAGACAAACATCCTTTTGGATAAATACTATCTACAGTAAAATCAAATTTAAACGTGGCATTCCCTCCTGAAATAATCTTTTTGATTCGCACGGTATTGCAGGTGCCACTTTGCAATGTAATTCCCTTGTACACGATCAATTTCGCATCAATTACATCCAGATAATTTCCATACGCAATGTAGGATTCTGCATAGCCATATCTCCAGTTGTTTATACCACTGGCATTCTTAGGTCTGCCTGTAAATACGGTTTCTATGGTATCCCCTACCATCACGCGTTCTTTCCTCACCTTGGCCATATTTAATGTACCTGAACCATCGGCAAGTCCATTATTATCGTTATCCGGTAAACCAAACGACACACGATTTGCCTGAAAATTCTTAAACCACATACCACCATTACAACTGTTGGAGCAATGCACTTTGGTAATAAAACTTGCGCAAATAGGGCGTATCCATGGATTTAAATTACAGGAAGTTTGCGTATTATAATACAAACTAAAATACACCGGAAGACCAGTATTCCCGCTATATGAAGTACAAATTCCCTTCAATTTAACTGTGAGTTCCGCACTGGTTAATCCGAATTTAAATACATTACCCAAAAAAGCGCGCAATGTGTCTTTTCTTCGCACCACACTATCCGGATACCAAGTGCTGGTAAGCGCTCCATTATCTATAAAAAAATCATTTTTATTCAGCGAATGGTCCAATGTTTTTGGCAAAACCAGATCTATATAAATCTTGCCTGTATTGGTCATCGGCAAATTATAGAAACTATTAAATGTAAATTTAAAATCCTTTATTTCATCCCTTGCAAGATCCGTTGGAACCCACATGGAAACAGTACCACCGGAATAAGCATATACTTTTCCCCAGGCGGCTTGTGAAGTGGTAACTGCATTGCATTGGTTTTTATAGGTTACATAATATATCCAGCTTAAATCATAAAAAGCTGAATTGCACGTTGCCAATGCACATCTGGTCATTTCCCAATTCAAAAAAAACGTATCTCCCGGTGCAAGAGTCCCAAGTTTAATTCGCATATATCCGGTACTATTTGCGCTTACACAGGAAATGGGGTAATACACCTTTGCGGTGGAGTCCATGTTCAATCTTTTCGAACTCCCTTTGCTACCCAATTTGCCATAAATCGCACCGGTATCGAAATAAGAATTGGAATATGCGGTGCCAACATAAATAACAGCCGTTAAGTCTTTTGCATCTTTTTTACCTGTATTGGTTAAAGTAAGCATTTGCGGACTCTTTGTTGCTCCATCATAGCAATATTTATCTGTGTAGGAAGGCCATACAATTACATTTGGATTGTCTCCGCTTATAGTAACTCCGGCGTTGTTTTTCACAATCTGACAGATTTTATTATCGCAACCCCAACCTATTTCATAATACGTAGATATTTTATTACAACCATTAATGGTGAAGGTATCTGAAATGATAAGCGATTCATTTTGTTCCAGCAGGGTATCCTTATCGCCGATTTTGGAAATATCTCCGGCAACAAAAAATGTATAAATAGTATCCCCTGAAATTTTGTGGTTCAACCCGCTCTGAGGCTTGCATGAAATATCCTTGCCGTTTATTCGCATAAACCGCAAAGTTTTCATGGGTCCCTTTCCATAATTGGTTATGGTTACCTTACGTATAAATTTGTCGCCCACATTGCCTATAAAGCTACTATTGGTAATAGAAGCAAAACCGGGAGATGGTATCACCGGTACAAATGGATTGGAACTTCCCAAATCAAAATTGCCGGTATAATCCACGCGCACATCTATTTGCGGGGAAGAACTTCCGCCTAGTAGTGGAATAATATCGCAATCTGCAACGAGCTTTACCCGAAATTTAAAATTTTGAGCAAGCAACAATGATGGTGCACTAAATACCGGCTTATTCAGGTTGGTAATATTGCTTTCCGCAACACCGGTACCGGTTACACTTCCCGAGACATATTTAACTCCGGCAGGTAAAATCAGAGTGACTTTTATGGAATTAACCACAGAAGAACTGATGTTATATACGGAAATCAGTGATGTGTCGTCAAACCCACAAACACTCATATTCTTCGGCACAGAGGCCTGTATGTTCAACTTATTTCCCTGGCCGTAAAGTTCCAGGGAAGTAAGGAACATGAAAGAAAGGAATACGGCAATTATTATCCTTCGCATCAACACCTGGAAAAGCAAATTTAACCAATTAACTGTTTTATATTACATTAATTTGGGAATTTCCTTTTCAGCGCTGCGATATCGAACGAACGTTCGATGCTAAAACGCCAAATAAAATGTATTTAATTTGTTACATGAACAGAATTTATTTGGGTTTCATTCTGCTAATGTCGTGTACACAAATTCTGTATTCACAACACTCTGTTCTTGTTTTGGGTATAGCACAGGATGGTGGTTATCCGCATATAGGTTGCAAAAAAGAATGCTGCAATCTGGCATGGCAAAATGATTCCTTAAAAAAAATGGTAGTTTCTCTGGCAATTACAGATTCTGTTTCCCGGCAATGGTGGCTGATGGAGGCAACTCCGGATATTACTTCCCAGTTGCATTTATTCGATTCATTGACCCACCATCACTATCCATTTTTGCCCGCAGGAATTTTTATTACCCATGCACATATCGGGCATTATACCGGCCTTATGGAATTGGGGCGTGAAGCATTAAACAGCAATCAAATTCCGGTTTACTGTCTTCCAAAAATGAAAACCTTTTTAACTGAAAATGGCCCTTGGAGTCAATTGGTAAAATTAAATAATATAACGCTGCATGAATTAAAAACCGACAGCTTATTTTCCTTTGGAAACCTTCAAATCATGGCGTTTCTGGTTCCGCATCGCGATGAATATTCCGAAACTGCCGGATTTAAATTCAGTATTCACCATTCCAAATATTTATTCATTCCGGATATTGATAAATGGAGCAAATGGAATCGGAATATGATGGAGGAAGTAATGCAGGTAAATACTGCATTTCTGGATGGCACATTTTATACAGAAAACGAATTGCCGGGAAGAAACATTGCGGAAATTCCGCATCCTACTATAAATGAAACCATGCAGCTGGACTGGGAAAATTACGGCAAAACCACACGCTCAAAAGTATTTTTTATCCATTTCAATCATACCAATCCCGTGATGTGGAATAGCACCATACAAAAGGAATTACAATTGCATTATTTTAATTTTGCAATGCAGGGACACTGGTATTAATTACTGTTCAAACTGCATTAAAATTCACAAAAAAAGGCCCGGAATTCCGGACCTTTTTTATTTTAATTTTTATTCTTAATTATTTTATTGTTGAAGCCATTTTCAAAGCATCGTAAACGTTTACAACGCCTCCTGATACACTCAAATTGGTGAATTTGGTTTTGGAATGGGTTCCGGGTATGATTACTTTCCTCTTGTTTACTGTAGCACTTTTCATCAGCACATCTTTCAATTGTACAGCGGTCAATTGGGGATAATAACTCCATACAAGCGCAGCAACTCCGGAAACTACGGGAGCTGCCATACTGGTGCCATCAAAGTACTCATAATGGTTGTTCGGAGTGGTGCTATAAATCTGATATCCCGGCGCAAAAACATCCACATTATTTTTGCCGTAATTGGAAAAAACTGTTGCCAGTTTTTTTCTGGAAGGCGCACTGGCACCAATTTCCATCCAGGTTGCGGCGAATTGCCCATTACCGAGAGAATCATTTGGATAGTTTGGGTCCAAATCGTTGTTTTCATTGTCATTTCCCGCAGCATGAACCAGCAAAACACCCTTTGAAACAGCATAGGCTACAGCTTCATTCACCACCTGTTTGTCCCATTTATAACTTTTACCAAAACTCATATTGATAATTTTAGCTCCATTATCTACTGCGTAGCGAATACCATTCGCCACATCCTTATCTCTTTCATCGCCGTTTGGAACCACGCGCACCACCATAATTTTTACATGGTCAGCAATACCGTTCATTCCATAACCATTATCCCGAACAGCGCCAATTATTCCGGCTACATGGGATCCGTGAGATGCATCAGGACCCGCCACATTGTTATTTCCATAATATTGTTCCCCACTATTGGCATAATCATCTCCAACGATTCCACGTGGATCATAATTGATGTTGTAATGGTATTTTGCAAAAGCCGCAACCTGATCATACTGGGATTTTAGTTGATCATATGTTGCCTGAAAAGAAACACCTCTTTTCATTTGAGACAAAGCTATGGACTTGGCTTGTTCGCCATTGCCACCCGACGGTTTATAACCTTCCACTTCGGATATAGCAGGGTCTTTTTTCCCTGTTTCTGTCTGAATTTTTTCGAACTGTTTTACCAGTTTCCCAAATTGTTCCTCATAGCTGGAATAAGTAAGATGATTTTGTGTCACCTCTGATTTTAATTTTTGATACAAAAGGTATTTCTCTGCTTTTTGTGGATTTCCGCTGATATCCTCAGCATCTAAATCCTCATATTCCGCTTTCATCAAACGATACAATCTGGTCATTTCCAAATTGTCGAACTCCACCATTGCTCCGTTGGCGCCTCCAATAAAATTCCAGCCAACAGTATCATCCACATATCCATTGTTATCATCATCAACATTGTTAAATGGAATTTCGCCGGGATTATGCCAGATATTTCCTTTCAAATCGGGGTGAGAAATATCGGTTCCACCGTCTATAACTGCTACCACTATTTCTTTTCCTGTTTTACCTTTCAACAATTCATCGTAAGATTTGTACAGGTTAATTCCCATATTTTTTTTACTCATTCCCTTCTGATACCAGTCCTTAGCGGGCGGTCCACTTTGCGCCAATGCAAATCCGGAGAAGCTTAAAGATAAAATCCAAACTATATTTTTTTTCATTATTTATTTTTCAATAAAACCATACAAAGATGGTACAACTTGTGGCAGAACTTTGTCAAACATTGTTCCATTTCGAAGAAGGGATGCAGACAACCGACAAAAGACAAATGCTGCCTCCTGCGCTATCTGGATCAAAGCCTTTACCAAAGTCCGATTTTAAAGAGAAATCTGCGAATTACTATCCAGCCATGTGCCAATAAATTTGGTATAACTCCATAGTGACGGCCCAACAATTGGTATCGCTCTTTCAGCGCTCTTTTCTCATTTTGAGAGCTGCTACCTCCAATTTCAAAACCCGCTATTATATCTCCATAAAAATAGGTAGTTGGTTTTTTCTTCAATATTTTAATGATCCAGTCTATATCTGCAGCCTGCCTGTATTGCAAATCAAAATCCGGACACATTTCCCTTCTCGCAATAAAGCTCTGATGGCATACATTCATACCAAACCTAAACGAGCCGGGACCCAATTTCCCGGTAAGTTTCTGTGGTTTAAGTTTGCTCATCCTGCCAATGTCTTTGCCTTCCAGATCCAAATACATGGTATCCCCATATATCACATCGGGATTGGAGTCCATTCGGGTAAGGATTTTCTGAACAAAATGCGGATCGTAAATGGTATCCCCGCTATTCACAAACCAGACATATTCACCCGTTGCCAGGTGCAGGCCTTGATTCATTGCATCATAAATGCCCTTGTCTTCTTCAATTTTCAACACATCTATCAGAAGACTGTTGTCTGTAAGAAATAATGCGGAACCATCATTGCTGTTTCCGTCCACAACAATAAATTCGATTTCCTCTCTTGCAGTTTGACAAACAATACTGCGAAAGGTGCGTTTCAACCCATTCAGGTTGTTATAATTTATGGTTACTACTGAGAATTTTTTAGGCATTCGCCGGCGTTTCTTCTTCTTCTTTTTTTACGAAAGCCATGCCAATTGCTGCAGCTAAAAGCACCAATGACAAGCCACTGGCAGCTCTTTCTACAGTAATAAATCTGTTACCGGCTTTATAATATATCAGTTTTACCTGTTTGGTATTTGCAGGCAATTCAGCAGCACGAAGAATATAATTTACCCGCAATACCGGCACCTCTTTTCCATCTGCAAATGCCTTCCATTGACCATTCTTTTCGTTATAATAAATTTCGCTGAATACTGCCAATCCATCATGGCTATTTTGCACCTGATATTCAATGGTATCGAGGCTGTAATGGGAAATTGAAATGCTGCTGTTGCTATCCACAGTCCATTCATTTTTTCCGGGTTTCACTTTTTCCTCTTGTTCTACAATGGCTTCTGCCCGCGGATTAAATTTATTAATTGCCTCCACTGCAGAAAGTGCATTCTTCACAGGAAGCAATTTGGAAACAAACCACGAATTACCAAGCGCAGTGGGCCTGGTATAAACTTCTTCTTTACTACCCTGCGATTTTAAAATATATGCGCAATTCAACATATCCAGTGCATGATTGTTGTAAATATTTGCTGTAGTTGGTGGCCCCCCATTTGGAGTTATACAATAACTGATCACATCCTGATACCTGCTGATTTTTGCAGGGTGGTATCCACCAATACTTCGGTGAAACGGTGCGCTGTAGTTATTGTTAAACGGATTGTTTCCGCGTAAATCATAAACCCTTCCATAATTTTTATTTCCCGCCATCAATTCCTGGTCTTTCGGAGATGGTAAAATTTCTTCGTCTGAAACGGCCTGAAAATTATCTTCTTTTAAATATCTCTTGGAAACTCCGATAAGATCTAAGGCAACCAAAAACAAAATTACCAATGAAATTGCCAATTCAGAAAGTTGGTTTCTTTCATAAAAGAAAACCAAAACCAGGCATATTCCAATAAACAACAGCGACCTACCAAAGTCTTTCCAGGCTTCACTGCTGCGCAAATCTACCAACTTCAAATAAAACGCTTTTGTCTGTGGAAATCCGGTTAAAATTTTAGACCCTTTTTCCTGAACGGTTTTTCTAAAATCCGGGTACTCACTTGCTAAAGATTCAAACTGCTGCACATTTTCCTGTTGCATATAACTGATTAACATGTCATCATCGGAAATCGATTCATATTTCTGCGTAGAAATAATAAATCCTGCAATTGCACAAACTCCGGCAACGGAAATAGATAGCACTTTAAAATAAGAAATATCTCTTTCTTCCGTATTTCTGGATTTGAGAAACAAACTCAAACCGTAAAGTCCAAAGAAAGGAACAATAAGCTCTGCAATAGTAAGTGCCATCATCGGTGTTCTGAATTTATCGTAGAGCGGTAAATTGTCAAATAAAAATTCATTAAAACCAAAATATCTTCCCCATGCAAGAGATGCGGATATGAGGAATGTAATAATGGAAAATACCAACCAATATTTGGCTTGAATTACTTCGGAATTGGAAATTTTTCCCGGTTTTAAACGAATAACGAAAACAATAGCAGCAATGAATAAAAACATTAAAATGACACCCAAATAAATAGGGCCGGATAAAATGGGTAACTCTCCAAAATATAATGGAACACGCTCTTCTCCGGTAAGTTCATTTTCTCCGATATCTTCCTGCATTCCTCCCCCTTTAATTCGCGGAAACATCAGTGAAAATGTTTCTTCTATACCATAACTGTATTCAAATGCGTATTTAATATTTAATCCTTTTCCGGATGTATTGCTTTGTTCCGGATTTGCACCCGGCTTTTGAGAATATACTTCAGAGCCTCCACGCATAGATGCTTTGGAATAATCTTTCGTATCTACAATTTTGCCAAGATTGGCCAGCACCCCCGCCAACAGGCAAACAGCGGCAATACCGGTGCTCATCAGTCCATGGCGAATTTCTTTGGTGCGAATAAAACGTATGAATTCTGTGATGAGAAAAATGGCAATTACAATGCCCATATAATATGCAATTTGGTAATGGAAATAACCCACCAGCAATGCAAAAAAGGATGCAGTAAGTGCAGCTCCCAATAAATATTTTTTTCTACCCAACAAAACCAGTCCTGCCAATACACCGGGCATTACATTGGTTGCCAGAATTTTGGTTATATGTCCTGCCTCATAACTCGAAATCGAAAAGGTCATGAATGCATATCCTATCGCACCCGCTGCAGAAAGCCAATGGTTGCAACCTACTGAAAGCAGCAGAATAAACATGGATAACATAGCCAGAAACAAGAAATTAAAAGGCGTATGTACCATGTGAAACAATTCATAAATACCACTCAGATATACCAGATTTCCGGAGGAAATACCGGTAATCAGACTGGTTGGCATACCGCTGAACAAACCATCTACCCAACCCGGATATTCTCCATGAACTTCTTTGTATTGTTTGGCTTCAGCGGTCATATACCGCACCTGATTCATATCGCCCTGAGCCAATGCCATTTCACCGCCAATTGCCGGACTGAGATAAATGGAAGAAATGGCCCAAAAACCCAAAACAAACAGCAAAAAAATGCCGGCCTGCTTTGCAAATGATTTATTCAAATTCATAGGATGCGGGCGAATTTCGGGGATTTGGGTTGTATTCCAAAACCAGGGACTTTTTCTAATGACAATGTTTACAGGAAATTCATTACCATTCCTGGCCTCAGAATCCACCAGGAGCAAGTAAGTTTTACACGGCAAACAAGTTCTCCTCGATTACCAACGATTCTGCCATACAGTTATCAATAAAAAAGTCTAAAATTGCATTTTTAACATGAATGCAGGTAACCAACAAGCCGGTAGAGATGAATTGGTTTTTTCACTTATACAGGACGAATTACACAGACAACAGGAAGGAATTGAACTCATAGCCAGCGAAAATTTCGTTAGCCAACAGGTAATGGAGGCAATGGGTTCTGTGCTTACCAATAAATACGCCGAAGGACTTCCCGGAAAACGATATTACGGCGGTTGCCAGGTGGTTGATAAAATTGAACAACTGGCCATAGATCGCCTGAAAAAATTATTTGGTGCTGTGTGGGCCAATGTGCAACCCCATAGCGGGGCACAGGCAAATGCCGCTGTAATGTTGGGTTGTTTAAAACCAGGTGATAAAATTCTGGGCTTTGATTTGAGCCACGGCGGTCATTTAACCCATGGTTCTCCGGTAAATTTTAGTGGCAAACTTTATTCGCCATCGTTTTATGGTGTAGAGCATGAAACAGGTCGGATTGATTGGGAGAAAGTCGCAGAAAAAGCCACATTGGAAAAACCGAAATTAATTATTTGCGGTGCAAGTGCATATAGCAGAGATTGGGATTATAAACGCTTGCGGGAAATTGCAGATTCGGTTGGCGCATTATTGCTCGCCGATATTTCACACCCTGCCGGGTTAATTGCGGCCGGTTTGTTGAATGATCCTATTCCACATTGTCATTTTGTAACCACTACTACACATAAAACCCTGCGCGGGCCTCGTGGTGGTGTGATTATGATGGGAAAAGATTTTGAAAATCCATGGGGTGAAAAAACTCTTAAAGGTGAAATAAAAATGATGTCCGCCATGATGGATGGTGCTGTTTTCCCGGGTACACAAGGTGGACCTCTGGAACATGTAATTGCAGCAAAAGCAGTTGCATTTGGCGAAGCATTGCAACCTGAATTTAAATTGTACCAACAGCAGGTAAAGAAAAATGCATCCATATTGGCAGAAGAAATGGTAAGACACGGTTATGCTGTGATTAGCGGGGGAACCGATAACCATATGATGTTAATAGACCTGAGGCCAAAAGGCGATGATTTGCTTACCGGAAAATTAGCAGAAAATACATTGGTAGCTTGCGATATTACCATCAATAAAAACACCGTTCCGTTTGAAAGCAGAAGCCCTTTTGTTACATCCGGCATTCGTCTTGGGGTAGCCGCGGTAACCAGCAGAGGACTAAAGGAAACCGAAATGGTAACCATTGCAGATTTGATTAACAGAGCACTGTCCAACCACCAAAATGAAATTACTTTATCAGAGGTTAAAAACGACGTGCACAAGCTAATGCAGAAATTTCCGTTATATGCCTAAGTAACGGAATCCATCCATGAAAGGTTATTTACGCTTCCTGCAGCCCCTGGGCTTTGTGTTGTTGCTTTTCCATTTTATTGCAGTTAAACTGGATGCCCTCCATATTCTTTTTTGGATTGGTATCGTACTTACTATAGCCGGAAATATTGCTGAAATTAATTTTTATTTCCGAATTCCTTACCGGTCCAGAACACAATTATTGGGAGTGTTTTTAATGGGTGTATTTTCCAAACTGCTACTGGTGGTGGCCATCATACTCAGGGTATACGATTTCAAGTATTCGTATTTTATATTGCTGGCCTGTATTCTTATCTCCTTTATATGGTTTTTTATTCAGCAATTTATCAAACCGGTCAAACGAAATAATGAAGAAATTTTGGATGTGGAATAATAACTATTTTTTATTCGCTAACATTTTTTTCAATTCTGCCCTGAAAATACCAACTGCAAAAGTTCCGAAGAGATAAAAAATTCCGGCAATAAAAAGCGCCTGAATTCCATCGAAAAAATACCTTGCTATTCCAAACAAAGCAACTGAGACAAAAATCCAGATAATGGTTAAAGCAACCTGTTGTATTTGGGGTGTGAATCCCTTCAGCAGCATGGTTCCTGCCATACATGCACCTGCGAACAAAAGTTGGGTAAAAAAGCAAGACCATGCCGCGGCAAGCGCACCATATTGTGGTATAAAATAATAATTAAATGCAACATTAAACAGGATACAAAAAAATGCAATAAATGCCAGCCATTTAACCCTGTGAGCGGCAGTGAGCCAGGTTCCAAAAACATGTACAGTTCCCATTACCAAAAAGCTGAACATCACCGGAAAAAATATGGAAGCTGAATAATATAATTCTACGCTGTCTTTATAAGTTTTCCGGTACAAAAATTGCAAAATTTCTGCTCCAAAATAATAAGCTGCCAGAGCAGCCGGAAGCGCTACAAACCAAATGATACGAATATTCAGCCATACCATAGTATGGGTATTTTCCTTTGCCACAATCATTTTGCTAAATACAGGTAACAATAAAGTACTGATCAGTGAAGAAAAAATCAATGCCGCATCGAGCAAACGAAAACTCTGGGCATAAATTCCTGCTTCCACATACCCACCTTTAGAAAAATTGCGAATCATCAATGCGTCTATTCTGGTGAAAACAGACATGGCAAATGCCAGCACCGCAAACCAACCTGCTTGCTTTATCAGAGCCTGATATCCTGGACTAATAGCATTACCTACGGAAGTTTTGGTATTGCGAAATGCCGCAATGGAGGCCGGGATTAAGGCACCAATGTATCCTGCTGTTTGTACGATTAAGAAAATAAAAACGCCGGTTCTTGCTGAAAAATTCTGGCTATAAATGAAAAATGAACAAAGCAAAATAGCGATTAACCGATCGGTTACAGATATTATACTATCCGTTCTAAATAAATGCCTGCCCTGTAATATGGATCGAACCAAAAGTAGAAACCCTGCAAGCACCTGGTTGAGAATCACCAGACCTAAAATATCAGGATCCAGCTTTTGTTGCAGGCCAATAACCAATACCAGAAGAATAAACAAAACTGCGAGCATCAACCTAAACCGGATCACTTTTTTGGCTATGCCAATGCTGCCGGTTTTTGCTATATTGGAAGTTAAAAAGCTATTGAGGCCAAAATCCAACAAGATATTAAAAAGTAAGGCAAAACTGAAAATTACATAATATTTCCCATACCAATGGTCGCCGAGTTTCACTTGTGCCAGCCTGTCTATCCAAAAAATCCACACCGGTTTCACCAGCCAATTCAGTGCCTGAAGCAAAAACAAATTACCGAGAAACTTGCGCTGCACAGGGCAAAGATGGCAAAAACCCGTGGATTGTGTAATTGTCCTGTAAATTATTTATTGAAATAGTTTTGTAATGGATAAAAAAAAGCAAAGTTTCGTTTAATAACTTTGCAGCGACTTTGCATTATATAGAGCCATATTACAATTGGTTGCACATCTATCAGGCGAATGAAGATAACCGGTCTCCTTTCTTTGAAAGGGAATACAGCGAATTTGTTTTTGAACATGCCGTATACAATTATCTCATTCATCCGCAATGGGATGATTTTGGATCCCAAACCCTGTATATCAAAATTCTCTATGTAGATTATCCGGAGGGCTATGCCATAATAGAAATGATTGGTGAATGGAACGATGCCTTATACAATGACATTATGAATCTGAAACGGGATGTGATAGAATTGATGACGGAGGAGGGAATCAACAAATTCATTTTAATTGGAGAAAATGTACTGAATTTTCACGCTTCCGATGATAGTTATTACGAAGAATGGTTTCAGGAAGTGGAAGATGGTTGGATAGTAATGTTGAATTTCCGCGACCATGTTTTGGAAGAGTTTCGCCGCGCAGGAATTGATTATTATGTCAATTTTGGCGGTGAACTGGACGATATAAACTGGCGCAAATTATCTCCACGTCAATTGATGGATCAGGTAGAGAGAATTATATCCAACCGTCTTGACTAAATTTACTGATAAATTTCAGCTGTTTTAATTTGCTTTTGCGTTAGAATTGTTGCACCCGGCTTATATCCGGTGCATGCTGCTTCACAAATTAAATACCCTTTGTTGTTGAGTTTAAAAGTATATCCAGGTGCGTTTTTTTCCAGTTCTAATGCAGCAGTAACATGGGTTGCACTCTGGCTATAAATTAAAATAGTATTGCTGTTCAGATAATTTTTTGCGAGATAACAAAACAAAGCTGCCTTATCTTCACAATCCGTATAATCATCTGCCAATGTTTGCTCAATAAAATTGCGTTTTTCTCTTGGGCGATAGTCGCGATCCGCTTTGTATGGAAATGCTCTTTGTACCATATTGAGAATAAAACTCAATTTTTCGCTGTAACTCATACCCAGCATCCAAATTTTTAAACTGTCATCCAGCGATTTTCCCGCTTCTTCACTGGGTCTCAGATTGTACAAATGAGTACCGATTCGGAATCTGGGAAGGTCATTCATATAACTCACCAAATTTGCGTTATATCTGGTATTGAGAACATAGTTTCGGTTGTTGTATTCAAACTCCCTGCTTCTGCCTACAATTGAATTTCCCAATTCAGGCAAACAACTTATGTCCAGACTCAGGGGATCCATGGCGGAATCCTGCAATAAAAGTGGCCTGAAAACTTCCATTTTGTTGTAGGGAATTTCACCCTTGGTTACGCTGAAATATTTTTTTCCTCCGCTCGACATAGAATAGCATCCATCGGGTTCCTGATCGAGCCGAACAAAAAGATTGAAATAATCATGACTGCCAACCAGAATCACATCTATACCAACATCGCGCAAGCCATACCATGCAATTGCTTTTCTAAAATCCGCACTTTGTTCCGGAAATGCTTTCATACTGAAGACTTTAATTAACTGAAAATATCCTACGCGATCCAGTTTCATTTTTTTCGCTTCCTGGCGCAATTGGCGGAAAGTATTGGGCAAATCCAGTTTGTGCATGGCCTTCAACTGGGTGCTCACTTTGATAAAACTAATGTTTTTACTGTCAAATCGGAGATGTTGCAGGGTGGGATCCAAAGGCACCATCACCGTGCGCCCGTAAAAATCAAATTGTTTGATTTCTGTCGCGGCGGAGCATATGCGGATTAAACTGCAGACGGCTATGAGTAGTGTGTTTTTCATGCCTGTTCCTTTCTGTTACGTGTTAAACTCGATTTGGGGTAGTTTTATTTTATACCCCTTATAATTATTACATCAAGATTGCGGTATACCCTCAGATGATTGGTTTTTATGTACTTTTGTTGCCCCATAAATAATCATGAGAGAAGTTCAGTTCAGGGAAGCCCTGCGTGAGGCAATGCAGGAAGAAATGAGACGCGATGAAAAGGTTTTTCTTCTTGGAGAAGAAGTGGCAGAATACAATGGCGCATATAAAGTAAGCCAGGGCATGTTGGATGAATTTGGTCCCAAACGGATTATTGATACTCCAATTGCTGAACTCGGTTTTGCAGGTATCGCCGTAGGTGCAGCCATGAATGGACTAAGACCCATTTGCGAATTCATGACCTTCAACTTTTCCCTGGTAGCCATCGACCAGGTAATTAATGCCGCAGCTAAAATCAACAGCATGAGCAATGGTCAGTACCTGGCGCCCATGGTGTTTCGCGGACCTACCGGCAGCGCCGGACAACTTGCCCAACAACACAGCCAGAATTTTGAAAACTGGTATGCCAATACCCCGGGATTAAAGGTGGTGGTTCCCAGCAATCCTGCCGATGCCAAGGGTTTGTTGAAATCTGCCATTCGCGATGAGAATCCGGTAATTTTTATGGAAAGCGAGCAAATGTACGGATTCAAAGGAATGATTCCTGATGGCGAATACACCATTCCAATTGGGGTTGCGGATGTGGTAAAGGAAGGGAAAGATGTAACGATAGTATCCTTTGGAAAAATGATGCTTCGCGCACAAAAAGCAGTTGAAGAATTAACGGCAGAGGGTATTGATGCAGAACTGATAGACCTGCGCACAGTAAGACCCATTGATTACGATACGGTTATTCGCAGTGTACAAAAAACAAACCGCCTGGTAATTGTGGAAGAAGCCTGGCCTTTGGCAAGTATCTCCAGCGAAATCAGCCATATGGTTCAGCGCCGTGCTTTTGATTATTTGGATGCGCCCATTCACCGCGTTACCAGCCACGATACTTCGCTGCCATATGCTCCAACTTTTGTGGAGGAATATTTGCCTAGCGTAGAGAGAATTGTGAAAGCGGTAAAAGCGGTGAGCTATAAAAATTAATTCACTTTTAATCCATTTATTTTATTGGAAAATATTCCGATAAAATTTGCTTTAGATTTTAAATATTCCTGAATTTCTTTTTGCAAAGGGTCCACTGCTAAAAGTAATCCCCCATTGGTTTGCGGGTCTACCAACCAGGGGAAAATCACCTGGTTTTGCAATACAATTTCCTTTTCATATGCATTCCAGTTTCGCATCGCATTATCGGGTAAAATAAATTGCGATGCAAGTGTTTCTGCTTCCGCAATTTTTGGGATTTTATCCCCCTCTATTTCAGCACCTAAACCGGATGCAGTGCACATCTCCAACAAATGTCCTGCAAGTCCGAAACCGGTAACATCTGTTATCGCATGCACTGCTTCCATTTCACCCAATGATTCACCAATTTGATTTAATTCCTGCAAATAATTAAACAGCGCTTTATCCTGACCTTCTGTAGAAACTCCTCTTTTATGTGCTGCAGAAAGCATTCCTATACCCAGAGGTTTTGTAAGATAAATGAAATCGCCATTTTGCGCACCGTTATTTCGCTTTAAATTTTCTGCATTGCAAATACCGGTAACACTCAGACCAAAAAGCGGTTCCTGCCCGTCAATACTATGTCCGCCGGCCAATGCTACACCTGCTTTGTTGCAAACATCAGAAGCACCTTGGAGTACTTCTTTTCCAAGATCCAAAGGCAATTTGTCTAATGGCCAGCTAAAAACTGCATTTGCCATAATGGGTTTGCCTCCCATTGCCCATATATCACTAAGCGAATTCGCTGCTGCTGCAGCTCCAAAAATATACGCATCATTTACAATGGGAGTAAAAAAATCAACGGTTTGCAAGAGAAATTTCCCGTTTCCCAAATCAAATACAGAACAATCATCGGCCAAAGAATTCCCAACTACCAATCCCGGAAAATGATCCGGAATCACGATATCTCCAATCAGGCTTTTCAATTCTGTGGGATTGATTTTACACCCACAGCCACTGCCTTTGCTAAATGATAAAAGGTTTATGTTGGAAGACATGCCGCGAAGGTAATATAAGGGGTTAGGGAATAGGGATCAGGGTGTTGAATTTTTGGCTCATAGATGCCACTTGCGACCCCAAACTATTATGGATGGAATGTTATCCCCCTCGCTTTCATGGCATTTCATCCAATGTTTATCGAGATATTTTACTTTTTTACTACTATGTATTGCATAATACCAAATAATACATATATCTTTGCATAGGAATTTATGGCAACGGAGAATACACAGAGTCAGATGCGCAAAGGAGTCTTGGAATATTGCGTGCTTTCGGTAATTGCCAGGGGAGAGATTTATTCCTCTGATATTATCGATATGCTCACCAATGCCAAATTGTTGGTTGCAGAAGGCACCTTGTATCCATTGCTGTCCAGATTGAAAAACAGTGGACTGGTGACTTACAAATGGGTAGAAAGCACCCAGGGTCCTCCCAGAAAATATTTTCAGATTACAGAAACCGGCATTCAATATTTAAAGGAATTGGATGCGAATTGGGAAGAACTTATTCTTACCGTCAAAAATTTAAAAACAACCCCAAAATGAATAAAGTAGTAAATATCCGACTGGGCCATTATGTGCTTACGGCCGATGAAGACGCTGCAATTGCTGCTGGGCAATACACCGATGCCTTACATCAAAAATACGCCGGTGAAGATGGTGCTGCCGAAATTGTCGGTGATATAGAAGAACGCATTGGTGAATTGCTGGACAAAAAACAAAAAGAAAATAACCGATCCTTTACCACCCTGGAAGATGTAAAAGATGTGATTGCACAAATGGGTCCATTAGATGGAGCCAGCCAGGAACAAACCTTCACCTATAATGAACCGCATCGCAGGTTGTACCGCGATCCCGATAATAAAATATTGGCTGGGGTATGGAGTGGAATCGGCGCATATTTTGATATTGATCCTGTAATCTTACGTGTAGGCTGGGCAATTTCTGTATTTGTTTTTGGATTTGGAATTCCTTTATATATCATCCTTTGGATTGTAATGCCGGAAGCCCGGACAACCGCGGAAAAACTGATGATGCGCGGTCAAAGACCAACTTTGCAAAATATTGAAGACAATATTAAATCTGAATTTTCAGAGGTAAAATCCCGATTTAAAAACACACAAACCAGGAGCAGATTTGCAGCATTTGTTCAGGGAATTGCAAAAGCCATTGTGGCAGTAGTGCTGTTTGCCGTAAATGTCGCCATGTCTGTTATCGGTGGTCTTTTAATAGCGTGTTTGATTGCATTATTAATCGCATTTTTTACAGATAATATACATGCCGAATTCAATAATTTTATTTTAAACGGTCAAAGTGGATTGGATATTTTATTGAATGCCGGAGGCAATGCACTTGCCATAAAAATCGCATTGGTAAGCTGGTTGCTTTTGGTTATTGCGGTAATTGCAATTGCCGTGTTCAGAAATTCCAGAAACCGCGAAAGAATGCGCATGCCTCGCCGTTATCTGAGCTGGGCTACCACTATCGTTTTTCTGATTTTATTTGCCTTTGTATTTGATGCCGCACGTAATTTCAGAAACAAAACCGAGAAAATCATGTTTCAGGAAATGATCCCTGTTTCCGGGGATACTTTGTATTTGGAATCCACAGAATTAAATACAGAAAAGAGCGGTTTGTTTACATTAAATTATCTGGAAGATATCGAACAATCGGATGATAGTTTTTTTCATATTGAACAACATAACAAAATCTTCGGTCCCCGCAAATACTACGGCGCACCAAACCATTCCAACTTCCCGAAAACGTATTCCATCAGAAACAATACATTGAATTTGCAACCCGGAACGGATGTAAAAAACCTGGAAAATTCGGAATTAAATTGGGTAAAATATACCATTTATGTTCCGAAAGGGAAATGGGTGAAATGCAAAAAGAACATGTATTTTTCTGAAAATAATTATGCCAATTTATTTGCTTTTGGTGATGCGGTTTTTATGGACAGCACCGGTACCGGTATATACAACGGTCGTTCCGGACAAACAAAAAGACTGGACAATCAATTGGAGCGGATAAAGATTTCAGGAAAATTCAATGTACAGATTATTCCATCGGGTAGTAATAAACTGGAATTGGTTTCAGGTCCGATTTTAAATCACCCTGACTGGATAGAAACAGATGGAAACAGTTTGGAAATTGATGAAGATTTTGGAGATTTTCTCGATAAAACTTCAGTTATCAGAATCTATTTAAAAGACCTGCAGAAAATAGAAGCAAATGGAGTTGCAGAAATACATTTCAAAAACTGGAAATCTGAAAATCTGGATATAGAATGTACCGGTGCAACAAAAATTATGGGAACGGTGCGTATTCACCAGCTGAATCTGGATTTGGAAGGTGCATCCAGATCGGAACTTAAGGGGAAAGTGGAATCCTTGAATTTAGATATTTCAGGTGCCAGCGATTACAGCAGTTTGGATCTGGAATCCAACAGAGCAGATGTACATGCCAGCGGCGCTTCCTCCGTAAAGGTCTGGACCACTGAAAGTATACATGCGCGCATATCGGGAGGCAGTTCCCTAAAATTAAAGGGAGATCCGCAGGAGAGTAATATCGACAACTCCGGAGCAGCCAGCTACGAACATATCAAATAATTTTTGGGGGATGCCCCCCTTTTCGTTGTGTTCATTATTGTAAACAGTTTGGCACGAGCTTTGGAAATTGTATACATGAAAGGACAGCACATGAAAAGGAATATCACATTAACCCTGATAGCAGCCGCATTGGCCACAGCCGCAATGAGCTTTGGTACCCGCGATAAATATCAGGAGACTCAGGGTTTCACCTATCGAAAGATGGTGAATAATGCCTTTAAACCGGGCGAGAAACTCAATTTTAGGGTGCACTATGGCATTATCAACGCAGGATTGATTACCATGTCGGTAGACGAAAAAACCACGAAAATTGGCAACCGTAATGCGTATTCCATGAAAGTGGATGGAGAAACCCTGAAATCATTCGACTGGGCATACAAAGTGCGCGATAAATTTCAAAGTTGGGTAGATGACCAAAGTCTTGCCCCTTTGCGTTACGCAAAAACTGTAAGAGAAGATAAATATTTTGATGAAGATTTGGCGATATACATGCACGACAAGAAAAAAATGCGCAATTCCGATGGTGAACTCACTATTCCGGTATACACACAGGATATAGCAAGTGCACTTTATTATGCCAGAAACATCGATTTTAAAAATGCAAAAACCAATCAGGTTTTCCCAATAGATATTTATTTGGATAACAAAATTTACAATTTGAACTTTACTTATTTGGGTAAAGAAACCATCAAATCAGATATTGGAAAAGTGAGATGTATCAAATTGCGTCCAAAATTAGTAGTAGACCGCGTGTTCAAAAACTCAAACGATATGACAGTTTGGATCAGTGATGACGACAATAAAATTCCGATTCGGGTACAAACAGCTATACAAGTGGGGTCCATAAAAGTAGATATCACAGGATATCAGAATTTGAAAAATGATTTTACCGCTTTGGTAAAATAAAGGTGACTGCCAGCACCTAATAAAACTATGCTTTTGTGTTCCCTTTCAAAAGCCCTTCCACTGCCGGAGGGGTTTTTTTATGCACATTTATCAGTGAATCCTTTTAAACCCAAAATACAATCTTAAAATATGTTTCTTATTGCGACTTCTTTTATGCACCAAACGATTAGTTAACTTGCGTTTCGAAAAAATAGATTTGCGATATTTTACTGTTCCTTTATCTTTTTCTTTATATACAGGAAACTCATATAAATATACAGTCAATTTTTTACAATTCAATTTGTCTCTTACTATTCTAATTGTATCGTTCCAATATTCAACCACAATTGTATCGGCGATTGCCAAATCACCGCTATGATCAAATCCATGATCATCCAGCACCAGCATACTTGAACGTCCATTAATATATAATGAAAAATCCTGAATTTCTGTGCTATCCTGAATGGATTTAAATAGAATTTGAAATTTCTTATATTTTGATGCGCTATCACATACAAAGAATGGTTTCTTTGGAGTGATTGCACTGTCGAAAACAAATTTCCATTTGAAAATCCCTTTTTTTACGATTCCTTTTCCAAGAGACACTCCGGTACAGTCTCTATATCTAAATGTAAATCGGCCATTTTCATCAATGATAAATCGTTGACTAGTAAAGGGGGCAGACAAAACTAAAGTATCTTGTCCTAAAAGCATTTCATATTTTAAAGAAATGAAAAATAAACTAATGAAGATGGTTAACTTTCTCATTTGCGATCATATTTGAGATTCGATACTAATGTGACTTTTTAACATAATTTTACGTCAGTTCTCCCCCACAATGTGCAAACCTTCCTTCCTGACGTCAATGAGCACATTGACGTCAATTTTCCCCTACAAATTCACGTCTTACCCGCGGTGAAATTGAGGTAAGAATTTCATAAGGAATGGTAGAACATTTGGATGCGATTTCTTCAATTGGAATATGTTTACCGAAAATTTCAACCACATCTCCTTCTTTACATTCCATACCGGTAACATCGCACATGGCCATATCCATACAAATATTTCCGGTATAAAAAGCCTGCTTTCCGTTTATCCATATCGCTCCATTTCCGTTTCCGAGCAAACGCATAATTCCATCTGCGTAACCAATGGGAATTACCGCAATATCTCTCTCATGCATTTCCACAGCCCGCCTTCCGTAACCAACACTATCTCCGGAATCCACTTTGCGAATCTGGGATATCGTAGATTTTAAACTTACCACCGTTTCCAATTCGGGATTGGAAATTCCGGACGGATCAATTCCGTATAAACCAATTCCCAAACGAACCATATCAAAATTGGAATTATCAAATCTTAAAATTCCTCCGGTATTGGAAATATGTTTGATAACCGGGTACCCCAATATTTCTTCAATGCGTTTACAAACCTGCTCAAATCGGTTCATTTGGCGTTGTGTAAATGCATCATGCTCAAAAGCTTCCGAAGCCGCAAGATGGCTGAAGACACTTGCGACGGAGACATGCACCGGCAATTTATGTAACCATTCATTTACATTTTCAGGAGCAAATCCAAGTCGGTGCATTCCTGTATCTATTTCAAGATGAATATCTATTTCGGCAGATTGCGCAACAAAAGCTTCCAATCCCTCTTTGTTATAAACCACCGGTTCCAAATTGTAATCCAGTAATGCCTGCAAATCGTCTATTCCGCAATTCATTACCATAATTGGCAATCGAATTCCGTTTTGACGCAATTGAACTCCTTCATCTGTATATGCAACTGCGAGATAATCTGCACCGGCAAATTGAAGCAGACGGGCCGCCTCAAAAGATCCGCTGCCGTATCCGAAAGCCTTTACCATGGCCATCATTTTTTTGCCGACTCCGGCTTTATTCCGGAAATAATTAAAATTATTTTTTAAAGCATTTAAATCTATTTCCAGCCAGGTTTTGTGCATTTGTTTGCGCATTCTTTCAAATACGCGTTCCATTTTGTAGGATCGGGCTCCTTTTAACAAAATAGCCATATTGGAAGTACGATCCAGTATTGCCGATTTAATTAAAGTATCCGTATTCCTGAAAAAAACCGTTGGAATCTGTTGAAACGCCGCAGCATGCAATTCCATTTCAGGTCCCACTGCAATTAATTTGGAGGTGTTTTTGGAAATGAGCATTTCAGCTACTTTTTCATACAATTTCACTTTATCCGGATGCGATTGTTCCAAATCCGTAAGAACCACCATATGCTGCTTATCCGGCTGTTGTCGCAGCAAAAAATCCAATGCGACTTCCAGGCTGTCCAGGTCATTGGAATAACTGTCATTCACCAGATAATTTCCATTTTTTCCCTCGGTAAATACCAAACGGTTTTCCAGTCCTTGCAGATTTCTGAAAGCCAGAATATGTTCGGGATCCCAGCGCTCCAAGGCAGACAATGCGCAAAGGCAGGTCATCGCATTTTCTATACCCGCTTTATCTGCGAAAGGTATAACAATCTCATGTGTAATTGAACGGTTACGAAATTGAATGGTGGTTTCAAGTCCATTTGTTTCGGTATGTTGAATGCAGAAACCGGCACCTTCTCCCCATCCCCAGCTATAGGTTTTCAATAGTGGATTTTTTCCCTTCAATTCCTGAATTTCTTCTCTTACTTCCTCTGTATCGTAAGGATATACAATCACATCGCAATTGCGAAACAATTTCAATTTTTCCCTGGCTTTGTCTCGTCTGCTGCTAAAATTCTCATCGTGTGCGGATCCCAAATGGGTTAAAATTCCCATACTCGGATAAATCATTTCTTCCAGAATTTCCATTTCATGATAACCGGAAATTCCTGCTTCTATCAATGCCAGTTGGTGCCATTTTTCTATTCCCATCAAACTCACAGGAACACCAATAGATGAATTAAAACTTCTGGGACTTCGCACAATTTCAAAGTCGTTTTTCAATAGTTGATACAACCATTCCTTCACAATGGTTTTGCCATTACTACCGGTAATTCCAACCATTAAACCCTTGAATTGTTCTCTGTGAAAACGTGCCAGTTGCTGCATTGCAATACGCACATCCGGAACTTGAAAATAATTGGAGTCCGCAAAGAATTTCTCTTTGTAATTCAGTGGAATTACAAAATTTCGCACTCCCCTTTCATACGCTTCAGAAATATAATTTTCCCCGCTGCGAACAAATCCGGATAGTGCAAAAAACAAAGTGGTTGCGGGCTGGTGAATTCGGCGAGTATCAAAGCTAACATGCATCAGCACAGCGGAAGGATATGGCAAAGTTTCCGCACTCTGCAAAATTTCCTGAATTTGTATTGCGCTATAATGCATGTTTCCGGCTTTAGAAATAAATCAATTATTTCCCAGATTTATTTCTGCACTATCCCCTATATTGAGACTATGCACAGCGCCCACCAAGGTGCTGTCGCTACCTATCAGAGAATTTTCCAGAATTGCGTTTCGTATTTCGGCGTGCTGACCAATAATACTGTTTTTAATTACAGATCTGGTAATTATCGCCTCATCTCCAATGCTCACATCCGGTCCTATAATGCTGTTTTCAACCTTAGCTTTCGCCGATATATATACGGGTGGAATGATGATGTTCTTATCCTTTGTTTCCTGTGTAATTCCGTTATCGGTAATTACTTTTAACAAATTTCTGTTGGTTTGCAAAATCACTTCTTTTTTACCACAATCAAACCAACTGTCCACGGTAAATGTTCCAATTTCCACCCCTTTGGTAATCATACATTGCAGGGCATCTGTGAGGTGAAATTCATTCTGAGTTCGAATTTCATTTTCGATATTGTATTCCAAACATTGTTTGAGCACAGATGTCTCTCTGATAAAATACAAACCAACCAAAGCCAGATTGGACCTGGGAATATTGGGCTTTTCTATCATTCTCGAAATATTCCCGGTATCGTCCAGTTCTGCAACTCCAAATAGTCGTGGATCTTCCACTTTTTTTACACCAAGTGAACTTTTACCTTCCCGTATAACTTTTTGCAAATCCGCTTCAAAAATGGTATCTCCCAATACAATTAAAACGGGTTCGTCATCCGAAATTTCTTCTCTGGCCAGCCAAATGGCATGACCAATTCCTTTTCCCAGGGTTTGGATTACAAAACTGCTTTTGCAATCCTGGTGGTTTTGCGAAACATATTGCTCTACTTTATCACCCAGATATCCGATAATAAACACAAACTCATTAATACCTGCTTTTTTGAGACTGTCGATAATATGGCCCAAAATTGGTTTTCCCGCCACCGGAATCAATGACTTCGGCTGGGTTTGAGTATGCGGTCTCATTCTGCTACCTATACCCGCAACCGGAATTATTGCCTTCATACAGGATGCAAATTTATCTCTTTATTTCCATCAAATGTTTTGTATATGCCATTTTATGGCAAGTATCCGTTTGCTTTCCCCGGAAACCTTTGCCAGATTGCTGCGCTTCAAGGCTGTCAGCCCCAAAATACCTGCAGAAGAATCCAGAACCGGGTGCAAATTTTTAGAGCTGATTCCCACCTTCGCATCTATCAGTATATCCGATAATTTTTTATGCTTTCCGGATCCAAATATTTCCATTTTGTCGCCTATTTTCCAGGTGCGGATCACTAATGGAAATTTGAGTTTATCCATATCAAATTGCCAGTATTCCCCAAATTCCCCACCCTCATTCCCTAAGGGTTTTTCTTCCAGGGTAATTTCGAATTTCCCAGCTTCAATCTGCAAGGGCAAATCGGTTTCAGAAATAATAAATTCTACTTCCTGAATTTTGGATTCTTTGTCCATCACACAGAATCCTGCAGGTTCTAACATAACATCAGCCAATGCACTGCTGAACTTGCTTCCAATACGCTTTGATGCAAGCATTTTGGCAATGGTATTTTTATGAAATCCTTTTTCTCTGAAAAAATAATTCAGGGCTGCAGAACCCATATTATGCTGCAATATTTCTGCAGAAATCCATTTTTTATTCCCATCACTTCTCCAATAAGTCTTCAGAAATTCTTCCGCATTTTTCTTTTTATTTTCAAAATAGTTCTGAAAATCCATTGAAAGATACAGAAAGTCTTTTCCCGCTTCCGGATAGTATTCCATCAACCCCGGAATAATCAAATTCCGCACTTTATTTCTCAGGTAATCCGTCTTTAAATTACTGGAATCCTCTCTCCAGGTTATATTATTGGCGGTTGCATAATTTACTATTTCCTGTTTGGTAAAATCCAACATGGGCCGAATTCGGTTACCTGAAACTTTTGCAATTCCCTTCAGCGCCCCTTCTGTGTTGTTGCGCAGCAGATAAATAAAAAAATTCTCCAGATTGTCTGATGAATGATGGGCGGTAATCAAATAATTCAGGTGATTTTCTACCATGCATTTTTCAAAAAAATGATACCGCAATTCTCTTGCCGCCATTTGAATTGAAATGCCTTTTTCCTCTGCGTATTTGGTTGTTTCCGGTAGGTGAAAATAAGCGGTAATACTATTGGTTTCGCAAAATTCCTTAACCAAATCCAGATCCAGATTTGCATCGGGTATTCTGAGACCAAAGTTTACATGTGCAATGGAAAACGGAAATTTCGCTTTCAAAAACAAATGTGCCAGCACCATAGAGTCCACGCCACCGCTCACCGCAAGCAGAGATGGGCCGGATTTTAGTCTGGACTGAAATTGCTTATCAAATTGCAAAAGCCGCGATACTAACACAAGGCAAAGGTATTGTCCTGCAAATGAAACTCATAGTGTTTTCAGGTTTGATGAAATGGCTCGTTATTTGCATCCGAATTGCTGCTCCTCATGGTCAAACGCATTTTTATACTCTTACTGCTCAGCGTCCCGGCATTTGCTGTATTTAGTCAGCCAATCAGTATTTCTGCAGGAAAAATGAAGGGTATAAAACGCGGAGGCAAAGAAATTCAGCACCTGGAAGGCAATGTTCAGTTTGAACAAAGTGGAAACACTGTTTTTTGTGACGAAGCCGACTATGACGTATCCAAAGAAGAACTTACCGGTTTTGGGAATGTGAGAATTACAAGCACTGACGGGGTGGTAATTACAGGCAGCAATCTTATTTTTAACAATAATACCAAAATTGCCAGAGTAGAAGGTGGGGTAAAATTAACGGATAAGGATATGACTCTGACTACTCCCTGGATTCAATATCATACCGATTCCAAAATAGGATGGTATGGTGCCGGAGGCCGAATTGTTGACAAGGAAATGGTTCTTACCAGTGGCACGGGAAGCTATGATCCCAATCAAAAAATGCTCTTTTTTCGGCACAATGTTGTACTCACCCATCCGGATTACAAGCTTCGTGCAGACACATTAAAATACTATACCCCAAGCCAGACATCATATTTCTATTCCTACACCGAAATAGAAAATGACAGCAATACCATTTTGTGCAATTATGGGGTATACAATGCAGAAAGCGGCAAATCTTATTTCACCAAAAATGCCGCCATTTTATCCAAAGAAAATATCATACGTGCAGATACCCTGAGTTTTGACCGTAACACTGGAATAGGCGAAGGATTTGGCAATATTTGGGTGAAGGACACCAACCAGAAAATCACCATTTACGGGCAAAGGGGTTATTACGATAAAAAACAAAAATACACCCGGGTTGCGGGGCGGCCATTGGCAAAAAAATATGAGAGCAATGGGGACAGCCTGATGTTGCGGGCTGACACATTTATTTATTCTCAAGACACTGTTTTACATATCCGCACCCTGCAGGCATTCCATCACGTAAAGATGTGGCGCCCCGATTTCAGCGGAAATTCCGACAGTTTGGCTTATATCGTTGAAGACAGTATGTTCCGTCTGTTTGGTCATCCGGTTTTGTGGAATGATAACACCAGAATTCATTCCGACACCATGAGAATTCTGATGCGCAATTCCAGAATTTCCAAGATGGAAACCAGAAATAACAGCTTTGTTTCCATTCAGGAAGACGAAATGCATTTTAGCCAGATATCCGGTACAGATCTCGATAATTTTTTTGGAGATGACCACAAATTGCAGGTGGTGAAGGTGAATCGCAATGGAAAGAGTGTTTATTATGCCAAGGAGAAAGACAGCGTAGTAAGCTCCGTAAACGTGGTTGCCTGCGAAAATATGGGCATTTATTTTGACAGCGGAAAAGTGGATAATGTGCGTTTTTATTTGAAACCGGTTGGTAACATATACCCCGTAGATCAAATACCGACGGACAAAAAAATATTACCGGGCTTTATTTGGGACCCCGAAAACAGGCCGGAAGCATCTTCCTTTGTACCCGGATTTCAAATTCCTCCGTTGCCTTCGCGAAGGAGCGAGGTGGCAAACGCGCGCAAACGAAAATCCTGATTTTGTCGTTTATTTCATGCACTCATCTGCATTACGTGTAACTTTTGCTAGCGGTGTCCGTTTTTTGTAGGCAGTATTTTGAATAAGGTTCCAGCTCTTCTGTTTCTTCTGATCACTTCACTGAAGTCGTTCGGCCAATATCAGACCGTTTCCGGTATGGTAGCCGATAGTTCTATGGCACCCATACCGGAGGTAAATATTTTTATTACCAATGGTTCCGTAGTTGGCAGAACAGATGCCAATGGGCACTATTCCTGTGAATTGCGGGAGGGCGAATATGAATTGGTCTTTTCACATCGCGATTACCAACAGGTGAGAATTAAAGTAGTTTTAAAGAAACAAAATGATACCGTAAATGTAATCTTACCCGGTTTGGTGAAAAACATATCTGAGGTAACCATTTCAGCCAGATGGAAAGATCCGGGGAATGACATGATGCGCAAGGCCATAGAGCGCAAAGAATATTGGAACAGCCGAACTCCTGCGCATTCCTGTGAGGTATATATACGCGCATTTGAAGAATACCAAAAACCAAAAAAACATGCGAAAGCATGGGTTGAAAAAAAGGATAGCTCAGCACAGAAAAAAAATAAAAAGGACAATGAGGTTTCAGCTAATCTGGCAGAAATAATTTTAAAGCGCGACTGGAATCCCCCAAATAAATTGAAAGAAGTACGCAATGCAGTTTCGTTACGGGGAGATATTTCCGGTTTGTTTTATACCAGCACCACAGAAGGGGAATTTAATTTTTATAACAATCTGGTGCGCATAAGTTCGCTTAGCGAAATGCCTGTGATGTCACCTTTAAGTTCAACTGCTATTTCTGCATATAAATTTTCTTTTTTAGGTGCATATAAAGATGAATTCGGCAGGCGAATATTGAAAATTAAAGTCACACCACGACTGGTATCTAATTCAGTATTTTCCGGTGAAATTCATTTGGTTGATACGCTATACGCTATATACCGACTGGATCTTCACTTCCCTTCAAACCAACTGAATGAATACAATGATTTTATTATCAGCCAGGAATATCAAATTACTAAGGACAGTTTTGTTCAGATAAAAACACAGCGCTTTGATTATTATGCGAAAGCAGGCAAAGGAAAATATTCCGGATATACTTTAGTAAATTATTCGGGATATGTAATGCCGAAAACCTTTGAAAAGAATTATTTTGGAATGGAAATAAGTGCGACCCATGCAGAGGCTTATGAACACGACAGCGCTTATTGGGATAAGAACAGGGCGGTACCATTAAATTCTACTGAAATTAAATTTATTACCAGAGCAGATTCCATTAAAAGAGTTCGGTCCAGCAAGGAATATTTAGATAGTATGGAAAAGGAAACCAACCATGTAACTTTTTACAAATTATTTCTTAAAGGGCAGGAATACCACAACCGCGAAAAAGGGCTGCAACTGGATTTTCAACCGCTCATATTTATTGCCCAGCCCTGGTACCCGGGAGGCACAAGAATCAATTTGTGGAACACCATAGAAAAAGAATTTAAAAATAAAAAATCCATCACTTTCGTTGAAAATTTATCTTATGGAATTAATAATACTGATTTAAAAGGCACCCTTATTTTTAGTACATTGTACGACCCTTTTCACCGGGGGAATATCTATATTTCTGCAGGCAGGGATTTTAATTTTATCAATCCATATGCCGCGTTTCTTGACCTGGCTAACCGCGGAAATTTTTACGAAAACAAACATATTTCTATCTACCTGCGCAGAGAAATTATCAATGGTTTGTTTTTTAAACTGGAATCTGAATTTGCACAGAGAAAAGATATTTCTACCTATAAATTCGATAATATTTCAACTGAAATTCTGGAAAATAACAATCCGGCAACATTCAATGAAAACAGAGCATTTACCGGTAGCTTCAGGGTATCCTATACCCCGTTTCAAAAGTATATTCGCGAACCCAAACAAAAAGTAATATTAGGCAGTTTATGGCCCACTTTTTTTGTTCAGGTGAAACAAGGAATCCCCAATGTTTTCAATTCCGTAATTGATTACACATATCTGGAATATGGGCTCGACCATGATTTCCGACTTGGTTTAATGGGCCGAAGTGAAATACGCGCCATTAGTGGTGCGTTTACCAGAAAAAAGGAATTGAGTTTAATGGATTTTAGGTATCAAAGGCGCGGCGACATCTGGTTATTTACACCTCCAATGTGGGCATATCAAACCATGGATAGCACTTTTGTTACATTTAAACGTTTTTATGAGGTGCATTACAGACACCATTTTAACGGTGCTTTGTTCAACAAATTAATCTTTTTAAAACCACTTGGGTTAAGAGAATCTGCAGGAGTAAATCTGCTTTATGCACCGGAAAGACGCAATATGTTTTTTTATGAATTTTATGCCGGATTTGATAAATTAATTAAAGTTTGGCGCGAGAGATTTAAAATTGGAATTTATTATACTGGTGGCTATTCCAACTTGTTTGAGAAACCCAGATTTGGCTTTAAAATCAATTTTGAATATTACGACAGACGTTTAAACAGCTGGTAATCAGGTACTAAGTTGTATTTGAATATTCATTCGCATTCGTTTACCTTTGCGGCATATGACGAAGCTCAGTTTGTTTGCCCTTGCAATGTTTGCAGGCAGCCTCACCTTAAATGCACAAAAGGTAGATTTGGATCCTTACAATTTTAAATTCCAATACAGGAATCTGCCTTCCACTCCATTGGATACAACCTATAAAACTTATTCTGTAAAAACCGATGTTTCTGCGGATATTGAAAATGCAATGACTGCAGATGCAGTATCTTCTAAAATAATTTTAGAAGGTTTTTCACGCGTGGATCGCAAAGGGGATGTTTCCATTTCTATCTCCGTGGAAGATTTAATCATTGAGAAATACGATATCATTGAGAATTCTACTGAAACCAAGAATAAAGATGGTTCTGTAACTAAAAACTATTCCTATTATGTAGCTGTAACCTATTCCATTCGTGGTCGTGCAGATTTTTATGGAAGAGACGGAAGCGAATTGAAAAAAGGAATGTCGTTATTTTCCAGCTCCTATAACTGGAACAGTTCTTCCTATAAAACCAGAAGCGAAGCGAGTTCCTATTATTACAACAACAAACGCGCTATCATGAATAACCTGATTCGCGAAAGAATAAATGAAGCAATCGGCAGCATTAACGGACATGTGAATTTGTATTTCGGATATCCGGTTACCGATATCAATAATTACTTGTGGCTGATAGATAACAAAAAACATCCGGAATATGAAGCGATGAATGCACGCTGGAAGGCATTAAAGCTGGTTTTGGAAGGTATTACTGCAAATGAATTATCTGAAGATGCGAAGAGCAAAATCAACGAAATGATAAAGTATTTCGATGGATTGAAAACCACATATAACAAAGACGAAAAAGCAGATAAAAAAATTCGTTACGCATGTTATTACAACAATGCCCAATTGTATATGATATTGGATATGCCAGACAAAGCCGGAATTGAAGGCAATGGATTAATTACCAATGATTACGATGCTAAAGATGGCAAACGCATCAATGAAGCAGCAGAAGCGCTTACCGCTTTATTCACTGCAAACCATTGGAATAGCAGGCATTTCAAAAAATAATTAAAAGATAATTTCCGCATTTTACGGATTGCGGGTTACAAATTTGAGTGGAATAAAACTCAAATTTGTAACCCGTTTTTTTTTGAAATAATATTTCCTTTGATGGAGATTTTATTCTTCTGGTTGTTATTGAAATTGCCTGTCTGATTTTTGGAGTACGACAAGTCATGACTTGTCGCTACTGACAAAGTACGACTGAGAACTCGGTTACTCGGCCACTCGGTTACCGAATATTATTTCCTATTCAACGGTAACGCTTTTCGCCAAATTCCTGGGCTGATCTACGTTGCATCCACGCATTACCGCAATATGGTAACTGAGTAATTGCAAAGGAACCGTATTGATCAAAGGACTCAGGCTCTCTTCAGTGGCGGGAACTTCTATGATATGATCTGCCATATTTTTAAGAGCAGTATTTCCTTCTGTAACCAATGCGATAATTTTACCTTTTCTCGCTTTTACTTCCTGAATATTGCTCACTACTTTTTCGTAATGTGCGCTATTGGTTGCAATAACAACCACCGGCATTTCTTCATCAATAAGTGCGATTGGACCATGTTTCATTTCAGCTGCAGGATATCCTTCGGCATGGATATAACTGATTTCTTTTAATTTTAATGCACCTTCCAATGCCACCGGGAAATTGTATCCACGACCCAGGTAGAGGAAGTTTCCGGAATCCTTATATAATTCTGCTATTTTAATAATTTCATCGTTGAGTAAAAGTGCTTTTTCCACTTTTTCCGGAATGCTTTCCAGTTCATACATCAGGCTGCGAATTTTATCGCTCCCCATGGAACCACGCAATTTTGCCATGGCAATAGCGATGATGGATAATACCGTCACCTGTGCAGTAAATGCCTTGGTACTCGCTACTCCAATTTCCGGACCCGCGTGGGTGTATGCGCCGGCATGACTCATGCGTGGGATACTGCTTCCCACCACATTACACACTCCAAAAACTGTTGCCCCTTTAGATTTAGCGAGTTCCATTGCTGCCAATGTATCTGCGGTTTCACCACTTTGTGAAATTGCAATTACCAAATCATCCGGATACAATACGGGATTGCGGTAACGGAATTCTGAAGCATATTCCACTTCTACAGGAATGCGCGCATATTCTTCAAAAAGATATTCAGCCACCAGTCCGGCATGCCAGCTTGTTCCGCAGCCTATTAAAATCAGGCGGTTGATGTTTTTTAATTTGTCGCCATAATCGCGAATGCTCTGCATGTGAATTTCCGCCGACATAGGCTCTATACGGCCACGAAAACTATCATGTATGGATTTGGGTTGTTCGTATATTTCCTTGAGCATAAAGTGCTCGTATCCGCCTTTTTCCAATTGTTCCAAATTCATTTCCAACTCTACGATATAGGGAGTTTGAATTTGGTTGTCGATGGTTTTGATGGTGAGTTCCTGATTTTCTATAATGGCAATTTCACCATCATTCAAATAGATTACCTGGCGGGTATATTCTACAATCGGTGTAGCATCGCTGGCCAGGAAAAATTCGCCTCTATCTGCCCCGATACCTACCACCAACGGACTACCTTTTCTAGCAGCAATCAGGTGTTCCGGATGGTTTTTGGACATGATTACAATGGCATAGGCGCCCACAACCTGTTTGAGAGCAACACGCACAGCTTCTTGCAGGCTGAGGTTTGCATTGTTCATGATATCTTCAATCAGATGAATAAGAACTTCGGTATCTGTATCGCTGGTAAAATGGTGCCCGCGTTGAAGTAAGCCTTCTTTCAGGGTGTGAAAGTTCTCTATTATTCCATTGTGAATCACAGCGAGGTCTCCGCTTTGACTTTGGTGTGGGTGTGCATTTACATCATTAGGTACACCATGTGTAGCCCAGCGTGTATGACCCATTCCGATATTTCCAATTCTCTGGCTTTCATGAATTGTGGCTTCCAGTTCCGCAACCCTGCCTTTCTGTTTATAAACATGCATGGTGCCATCCATCAATGCAACCCCGGCACTATCGTAGCCGCGGTATTCCAGTCGTTTAAGCCCTTTTATTAAAATGGGGAAAGCTTCTTTTTCCCCGATGTAAGCAACAATTCCGCACATGTTTAATTCCTGTTACAAAATTACAAGGAAAAGGCGGGTTTCCCTCAAGCCATGGCGCATATGAAATCCACATGCAAGGAATAATGTGGTTTTAGGAGGCGAGATTATATTGGATTTGCGTATTCTGCAAGACATTTCGAATCGACGGTGCTTTCTGCACTGAATTGCTTTGTTGAGGGTGATTTAGCAATTATCCTATAGCGTACTTTATATTTTAGATATTACAAGAAATCGCACCTACGGTGCTCAGATTGGATCATTTCAATCTAATTTTATTAAATTAATTGAAATGCATTTTCTATGTCTAATATTTTAATGATTGATGCATAGCTGCATCGCAGCGATATATGTATACTTTACCATACCAGTAATATGTCTCAGGAAGACCACATTCCGATTTCTCCATATATTTCTAATTCACACATTAGCCTAAAATAATCGATTATATCCGATTAAAATCGACTTGCTTATTCATTACTTCGTAGCTTCGAAAGCTAAATTTATTTAATTAAATTCTCATTTTTTATTATGGCAAATACTTACACCCAATTATATTTTCATGTAATACTTACAGTAAAATTCAGAGCTTCACTTATTTCACCAAAATGGAAAGTGGAATTGTATAAATTCATTTGTGGAATTACAAATAATAAGAAACAAAAAATAATTGCCATCAATGGAATGCCAGATCATCTGCATATTTTGATTGGACAAAAACCCGATATATGCTTATCCGATATCGTGCGGGATATCAAGGCAAATTCTTCCAGATTTATTAACCAACGAAACCTAACTAAGAGGCGCTTTGAGTGGCAGGTAGGCTTTGGTGCATTTACCTTTGGATATTCCCAAATGGACACCTTGGTAAGGTATGTACAGGATCAGGAAAAACACCATGGAAAAACAATATTTCTGGAAGAATATCTGCAGTTGCTTGTGGAACATAATATCGATTTTCATTCGGATTATTTATTTAAAGAACCTGAATAAAAACCTGTGATATCTTTGTATCAATATATTAAGAAACAAGATATGTCGCGCCCATGGCGCTTAGATTTTGCTCTTAGTAAAAATTAGAAGATATCGCTCCTACGGAGCTCCATTTCAGGAATTTAGTGCATTCCTTGGTTCACTTGCAAATCCTTAGTAATTGTTATTTATCTGGTGATTTCCCATTTTCGCAATTATCATATAAACGCAAAGTAAGAGGTCGTTGGTCGCCATGCGCTTCGCCAGCATGGCACGAGGACCAACGACGAATAACAATAAATGATTACTGCAATTTATTTCAACCCAAATGCCTTTTTAACGGCGGCTGTGGCGTTTAATTCTTCCCAGGGGAATAGCTTTACCTTCACGGTTATTTCATTCTCCTTGCCCTTGTTATAGACTTTGGTTACAGTTTCAGATTTTCTTCCCATATGCCCGTAAGCTGCAGTTTCGAGATAAATAGGCGTGCGCAGTTGAAAACGCTTTTCAATTTCGTAAGGACGCAGGCTGAATTCTTTCATTTTTAAAATGGTATCCGCAATTTGTCCGTCGTGCATTTTTACTTTGGAAGTGCCGTAAGTATTTACATAAACACCAACCGGATCTGCAACACCTATAGCATAAGAAACCTGAACCAGAATTTCATCGCATACACCCGCTGCTACAAGATTTTTTGCAATATGTCTGGTTGCATACGCCGCACTGCGATCCACCTTGCTGGGATCTTTGCCACTGAATGCACCACCGCCGTGAGCTCCTTTACCGCCATAAGTATCCACAATAATCTTGCGACCGGTTAATCCGGTATCCCCATGCGGTCCGCCAATTACAAATTTTCCGGTTGGATTGATATGGAACAAAATGTCTTTCCCAAAAAGATTCTGCACACGCTTGGGAAGTTTTTTCAGCACTCTTGGAATCAATACTTTCTTCACATCTTCCTGTATGGCCAATAACATGGCATCATCGGCTTTTTTAATATCCGAAGCCTTAGCAGATTTTGGTTTTATCCAATCGTCATGCTGGGTGGAAATTACAATGGTATCCACGCGCATGGGTTTGTGATCGTCTGAATATTCAATGGTAACCTGGCTTTTGGCATCCGGGCGCAGGTATTTCATTTTTTTGCCTTCCCTGCGGATATCAGAAAGTTCATGCAACAGCAAATGTGCTATGCTGATGGAAATTGGCATGTAATTGTCCGTTTCATTACAAGCATAACCGAACATCATACCCTGATCTCCGGCACCTTGTTCTTCTCGCTTTTTGCGGTCTACACCCTGATTGATATCGGAGCTCTGCTCGTGTATGGCACTAAAGATTCCGCAAGAATTTGCCTCAAACATGTATTCGCTTTTGGTATATCCAATTTTGCGAATCACTTCCCTTGCAATTTCCTGAACATCGAGATAAGCTCTGGATTTCACTTCTCCAGCCAGTACAACCTGACCAGTGGTGACGAGTGTTTCACAAGCAACCTTACTTTCTGCATCATAAGCGAGAAAATTATCGATGAGTGCATCGGAAATCTGATCGGCTACCTTATCTGGATGTCCTTCGGATACGGATTCTGAGGTAAAAAAATACGGCATATTTTCGGGGCGCAAATATACTACTTTAGAGGCAAATTAATCTGCCTTTAAAGGAGCATTAAAAGCAGCAGAAATCAGTTTGTGGTCCCCTGGAATATCGCTGAAACTCTTGTAATCCGTACAAATAAATCTTTTACCGTATAAAATATAATCAATTCGAAAATTCGGAAACGGACCGGTATAAGTGCGTTCAAATCCGCTGCCCCTTTCGCGGAAGGCGTCAAGCAAATCCTTTCCCAAAGCATGGTATGCATAAGACAGGGGAACATCGTTAAAGTCTCCGGCAACAATAATGGGATAAGGGCAGGTTTTCATGTGTTCCGCTATAGAATCTGCCTGCATACCTCGTTTCACGTAGGCTTCCCGGATACGTTTCAAAAGATTTTTAGACCCTGCAATCCTCCCTTCATTGTTCTTGTCGCTCTGCCGAATAAATTCATAATCCTTGCGATTAAACCGGATGGATTGCAAATGGACATTGTAAAGACGTACCGTGTCACCACCCATCAGCAAATCTGCATATACCGCCATATTTCCGGTATTCTGACCTATGCCAACTTTTCCTGAACCTACAATTTCAAAATTAGAAAAAATGGCCATTCCGTAAGGACGATCCGGTTGCAGACGAAAAAAACTGTACATCTTGAATTTGCCCGCTTTTCTAAAATCTACCAGAATTTTTTTCAAATCGTTTTTGGAATAAAACTCCTGCAGACATACAATATCAAAACTCTCTTTCAGAATCCGGTTCATTACCATTTCCCTGTTGTCTTTTCCATCCATCACACCAAACAATTGTGTATTAAAACTGGCCAATCGAAAATCAGTTTTCAAACCTGATTTATTTGCAGTGTATTGCACATATTTGGAAACGTGAATCAAATTAAATATTGCAAAACAAAGTGGAATGATTAATTTCAATTTGAGTTGAACCCACCAATAAATCAATAACAATATATTCAACACGAACAGAAACGGAAACATGAGGCCCAGAAATTGCAACCAACTGGAGATTGCAGGTGGAACAAACATGGCAAGTCCGGCAGCTGTGAGAATCAGACCCACCGCCAAAGTCACAGGAAATAAAATGATATTTACAATTCTCAAATTATTTTCTATTTATCTCCGGCTCTGAACAAGGTATCCTTCTCTTCTTTAGATAAACTTTCGTAGCCACTTTTATTGATTTTATCCAGAATGCGGTCTATTTCATCCTGATTGGGAGCCTTTGCATTTCTTCCCGGGGTTTTGTTAATATTTACAGTAGCACTACGCATGGGTTTGTTTTTTTTACCTGAACGCAGATTTCGAACAAACCTGGAAATGGAGTCTACAAGGGGAATATGAATATTTCCTTTGATATGTAATATGTACAAAAGTCCAAAAGCAGCACCCCCCAAATGTGCAATATAGCCACCCTGGTTGAAACTTCCTGCCGCACCCATAAAATCAAACAATACACGAAAAAATGCAATCCATACCAATTCAATTCCAATAATTCCAAACAGATATACCCTGTAATTTGGAACAAAAGCAGCAGTACCAACAATGATTGCCGTAACACCTGCGGAAGCACCAACTATAAATGTACCACCGTGGTTGTTGAAATATGGTATCAGGTTATAACAAATTAAAAATAATATTCCACCGCAAATACCACCCCCTATAAACAATTTCCATATATGTACTTTTCCGGTAAGATCTTCCAGAATAATTCCGATAAAAAACAACCAGAGCATATTGCCGAAAAGATGCCAGAATCCATCATGCAGAAAAATATAAGTAATAAAAGTCCAGGGTCTCCAAAGGAAATAGGAAGGCTCTGTATTCAATTTAAAATTGTCCAGAATCAACTGTCCTAAGGTGGTAAAACTCAGTATTGCGGTTAAAACAAAAACTGCAGTACACCACAAAATAATATTCACCACTGCCTTATTGCGGCGGGAAAGCGGGTTTAAATCATTTCCTAAAAACGTATATGCCATTTTAACTCCAGCGATTTTTTACTCTGTTCCATGACCAATATCTCACCAAAAAATATCCGGTAATAGCACCGCCCAAGTGTGCGAAATGTGCGATAGGATCCCAACTAAATTGTCCGATTGCCATTACAATATCAATAATTAAAATAATTGGAATCAGATACTTTGCTTTTATAGGATAGGGGATAAATAAAAATATCAATTCTTCATTTGGATAATACAACAAAAAGCTGATTAATACCCCGTACAACGCACCACTGGCACCAACTACAGGAAAATAACCCAAAAGAAAGTCAACCGTAGGACCGGTGTTTACCAAAAGGCCTTCATGCAACGGAAATAAGGAACCTGTTTTTTGATACACCATAAAACCCACGCTGATAAAATGCAACAATAAAGCTCCCAAACCGCTTACGAAAAATAAAATAAGAAACCGTTTGGTTCTCAATTTTCGCTCCATCACCATCCCAAAAGTGAACAGTGCGATACCGTTAAAAAGCAGATGCATAAAAGAACCATGGCTAAACATGTGGGTGAGCAATTGCCAGGGGCGGAAAAAACTGCTGTCGGGGTAGAATGCGGCCAACATCCAATAATTGCCAAAACGTTGTTCCAATGCCATTTGCAACACATAAAACAATCCCATGAGAATGAGAAGATTTTTGAGCCCTGGTGTGATGTTGTTGAACATAATTATCTGATAAAATATTGATCTAATAAATCCGTACCAATTTTAACAATAACTTTTTTATTCCGAAATGGCAGAAAAGGTTCAGGCATTGCAAACAGCGCCTTTACCAGATTCTCTTTGCTTTGACGGTCCATATTTACCATTCGCAGCATGGTGGCCTGACGCGCCAGGTTTAATGCCAAACTGTCGTGTTTGTCTATTTTCAATTCTCCCTGTGTTCTCTCCTGCTCGTCGAGCATTTTTTCGATGAGCATTTTTTCATCGGAATTGCTGACTTCTGCGGGCAATCCATTTACCAAAACCGAATTTCCTCCAAAATATCCAACATCAAAACCCAGAGATTGAAAGTCATTTTGCAAATCCAGAAATAAATGCAATTGTGCAGGATTGAGTTCTATGGTTCTGGGAAACAGCAATTGCTGAGAAACCCCTTTCTGTTTGGAAAGCCGCTCGCGAAAGGTGTGATAAAATACTTTTTCCTGCGCGAGTTTAAAGTCCATACAAAATAATTGTTCCTGAATTTTTGCAAATAAATAACGGTTTTCCAATCCAAAAAGTTCTTGAATTTCAACTTCACCTGCTACTTTATTTTCGTTTTGCGCTATGGTGCGATAATCTCCGATATCCGAAGTTTCATCAATTGGCCCCAGAATTCTCGCCCAATCTTGTTTGTCGGGCTTTTTGCCTGATTCAAATGGATTAAATGTGGGAACTCCGCCTGTGCCCATTTTCATGGTATGGTTATTCCAGCCGGAATTTTGGGTATTTCCCGGTACGGATTTCAAAAAATCTTCCAGGCCGCCCAAACCAAATAATTCCATGTCAGGTTGGGCAATATGTTGCCCCAAAGCTTTTCTCACAGCGGCTTTGATGATGTTGTAAATATGCCTCTCGTCTTCAAATTTTACTTCTGTTTTTGTGGGATGCACATTCACATCGATTTTGGAAGGATCAATAGATAAATTCAACACAAAAAGAGGAAAACTACCTTCATCCATGGCACCCGCATATGCAGCCTGAACAGCGTGAGTGAAATAAGGACTTTTGATAAATCTGCCGTTCACAAAAAAGAATTGATCCCCTCGTGTTTTTCTGGCAGTTTCCGGCATCCCCACAAAACCCTCAATACCTACAATTTCAGTTTGTTCGCGCACTTCCAGCATGGGTTTTTTAACACCGAGCACCTCTTTAATTCTGGTTTCCAAATCGGCAGATAACAGGTTGTAAGTTTCGCTTCCATTGTTAAAAAACTGAAATGCAATTTCAGGATGCCCCAATGCCTGGCGTTGAAATTCCTCTAAAATATGTTTGCTTTCCACCGTGGTGGATTTCAAAAAATTTCTCCGGGCAGGAATATTGTAAAATAAATTTTTAATGCTGATGGATGTTCCATCTGTGGCACTGGTATAAGATTGTTCCAACACCCTGCTCCCTTCTATTCGAATAAAAGTGGCTGATTTATCTTCTTTTCTTTTGGTTTTTAATTCAACCTGCGCAACAGCCGCAATACTGGCAAGGGCTTCACCGCGAAATCCAAAAGTGCGAAGAGAATAAATATCACCTGCAGTTTCTATTTTAGATGTGGCATGGCGCTCCCAACACATTCGTGCGTCCGTTTCACTCATCCCTTTCCCATCATCCATTACCTGAATGAGGCTGGTTCCACCATCCTGAATGAGCAGCCTAATGCTGGTTGCGCCGGAATCCAGACTATTCTCCAACAACTCTTTCACTGCGGATGCCGGCCTTTGCACAACCTCGCCTGCCGCGATCTGATTCGCTACTGAATCCGGTAATAACTTGATCACATCTGCCACGAACCCACAAAAATACAAAGTAATCCGCAAGTGCTGAACTGAAGAATTGCCCAAGCTCAGGAAGTTTTCCAAACCCTTTGTATCATTCTTCTTGCATTTTATGCAAAGTCAGCCAACAAGTGAACTGAAAAAATGCAAATTCCATTCAAATCGTTTCACTTATTCGGAATAAATTGGTGAAACACAATAAAATTCAACAAATTTGGCTCAAACCACAACAATAATTCCGTAGGTAGGAAAAATTGATTCATTTCATCTCAGAATTCTGATAGATTTGAATTTGAAAATAATTATAGAAATGAAAAACTTCATGAAAACAACCACCATTGCGTTTCTCCTGATTTTTGCGGGAAATGCACAAGCACAATTTACATTTAGCGTAAGTCCGGGACTTCATTTAAACGGTGCCACATTCGGATATCGCGCCAAAAATTTTGTACCTTTTATTGGATTCCAAACTCTGGGAACTAAAATGAACTGGAGTGAATCCGGGCAACGGTTCGACAATGACCTGGGACAAATTGTATTTTATGAAGACAAATATGAGGCGCAGGTCAGAGCGTCTATTCCAACCATAGGTATCAAGTATTTTTTCGGTAAAGGAGATAAACTAAAATCCTATGGTAGCATTTGCTATTCAAAAGTCTTTTTAAGTGGAAAAGTATCCGATAATACAGACCCCAATGCCAATGAAGAATTTCAGAAATCCCTGAAGGAGACAAATATCAACGGTGTACAACTGGGTTATGGCGCAGAGTATTTTATATCCGATCAATTCAGTTTAAGCGGTGAATTTGGATTTCGGATTATCAGTGGCAAAAATTCCAGTGAGCGCATTGTAGATGTGTACGACCCATCCCAGAGTACTTATATTCAATCCAAACGCACAACCAAACAAAGTGCAGCGATTTCGCCTACTTATACAAAATTGTCGTTTAACTTCTATTTTAATGAATAAGGTTTAGGTTTTGTATTACGTTTTTCAAAAGTAACTTTCAAATTGTGGTTTAGGTTCTTATCCATTTGAAAGTAAAAATGCTGAAAATTTCTTTTGAGATTCGAATTAAAAAAGGTGCATCACGCGATGTGCCTTTTTTAATTCTTTTTAAATACGGCGGCACACCAGCGCTCTTCGGTCTCGGAATTCAAATAGGTACAACCCAGTGACTCGTATTTCAAGCGTATATCTGCGAGATCTTCAAAATAAAATCCGCTGAGAAAAATAAGTCCATTGGGATTTAAATAATTCAAATAAATTTCAGCATCTTCCAACAAAACAGTTTTCTGAATATTGGCGAAAATGATATCGAAATGCAAATTTAATTCGCGCAACATATTTGCATCTCCGCAATGGGATGTGATATTTTTACAGGAATTTCTTATACAATTTTCGATAATGTTCTCCGCTGCCCAGGTCTCAATATCTATGGCCTGAATGCTTTCTGCTCCCAGTTTTTCAGCAGCTATTGCCAAAATTCCTGTACCTGCTCCCATATCCAGAACATTTGCATGCTGCACAGAATCACTGAATTCCAATATCCCCTGCAACATCAATCTGGTAGTGCTGTGATGTCCGGTGCCAAAACTCATTTTGGGTTGTATTACCAGATCATATTTTACCTGAGGATCAATTGGATGAAATTCTGCTCGAATACCAAATATATTCCGGATATTAATTGGAGAAAAATAATTTTCTTCCCAAACTGCATTCCAGTTTTGCCCGGGGATGATTCGCGAAGTTGGGGCTTGTTGAATAAAGTTTGAAACCAATTCTGCGGCAGCATTTAATTGCAAGTTGTTCCAAAGTTTCTCTTTTCCGAACGCATATAAAATTCCATCGCGGATTTCAAATGTCTCCAATGGAAATTCCTCCAGAAATGCTGCTATGATTTCCAGGTTTTCCGCTGCTGGTTCCAGTGGAATAAAAGTAATTTCAATATAATTTTCCAAGGCTATTTTTTACGCACGGCAAGTTGCAGGTTGCATTCCTTTTTTGGTGCCATGTACCCAATCAGAAACGGAAGTGAATCAGGAGTAGATTTCTCGTACGCCTCTTTTAAATCCGGTTGAAATTCTTCCTTAAACATGTTCAATGTCGCAGTAAATTTTCCGTATAATTTTACATCAAATCCACCGGAAATCAAATATTTATATGGAATACCACTATCATCCTGCAAAATTCTGGTGGCGTGTTTCAGCACGTAATTGCGAATAACAGAAAATCTGTCGTAATGCATCAAATAACTCGCTGCTTTATAAAATGTAACCACCTGGTTTCTTTTATTCATAAACGCCATCATTCCTTTTTGCGCGTTCAGCGCTCCATCACTGGCATCCTGGCTAAAATACATCACTTCGCGAATTTGCCCTTTACCTCCACGGCTATATCCTACGCGGTAAGACTTAAACTTACGGTTTCCCACTTTTGCAGCAGGAGTAATTTGTATAGGATTTCCATCCTTATCCAGGTTGTAATATTCAATATAATGTATATCGTAACCAGCTTCTGCCAGATAAAATAAAACGGTATGAATAGTGCCATTTAACAATGCATTGTTAAAATCATTCTTCATGCTTTTGGTTCTAAAAAACCCAAGCTGATGTGGGAAAAACATACTGTGTTGCAGAACCGAATAATATTTATTTAGTGTATCTCTGTTTGCCGTATCCGGATTAAATATGCTCCCACATGGCTCCAAACCAATCATGATGATGGTATCCTGATTGGGGAAGAAGAGATCCGCATAATAAAAATCACCACCGGCAAATGGGTAAAACAATGTAGCTGGTTCGTTTTCAACTTCCGGTTTCGTATCCTTTACCCATGTTCGAATCTTTTTACCTATTCGGGCATCCAGGAAACTCCAGTTTTTTGCATTTCCGGCGGCATAATTTTTCCATGAAACGCTGCTGTTGGAATTGAAACTCAAACCATAGGATTTACCACCGATGAATCTGGAAAAGGCAGTGAGTTGGCTGTCTTTCTCGAGCTTGGGGATGCTGCTTTCCAAACGCCTGTTGAAGGAATCCTTATCTATCTTGGTTTCACTTTTTTCAGGATTTTGTTTGTTGCCGGTGCTGTTGCAGGAAAGGATTACCAGGCCGGCAATCGGTAAATACCGCAGAAAATTCATAAATAAAAGGGTGCAAATATACTGTGCACATAGCAAAAGAAAATTGCCAATTTGGGAGTATTACCGCGATTCAAAAAACTCCCAAACAGCGGGCAATTCACTGCGCCAATATTGAAACTGGTGCCCCAATGCAGAATCCAGATGCATATAAATATCCGGATATTTGGACACCACAGAAATTGCACTCCTCTTTGATTTGGGTATAAATCCACCGGGATATCTGTGCACGAGGCTGTCATAAAATTCTACTGTTTGGGTATAGGGAACAATTTTATCGGGAATGGAATGCCCCATATAAATGGGTGTTTTCATGTTTTGGATGAGAAATACCGGATTATCTATAGTCCGCCAGCGTCCCGAAAATTGCGCGAATGGTCCGTAGACCAATGTACTTAATCTGTCATTGGGTAAAACATACTGGTCAAAGTCTCCACTGAGTGCAGCTGCAGCAGTAAAGAATCCCGGTTTTTTTTCGCAGATCAATGCAACTCCGCGTCCTCCGGTACTGAGGCCAAGTACATAATTTCTGCCTGAAAATAACCCATGTTTTTGTTGCAATAAATCCAATGCAGAATCCAACCATGTCAGGGTAGGATTTAATTTCAAATCCGCTCTTGTTTCTGTATAATATTGAGATGCATAAATACTGCGCTTCATTTGTGGAGCTACAACAGCTATCCCCTTCTCCAGAGCTGATTTACACAAATCTGTACTGTCGCACCAAACCGTATTTTCAAAATTCCATCCGGGCAAAATAAGCAGTGTGTTGTTAGTAGACAATTCAGTTTCTGGTCTTTGTATCCGCACTTGAAAACCCCCAATTAAAACCACTGTATCTTTTGCGGAAGCGTTGGAATTCCGGATGATACCCTTTGAATTTTCAGGTTTAAAGGTGCAAGACAGCAATACAAATAATACAATGAATCCGGGTATTTTCACATTGCAAAATACTATAATTCCGGATTTAAATGTATCTGCATTTCAATCTTTCTCCCATACCCTTCTGGGTGTTCCGGAATGGCTTTGAATTTGCCAGTTATTTTTTTTCGCCATTTTAAATAACTTTCGTCTCCATATTTTCGGATAAAAAATGCGTATCCATGTGCCGGAATAAGAATATTCTTTTACGATTCCACATTTGGCAGCGACATCATATGCTGCAGCTCCGCATCGCATACCAAAAAAAGCGTAGTCATATGGAGTAACCTTTAAATATTCGTTAAAAATACTATCGAAAACCCGGGCTTGTTTTAATGTAATTGGAATTAAGAAAGTTACCCAATGGTTGCTATCTGTTTCTCCACCTACAGATTCCCGGAACTCTTTCAAATTATCCACAATAAAAACGCCGTGATCCCCTGATTTAGTGCCAAATATTTTAATTTTCCCGGAAGGCATAAAATTCAGGATTTTATTGCTATCCAGACCAAGTCCAACATGCCCGCCATGGATGCCGCCAAACCATTTGGGTTCCAGGTCTTTTAAAGCTTTGGAAGGTTTGGATCCATAAAGAAAATGTACTTGCAAATAATATTCAGAAGTATCATTCCCAAAACACAAAGTAGTATAAAAATACATTGAAAATATGCCTATGAAACCCGATAATCTCATGTTTGTGTAACGCGGAATAGAACAAACATTACCTTTTTGCGTGCTATTTTTTGAATTTCAATCTCATGGCTTTGGCTTATTATTGCATAAATGAAAATCGGTATTATCAAAGAACATAAAGTCCCTGCAGATACACGTGTAGCTTTAACTCCCGTGCAATGCACCGCATTGATGAACCGGTTTCCGGAAGTGAAAATTTATGTGGAATCGTCACCGGATCGCTGTTTTTCTGATGAAGAATATATTGCAGCGGGAATAGAAGTAGTACAGGATATTTCTGTTGCAGATGTACTTTTAGGGATTAAAGAAATTCCACCGGCTTATCTGATTGCGAATAAAACCTATTTCTTTTTCAGCCATACCATAAAAAAACAACCTGCAAACAGGGAAATTCTGAAAGACATCATCAGCAAAAAAATAAAATTGATTGATTATGAAACCCTGCGTTGGGAAAATGGACAACGCGTTTTGGGTTTCGGACGGTTTGCAGGAATTGTAGGAAGTTACAATGGGCTGCGGACATGGGGAATAAAGAGTAAGAAATTTGAATTAAAGTCTGCCTGGCAATGTGAAGATTACAGAGAGTTGCTGCAGGAAGCTGGAAAAGTGGATATTGGGAATATCCGAATGGTGCTCACCGGTGGTGGCCGTGTGGCCAATGGCGCATTGGATTTCTTGCGCAACCTTCGTATTCGTGAAATTACACCTTACCAATTTTTACACCGGCAATACGATGAGCCCGTTTTTGTTCATTTAAACAGCCCTGAAATTTATCGCCACCGCGAGGGAATGATTTGGAATACAGAATACTTTTATTCGCACCATAAGGAATTTGAAAGCAGTTTTTCTGATTTTTTACCCGTAACAGATTTACTCATCAATGGTGTTTTTTGGACTGCCGATTTGCCCGCCTTATTTAAGAAAGAAGATACCGGAAAACCTGAATTTAAAATTCGGGTAATTGCAGATATCAGTTGTGATGTGGATGGTTCTGTACCTATTACATATAAGGCAACCAGTATTCAGGATCCGGTAATTGGCTGGGACAGAAAAACCCAACAAACCTGCCTACCTTTTACAGAAAATTCCATTGACGTAATGGCGGTTTCCAATTTGCCAAATGAATTGCCCTGCGATGCCAGTGAGGAATTTGGAGAAAACCTACTTCATTATGTTTTCCCGGAATTTTTAAAACCAGAAAGTCGCATGATATTGGAAGCTACCATTACCGGTAATGGTGAATTGATGCCCCATTACCAATATCTGGAAGACTATATTTCCACCTAATGTTGAATTTGTATTCGTCTGGTTTCGCTAATCCCTGCTCCGGATATCCGGAGTAAATAAATTCCTTCTGAAATATCAGATAAGTTAAATTCGCAACTCATTCCTGATATGCTTTTTTCAACTAAAATATTTCCTTTTAAATCCAAAAGTTGGGTAAAATAATTCCCGGGATGCGCAAAATCCAAATGAATACCACCAGATGCCGGATTGGGATACACATTACATTCGATATAATCTGGTTGGGTAATTTTATTGGTTGTAATTGTAAGCGGTGTATCCGGCCAGCAATCCACGGGAGCAACCGTTAAAAATCCTGAAATTTGCACTTTGAAAGGTATGGTCTGTGCCTTTCTGTAATCCGTGATAACCGCTAATATTTTATTGGTATCGGTTGTTCCGAAATAATTTTTTCCAAAATATACCCATTGATAACTACCGGTTCCCGAACAAGATTCATTAAATTCGATCGCTTTTTCTTTGGTAATAATCCAATTATTTTGAATATCGAAGCTATCGGTATTGGTAATCCTGCAATCGAATCTTATCGCTATTCTGCATGAATCAAAAAGGTTATTTTTAACTACCGCCTTTCCCGTCCACGGGACATTGCTGTGAAAATTTATACCAATATTTCCATGGTAAAAATTATTGCATTGAATGTCTGCATTTTTTGTACTGGTTTGCCAGTTCATTAAATCTGAACCTGTTTCAAAGTAATTATCATGAATAAAATTACTCTCGAGCAAATTCAATACAGTTAACCTTTTAAATGTATTCCCCACCAGATACAAGGAGGATTTCTGGGTATTCCCATAAAATGGATAGCCGGATGTTTTATAATAAAATAAACAATTTGTAGCCCGCAGATGTATACCCGGAAACGATGAAATATTGTAAACCGAAATGTAACCAAAATCGAAAATACAATTTTCAAAATTCAAACCTATACTGGCAGTAATGATATTGTGTCCGCTTTGTGCGAATGCGGTAAATCTGCAATAACGAAACATACTTCCGGAATTGTCTGATACCTGATATGGTTTCGAACCCAATGCAAATTCCACAGTCATGGATTCGAATGAAATCATGCTGTCTTTTGTGCCCAAAGCCCTGAGCTGTCCAAAAACCTGCAGGTGGTAATCGCCTGTTGCAATGATCCTCACACCCGGTTCTACCGTAATGCCCGCAGTATCTTTAACAATGACATTATCTGTTAAATAATAAGGTGAACCAGCTGCTGTCCAGGTAACTTTTTGATATATATATCCCGAAACATTGGTACTTGCGAAAAGCGAACCGGAAATTCCGGCAAGAAACCATATAATGAAAATTCTAAATACACGCATAAAACATCAAATAAACTGAAAAATATGTACTATGGATATGTTTGGCTGATTTTATTTTTGAATCAGAATTTTGTTGCTGCTTCGGATTGATTTACTTTCCAACACCAGCATATAAACACCTCCCGGAACATCAATTATATTCCAGCGAAAACTGTTTCCGGTGAAGGCATTTTCCCCTAGTTTCTTCCCGTTCACATCCAGAATTTTCACCTCATAATAATCATTTTCTATGCATTGTATATGCAACTCGTTTTGTGCCGGATTTGGATAAAAAATATAACCCGGAGTGCTTGCATTTTGCATTACCCCGGTTGTTTCCTCACGATTCAATGGCCAGCACACTCCGGTTTTTTCCGATTTAAAATTTGTAATGTCAATGATATATGGAACCTGCGTGTTTTTTCTGTAATCCATAATTTTGGGAAATATTTTGGTGCTGTCTTTGGTTCCCCAAAAATTACCGGTAAAATCAATTGATTTTATCAGGCCGGAATTAGTACAACTGGCAAAGTTCACGTATGCAATTCTGATATTAATAAAATTGTTTTCACTCACATGAAAACTATCCAACATGTTATTGCTGCAAACAAAGTACACTGCTGTATTGCAGGAATCAAAAATATTGTTGCGGATATTCATTTTTGTGATGCCAGTACTATTAAAGGAGGCAATGTAAGCTGCTATATTTAAGTTCTTAAAATTATTACACTGCGCATCCACTACTTTGGTATAATACTGCCAATACATGCCATAGGTTCCGCCATTGAAATAGTTGTTATAAATATAATTTTTTTCACCCAGATATAAGTATGAACTCTTATCAAAATAATTGCCTGTAAAAGTCAAATTGGAATTCTGGTATGCCCCGTAAACCGGATAACCGCCACTTCGGAAATTAAAATTGGAATTGGAAACCCACAGCTGAAATGTACCGGTAGTAGCTTTATTATAGATGCAGTATAAACCAAAATCAAAACTGCATTTATTGAAGTACAAATCAATAGCGTATGTAGTCACAATATTGCCGGTTTGCGCATAAGACGTGAAACGGGTATATTCAAATTTGGAACCCAGGCCCGTTGACGAATTGTACTCCAGGGCAGAAGCGTTAAAATCAATGGTTAGCGATTCAAATGAAACCATGGAATCTTCTTTACCAAGTGCGCGCAAGCAACCGTTAACCGTAATATTAAAATTGCCGGTGCTGATTACTCTAACTCCCGGTTCTACAGTTACTACTGCTCCGGGCTGTATCAGAGTAGTTGAAACCAGATAATAAGGGGAGTTTGCTGCAGTCCAACTTTGATCAGAGGAAATTATCGAGGGTATATTGGTTTGCGCCTGTACCCCTGTCAGGCAAACTGCCAAAATAAGTATCAAAAAGTATTTTTTAACCATGGGTTCTTGCATCGAATTTATGCAATTAAGCTGTATTGGTAAGCCAATGACAAGGGCTTGACTTTTCTGTGACAAACGCGCTTCAGCAGGAAGGCGCTAATATTCAGGCATGGTTTTTGTGCATGGCGCGTTGACAATATGACTACCAATCGTACATTCACCATGATAAAACCCGATGCAGTGGCTAATGGCCATGCGGGTAAAATTCTGGATCACATTACTGCCGCCGGCTTTAAAGTTATTGCACTGAAATACACCCGTTTGAGCGATGAGCAGGCAGGGTTGTTTTATGATATTCACCGCCAGCGCCCATTTTTTAATGATCTGGTGAGCTTTATGACCTCCGGTCCGATTTATGCCGCAATTTTGGAAAAAGAAAATGCAGTAGAAGATTTCAGAAAAATAATTGGTGCGACTGATCCACAAAAAGCAGATCCGGGAACCATACGCAATTTGTATGCAAAGAGCATTGATGCCAATGCCATACACGGAAGCGACAGCGATGAGAACGCAGCCATTGAAGGCAATTTTTTCTTCAGCATGCTGGAGCGTTTCTAACCCATAAGAATCATAAATTTTTAAAAAATCAATTCGGCCGGTAATGTATTACCGGCCATTTTTTTTCTCACATTTGCACCTATGTCCGAGACCAACAATAACGGGAATCGCAGATTTCAGGGTTTAGATTACCTCAAAGGCCCACACAGCAGAGGTTACGAATTCCGATTTGTATTTCAGGTTTTTTATGATTTTATCAATGGATTCAGAAAACTGCACTTTTTGGGACCGAGTATTACCATTTTTGGTTCTGCCAGGTTTAAAGAAGGTCATCCCTTTTATGATTTGGCTCGCATCATGGGGCGCAGGGTTGCTGAGCTTGGTTTTGCTGTTGTAACCGGTGGCGGGCCGGGAATAATGGAAGCCGCAAACCGTGGAGCAAAAGATATAGGCGGAAAAAGTATTGGTGTAAATATTGAATTGCCATTTGAACAAAATCCAAATCCGTATCTGGATAAAATGGTTCAGATCAAACATTTTTTTGTTCGAAAAGTATTCTTATTTAAATATTCATTTGGCTTTATCATTTTACCCGGAGGATTCGGAACTCTGGATGAAATGTTTGAAGCGCTTACCTTGATTCAAACCAAAAAAATGCCCTGGTTTCCGGTAGTTTTAATGGGTACCGAGTATTGGAAAGATACCATAGAACAACTGGATGTGATGGACTATCACAAAACTATTTCTCCCGAAGATGATGAAATGTTATTGGTAACAGATGATCCGGAAAAAGCCATGGAATTTTTGGCGGACAGAATAAACAGATATGCTCCACCGGTAGTGCATATCAAACCGAAATGGTGGCTGGGAGAAGGTTGATTTATATCAGAAACTTCTCACTACATTAAATCCAAAACGGATTTCTCCTTTGGAAATATTTCCATTTTGCATGGTAAGAATATTGGCTTCGTTCATGTAATATGCATTAGAAACCAATAACTGAAAAACATGTCTTGCAGTATAGAATTCAACACCCGCTCCGGCTGCGGTGCGCAGTTGGTTTCTATAATCTCTTGGAAATAAAAATCCATATTCGCCCGTAATAGAAATCCCTTTTGTAATTCTAAATCGCAAATCGGATGTTAAACTCAACAAATCATTGGGTTCTGTGGCAGAATCTGTGAAATTGCGATGCACCACGGTTGGTGCGATTTGAATCATAAATCTGGAGTCTCCAAAAACATGGGCAATAATGAGCTGGCTGGTATATTTTAAACGATGCGTCCAGTAATAGGGTTCCAACCCGGAAGGAGGGTGTGCAAGAGATACCCCGAGATCCTCCAGCAGACTTACAGAAAAAGGAACCGTTTCGTTTTGTTTTACAATTTCCCATTTAAAATAGCCATTCAAAATTTTCCCGACATTGCTTCTACCCACACCAATAGTAAGGTGATTTATTAAGCCATAATCAAATCCCAGGCGATAATTGCTTTCATCCAATCCAAAAAAATTCGATTTGCCCTGGCTGAGATAACCAAAACGATGTTGAATACAAAAATCGAGTTGCCCTTTTTCCAGCACTTTTGTGCTTTGAAAATTAACTATACGCAATCCATTTCCCCACCAGTTGTTGGAAGATTTTGAATTGGAATTGTTCTCCTGATTTTCAGCAATATTTTGAATGGGAATCTCGGCATTCTCCGGATAAATAACAGTATCCGGGACTGTTATTGCGATAGAATCGGAATAGGTTGAATCTGTTTGTGCACCGAGTGTACATGTGACAAAAACAATTATCGGAAGAAATAAATTTTTAATTGTTTTTTGCACCGTTTTGTATCCAGGTTTTTAATTTCAATAAATCGCAACTGCTCCACTTATTTCCTCCCTGTGGCATTGGTTTATAACCGGATGTCCAGGAAAGTGACCCATACAATTTTCCGGAATTTGCAGAAGCCGAAATTTCTGAATAATTGGTAAGTAAAATTACTCCGCTAGGGTTTGTACCACTGTGGCACAATTTACATTCTTTATCAATCATGGGTTTTACAAATGTAGCAAAACTCACATTTGCTGTATCGCAGGCTGCCCCTGCCGGATAAAGTTCCGTTTTATTGTCGTAATAACAGGAATGCAGCAACAAAAAGCTTGCAGCAGTAATAAATACTGCCTTAATTATTTGGTGCGCCTGCATTGGTCCATTTCTTAATTTGTGTCAATTCACAATCCGACAATCTGTTTCCGCCTTGTGGCATCCAGGCAGTAGTTCTGTTTAGGCTGTTCCATAATTTTCCATTAAGCGCTGCATTGCGTGTACCCCAATATGTACTCAAATTAATACCGGCTTGTGAATCCAGAGAATTATGACAACCGGTACAATAATTAGCAGTTATTTTTTTTACAGCATCCGTATAAGTGAATGTTGCTGTATCACATTTTATCGGGCAGTTGGTGCCATTTTTTGCCCCTCCATCAATCCATCTTTTTATCAAATTCTTTTGGGCGTCTGTAAGTTTTGGAACCGGATTCTGAGGCATTTCATTTTTGCGGATAACCTCGTAAATTTTGCTTGAGGCGGCACTCCCCTTCACAATTCCCTTTTTGGTGATGTTGTCATAATTATCCAAAACATATTCATCTTTTTGAGTAATGGAATTGTGGCAATTGGTTGTAGCACAACTATTCTGAAAAATAGGTAAAATATCCCTCTCGAAGCATATGCCGGTATCCACTTCGTTTGTGGAATCATCGGATGGCAATGCCCTGAAAATCGGTTCATGTTCACAGGAAATAATTGAAGCAATTATTGCAGCAAACGCAAATACAATTTGAAATGTCCCTCGCCTGTAAAAAGGTTTTCTCATGAATAACAAATTTACGAAGCGAAAAATCAGATAAAGATGACTGAGGTTACATAAGAATTTGATTTTATAAGGCTTTAGGAGTTAGGGTCAGGGATTGGGGTGAAAAATGTTGAGAGATTCTTGGTTTTGGTTACCGGCCACTCATTCACTCAGTGACCCGGTTACTCGGTAACTCGGTCACTAACTATTAAATTCGCGGACGAAATGAAAGGACCGGTATCTCAATTTATTGAAAAACATTATCTGCACTTTAATGCTGCAGCTTTGGTAGATGCTGCCAAGGGATATGAAACCCATCTTACCGAAGGTGGTAAAATGATGGTGACTTTAGCTGGTGCTATGAGCACAGCGGAGTTGGGAAAAAGTTTGGCTGAAATGATTCGTCAGGGCAAGGTGGATATCATCAGCTGTACCGGCGCTAATCTGGAAGAGGATATCATGAATCTGGTAGCCCACAGCCACTACAAAAGGGTGCCGCATTACCGTGACCTGAGTCCGCAGGATGAATGGGACCTTTTGGAGAACCATTACAACAGGGTTACAGATACCTGTATTCCTGAAGAAGAAGCATTTCGCAGATTGCAAAAACACATACATAAAATTTGGAAAGATGCGGATGAAAAAAATGAGCGCTTTTTTCCACATGAATATATGTACAAGATTCTATTGAGCGGAGAGCTGGAACCCTATTATGAAATAGACCCGGAGGACTCCTGGATGCTCGCTGCTGCACAGAAAAATTTGCCAATAGTAGTACCAGGATGGGAAGACAGTACCATGGGAAATATCTTCGCCAGTTATGTCATAAAAAATGAGATTAGGGCATCGGCAATGAAAAGCGGAATTGAATATATGGCCTGGCTCGCAGATTGGTACGTTAAAAACAGTGAAGGGAAAGGAGTTGGATTTTTTCAGATAGGTGGCGGCATAGCTGGTGATTTCCCAATTTGTGTTGTACCAATGTTGTACCAGGATATGGAGATGGAGAATATTCCATTCTGGAGTTATTTCTGTCAGATTAGTGATTCCACCACATCGTACGGAAGCTATAGTGGCGCGGTTCCCAACGAAAAAATAACGTGGGGAAAATTGGATATACATACCCCAAAGTTTATTGTGGAAAGCGATGCAACCATAGTTGCTCCATTGATTTTTGCCTGGATTTTGGGATGGTAGAAGATGAATGATATTATTTCAAAATCCGATATTGAATATGTGGTGCGCGAACAATATCGGTTATTGCTCGAAGATCCATTTACACAACCGGTTTTTGCACACCTGGAATTAGAGGTTCATTTGCCTAAAATTTTTACATTCTGGTCTTTTGTACTGGACATAGATGCAGCACATAACCCATACAGAGGAAGTGCATTTGAACCCCACACCAAATTGGGTCTCACCGCTGCGCATTTCACCAAATGGCTGGAGTATTTGCACCATACCATTACCGGAAAGTTTCAGGGCCCGAATGCTCAAAAATGGATTGGCAAATCCAATGAGTTGGGGTGGATGTTTCAATACAAGCTGGGACTGATAAATGACGATTCCTTGCTGATCCGGAAAAAGGAATAAATTCTGCGTATATTTGCAGGGAAACAAACTGGAGGGTATTCCGTTTCTATTGTATGAAAGCCATGGACCTGTTGAATGAAGCGCTGGTAGCTTTGCGCAAAACCGATACCGTATCGGCTGCAAGGTCATTTATGGCTGAACAGGGGGTTACGGAATTGCCTGTTTTGGATAAACTGGATTTATACAATTACGCCAGAACAGTATTACTGACGGATGTTCCGGGCGACACCAAACTGGAGGAAATAATACCTTACAATCCTCATGCACCAAGGGTTTCCATGGATGCACATTTGTATGAAATAGTTCCCGTATTCGCGGCTAATGATTTGCAGGTGCTGGCGGTTTTCAATCAAAAAAATGAATTTACCGGCATTGTGGATCAAAAAAGCATTCATAAAAATATTTCTCAATCTCTCACCTATAAAGGTATTGGGGCAGTAGTGGTGCTGGAGGTAAAGCCCAATGATTTTGCACCTTCCCATATTGCCAGAATGGTCGAAGAAAACGGAGCAAAAGTTTTAGGAATGATGGTAGACAATACCGAAGAAAATTCGCTCCGGATTAATTTAAAACTCAATACGACACGGGTGAAGAATATCGTAGCTACTTTTAACCGCTTTGGTATGAAAGTGACAGGCTGCTTTATGGCCGAAGATTTCGATAACGGTTCCGAAAGGGAATTTGAGTCAGTACTCCGGTTTTTTGACATTTGAGGAATTCCCGACAACTGTCATCCCTCTGTAAATCGTGCTGCTTTTACCAGCCGGCGTAAAATAGTGACGTAAGCATTTCGTTTACTACCTTTGCCCCTTAAACTATGAAAGTCGATTCTGGTGAAAACCGCAACCTGCTGGACGAAAGTTATTCCGATAAACCCATTCGCCTGGTAGATATTATTAATTTCTTCTGGCGGTGGAAGAAGTCATTGATGATTATTTGTGCCATCGCAATAATTGCATCTGCAATCATCAGCAGCCCTTTAATTACCAAACCAAAATACAAGGCAGTTCATGTGTTTTATCCAACCACAAATAACTCCATTTCCAATGCGCTTTTAACGGAACTCAATCAAAGACAAAAAGACCCGCTGGAGTTCGGCGAAGATGAAGAAGCAGAAAAGGCATTGCAAGTTTTGCAATCATCGGAATTAACCAGCAGGCTGGTGCGAAATTTCAACCTGATGAAGCACTATAGAATTGATCCAAAAACCGAGGGACATCCGCAAACCGCACTGGATTATAAAATCAAGGAAAATATTTCATTTGAACGCACCAGATACCTCAGCATCAATATTGAAGTGCTGGATGAAGATCCGGAAATGGCAGCAAAATTGGCCAATGGTATCGCCGCTTTGTATGATACCATCAAAACGGAAATTCAAAAACAATTGGCTATTCCTGCTTTGAATATTGTTGAGCGTGCATTGCACGACAAACAATCCAAAATTCAAAACCTGAAAGATCAGTTGCGCAGTTTGGGTGAAAAAGGCGTTACCAACTATGAAGAACAAAGCCGTGCACTGGCTGAAGAAATTTACAAAGCACAATCTTCTGGGAAAATGAGCACCATGAGCCAATTGCTGGACCAGCAAAAAACTCTGGTGGCCAGTGGAGGTGACTTTATTGCATTAAATGAATTAATAAAGCTGGAAGAGGAAAAGGAAAGTGATCTGATTTCACAATTTGAAAAAAGACAAGTAGACGTAAAAGAAGCGCTTTCACATAAATTCACGGTAAGCGCAGCGTCGAAGCCTGAAATCAAAGCCTGGCCTAAGCGATCGCTTGTAGTGCTGGTGTCATTGCTTGCAGCATTTGCAGCTGGTAGTGTTTTATTATTGATATACGAAATTGTTTTTTTGAAAAGAAAACAAAGTGCGTAAAGCAAGTGTAATTCATACACCTGTTTCCTGGATTTACCTCCTGTCTGTATTATTGGGGATTGTTGCCTGTTGGGCTGCCCTGCATCATTTCTATTTTGTATTCGCAATTCCTGTAATTCTCGCTATTGTAATTTATTCTCTTTACAGAACAGAAAAGTTTATTTTATTGGTTGGCGCTATTGCACCTCTGTCTGTAAATATCAATGATATAGGCGCCGGATTGGGAATTGCGCTACCCACAGAACCGTTGATAATGATGGTTTTTATTTTTTTGCTTTTCTATTTTATTTATCGGGGAAAAATTGAAAAATCATTATTACAACATCCATTAACCATTTGTGTTTTTGTGTATTTAACATGGCTGTGGATTAGTTCCGGATTCAGCACCATGGGTATGGTAAGCTTCAAATACAGCCTGGCAAGAACCTGGTTTATTGTTGTATTTTTTATAGCGGCTATTTTGATTTTTAGAAGAATGAAAAATATTCATTTCTTTTTAAAAGCAATATCATTTTGCACATTGGTATTGGTAATATTTACTTTAACCAAACATGGCACCGAAGGATTTGTGAGGAGTTCCAGTTACAGTGTCTCATGGCCGTTCTTCCCCGATCATGGAATGTACGCGGCGGCAATTGCATTTTGTGTTCCAATTCTCGCATTTTACACATTCAATGGTAGGGTTTTTCGTTTCCATTATATCTGGTTACCTATAGTGGGTTTCTTTTTGCTGGTGTTGTTATTTGGCATCGTGGTGAGCTATACCCGTGCAACCTGGTTAAGTCTGGTAGCGGCATTAGGTGTATTCCTGCTTTTACGCTTTAAAATTAAATTCTCCTGGATTATTGCCTTTTTAGCAGTGGTTTCTGTGTATGCCGTAATCAATCAGGATAAAATTTTATACAACCTGGAAGCCAACAAACAAGGAAGCAGTGATGAGTTGGAAGGGCATGTAAAATCTGTAAGTAATATATCTACCGATCCCAGTAATATGGAACGAATAAACCGTTGGAAATGTGCCATGAGAATGGTACAAAAAAGACCGGTATTCGGATATGGTCCGGGAACCTTTGTTTTTAATTACGGTGTCTTTCAGCAGAGCAATGAAATGACCATCATCAGCACCAACAGTGGTGATCTTGGTGATGCACACAGCGAATATTTTTCGGCACTTGCCGAAATGGGAATTCCCGGATTCGCACTTTGGATTACCATGGTTTTAATTACCATGGGGACAGCATTTAAAATTATTTATAAAACCAATTCCCGACAGGTTAAAATTACCGCAATGATGGTTTTATTGGGGTTGGTAACCTATTATTTTCATGCACTGTTAAACAATTACAGCCAGTACGATAAGATTGCTGTTCCGCTCTGGACATTTATGGCCGTCATTGTGGCATTGGATATTTTTTATCTGAAAAAAGAAAGTGCAATTGTAGCGGTAAAATGAAAAGGTTGTTTCGCATACCCGCCTTTTCCATTGGTTTCATACTCACCATTTTATTCTTATTACCCGCTATTCCCGGATATTTAATTGCACCGGATAATAGTCCGGATGCAAATGAAATTGTACCGGAAATTGCAAACCGAAAGCCCGGATTTATTTGCAATTTTATTCGAATATCCAATACTCAGAATTCAAATGAAAACAGCATGCTTACTACCTGGCTTCATGGAGAAACACCAGCAGGAAACCTTATCCCGTTTCAAAAATCCTCCCTTACTTCCAAAGGAGATTCCATGCGTATTCAGACATTGGAAAATGAAATTCGAACGTTTCCGGTTACAAAATTGGTTAAAAACAAATCCGGTTATGCTTTTCAAAGAAAATACCATTTAGGTACCGACCGCTTCGGACGGGATGTACTTAGCAGATTGATATTGGGTGCAAGAGTTTCTCTTTTTGTTGGTTTTATTTCTGTAGTTATTTCCATTTTATTGGGTGTAACAATAGGAATGTTTGCAGGATATAGTGGCGGAAAGACCGATTCCATTCTGAGCTGGCTGATAGCTGTTTTTTGGTCTGTTCCAACCCTGCTGATTGCACTCGGTTTGAGTTTTGTTTTTGGACGCGGCATTGGTCAGGTACTGATAGCGGTAGGGCTTTCCACATGGGTAGAAGTTGCCCGGGTAGTACGTGGCCAAACCTTGCAGTTGCGTGAAAAAGAATTTATTCTCGCCGCAAGAATTTCCGGATTTTCAACACTTCGGATTTTATTCCGCCATATACTGCCTAATCTAAAAGGCACTTTAACCGTTTTGGCAACCACCAATTTTGCATCTGCCATTTTATTGGAAGCCGGTCTCAGTTTTCTGGGTTTGGGAATTTCTCCTCCAGCACCCAGTTGGGGCATTATGGTAAAAGAACATCTCGGAAATCTGGTTCTGGACAGTGCATATCTCGCTATTATTCCAGGTGCAGCAATCATGCTGCTGGTAATGGGCTTCAACTTTATGAGTATGGGTCTTCGAGATGCTTTTGATACCCGTTTGAATTCCTATTGAGAATTCAGATTGAAAATCCGCATATTTGAATATTCTTTATGAAAACCTGGTTAAAAGCAAGTCTTATTACTGCCGGCATTGGTATCGTTGGCAGCACGGTTTATTACTTTCTCAAAAATGATAGCGGAAATGAGTTGTTAACTTATGTTCCAAATAATGTGGGTGTACTGGTAAAGTTTGATTTACCGGAAATTGGAAAGGCGCTAGAGCCTCACAAAAAAGAAATTCTGGAATTGGAAATGTTCAAAGATAAAGACCTGAAAAATCAGGATGTACTTTTCAAAACCACCATGAATATTTTGAAAGATCCTCAAAAGTCAGGAATTGATTTTAAAGTACCTGCAATGTTTTATATGGAAAGCAGGAGCCGTGGAGATGCTTCAGCATTTATATTAAAACTGGAAGATGAATCCCTGTTTTCAGAATATATGTCGAAAAATATTGCTGCCGGTGCGGAAACAGGAAAGGAAAAAGAGGTACATTTTGCGGAATCAGGAACCGGAAATTGGATTTCCTGGAACAGTTCGGTGGTATTAATTACCAATCAAAAGACAGAAGATAAATCTTACTTTCAAAATATACTGAACAAAAAAAATCCCGGGGCCAGAGGTAATTTATTGTTGAGCAGAATTGTAGAACAAAAAGGAATTGTTTCCGCCATATTTATTTTGGATGAACTCACTTCTTCCCATGCGTTAACCCGCATGGCACCAGCTGCCGGTGCAGTAAAAAATCCACTTCCAGCCGGAACCGCAATATTGGCGAATTTGTATTTGCAAAACAGCCATTTAAAAGCGGAAGCTTCATTGATATCTTTAAATGAAAAGAAGCTGAATGAAATTACGATTTTCAAAAAAGAAGGGCGACTGGGAAAACACAAAGACGCATTGTTTAACGGCGACCAGGAAATTGCCGCATATTCCGTATCCCTGGATATTCCAAAAGTGATAAAATTAGTGGAATCCATGTCAGGTTCGGATGATAATGAAAATATGGATGAAGATACCAAATTGCGAAAAGAAAAATTGAAGGAAAATCTTGGCATTTTGCAAGGTGACATGGTGGTTGGAGTTTCTCTCAGATCCGCACTCCTTCCGGATTCCAATGCTGTAAAAAACAATACATATGAAAGGTCGGATATTGGATCCGTATTGGGAATTATTGCGTATATCAGTATTCAACCTGACCAAAAAGCGAAGTTGGAAAACAATTTGATGAATTTGCCAAAAGATGAAAGTGGTAATTACACCTTAATCATCCCTTATTTGAATTGGACATTTAAAGCGCGAATTATTGGAGATGAACTGGTATTATCAGACAATATGGAAACTCTGCAACAGCTGGCATCGAATACTTTTCACTCTCCAAAACCAAAGGAAAGTTTAGGTTTGAAAGAACACCTGAAATCTCCCTTCTATATTGGAATAGCCTCTAATTTAAACAAAACAATCAGTGCCTTAACAGGCATCGGGAATATTCCCGGAGCGGATCTTGGTGAAAAACTCTATTCAGGCCCTGTAGAGGGTTATGTAGAGAACGGGAAGTTTCAATATTCTGTAAATTTCAGAGATACCAAAACACATCCATTAATCCAATATTTAAGGGTATTGAATGAGAGCTTTAAGCATGAAAAGGAAATGGAGGCCAAAACAAAAGAATTGTTAAAGTCTATGGGTGTGGAAGATAATTCAGATTATTAATTCTGATGAAAATTCATCTGCATCACATTATTCCGGCTCCACTAAAGGAGCAATTGGGTGATGGTTCAGTTTGGAACCGGGATACAGTTTTTGAACCCTCTGCCCACTATTTGGTGCGCGCCGATTCAGGGAAAGGTAAAAGTACTTTATTGAATATTTTGTACGGAATTCGAAAGGATTATACCGGGCATGCCAATTATGGAAATCATGAAGTTCATAAAATTTCTGACGATGAATGGAGCAAAATCCGCAGTTTGGAAATTTCCTATTTATTTCAGGATTTACGCTTGTTTCCGGCACTTACCGCTATGGAAAATATTCAATTGAAACCCGGCAATATTTTATACAAAAATGAAATAGAATATTATGCAGATAAATTGGGTGTAAGCAACCAATTAAAAAAACCATGTTCCAAATTAAGTTTGGGACAACAGCAGCGCATCGCCCTGATAAGAGCATTATCGCAGCGGTTTGAGTGGTTATTTTTGGATGAGCCATTTAGCCATCTGGACAAAAATAATGCGATGATCGCGATGGAATGTATCATGGAAAGATGCGGTCCGATGAAAGCCGGTATTCTTGCAACAAGCCTGGGCGATCAAAACGGTTTTGACCATTTTCAAATTATCGACTTGTGAAAAATAAAATAGCTGCCCTTTTACTTGCAAAAAAAAGACCGCTTCAACTGCTGCTAACGCTTACCGGAGCATTTTTGGGTTTGCTTATTTTTATGGGAGGCGTGCAGGTATATCTGAATATAAACCGGTTGATCGAAAAGAAAGATATGCTTGGTGGTGATTATTTGGTGGTGAGCAAAAAAATTCAATTGGTGAATACCATCACCGGAAAATCTCCTTCTTTTTCGGAAAATGAAATTCAGGAATTGCAACAAATGCAAGGGATGGAAAGCGTAGGGAAATTCTCGGTTGGAACCTTCAGAACTAAAATTGAAATGGATCCGAACATGGCCGCATTTGCAGGGCCCGCTTTAAAAAGCGATTTCTTTTTGGAATCTGTACCCGACGGATTTGTGGATATAGAAAAAGAAGCCTGGAAGTGGAATTCTGCCAGCGATGAAGTCCCCGTGATTATCCCATCGGATTATATGAAACTTTACAACAATGCATTTGCACAAAGCCAGAATTTGCCCTTGATTCCGGAATCACTCATAAAATCCGTAACATTTCAGTTACGCATTTATGGAAAGGGAAAAGAATGGGCTACCAATGGTCGCATTGCCGGATTTTCTGAACGCATCAGTACCATATTGGTTCCGCAATCTTTTATGGATTTTGCCAATGCCAATTATGGGAATGCACAAGATCGAAAACCCTCGCGATTGATATTGCACAGCGCTGATCCAACTTCCCCAAGGCTTGCCCGGGATATGAGAAGCAAAGGTTATGAATTGAATGAAGAAAAACTAAGATCCAGTGAAATCAATAATATTCTACAAATAGTGATGTCTATTGTTACCGGAGTTGGAATTCTGATTGTGTTTCTGGCAATACTCGGATTTATTCAATACAACCAGTTAATGGCTTACCGCTCAGCCTATGAAATACAAACCTTGCACTGGCTGGGCTTCAGGGTTATACAAATTTCCATGCCTTATATCCGGTTTATTTTGCAATCGGTTTCCATAACCTTTATTCTTGCCGGAATAGCGGTCTGGATATTACAATTGGTTTTGGAAAAGGTATTTTTAAGCAGGGGATTTGAAATCAGTAACCCATCACCGGCTTGGGCATTGCTTGCTGGTTTCGTAATTTCGCTGCTCATGGCAGGCATTGGATGTTTTTCAGCCCACCGCCAGGTAAAACAACTCAGTAAATAAATGAAAAAGAACACCAATCTGCAGGCTTTCGATAATTCCTGGTACCATCCGGGAAGAGGGGTTTTCGCAAGGTCTCTTTGGTTTGTATTTGAAGTTATACTGGAGAGTTGGTTGCCGGGCAGTATGTGGCGCAGAATGCTTTTAAATGCGTTTGGCGCGGAAATTGGAAAGCGTGTTGTAATCAAACCCAGAGTTCGCATCAAATATCCCTGGAGGCTTACAATAGGTGAAAATTCATGGATTGGAGAAGGTGTATGGATTGACAATTTGGGAGATGTTAATATTGGAGCCAATTGTTGTCTTTCACAGGGAGCCATGCTCCTGTGTGGAAACCACAATTATAAAAAATCAGGATTCGATTTAATGGTGGGTGACATAACTCTGGAAGAAGGTGTTTGGATTGGTGCCCGGGCACTGGTATGTCCGGGAATTCATTGCGGTTCACACAGCATACTCTATGCACAAAGTACGGCAACTAAAAATTTGGAAGCCCGAAAAATATATAGCGGAAATCCGGCCCAGTTCGTTCGCGAAAGGGAAATGGAATCGTGAAAATTTCCATAATTACTGTTTGTTTTAATAGCGCCGCAACCATTGCAGAATGCATAGAAAGTGTTCTGGTACAAACCTGCTCCGATGTGGAATATATAGTGGTGGATGGCAATTCTAATGATGGAACCAAAGAAATTATTCAGAGGTATTTGCCGCGTATTTCACATTTTATTTCTGAACCCGATTCCGGAATTTATGATGCCATGAATAAAGGTCTGGCTTTGGCTACAGGAGATATTGTTGGAATTCTGAATAGCGACGATATCTATAAAAAACCAGATGTTTTAGAGAGAATTGTGGCATTGTTCCAAAACGACCAGGAATGTATTTGCACCGATGTGGAAATATTTGAAAATTCACCGGAAAATGTAATCCGATACTACAGTTGCACCACATGGAAACCCTGGATGTTTCGCATTGGTCACCAACCACCGCATCCCGGTTTTTTTGCAAAAAAAGATTGTTACCTGAAATGGGGCAATTTCAATACAAAATTTAAACTCGCCGCCGATTTTGATTTGTTAATGCGATTTATTTTCAAAAACAAAGCCAAAACAGAATACCATCCCTGGGTTAGCGTATCCATGCGCAGTGGAGGCGCCAGTCAAAAGGGACTGCGAAATATTTCAAGGTCGAATCGCGAGGTAAACCAATCCATAAAAGGCAACGGGTATTACAGTAATATTCTGTTGGTTTGGATGAAATATATATTAAAAATATTTCAATTTACAAGGCAACCTAAAGCTTAGGCCGGTCGATTACCATTACCCAAATGGGCAAATCGTTATCAGGTGCTGCCAATTGCCGGCATTCGTAATACTTACCTATGGAATCCAATTGGTTGTAATGGTAAACCATCACCGTATCTTTTGCATGGAAATGAAATTTATCCGTTATCCGAAATGCCAGATTTTTTCGTCTAAAAATACCGGAATAATAGTTCTCTATTGCTTTGTAATTTTCAAACATCCAATAACCGGTGTATGGCATTTTCCCTTTTAATTCTGCCTGCTGTAATACATATTGCGGCCTGACACCTTCCGCTGATAAATTGTCCTTCCATAATTTGGGAAATTGCCAGAAACAAATTCCCAAAAGTATCATGTTCAGACCCCAGGCTGCGTATTTCAAGTTTTTGTTTTGGGCTTGCAAAGACACTCCGCAATACCATGCAAGAATTGCGCAGAATACCGGAATTACAGGCGCCATATACCAATGTATGCGGGTAGCCGAAATGGATAGAATCGTTAAGAACAAAAGAATCAGAATCCAGAAAAAACGTATTGATTTCTCTTTTTGTGGATCAACCTTTTTCATTAGAAAATAAGCAGGAATTATCACTAAAATGAATCCTTCAAAATAATTTGAAAACAATTCCGAAAAATAATAATACCAGCGGGTTTCATGGCCTTCATTTTGTTGAAAATAGCGACCCAGCACTTCGTTTTCAAAAACTGCATTTAAATACCCCGGGGTCCAATATTCATGCAGTAAATAATACGGAATCACACCCAGAATAGGGATGAGCAATGGAAGTACCATACCCGTAATTCGCAATTTTTTGTCTTTCGTAAAAACAAAATATAAAGCTGCAAAAATGGGCATCCAAATCGCTGCCGCAAAGGATTTTGTGAGCAAAGCCATGCCAACTGCAATAGAAAAAATGATTTTGTTTTTCTTATTTCCGTTTTCAAACAAAAGGGTATATAACTGCAGAAAAGCAATACTCAGAAATAGCGTCAAAAGCGCATCGTAGTCCCCTGTTCTACCTACATGGTATATGTTTAACCCCCGGCTGCAAAATGCAATCAATAGAAATAATATTGCGGAAACCCATAAGTTTTTTCTCAGAAAAAATACCATCCAAATAATAACAGTTGCAGCAATTGCTAATGCAGATGGCAAGCGCAATGCCAACAATCCGGGACCCAATATTTTAAAAAATATCCATTGTAGAAAAACCAGCAAATGCGGTTTTGTATTCCAGAAATCCGGTTGGTTTTCATAAGTGGTATATTTTACATTTCCACTTTCCAGCATTTCCAGCGCATTATTCGCCTGCCGGCTCTCATCCCACAGAAACATGGGTTGTACATCCAACTTATAGGTAGAATTCCAAACTGCGATTACAGCAGCAATACAGATGAAAATGATTTTTTTGCGGGACACTATTTAAATATGACAACAAAAATTGCCACTACTGCAATAATAGCAATTCCCCATTTGAATTTAGAAGGTGCACTACCGGTAGTAGGCACATAAAAGGAAGGTTCTATGGTATAGCCATCGCGAAATCGCCTTACATCCAGGGCATAAACCCTTCTCTCTGCAACTGTTTTCCCATCCACTACCGTGGCATTTGCTCTGGGCATGGTATTTAAAATCTGTCGCAACTGAAAACACAATTGAAAATTAAAACACTGCCCAATTTTTACGCTGTCAAAATATCCGGAATCCGTAATCCAAAATTCTATAATTACGGCTTCACCGGTTCGGTCAAGTGCGGGTTTCTGGGAGCCCAGAGTCATAAGTCTATCTTCCAGATAACGATAAAATCCGGGATCACCACCCGGAAACCAGGGCTCTGTAGTGTCTTGAGAATATGCTTTCGCCTGAATAAAAAAAAGTAAAATGAAAACTGATTTTCTCAGAATTCTCATTCAGCAGCAAGCACCAATTTGCTATTCAATACTACATCTCCATTTTGAATTCGGATAAAATAAATCCCATCTGACCAGAATGGAGGTATAAGAAATCCGGATTCTGTGAGGTTGCGATCTTCCACCAAATTCCCGTTTAATCCAAAAATCTGTAACCGATTGGTTCCATGAGGCAGTCCGTCTATGGTAATCCACTCCCCGTGATGCACCGGATTGGGAGAAATTGAAACTTCCGTATTCGATATATTTCGGATTCCGGTATGATCTATAATTACAGGAATATCTGCAGTGTCTTTACATCCGTTAGAATTTTTTGTGGCAATCATGCGCACGGTATAATTTCCCTTTGCTACATATTGATGTATGTATGGTGCGCCATTGGTTTTATTTCCATCACCCCAATCCCAGGAAATACTCAAATCAGACACTGTAATTGGCGTGCAAACCAATTTAAACTGCCATTGCAATACCCACGTAAAACCGGCAGTAGGTCTGGGTTTCATTATTACCGTTACCGGTGATTTCGGACTTTTACAACCATTGTTTTCTGTTTCAAAATAATAGGTCACACTTCCCAACAACAACCCGGTACTTACCTGTGCACCGATGTAAAATGGATTCACATCTGCAGCATTATAATACCAGTTTACTTTACCGCTTGAAATATTTACTTTCATGTTGCCAATTCCTTTGGCACAAACCGGATCTGCAACAATAGATGTTGGAGTTGGCGGTGAATAAACCAAAATTAGTACGCTATCTATGATGCCACTTTTACATCCATTTTCTTCGGTTTCCAGATAATAGGTGGTATTAGAAATCAGGCCACTAAAAACAGGAGATTTACCTACAAAAACGGGCGTATTATTTGATTTTGAATCATACCAGTTAACCGTTCCCCAGGGAACAGCCAAAAATGGAATTGCGTCTTCTCCGCCGCATATGGTATCTCCGCGCAAACCATATATTTGGGAATAATCAGAAACTTCAATATTTACCGCAGATCTACCACTACCGCATAAGCCATTCCAAGTCTCCACATAATAAGTTTCTACCCCTCTGAAAGCCGGTGTAAATGAAAATGTATCTCCTCTGAAAACAGGTTTCCCACCGGATGGTACATCAAACCAGCGCAATGTATCCGTTCCACCTTGTGTCGCTACTATTTTTAAAGTTGATGTCGGATGCAGACACATAAAAGTATCCGAAATAACCTGAGGTTTATCCGGTGCGAAAGAATTGTTTACAAATGCCTGCACTTTTACCCTGCCGCCTTTACTAATACAACCGTTATTGTTCGCCTGAACATAAAAAGCGGAATCTTTGGTTAGCTTTCCTGTTTGCAGGGTATTACCGAGATAAATAAATGATCCACCCGTAATGTTGGAATACCATTCCATTTTGCCGAGATTGGATGTTGCAGACAAATTCGCTACCGCACCAATACAAATACTGTCATTGGATACTGTGGGAATATTGGGATAGGCATTTACTGTAAAATCAATTCGCAAAAAAGCAGATTTACAATCCACATTCACAGCTTGTACGAAAAACGTATCATTGTTTTGTGCATTCTGAATGGTATATGTATTTCCTGTTTGAAATGGATTAGGATCTCCAAGTTTGTGGTACCAGTTTACAGTAGTTCCAACATCAGCTCCCAGATTGATGGTTACGGTATCCCCGATACAGCCATTTGCCGGTTTTTTTAAAACGGGACGATCCGGTTTGAAATACACCACTTTATCAGTAGTGTCATAACATTGACTCGCAGTGTAAGCGTATATGGTAGATATCAGTCTGACATTAAAATTCTTTTTTGTTAAAGGCCTGTAATTGCCATCAACAGAATAGGTATATCCTGTGCTATTGTCGTAATACCAGCGGTGGCTGAATTGTGGTAAATTGAAATAGACGTAATAATTGTAATATGGGAGACTGCTCACATTATTTTTTGCCGCATTGGCAAATTTCACTGTATCTCCGAATGTATAACAATCATTAACGATGCTAAAATCAGTACCAAAATCATATTGAACAAATGGATATAATTGCATGTCTGCATCAAAGGTTGCTCCGCTGATATTCAGTTGCAGACAGCGGTACCATTTGCCACTTACAGAACCACATCCGATATTTTTCTTTTTCCCATTTCCGGCGCTCCACGAATTGGTGACAATTGCTGCGCTAACATTGCTACTATCACATTCTACTGCGATGATGTACCCGTAGTTTAGCGTTACCGGTTTCTGAAACACAGCATCGCGTTCAATTCTCGCCAGCGGAATGGAGCTCCCCATAACCGTATCGACTACAATGGTATCACTTGCCAGCGGCAGCCCGGTGGGAAGCGAATCTGCACCGGCTTTGTATAAATTACAACGAAGCCGTATATATACTGCACGAGCGGGATTTGGAGTAACTGCGTAAGCATACATTCGAAAACCCGAAACTGTGATATTTTGGTTAGCTCCAAAAAACTGTCCAAGACTGCTTCCGGATTTGATGGTAACGCTATTATATGCTGTTGCGCCATAAGAAGGATAATAGGAGGTATCCGAGCCACATTTAGCAGGATTTTGCGCATTTCTACTGCTTGAATGGATCACCCTTTTCTGGGCTCTCTCCCCTGTGAATTTGCGGCCATCAGAAGATAATTGGGCATCAGCCTGAGTCATCCATAACAAACCTGAAAACAGAAACAGTAAAAATCTTTTCATTGCAGAATATTTGTGTAAATTTATCAATTTTCAGGAGAAATCTGTCAACTCTGTGTTTCTCTAATGTCAGGAAACAGAATGCGCGAATCAGTTAAGTATGTTTTTTTATGAGATAAATACCCGGTGGTTTGGCTGTTATTCTGAACTGTAATCACCAAAATAAATACCATACCTTTGAAGCCCAGAATCTATGGCAAATAATATTCTAAAAGGAAAACGAGGTATTGTTTTCGGAGCACTAAACGAGAATTCCATCGCCTGGCAGGTAGCTGAAAAATGCGTTGCAGAAGGTGCCAGTATTGTGTTGACCAATGCACCGGTTGCAGCCAGAGTTGGCCAAACAGAAGCTTTGGCTCAAAAACTGAATGCCCCCCTCATCTATGCAGATGTTACCAAAATGGAAGATCTGGACGCACTGGTTACCCAAAGTATAGAATTGTTGGGAGGCAAACTCGATTTTGTGTTACACAGCGTAGGTATGAGTCTGAACGTTCGTAAAAAGGTTCCGTATACAGAACTGAATTATGACTGGATGCATACCACAATCGATATTTCCGCCATGTCACTGCACCGCCTTGGTCAGGTTTTATGGAAGCATGATGCCATGAATGAATGGGGCAGCATCGTTGCCTTAACCTATATCGCAGCACAAAGGGTATTCCCTGATTATTCGGAAATGGCCGATGCCAAATCGATGTTGGAGAGTATTGCACGTAGTTTCGGATACCATTTCGGAAAACAGAAAAAAGTGCGCATCAATACCATTTCACAAAGCCCGACATATACCACTGCAGGAAGCGGTGTAGGTGGATTTGATGCCTTTTATAATTATGCAGATAAAATGTCTCCTCTTGGGAATGCAAGCGCTGAAAGCTGTGCGGAATATTGTGTAGCCATGTTCAGCGATTATACACGAATGATTACCATGCAAAATCTCTTCCACGACGGGGGTTTTAGCTTTACCGGAATTTCTCAGGAACTGGTGGAATCAATAGGCGATAGTGCTTTGGGAAAATAAATCAGATTGAATATTTTTGCCTTATGGGAAAAGGCGATAGAAAATCCAAAAAAGGTAAAATCCATATTGGAACATATGGAAAGAGGAGGCCGGCTCGATTGAAGAAAGTTTCGGCACCTGTAGCAAAAAAATCAAAAAAATGAAGGTAATCCCGCTATTGCGGGATTTCTTTTTTTTGATCCAGCAGACGCAAAACCGTTAATGGTTTCACATTGGGAATATCCAGCTCACTCAAAAAATCATTTACTGCCTTCTCTACCTCAACATCGGGATACAGATTATCCCTCAAAAAATGAAGACACCGAATTATCCAGAACCCCGAGAACCACTTGTAAAACCGCCGCAATGCCAGTTTTTCATTGCTGGTATTTTTTACAGCTTCTTCCCATGCTTTTGGTATTCCCTGATTCCATAAAAATTCAAATAACACCGGATTAATTTCAGTTTCCAATTCCTTTATTTTCAGCGATTTATTTTCTGAAATATGCAGGAAAAACAATTTCAATTCTTTAAAAATTTCAAAATTATAACTCTGCTTTTCCGCTGAATTATTTCGCATCTCCAACATGCTTCTGCCTGTTCCGAACGGCACCCTGTCACTGTATCTGGCCTCGGGAAAAACTGTAGTTCCGGTTATTTCGCCAAAACCCATTGGCATAAATTTGTGCAAGAAATAAAAATCTTCTCCCGCCTTTCTGGTATTCATTCCACCATTTTCAAGATAGATTCTGGCCCGCACTGCCATTGAACTTCCCACAGTGTGATAATACCAGGGATACCCGCACCATTGCAATGCATTCTTTAAATATCTCAAATGCATTTCGTATAAATAAATGGCGGAATTTAATTTCCGGTCTTCCGGTTCCGGATGTTCAAAATAAATGGATGCAGCATATATTTCCGGATTCATTTTAAAGAATTGAAAAAGCTCCGTACAATAATTATTTTTTACAGTACAATCCGCATCCAATCCACATAAAATTCCCGAAGAACTTTCCGATTTCAGATGCGTGCAAGCCCGATCCATAGCAAGTCTTCTGGCAAGCCCCACACCACTTTTTTTATCCGGTAATTGATTATATAAACACAGGTCTATTGCAAACCATGGAATATCTTTTTGGATAAATTTCTTCAATTCTAAAAAGGCAGTTTCATTCGTATTTTTTACAGAATTATCTGCCGAATCAGATGCATTAATGGCAATAGAAACTAAGGTGCCTTTTTGCGGAATACATGATTTTAGACTTTGTATTACCGGAATTAAACTCAATTCGTTGCATGCGGGAATACAAATAGCAAGTGAAATGGAATCCGGTATTTCGGATTGAAATTGGAGATCAGGGAGAAAGTCTGAATTTACGCCAGATTTCATTGGATAATTCATATGCAATTCTGTCGTGTAACCGGCCCGGTCTGCCCTGCCAGAATTCCAGATATACCGGCTTTAAACGATACCCTCCCCAGGATTCAGGTTTTTGCAAAATTTCAGATTCAGGCAATTCCGTCAATTTTTTCATTCGATTTTCCAATTCCGTACGATCCGGAATTTCCTGGCTTTGATTGCTTGCAATGGCCCCGGCCTGGCTTAGTCTGGGTCTGGATACAAAGTATGCCTCACTTTCACCATCACTTATCTTTTCTACTGTACCTTCAATTCGAACCTGTCTTTCCAATTCCGGCCAAAAAAAGTTCAAAGCAGCATGCGGATTTATTTTCAAATCCATTCCTTTTTTGGATTGGTAATTGGTAAAAAAAACGAAACCATTTTGATCCAATTCTTTCAGTAACACTACCCTGGAAGAAGGTTTATGCTCCTGATTCACTGTGGAAAGCACCATTGCATTCACTTCCCTGCATCCGCAATCCATTGCCTCTTTAAACCAGTTTTGGAATGCCAGGAAGGGGGTTTCCGGCAAATGAGCCTCATCCAGAGTGTGCAATTGATATTCGCTTCTTAGTGAAGCAATGCGATCCTTTTCCATTGTGTTTTCAAAATTAATTCTATTGTTCTGTACAAAAAAAAATCCCTCAAATTGAGGGATTTTTTTTATTGTTTAACAGATTATTATTTGTTAATGGTAATGCGTTTGGTGATACTTCCATTTACTGTGGTCACCTTCACCAGGTAGATACCGTTACTTGCATTGTTAAATTCAATCACACCTTTGTTGGCGCTATTGATTTTGCTGTTTACGATTACTTTGTTTCCAAGTACATCATAAACTTCGATAGCCTGAATAACACTGTTGGTGTTGGTTTCTACATTAACTACACCCGTACTTGGGTTCGGGAACAAGCGAATTTCTTCGTTGTTCAAAGAAGCCGTATTCAGGGAGTTTCTGATGGATTTGTTTTGGGTAAGGCTGCATTCGCAATCTACTGAGTTTCTAGCTACCAGGGTTACAGTAAAGTCACCATCATAAGGGAATTGGTAAATTCCGGTATGGGTACTTAAATTACCGCCATCTGAGAATTTGTAACGATAGAAAGGAAGAGTCTTGTCTGTAGCTTCTACCTTCACTGTACGCCAGCCGTCGCCAGGAGTCCAGTCATCGGTAAGGGTGAATCCGCAAACAGGCAATTCAAATACTGTCATTGCTTTGGTAAGTGTGGAAACACAACCACCATCTACGGTAGCATTTAAGGTAATGTTATAGGTAGTACTGTTCGCAACATTAAAGGTATACTTCGGATCGCTGGCAGTGGTAGAATCTACGCCACCAAACAACCATTTGTAAGTGATTTTACCTTGTTTGTAATTGGTTTTGTTTTCAAATTGAACTTCTTTGCCTGAGCAGGTATTTTCAACTGCAAAATCAACCACAGCCTGTGTTCCAACACTCACTGTAGTGGTGGCGCTGTCTTTACAACCATTGTCCTGACTCACAACCAGTTTAATGGTTTTAGGTCCGAGTACTGTGTATTGGTGCGTTGGGCTGTTTGCAGTGCTTCCGGTGCCATCTCCAAAATCCCATTTGGTGTTAGCGGTGCTACCTGCAACCACGGGTGTAGTATTGTTAAATACAGTAGGTGTTTGATCACAAACCTGACCATGTGTGAAACTCACTTTTGGAGCTTCGAAAATAGTAATTGGTTTTTTGATGGAGTCCTGGCAACCGAACTCGGATATAGCAGTAAGTTTTATGTTGAAAGTTCCTGCATCATCAAATTCATGTGTTGCTTTTGGAACAGTGCCAAATTCACCCGCTTCAAATGACCAGATTACACCCATGTTGCCACTGGAAATAGTGGATGTGCTGGTGAAAGTTACTGGTGTATTGGTGCAATATTTTATACCTGAACTTGGGAATGTAAAGTCCGCTTTTGGTTTTGGGAACAGATATGCTGTTTTGGTCAATGCCGCCTGACAACCATTCGCGGTTGCTTTGAGGGTTACTTTATATTGACCAACATTGGCATAAGTATGGGAAGGGTCTTTGATGAAACTCGCGGAAGAATTATCACCGAAATCCCAAATATAGGTTAGTGTTCCACCGGACACAGTGCTCTTGTTGATGAACTGGTGTGTTTTACTTTCACATGCATTTTGAATGGTAAATGCAACATTTGGAATCTGTGTAATTACAATCGTATCGATCTTGCTTCTTACATAACCATATATGCTGGAAATCGCATTGAGTTTCGCATAGTAAGTTCCAAAAGCAGGGTATTGATAAATAGGATCCTGTGCTTCAGATGAATCACCTGAACCGAAGTACCATTTGTATTCCAGAAATCCGCTTTGGATAGAGGATTTGTTGGTAAATTCCACCGGATCTCCGTCACAAATTTTAGCAGGTCTTTGAAAGTCGGGGACAGGCAATGGAGCAACATAAATATAGTGAGTAAGGAAAGTATCGCAATTGGAACCTCCAATTTGCTGAATTCTCACTTTTACCATCACAACAGAATCAATATCAGTTGTTGTAGGAGTATATTTTAACATGCCATTTACATCGTTCACATCATCCGGATCGCTCCAGCTAAAAGAGGTAACATTTCTACCACCATTGGAAACCATCCAAACACTCGCTACTTTCCAATCCGTATTGTGGCCTGTATTGGAATAGCCGGTTGGTACAGAAAGATCAAATCCAAGAGTATCGCCCAGAGCAACCACATGTGGGCTGGTTTTGGAACCTACCCCACTCTTTTTTGGTGAAGTTTGGAAAGGCATACCGGGGATTAACTTGGCACCATAAGGTGTTGGGTTAATGGTAAGTGTTGCACTATCTGGTTCACTTTTGCACATCATTTTGCGATAAAAGATTTCTCCGTCGAATGTGTAATTGGTAAGATAAGTTCCAAAATTCGGCTGATTCAGTGTGCCACCGCTTAATGTGATATCTGCATTTGTAAACGTAGCATTGTAAGGTTTTACAAGCATATTTTGCGCAGCGCCATTGGTAGGTATAATGTAAATACCATAGGATTTTCCGGCTTTCATGTTAAAAGAAACCGGACACCAGGTGCGGTTATAATCTCCTTTGGCAACTACAGTTCCCTTCCAGGCCAAATTCCACATAGATGCTGTAGTTGTAGCACCCGGATCGAGGTAACTTCCTTCGCGTATATATATTTCAACCGGTTGTGTGGATCCGGTTGGCATTCCACCCTGATAGCAATTCATGCCAAAACTATCCACCATCAGGTCTTCTCCATTGGATTTCAAATCAAACATCGTCCCAGGCCATGCATTGGTGCGCGTATAACCTGTATTCAACACTCCTTTTACATAACCATTATAGGAAGCTACGTAGAATTTATATGTCACACCGGAAGCCAGGAATGGGGTGGTGTAAGATTTACCCAAGCCAAGCATTTTAGAAAGTGCCCTATCTGCAAACCATGCCATGGAATCACCTGCAACGGCCGGTATTGCTCTGAGTTTCACACTTTGACTGCCACATACAGAAGTATCTTTTGCATCTGGAATTCCTTTAGTACCATTAAATGCCAATAAGGATTTAACCGTATCGTCTGCTGCAAAACTGTCTATTTTGTTGTTTGGTTTGTTTGACCAAACAGTAAAAGTGTAATTGGTGCTGGGGGTTAAGGAATAATTGGCCAGAACAGTCAACAAGGTGTCTTTTTGTGGTGCCAGGGTTATTTTAGCCCAATATGGACCGTAATTGGTTGTGTTGACTTTTACACCATATTGAAAACTATCTATGGAATTTTTCCCAAGATTTGCAAATCTTGCTTTAATATTTTGTGTGGAAGCGCATTTATCTAACGGTGCAATGCCTGTGGTAGCAATGTCGTAATTATATGGAGGATTTGCCTTAAATATCAACTCCACCCATTGAGTAGTAGCACCGCAGGTAGCTGAATTGATTCCGCCCCAATTGGCATTGCCAATTGCATGGCGAATTACCCAATATGTTCCTGAACCACACTGGCAAACACCCAATGTACCGGTTTCGGAAGAAAAGTGAATATCTTCTCCTGTATTGTGCGTGCATCCGCCAATAACCACACAGGAACCTGGACCACCAACTGACCAATTATAGCCATCACAGGCGATTGAAAAGCTAGTACCTGACTTCAGCGCTGCTGCCAATTTGCGAACCGCCCACTTGTCTTTACAAGTTCTGGCAGAGGAAGCGAACTGACCGTTCATGCTGATCTCAGTAAAAAAATGGGTTGAGGAATCCAGATTGGATCTGAAGGTCTTCCATCGTTTTAATTCATCACTGGTGGTGCAATAGGTTTGACCTTGAGTTAATGTATCCCGAAAGGACACATCCTGAGCAAATAATTTAGCAGTGACGCTGAAAAGCATTAGGGATAATATCCCCAGTAGTTTTTTTTTCATATGGTGAATAATTTCTTGATCTGGTTTAAAGTTTAACATTTCCTGTGTTCTGGAGGAAAACGCAGGTGTTCAAATATAGCAAAATTCATCTGTTTATATGGTTGTCTTATCGTTACGGCTTTCGTCTGAAAATTGTAATATTTCACGACCGTAATTATTAAAATATTGTATATCAATAATATATACGAATTTGAAGAATGTCGAAATTCACACAATCGTAGCAAAAGAGCGGTTTCTTTTTATTAAAAATCACAAAAAAATAATGAGACCATTTTGTCACGAAACCGAACATTTATTCTGTTTTGATTTGGCGCACAATGTCAAGTTTTTACAAATGATTGATATTCTTATCTTTATACAGGACTCAGCTGCAGGCAAGGATGTTCCAAAATCTTGGTTGAATGTTCATCCTTTTGTTTGGTATTCAAACAGATAGAGTTCGCTTTGGAATTTGGGTTTTTGGGTATGCGGAAATTGGAAATCTTATCCATTCGGGTGAATTCAACTTGAGTTAATTCAACCAATAACCAATTAAAAAGGAGAAAATTTCATACGAAAAAACAGAGGTTTTTATTGACCCAATCACCTGCGCATCAGGTTGGATGGCATCTTTTTATTGTTCATCGATTTCATCATCTGTCGCATTTGATTGAATTGACTGAGCAATTTATTTAACTCCTGAATGGAGCTTCCGCTTCCGCCTACAATTCTTTGTTTACGAGCTGCATTGAGAATCTCTGGCTTGGCGCGCTCTTCCGGAGTCATGGATTGTATCAATGCCTCAATCCCTTTAAAACTTTTATCGTCAACATCCAGGTCCTTGATTTTACTTCCTACACCGGGAATCATTGCCATAAGGTCCTTAATATTTCCCATTTTTTTAATTTGCTGCAATTGCGCTAAAAAATCTTCAAAGTCGAATTTATTCTTGGCGATTTTTTTGGAGATTTTTTCCGCTTCTTCTTCATCAAACGCCATCTGGGCGCGCTCCACCAAAGAAACCACGTCTCCCATTCCAAGAATACGACCCGCCATCCTTTCAGGATAAAACACATCCAGTGCTTCCGGTTTTTCACCGGTGGAAATAAATTTAATGGGTTTGTTTACTACCTTTTTTATAGATAGCGCAGCGCCACCACGGGTATCGCCATCCAGTTTGGTAAGTACCACGCCACTGAAATCCAGAACATCATTAAATGCCTTTGCCGTATTTACTGCATCCTGACCGGTCATGGAATCCACCACAAATAAGATCTCATTCGGTTTTACTACCTTCTTAATTGCAGCGATTTCATCCATCATTTCCTTATCTATGGAGAGGCGACCGGCGGTATCAATAATCACCACATTGTGGTTGTTGTTTTTCGCATGCTTGATGGCATTCTCTGCAATTTGTACCGGGTTCAGATTGCTGTCTTCACTATAAACTTCAACTTCAGCAGCAGCACCCAAAACCTTCAATTGTTCTCTCGCGGCAGGTCTGTATACATCACCTGCAACCAACAATGGATTTTTACCTTTCCCTTTGAGCATTTTGCTCAATTTTCCCGAAAAGGTTGTTTTACCGGATCCCTGCAAACCGGCAATTAATATGATGGTAGGATTGCCTGTGGTGGCCAACTCCGACTTCTGACCTCCCAACAATTCCACCAATTCATCATGTACAATTTTGGTGAGTAACTGACCAGGAGAAACGGCTTTAATTACATTTTGCCCCTGGGCTTTTTCAAGCACTGTATCGGTAAAATCCTTGGCAACTTTGAAGTTTACATCGGCCGCAATCAGGGCTCTGCGAATTTCTTTTACGGTTTCGGCAACATTTAAATCGGTAATTCTTCCCTGCCCTTTAAGAGATTTAAAGGCTTTTTCCAGTCGGCTTTGGAGGTTATCAAACATAAAGCCGCAAAGTTAATTCGTTATTGCCAATCAGCGAAGCAAATAAACCGTGCCATCCATTCTGTAGGCAACCCCGTCATACCCCACTGCCTGAAGCTTCCAAATATATAATCCGCTTTCACAGAATACGTCGTTACAGGTTCCATTCCAACCTTCTTTTGGATCGTTGGTCATATAAACCATTTGTCCCCAGCGGTTGTAAATACGAAATTCATAGCGGGTATTGGAATTTTCAATTTCATTATGAAGAAAGCCGCTTACCGGTTTAAAAACATCATTGAGATCATTTAAATCCGGTGTAAAAGCCGTAGGAACATGAATATAAGAGGCTGGTACCAAACATACTTCATTGGACCAGGAAGTATCCGATGTAATCGTATCTTTTACTGCATAAACCCGAAAGCAAATGCTATCCAGATTCAGCTTTTCAATATCAATGTTTTCAGTACTGGTAGTGGTTGGCGAAAACGATGCCATATCCTGAAACACCCCGCTTTGGTTTTTCAACTGCAGCCCATAATTTTTTACTCCGCTATGCCAATAGTCATAAGGAGTCCAGGTAAGGCTGCTGTTATTTCGTTCTTTCTTTTCTGCCTTTAGCCAAATGGTGTTTGAAATTAACCCGGGCTCTCCTTTTACTCCACAATGGTCTTTAAAACTGATTCTGTAAAAATTAGACCTGTCCTGCACGTTTGTAGCAATATCAATCGTATCCAGTCCGCGAACCTCATTCACTTTTGAAAATGTACCGGTCATGCCATTGGAAGACCTCTCCAGAACATAAGACCAATTGCGATAATATTTATAGTATGGCTCCCAGTGGACTTCAGGGTATGCATTGTCTTTTACACTCACCAGCGTCGTTTTAACAGAACTGTCTGGTTTCAGGTAAATAGGCCGCTTACAGGTGGTATTACTTCTGGAACGATATTCCCTGTTTTTGTGAACTGCTTCTACGTAATAACAATAATCTTTATCGCACAGAAAACTATCTGTGTAACTCAGTTTGCCGGGTTTCACATCGGCAAGTTTCACAAAATTGCCATTGCCTGTTTTTCTGAAAATTTCATAGTGGTCTAATTCCGACCCCCACCAGTCATATCCGAGCCAGTTCAAATGGATATTAAAGGGCTCAAATGCGCTGTCTCTAAGAACAATGGTACAATGGCTATTGGCTGCTATACCGCGTTGGTTACACGTATCTTCCACACGCATTGTATAACAGAATCTCCGGTTGCTCAACTGCGAACTGTAATCCGCATCAAACATGGTATCTCCGCGTTTGTTGAATTTGGCCTTAGGCCATAATCCAAGGCTATCCAGCAAAACATGGTATTGCAGGAAATTCCCGAGTTTGGATTGCTTCCAGTAAAACTCCACATATTTATCATCCTTCACTGTAACATAAGCCAGTTCCGGTTTTTTCGGCCCGGTGGTATCATTTACATAAAGGTTGCGAACGATTTGATCCTTACATCCTTTGATATCTTCTATCTGCAGCGATACATTGTGGTTAAACGGAGTGTTGTATTTCCAAACCGGAGACGCCATTCCTGAGGTATCGTTATAAACAGGCAGTTCGCCAAAGTTCCAGATGTATTTCTTTACCGGGTGACTGAAACTACCTGTAAATGTGAATTTCACCGGATTTACGGCACATGTGGTATCTGCATTTGGTTTAAAGTTTGCAACCGGAGGTGCCCAAACCACAAGCGAATCTTTAACAAAAGTATCTTTACATCCGTTTACATGTTCTGCAACCAACTGCGGATAAAATACTCCGGGTTTATCATACAAGTATGAAGGTGTATTTTGATTTTTTATATCCGTAATTCCATCGGCATTAAAATCCCAATAAGTACGGCCAAAGAATTTGCTTTGATTGGTAAATTTCACCAATAATTGCCCTGCACAACCTTCGGTATTTCTAATAAAATTAACGGATGTAAATGAAAATTTTGGTTCGGGGCCTTTTAACACATTAATAGTATCCGGACACTCAGCCATAGCGGAACAACCCAGAGTGTCAATCAAAAGCAAACGCGGGAAATACTGTTGATTTGGAAGCGCTTTATTGGTAACCAAATAATCAAAATATCCAAGTTCCATGGAATCCAAAACCACCCCGTTGTCATAGTCTAACAACATACGGCTGTAATCGTAACTTTTATTTTTGAAGGTTACCCTCAAAGGTTCACAACCGGTAGTGTTTTCTGCACTGAAATCCGGAACAGGGCCAATGAGTTTTAAATAGGCCTTCTTCGTAATGGTATCCCTGCAGCCATAATAATTTTCAGCTACCAGCGTAACGTCAAATCCGGGTCTGGAGTTGTTTTTAAGGTAAAGATGCCCTGTTAAATCATTAAACATGGAAACCGCAGAATCTCCATCTCCAAATTTCCAATAATTGTAAAATGTGGAGTTGGTTGTATTTACAAAATTGATCAGTCGTGGTGCACAATAACTGATGCTATCCGGGGTATAGAAGTCTGCTTTAACATCATAAATGGTAAACCAATTGTAAAAAGTATCATAGCAGGAACCGTTATTGATTATCTGTCCAATTTTCCAGGTACCGGGTTTTGTAAACCGAATGGTAGGAGTTGCAACAAATCTGCTTGGTGTAAAAATGATGGAAGGGTCCGCATCATAGATATAATTGGTTGCCCAGGGTGTTGCCTGATTAATAATTTTACCTGTTTGCCCTACACAATGTGCAACATTATCCAGATAGAAGCTGGCTTGAAATCTGCTATCTACAACTGCATAGGATGAATCCATGCAACCACTTGCATTGGAATATTTGAAATACGGCCAGTATTGTGCTTCCGCATTAGCGGTTACCGAAGTGCTCCATGCATTGGGTGTGCCAAATGTAAAATTGGACGCGCCAATTTTCCAACCATAATTTATCGTTGAATTTTTGACTTTATAATTCACATTTTCCACCAGAGTGGCACTTAGATTTACATTAAGCGGAACGCAACCATTTGTTTCGGGTGGCGTTACTTTTACGCGAATACCACTCGCATAAAATAACCCGGGATATTTAATACCAAAAGTGCAGGCATTTTTGGCTGTATCCAAAAGAGCCGCGGATAGTTTATATCTGCCCGTTTTTGGCGGATAAAATCTGGCTGTATCTCTGTTTCCAAATAAGGTTACACCAGCAGAATCTATATTGGTAAACTCCCAGAATACATAAGCCGAAGGACTTTTTACATTGTATGAAGCAACGAACATCAATTGCCTGTTCAGGCAAACATGGCTATCTTTAAAGCTAATGGATAAAGAAGGAGAAACCACATGAATGGTATCTTTCAGCGTAAGCGAATCCCTGCAATTGCTATTGTTATAAACCAGCAGTTTCGCAGAATAATCTCCGGGGTTGGCGAGAGAAAAACTTCCGTAAACCTGATTGTCTGTGGCTATTTTATTTCCCGATTTGTCAAAAATGGTCCAGAGAAATTTATTCGGATCTGATGGACTTCCTCCACCCGCCAGTGGGTTCAGGGTTATTGCTTTTCCGGGACAAGCAGGATTTGGATTTACTAAAAAATTGGTATCAATATGTCCGAATACACTCGCCTTTTTTAAATACATGGAGTCGGCACAGCCATTGGTACCAGTAGCTTTCAATTGAACCGAATAATTTTCACCAGTATTGGTGGTATAAGAGAAATTTTTTGAGGTGGAACTGGTAACCAGGTTACCCTTACTGTCCCAAAGCTGCCATTTCCAACTCGTTCCACCCGGCCATGATTCAGAATTATTTGTGAATATCAGGGTTTTCGGCGCACCGCAATAAAATGGCGATTCAGAAACAACCACTGCTACGGGGCCTTCTACAGTGACTTTTGTAGTGAATTGTGCATAGGAGATGCATCCTTTAAAATTTTCAGAAACCCTGAAAATAGGATTTCCGGTATCTTTAAAAGAATAAGTAACTGTAGTCCCCTTTTGAGTGCCTTCATTTGTTGCAACGCTATCCACATTCCACGTGGGGCTTAATGTTTTCCCTCCGGTTACACTCAATTGAATGGGTTCGTTTGCACACAGACGCAATTTGGAAATCCCTATTTTCAGTATAGAGGTATCTCCAATATTCAGAAGGTTGTTGTATTTGTAATTAAAGGTGCATCCCCTGTTGGTAGTTATTTTCAGAGATACGTCAAGGGTATCTCCTTTGGCGTATGCAATTCCTGAAGGAGCAGCCTCCGAACTGGTAGCAGGCAGGCCTTTCTCAAATTTCCAGAAATATGATGTTATTTTGTGCTTTCCGGTATCCAATAAGGCGGAAAAGTTCACTGTTGTTGGTGCACATTTGCCCGTGAGCGAACTATTCACAGTAGCTTTAACAGAATCCCAAACACCAATTACCGAGTCTTTTAAAATCGTGGCTTTGCAATTGAAACTGTCGCGCACCAGCAGATACACACTTCGGTATCCCTGCAGGGGAGTTAATCCGATTTTTACTTGTTTGGGTCCGTTGTAAAAAACCTTTCCATCGATAAACCAATCTCTGGATTTTATTCCCGATGTATTGTCAGTCACCAGTATAGAATCAGCACCATGGCATAGCACAGGTTGACTCACGGTAAATTTTATTGCGGGTGCAGGCCTGCCATAGAAAGCCGCTTTTTTGGTGATTAATAAGGTGGAATTGGAACTTGTGGTGATTTTTACATTTACATCAAACCAGCCGGTATCGTTTATGATGGTAGAATAGTTGCTGCCGGCTCGTTTGTAACCTTTTCCGGCCCCAATTTCCCATTCATAGCTGATACAGGACGAGCAATTTATCACTCGCAACGATACCTGCTCCGGAACACATGGATTCGGAGTAAGTACTTCAATTTCAGGTCCTGTTTGCGCCTTTAGTCCCTCCAGTAAGGCTACATATACAAGTAAAACGAGAATTCTAATTCTCATTATGTTTTAACAACAATCTTTCAAAATTACTTATTTTGCGCGTCAAATGAAAACGCAGTCCAAGTTTTTTTTAATACTGACGGTATTTTGTGCCCTTTTGTTGCCCGCCTGCACCTCAAAAAAAGCAACGGAATCTGCCAAACTTCTAAAATCCTATACCCTGGCGCAAAATGCTCAGGATTATCACGCAGCCTGTGCCTTGCTTTTACAACTGGTGAATCAGGATTCGGCAAATAATACATGGGCTTATGACAGTCTGGCCTATTACCACTATTTTCAACTGGTTGCCCCGGGTACAGTGCGAAACACCCATACCGCCATTTATTACGCCCAAAAAGGATTGGATATCAATCCGGAAAACACCTATCTGGCTGAAATCAAAGCCCGATTAGACCTGGAAGATCAAAAAGTGACCGTTGCTGAAACTTCTTTCCGCAGCCTTTGGAATAAAACCCATGACGATACTTACTTATGGATTTTATATTTCATGGAAGCCCACCACAAAAAGAACCTTGCAAAAGCGGATTCATTAATTGATGCTGCAATTGCAAATCCGCAATCCGAAACCAAAACAGTGAGAATAGATTTGTTGCCTGATAAAATTCAGGAGAAAATCAAATCCAAAGCTGCTTTTATTTATTTAAAAGCAACAGTGCTTATTGTACAGAATAAAGTACTGGAAGCTTCATTAGCACTGCAGGAAGCACTCAAAGAATCCCCAAATTTTTATGCTGCTAAACTCGCTGCATATGAATTGCAACAAAGCGCAAAAAGACAAAATAATTAAACATGTTTCTTTCTAAAACCCAAGTGACAATTGCTTTTACAATTGTCTCTAGCCTCTTTTTTTCCTGTGTATCCGTAAAGAAATATGAGGCTCAAAATGCTGATATTTTACAATTAAAAACAGATCTGAAACAAGCCGATAGCAAGCTGATTTCTCAAAATATGCAATTAAATCTGGTGCGAGACAGCATTCAGTTATTGCAAAAACAAGAGAAGGAAAAGGCAATTTTTTCCACATACAATCTATTTAAAAATACAAGCAAAGCAGGAGATTATTCCACTTCTGTTGTATATCTGAATCAGTTGCTGCAACTGGATTCTTCACAGGCATATTGGATTTATGACAGTCTTGCTTTTTATCATTATTTATATTTAATGACACCGGGTGGAAGTTTTGTTCCCAAATCTGCATTGGTATATGCGGAGCAGGGATTAAAACTCAATCCGCAAAACGAATTTTTAATTGATATCCGCGCCAAAATGTTGTTGCTTTTTCAGAACGATAAGGAGGCTTTGGCTATTTACAATGATTTATGGGAGAAAACCGGTGACAATACGTATTTGTGGAATATTGCATACATCCATTTAATTATTTATCAGGATGTGAAAAAAACGGAATCTATTGTAAGTGAGGTGTTAAAGTCTCCCAATGTTGCCGTAAAAAAAGTGAGAATAACTGCAATTGACGAACGCAGGGTGGATCAGATACCTTCAAAAGCGGCATTTTTATTTCTGCGCGGATTGATGCAAGCCAATTCCGGACAGCTGGTAAAGGCGACCAAAACTTTGGAGGAAGTGGTGAAAATGGCACCGGAATACACCACTGCCAAACGGTATCTGATGGAAGTTAAAAATGCCATGTACAGGCAATAATAATGGAAATTTCCTGTAGGTATTTTTATTGAAAAATTACGATTCTGATACCAAAACTCGTTTCAAATTAAATTCATCTTTTAAAACGTGGTAGGTCATTTCCGCATAGTATCCAAGGGCATCCACAATATCTTTCATTTCCTCTTCTCTATAAGCACTTCCCGGTTTACGGTATAATAGAGCAACCACATTTTCTTTGGTATTGTAACTGAATTTTCCGTAGTGCAAATTCAGATTCACTACCAGCAATTCTTCCAAAAACTCGTCGCGCTTTAAAGTTGGTCCGTAACAGAAAGGAACGGTAATTTGAAATACGGTCGGATCCTCGCGAAACTTAAAATAATTCCAGGGCGTGGATTCCTGTTCCTCCCAGGCATCAATATAGATGGGCATATCCTGGTTCATTAAAAACCACTGCCCCGCTGCCTCATTCTTCGCATCATCGGGATTAATTCCCAATTGCAACAAGGAATTCTCTACTTTTTTTATCAGCAACTCTATATTCATTCGCCTGCAAAATTACGAAGCACCAGGCGTATTCCCTGCATAAACAGTAGAAAGAAAACCGGCATTTTCCGATACAATCAATGGGAATCCAGCAATTGATAAAGGCCTTTCAAATCCGGCTTGTATTTCTTCTCCCGACTCCGTTCGTAGTTATAAATCAAGGTGCCCAGTTCAGCCAAAAAAGGCAAACCAACACTGTCATATTCATAACTGTCGTCGTTGAGAATATCATCTTCATTGCAATACATAATGGCAGTGAGAAAAAATTCTGTGCCGCTTTTTTGGTCGGTGATATAAGCACAATCCGCCAACACACCGTACGCGCGGCCTACCACATTAAATATGCGCAAATCGGAATTTGCTGGTTTCATTCTGCCATCGCCAATCATGAAATATTTTTTAAAATGATCCGGCAGTGCATATTCCGGATATCGCGATTCTCTCGGATATTGGCCCATATATTTTTTAAGCAAATCCATGTAAAATTCCGGCACATCAAAACGCTGTGCTTTCGGAAAAGATTCTGGAAAAAATATTCTTTCAATTACCGATTCCAGGTCGTCCATTTTTATAAAATTGTTGTAATAAAAAGAACGCGGAAAAGGATTAAAATAGTGGTTAAAATCATAATAACCTTTGCCCATAAACACTTCGCCCAGCGGATTGTGCAACCTGTATCTGGCAAGGCTTCCCGCCTGTTTGTACAAGGTATCTGTACCGTTTAAAAAGTATACCGGATTCGTTGTATAGTAAGAAAGACTGTCGCAAATTCCAGCAAATCGCTGTGTAATTCTCACATCCGGTAATCCTCTTTTTTTCAGACTTTCATAAATATAATCATATCCCAAAAATTCATAAACCCGATTGTAAGCATCATTATCACTTACCAGCATCATTTTCTTGATATACCCTTCAATTGAAGGCATATGGTTTTTTTGGGTAAAATCGGACGAAACCCTTGTTTCACAATACCATCCACTATCAGTAACCATTGTAGTAAATGGCAAAACACTGTGAAAGCGCAGGTCATTTATTTTCTGTAATGCGAGAACCGAAAGTGGCAATTTCACCAGGCTTGCGGGGTACAAAAATTGGGATTCATCGTAATTAAAATAATGCCTATCCAAATCTGCAAACCCGTGCTTATTGCGGTTAATTTGGGTGTAGATAATTTGGTATTTATATTTCTCCGGTTGGCTGATAACATTAAAAAATGCATCGCTGCCTTTTGAAAAAATGTCCATTAATAAGGCTGAGTTTTTTTCTGTGAGATTTTGTGCTGGAATAGTCCAGGAATAAAGCAGGCACAGAAAAAAAACTATCCTTTTCATATTCGGTAGCAACTATCCAAAAATAGTGCCTAAGCCTGTAATTCCTATTTGTGCTTAAAGCACATATAGTTCTGTTGGTTATCCCACCAGTGGTAACCGAGAGAGAAAGGAAGTGGTTTCACGTGGGTGCCTTCCTTGTATGCGTCTGCAAGGTCCTGCTGGTAGCCTCCTTTTCCAAAGTCCTTTACAGGCTTTGTATAGGTGCCATACAAGGTGTATGTATATTTGTCTTTCAAATATTTAAATGGAATTCCGGTATCGTCTTCCACCACGCCATCAGCAATATTCAGTGTGGCATCTCTGAAATCAGAGAAGAATGGCCAATGCATCAAATAGCTTGCAGCTTTAAAAAACACATTGGATTTCCCAAATGCTTTTACATACTGAATTACCTGTGGTTTTTTTGCCATGCCGGTATTGCTTGCATCGCAATTGAAATATTCCAGGGTGCGGATATCCGATTTGTTTCCCGCGGGGCAATAGGTAAATCGCACGCCTTCAGCTCCGGTAGCTTTTCCTTTTCTGGAAATCACTTTGCCACCGGAAACCAGATCAATTAATTCCACATTTAAAACCTCATTATTGGTTCTCGCCAGAAATACCATATAAATTGGAATTACACCTTTTACCGCCGGAATATCGTTCATCATTCTTTTGGTAATGAAATAACTTCTTTTGAAAATATCCTGCAAAGCCACTTCTACCTGTTGCAGATATTCCTTGCGCTGCTTTTCGCTCATGGCCTGCAAATCCGGAACTTCCCCTACAGTTTCATTGGCGATATACAAGCTCTTTTTTGCATTTGGAAAAAACTGGTTTGCGTGAATAAAATCTGCACCGGAAAATGGATAAAACAAATTCAAATCCGGATTGATCTTTTTGCTGAGTTCGTTTTTAGCAAAATCGCGCATTTTGGAAAGTCTTTTTTCATCCAACTCTTTCCAGCGCTGGTTAAACTCTGTTCTGTGTTCACTGAAATACTTAGACGTATCGCTGCTTCCCACCACTGAACCCTTTTCCAAATCCAATGCCGCAATGTACCTGGCAATATCATTGAATTTTCTGTCGTAATTTTCCTGTTTGGTTTCTTTAATGGTGGAATCTTTTTTACCCGCTTCGGTGCTATTGCCGCATGAACTCAGCAACAATAAGGCAAGACACGGGATGAAAAATAGTTTTTTATTGGTCATTTTCTTTTATCTTTTTTTTGTCAGTAGAAATAAAATAAAGCAATCCGCCGAGCAGGGCAGTTCCCAGTCCCAACAGGCTCTCCGGAGTATGCGATTTCATAAAATAAATAGCCACCGCTAAGGTGGTCAGAATAAAAATTACCGGAGTAACCGGGTATCCAAATGCCCTGTAACCCTGTGGCTTTCCATGGCGAAATCGCAATACAATAATTCCGCTCACCGTTAAAATAGTGAACAGAGATAACGTAAATGCGATGTAATTAATAAGTGAATCAAAATTCACGGTGAGCATGAGAATCAAACTTAAAATAGTTTGAAACAGTATTGCCCGCGTGGGATTTCCATTGCTGTCGCGTTCGGAAAAATATTGCAACCCGCGAATTTTGGAAAACATGGACTGCAAAACTCTGGGACCTGCGAGTATCATAGAACTGATAGTTGAAATCAATAAAATACTGATAATGGCCCCCATTATTTTTCCGCCGTTATTTCCAAAAATATAATTGCTTGCAACCAGTCCCACTTCCTTTTTACCTACTAATTCAGAAGCAGGTGTAGACATCATAAATACCGAATTAATCAATACATATAAAATGGTAACCAACGCAGCACCACCGAGGATACTTCTGGAAATATTCTTACCCGGATTTTTAATTTCTCCGGCAATATATGCACTGGCATTCCATCCACTATATGCGAAAGAAACCCATACCAAACTCACGGCAAATGCGGGATTTATAATTTCCTTAAAATAAAATGCTTCCGGCGAAAAAGAAATATTTTGTACATTTCCCTGCATGCATCCAATGGCAATAAAAATTACAATAATGGCAACTTTAATGATGGTAAAAACCTTTTGAAAAGAAACCCCTGCCTTTAAATTGGTCATGTGAATAATTGCAATTGCCAGAATAATTACACCAGCAACCAATGTTTCATTAATTCCGGGAAATACCCCTTTCAGATAAGCTCCGAGTGCCAGTGCTGCCGCAGCAATTGGAGCTGCAAAACCCACTGTTGAGCTCACAAATCCGGCCATAAATCCCAGAGCGGGGTGATAAATTTTGCTCAGAAAATAATATTCACCACCATCTTCCGGCAATCTGGTTGCCAACTCCGCATAACTCAATGCCCCAAGAAAAGCCAGCAAGCCACCTACCAGCCAAATGGCCAGAATTGGAAAACCTGCTGTGGTTCCAAACAACTGATAACCCAGACTTACAAATACACCGGTGCCAATCATATTGGCCACCACAATACTGGTTGCTGCGAGTAAATCTATTTTGCGTTCGGCCATAAAAGCCGCAAAAATATGGGTAAGTATGGCCATATTTCAATGGTATTGTTTTATTGCCGAAGCCAATAGCGCAATAGTTTTAATATTTTTGCCCCAATGAACCGCTCCGAACCGGCATTTTTCTCTATAGATATTCATACGCATATTATTCCGGAACACCTGCCCGACTGGAAAAAGCAGTTTGGTTACGGCGAGTTTATTCAATTGCAACACCACAAACCCTGTTGTGCAAAAATGATGATGGACGGAGAATTTTTCCGTGAAATTGAAAGCAACAACTGGGATGCACAAACCCGGATCAAAGAATGCGATGCACACCACCATCAGGTGGATGTACAGGTTATCAGCACGGTACCTGTAATGTTTAGCTATTGGGCTGAGCCAAAAGACACCCTGGAAGTTGCAAAATTTCTAAACGATCATATTGCGGAAGTTTGCCATTTATTTCCAACCCGTTTTGTGGGTTTGGGCACCTTACCCATGCAACATGCCGAACTCTCCATTCAGGAATTGGAGCGATGCAAAAAAATTGGTTTAAAAGGAATCCAAATTGGTTCACACATCAACCATTGGAACCTGAACCAACCGGAATTGTTCCCCATTTTTGAAGCCATGCAGGATATGGATATGGCGTTGTTTGTGCACCCCTGGTGGTGGATGGCCAAAGCCAAAATGCCGCGATACTGGCTTCCATGGCTGGTTGGCATGCCTGCCGAAACTGCATTGGCAATCACTTCCATGATTTTTGGAGGCATTTTTGAAAAATTGCCAAAACTGCGCGTTGCCTTTGCGCATGGTGGAGGAGCCTTTCCCGGAACTTTTGGAAGAATTCAGCATGGATGGAAAGTAAGACCGGATTTGGTTGCCATTGACAATCCGCATGACCCTGCAAAATACCTCGGACAGTTTTGGCTGGATAGTTTGGTACACGATCCCAAAATGTTGCAATATGTAATGGAACTTATTGGACCGCACCGCATCTGTATGGGCACGGATTATCCTTATCCGCTCGGGGAAGACATTCCGGGAGAACTTATTCGCTCGTTGGATATTCCGGATCAAACCAAACAGGTAATGTTGGCAGACAGTGCTCTGGAATGGTTGAAAATGGACCGGAGTTTTTTCGGAAAATGAAATTCAGTTTTTTCTCCATTCCCGCAATAATTCTGACTTTTTTATACGTACTTTTTCCCGCTGTTTTATGGCTCGTGGACCGGATTTTTCGCAAATCCCTGGGTGCCCCAATTTTTGCAATTCAATGGAACAGATGGGCAATTTTACTTGCCATTATTTTTTGGATTTTAGATAGGATCTGGACTCTTTGAAATTTAATTTTAATTAAAATCCAAAACGGTATTTACTGTAAATCCCTTATGTGGGGCTTGAGAAATGCCGCAGTTTTCATACCAGCCTAAACAAATATAACGGTGCCCCAATGAAGGTACTCCCTGATCTACCAACAATTGCAAAACGATTCCCAATGGATCTTCTATACCGTATGAACAGCACTCTGCCCAAAACCCGGATTTACACTCGCTATTCTGTCTTTGGTGGCCCACATATCCTGTTTTTCCTGATGAAACTGCATGGCATTTTGCATTTTCAAAAAGGGTTTTATCCGGCTTCAACGCATTCATGGGCTTCATGGCATACATATAATCTATCAGGGTTAACAAATAAATATCGTTGGTATCGCGCTTCCATTTCGGAATAATATAAGTATTGCAAAACTCACGTGGGTTCAGCCTTGCAACATTTAACCAGTAATAAACTTTCTTTTCTTTTTCGCTCAACCATGCCATATTTTTTGCAGAATTTGTATCGCGGTTTTTGTGCTTTTGCATCAATTCTGCATAGGATTCCGGATTGGTAACAGGATAGCTGATGGTCAATCCTGCCAGATCACGCGATTGTATTTTGGTTTTAATTTTATGCGCTTCCAGCCTCCGTTTTATTGCATTTGACAGCAATTGATTCCGCTCATTTCTGTTGCGTATGGTATCGGTTAAAACCTTCTTTTCCTTTTCTAAACTTTTTATTTCTTTTCTTAAATCTTTATTGCCTTTTTCCAATTCGGCCAGCTCCATTTTTTTACTTTTGTATTCCGCAAGGGAAACACAGGAGGTAAGAAAAATCATGGATACAATGGCCTGATACTTCATTTTTTTATATTCTTTCTGCACTGTCGCGCAGGTTTTCATTTTCCAATTTCAATGCTTCCAGCTGTTTTTCCAACTTCACTTTCTGTTTGCCTTTGCTGTGGATGGAATCCAATACCTGGTTATATTTAGACCGGGTAACACAGGATGGCAACAGCAACATTAACAATATGAAAAAGCTGGCATTTCTCATGTATAAAATTTCTTTATTTCTGCGATTACCATTTCCATTTCATATCCTTTTTGCAACAGATACCTGCTAATTTTTTGTTTTTTTATTTCAACCGGGCTCGTTCCCAGTGCCTTGTCTTTCTTTTCTATCAGATGTTTCAGGGTTTCTCCATAGCCATCTTCCGGAATTTCCAGCAAAGCTTCCTCAATTATTTTACTGTTTATTCCTTTGGATTTCAATTGGTAAATGATTTTTTTTCTCCCCCAACCCAGAACCCTGTATTTGCCACCGGCATAGGCTTTGGTAAAGCGCTGTTCATTGAGAAATCCCTTTCGGATAAGCATCACCAGAATATCCTGAATATCCGCATCGCGCAGGCCATAGGATTTCAGTTTTGTTTCAACTTCTCTATGATAACGTTCCTGGTAGGCACAATATTTTTCAATTTTGGAAACGGCTTCTTCAAATCCGAGATTGGTCTTTTTCATTCCGGGATCAAAATTACGCTTTGGTGCTTGCAGCAGCAAGCACCTACAAAGCGTAACCTTTCACCATTTCTAAACCGAAGACGTTCCCGCGGTTGGTGTTCGTGTATCATATACAACTTCAGATAGTGGAAAAAAGATTTGGTACTATTTATTCTGCGAAATAATATCATATTCCTCCGGACTCTTGTAATCCAAATCTCTAATCCTATATTTTTCATTGCTAATGATAATTATAGAATCAGGATTAAGCTCCCTTATAGAACAATTTAAGAAGGAAAATACTTGAAACAAAGAATCAGTTCTAGTGTTCGACTCGTACCGAGAAATAAGAAGATTCTGTTTTTCATTGTAATATATTTGACCAGCATTCAAGTTCACATCAAAACAACTATCATGGTATATTCTATAAATGCCATATTCCTGAAAATATAGACCAACAATTTTACTTGACATTCTTATTGCTTCTTTCTGACCGCAATTTGTCAATAATATTAAAATCAATATTAAAGAATATTTACTCATAATCATGTTTATTGAACGGCTTCTTCAAATCCCAGATTTGTTTTTTTCATTCCGGGATCAAAATTACGCTTTGGTGCTTGCAGCAGCAAGCACCAAAGCGTAACCTTTCACCATTTCTAAACCGAAGACGTTCCCGCGGTTGGTGTTCGTGTTTGATCAGGCGCAGCCATCAAACCACCAACGGCAACAAACTCCGACCAGCCTCCACAAGAAGACACGCCCATGGTAGGTGCTTGTGTTTCATCATGTAAATCATGAAGCAGAAATAGAAAAATCCCGGACGAATTCTCATAAATTTGTTTTATGGTTCAGCACCTGATAGTTTTCCTTAGATGCCAAATTGACTCCCGAGGTAAATTTGCAGTGACATGCAGGCCATGAGCTAAATGAATAAACAATGAAAGTAATAACAATTTCATTTCTATTTTTTTATCTGACGTCCTTCAATAATATTGAAAAGCGTTCGGAAGGTATAAGATTACCGCATAAAATAGATAGCCTGTTAAGGGTAAATAATCTTAAATATAAAGTTGATTTCGGCCTGGTTCAAAGTTACTCGGATACGTTGTCTTTCAGAATATTCATGCGAAATAAAGACTCAGCCCAAAATCCAAATATTCCATCTGCGAAGCACATATACGCGCACGTACAACTCTCAGATAATCATATTTTTACTATTTATTTTGAAAATGGTTACCCTATTAAAACAAAGATAAAGGGAGGTTTTGCCTTAAAATTTGCCCCATCAGATTCGGATTATGGTTTTTCCTGCATTAAAAACGGTGATAGTTTAGACCTAATTAGTTATCGAAATTCGTCAAATGGTGATTCTTGGTTCAAAAGATAATTTTCATCTTTTAGACTTATTCAGAAAAGATTTTACTTAACAGTAAATGCGATTCCCAATTATTCAACCTAAGTCGTAAAAGCGCACTCTTGTACCACAATAGAAAATTTCCAAACTAAATCTCTTAAATTTGTTTTATGGCTCAGCTCCTCGCAAATCGTCAAAGAAGTCTTTTTCCAATATGGCGGCAATTTGCAGTAAAAAATAGGGGATTTTAAACCGAAATACTCACCCAGAAATAAACAATGAGAAAAAAGAAAATGAAGAAAAAGACATTTATATATTACTTTTTCTTTTACTTGGAATACCTGAATTTTGGTTCAAGGATTCTTTCACATCCATTTGAATATGCACCTAAATTTATTACTTTTCTTCAGTTAGTCTTTTATACAGGATTGTCCAATTGGACAGATCTCTCTTTTCTGGACGCGTTCTTAACTGTTATGATGACGTATATTGTATTGAATATTATCTTTTTTATATTAAGGGAAGAATTCTATAAAGCTTATTGGACCGCTATTGAAGATATAAATAAAATAGGCAAAAAGAAAGTACTCATTATTTCGAGTTCTATTGTAATTGGCATCGGTGTTCTTTCATTGTCATTGCTCTATTTCAGTGTCAAAATCAAATAAACTATCCGATTTGCTTTTTTCACGAGCCTTTTGTCCGGTCAATTATACTTTACCGCAATATAGTTTGGTAAGATAGTCGAACATATTTCCATGGTTTCATTCTATTGCCGCTCTTATGGTTGCTAGCCATATTCTCTGGCGTCATCCCGTCCGGCATTTCTCTGAAACTAACGGATCCATAGCCTGGAATGTATTATCGTTCTGTCTCCCCGCTATAAGAAAATTCCGGACGAAATCTCATAAATTCGTTTTATGGTTCAGCTCCAAGCAGATTATACACGATACCCATTTGACTTTAAGTTATCAATTTGAGATAAAATGTATGGTTGTTGTCGAACCGAAATGTAAATTTTTTGTACATGTGGAAATACGTATTACTATTTGGTATATTTTTTACGGGATGCAACTATTGCAATAAGAATAAATATATGGACTCTGCGAGAGCCCTCTTTAAGGAATTTAGCGAATCTAATAATTTAACAAGTTTACAAGAGTCCAAGCTGCTTGACACAATTGAGGTTTTAACTCTAAAAGCTCTAAAATGTGATTCCAATTGTGCTTCATGTTTGCAAATGTTAAAAGGCGTTCAAGATTTTAAATCTGATAACCATGGATTGATTAATACATATAACTCATTGTTGCGCTTATATCCAGAATCAGTGTTATTTCATTATGAAAGAGCCGAGACATTTCTGAATATACTGGATACAAATAATGCAAAAAAAGACTTCAAATGGATTATTACTAAACTAAATAATGAACCTCCAATGGACAAAAAACAAGCATATATATACTATGAATACAAATATATAAGCGAATATTTTTTATTTGGCCCAAAGTATATTATTGAAACTAATAAAAGATTATTAAAACAGAAGAACACCACTATACAGCAAATCCAGGGTATTGAAAATGTTAAATCACGTTTCAAACTCGACTCGGTTTGGAATGCATTGTATCCTTTGAAATAATATTTTATTTAGGCATTATTTTATCAGATAACGGTAGCACTTTAATCCCAAGCAACAAACTTTAATTCAAAAACATAACCCTGTACTGTTATATAAAAATACCCATAATTTCTCATAAATTTGTTTTATGGTAAAATGCCCAACAGTTATCTCAGTTACCCGCTTAACTTATGGGATCTAATCGCATTTTAAATAGGGTATATTATGTAACTTATTGCCAAACAGCTAAATATCCATATGGAAAACAGAAATAAGTATCTGAAAGCTTTTATATTATCTGTAGCTTTAATCTCAATTTCATTCGATTGTAATGATAAATATGCTCAGACACAAAACGCTGTGAGTGATTCCTTGACAGCCGTAACTTACAACAATAGAGCAACGTACTTATATATAATGCGTGAATATAAATTAAACAAAATAAAAAAAGATAGCATTATTTACTATATGAACATGGCAAATAAACTAAATCCAAATAATCATATATTCATTGAAAACACAATAAAGTACTGTATTGGATTAGGAGAATATGAAATGGCTAAAAATGTTATTGTTAAAACCGAAAAAAATATTTATTTCGATTTATACCATGCCTATTGTAACTACATGTTAGGAGAACCGGGTTATTTAAGCGAAATGTGCCAGATTTATTATGTTTCCAAAAATTATGATAGTTCAAGTAACAACATAGCTTGGATTTCAAGCATCATCGCCGCAAGTTATTGCTCTAATTTGGATAGTTCCAGGAGTTTGTTGAATAAGTATAATAAATTACATATTACGCCTTTAATCGATTTTAAATCGTTCAGATTGGATAATAATTCGAAAATTGTTCCATTTTAAATCTGATAGCTAAAAAAGGTCGATGGACCAATCCGTCCAAAAAACCCAATCCACAATTGGTCGATTATCCATAAATAAAAACTATTTGTAATTTTGCTATTTTTCGATGGGAATAAAACCTGCCCCTTTACTTCCCCCTCAACGTAAACAACGTAATCTCCGGATACACGCCCATTCGGCCCGGAAATCCAAGATATCCAAAGCCACGGTTTACGTATAAATGCTGCTCGTTTTCCGTGTACAAATCTATCCATTGCGGATACATATATTTTACCGGACTCCAGCGGTAAAATTTGGAATCAATTCCAAATTGCATGCCATGCGTGTGGCCAGAAAATGTGGCCTTGATATCGGAATATTGGTTTACCACTTCCTCCCTCCAATGGCTGGGATCGTGGCTCAGCAACAGCTTTACCGGAATATGTTCCGCTCCTGCATAAGCGGATTTTAAATTTCCATATTTTGGAAATCGCGCTTTGCTGCTCCAGTTTTCCACGCCCAAAACCGCAATTTGATGCCCGTTTTTTTCTATAATTCTGTGTTCGTCCAACAACAAATCCCAACCAATTTCCGCATGCGATTCCTTGAGTTTTTCCAGGTTTTTTAATTGCATGGGTGACATATGGGATTTATCTGCCTGCGGTGGCTTGTTGCTGGTGTGGTCCGGCCAGGGATGGTAGTCGCCATAATCGTGATTTCCCAAAATGGAATACACACCCAGCGGTGCTTTAATTTTAGAATACAATTCTTTCCATCCATGCAATTCTTCTGCAAGATCATTTACCAGATCGCCTGTAAAAAATACCATATCTGCCTTCAAATTTGCAATCATATCAATGCCTCTGGAAACCGCTTTTCGGTCCCAGAAAGAGCCTGTATGGATGTCTGAAATCTGAACCAATTTGAGTCCTTCAAAAGACTCTGGTAAACCAATGATGAATAAATCTCTTTTCCTTACTTTATAATTATGCGCACCTCTGGCAATGCCATAAAGAGAGGTTCCAAAAAAGGTGCTACCCACTCCAAATCCCAGGTAACTCAAAAAACGCAAACGACTGATGCCTTTGGATTTTTCAACTCCTGAATCCAACACATTTTCCGGGGCCCCCTGAAATAAACTGCCAACCCATTTGCCCAATCTTATTAAATCATCCATCAACAAAAACACACACCAAAATAATTTTGCAAATAACAACATGCCAAAAATGGCCGTTACCATGCGCAACACCAAATGGGGAAATTGCAACCAACCCATGCGCCAGCTCATAAAAAATAAAAGATTTAAACCGGTATACCCCCAGTAAACCAGTTTTAAAATTAATTTCCCTTTGTCACTCCAGCCCTGGGTAAGCAGTTTCACTCCCTGCCAGGTATAAAAGTCGATTGCAAGAAAAATAGTGCTGAGAATGATTAGAAATTTGAGGTTTTGGCTCATGTCGTTGCGAAAGTAATCAAGGAACAGTTTGCAACGAAAATGGTTTTTGAAGAAATCGAAAACATACAATCCGGTATTTGAAAATCGCAAATATTCTTCCAACTAATTCATTTTAAGGATAAATATCTTTCAACCATTTCAAATCCCTTTTGGTCTGAAATACCACTGTTTGTTGTAAAATATTTATATTTTTGGCAAATATGAGATACCTGCTCCTTCTCTTGTTCTGTGGCAGTTTGAATGCCATGGCGCAAAGCTCTGAAATGGAATTACTTCAAACGATAAAACCAAGGGCTATAGGACCTGCCAGCATGAGTGGCAGGGTAACATCCATTGCTGTGGTAGAAAAGGATCCCAATATGATGTATACCGGAACCGCAAGCGGTGGCATTTGGAAATCCACCAACGGAGGTCTCACCTGGGCCGCCATTTTCGACAAAATGGATGTTGCGAGTATTGGAGCAGTAGCGGTAAATCAAAACAATCCATCGCTGATTTGGGCCGGATCAGGAGAAGGAAATCCGAGGAATAGTCACAACAGTGGCAAAGGAATTTACTTCAGTCCGGATGCAGGCAAAACATGGAAAAATATGGGACTGGAAAATACCAGAACCATTCACCGAATTCTTTTACATCCTTCGGAACCCGATATAATTTATGCGGGTGCCATGGGCAGTATTTGGGGCTCCTCGCAGGACCGAGGTGTATATAAAAGCAAAGACGGCGGTAAAACCTGGTCCAAATCTCTGTTCACCAACGAATTTTCCGGTTGTGCAGATTTGGTGATGGACCCATCCAATCCCAACAAGCTTTTTGCAGCCATGTACGATTATCAGAGAAAACCTTACACCTTTCGTTCCGGAGGAAAAGGCAGTGGACTTTATATGACTTTGGATGGTGGAGAAACATGGACCAGACTCGGAGAAAATAACGGACTGCCACAAGGTATTTTGGGAAGAATTGGAATCGCAATTTCACATTCCAATCCCGATAAAATTTATGCAATTGTGGAAAGTGCAAAATTGGAATTATACAAAAGTGAAGATGGTGGAAGCAATTGGAATAAAATTTCCGATGAAGAAAATATTGGAAATCGCCCTTTTTATTACAACGAAATATATGTGGATCCAAAAAATGAAAATCATATTTTCAGTATCTGGAGTCAGGTAAGTCACAGTATAGACGGGGGAAAAACCTGGTCTACGTTTTTGGATTGGAACCATGTACATCCGGATCACCATGCATTTTACATACATCCGGAAAATAATAAATTAATGCTGGATGGAAATGACGGGGGAATTAATATTTCTACCGACGGTGGAACCAGTTGGCGTTACATCAACAATTTACCTGTAGGGCAATTTTACCATGTAAATGTTGACAATGAAATTCCATATCATATTTATGGAGGACTTCAGGACAACGGCTCCTGGAAAGGGCCCGGGTTTACTTTTACAGAGGGTGGAATTCGCAATTCGGATTGGAAAGAATTGCTTTTTGGAGATGGTTTTGATGTTATTCCGCTGCGCCACAATCACGAAAAAGGCTATGCAGCATGGCAGGGTGGCAATGTTTATTTTTACGATTTAATTTCAGGAAAATCGCAATCCATACAACCGGTGCATCCGGAAGGTAAAATGCTGCGATACAATTGGAATGCGGCAATGGCGGCACATCCTGTTTTGGAAAATGGATTGTATTATGGCAGCCAATATTTGCACAAATCTTATAATAATGGTTTGAGCTGGAAAATAATTTCACCTGATTTAAGTACCAATGATACTTCCAAACTGCATCAGGCAGAAAGTGGTGGTCTTACCATTGACGCTACCAATGCAGAAAATTATTGTACCATTATTACAATAACTCCCTCCTTGTCAGACACCAATGTGATTTATGTGGGAACCGATGATGGCAATGTGCAAATGACCCGCAACGGAGGTACCAACTGGACCAATCTCACACCAAAAATAATAGGTGCACCCAAAAATGCCTGGGTTCCTTTTATTCAGGTTTCCAACAAAAATGCAGGTGATATTTGGGTGGTGATGAACAATTACAGGCAAAATGACTGGCAACCCTATTTGTACCACAGTACGGATTATGGAAATACCTGGAAGAAAATGGCAGATGCAACCAAAGTTTCCGGGCATTGCCTGAGTGTATATCAGGATCAGCTGCAGCCCAATCTCATTTTTTTGGGAACTGATCACGGCTTGTTTATTTCGTTTAACGGAGGCGAGAAATGGAATAAATGGACTTCCGGAATGCCATCATGTCCAGTGCAGGATATGGTGTATCAGGAAAAGGAAAACGATTTAATTTTGGGAACATTTGGAAGAAGCATTTTTGTATTCGACGATATTTCTGTCTTCCGAAAAATGGCAGAAAACAAAACCAAAAAAGAGCTTCAGATTTTGAGCGCAGGTCATGGTTATCTTGCTGCCTACACCCGTCCGGAAGGAGAGCGTTTTGGGGCTGACGCCACTTTTGAAGGCGACAATAAAAACTTTGGGGTTCCTGTGACTGTTTATGCCAAAGTAAATCGAAATTCCAAAACCAATAAATGGGAAAAAACTACATTTACAGCTACTGTATGGAATTCAAAAAGTGAAAAAATAAGAACGTTTGAATTCAAAATGGATAGTACCGGATTGAAGCGTATTTGGTGGAATATGACTTCTGATGGCATTCGTTTTCCAACTCATAGAAATATGGAAAAAGAAAATATTCTGCCGCAGGGATTGCCGATTGCACCAGGAAAATACAAAATAATAATAAATGCCGGAGTGCTGAAAGACAGTGCGGAAATGGAAGTTTTTGATTTGCAGAATAACACCTGGAATTCCGGAAATGAATTGGAAAGAAAGGAATTATATTCCCGCTTGAAAAAGAATTCCGATCGCGCTTTTCTGGCATTTGAAGGATTAAAAAATGCAGAAGAAACCATCAAAAATATTGCAGCACAAAATTTTGAAGGCGATAGTACAAAATCGCAAATTGTAAAATTTGGCAATAGAATGAAAGACAGCATTGCGATGCTGAAATTGTTATTCATTCAGGATAAAGATGTCAGGTATTATGAAGAAATTACCCAACGCTTAAATGATTATCTGGGTCTTGCGTTTGGATTTATCACCTCCGATGCAGATCCGGGAGAGAACTGTCTGAATGCCTTAAATAATGCTGAAAAACAAACCGAAATAGTGATGCAAAAAGTGAATCGCTTTTTTGAAAATGACTGGAAAAAATACCAGGAATTGGTTCAAAAAGAAAAAATGCAGATATTTAAGAATTCAGGGGGATATTGAAAAAACTAATACACCACCAGCATTACCGGTAATTTTTCTTTTTGTATCAATGAATCACATACTTTGAAATTTGCCGGTGCAAGCATGGGGCAACCGCTGCTCATATAGCTGGGCCTTGAATATTCCTCTGTAGTTTGGGTATTGTAGTAATGAAATACCACCAGCCTTTTAAAAGCATTGTTGTTTGTGGCGTCTATCCCGTGAAGTTTATATCCTTTTCCAAATTCGCCAAAATAACTTTTACCAATTTTATATTTCCCTTTCGAAGAACAAAGACTGCCCGGAACATTGCTGAATACAGCGCTGTCCCATTTGCTACCCAACCCTTTGCCGTGCGCTACCAGAAAGGTATTCAGGATTTTAGAACTATCCGGACGAATGACATAAAACCTTTTAACATACATATGCAGATCCATGTCTGCTACAAATAACAAACGGTTGCTGTAACCATTTCTTTTTAAATATTTTCGAATACTGTCCGAATAATGAAGTGCTCTTTGGGCACTGATTTTTTTCGCTTCAAAATCTGCAGTTTTATTAAAACCGCTGCTTTTTTTAGCTTTGGAATTTTTACTGGCAGCTGAATTACAAAATGAAAATATCAGCGATGCGGAAATGAATCCTGTAATAAAAATTTGTCGGAGCATAATGGAATTCATACGAATATAATTTTGGAATAGGATTGTAAATTTTTCAATTGGATAGAAATGTGCAAATATGTAATTTTACAGTGTGAATATACCTTCTGATTTTCTTGAAAGTGCATTGCGAATATTCCGCCAGTATCGTTCTCTTGGAGAAAGAACTCTCGCACAAATTCCGGATGAGGCATGGAACCACCAATTCAATCCGGAAACCAACAGTATTTCAAATATCATAAAACATTTGCATGGCAATATGCTTTCGCGATGGACGGATTTTCTTACGACTGATGGGGAAAAACCCTGGCGCGAGCGCGATGGGGAATTTGAAAATTTGCAACCCGATAAAACACAGATTATGGAATGGTGGCATACCGGATGGGACCTTACTGAAAATACCATAGCTGCGCTGAAACCGGAGGATCTCACAAAAACTGTTTATATCCGGTCTGAGGCTCATTCAGTTATGGACGCAATAAATCGTCAAACCACGCATTATGCTTACCATATCGGCCAAATTGTGTACGTTGCGAAAATTTTTGTGGGTGAGGATTGGAAAACCCTTACCATTCCCAGAAAAAAATAAAGCATTTTATTCTGTAATAATCAACATTACAGGTTTGTCTTCTTTTTGAATCAGAGAGTCGCATTTGCTAAAACTCTCTTGTCCCAGCATTGGGCAACCTGCACTAAAATAAAGTGGATTTTCATATTCGTCTTCGGTTTGATCCATGTATGCGTGTAAAACGATACACCTTTCCAACGCATTGCTATTGCTGGCATCCAGCCCATGCAAACGATAACTTTTGCCAAATTTACCTGTATATTTTTCCCCTATTTTAAATCTTCCTTTGGAGGTACAAAAGCTACCTGATACGTTGCTGAACGTGGCTTTTTGGATGGTACTTTTACCACCGCTTCCATGAGATACTATTGCATCAAAAATCAATTTTTTACTATCCGGATTAATGGCATAAAAGCGTTTGATATTCATTCGCAAACCCATATCTGCAATAAATAACAAACTGGTGCTATAGCCATTTTCCTCCAGCCATTCATGAAGGCTGTCGGTAAGATGCTGCGCTTCCAAAGCACTTTCATGTTTGTCGTATTTATCGGCAACTCTTTGGTAATCGTATGTATTTAAAACATGATCGGTGGCATGGCTACGTGCATATACCACACCCATAACGGTAATGGTAAATACCAGAATTCCATATATCATCCAACCTCTCATATTACCGTATAACGCAAATTCAATTCCGTTTATGATGTGAATGAAAAAAAATCTTTTTCACACCTTTTTTTATATTAAAAATCCAATAGGGTTTTCTCCCGCCAGAGCTGGGATAATTCTTATCTTTGCAACCCCGTTATGGCCAGACCCGTAAGAGTAAGATTCGCACCGAGCCCCACAGGCCCCCTTCATATTGGCGGGGTGCGTACCGCCCTGTATAATTATTTATTTGCACGAAAACACAAGGGTACTATGATTCTTCGAATAGAAGATACAGACCAGAACCGGTTTGTTCCCGGTGCAGAAAATTATATCATAGAAAGCCTTCGTTGGGTAGGAATTGAAATTGACGAAGGCCAGGGAATTGGCGGTCCACATGGGCCTTACAGACAAAGTGAGCGAAAAGAAATGTATGCCCAATATGCGCTGGATTTAATTGAGCGGGGTTATGCATATTATGCATTCGATACCGAAGAAGATTTGGAAACCATGCGCAAAAGACTGGAAGCAGGTGGTATGCATCCGGCATACGATGCGGTGAGCAGAATGAGTATGGTAAATTCCCTTACCCTTCCTGCAGATGATGTAAAAGCCAGGCTGGAACAGAGCAATCCTTATGTGATAAGAATTAAATTACCCCGTAAAGAGGATATCCGATTTCACGATAATATTCGGGGTTGGGTTACCGTTAATAGTTCCCAATTGGATGACAAGGTCCTTTTAAAAAGCGATGGAATGCCAACTTACCATTTGGCAAATGTGGTGGATGATTATCTGATGGGAATCAGCCATGTAATTCGCGGTGAGGAATGGTTGCCCAGTGCACCCCTGCACATCATGCTCTACCGATATTTGGGTTGGGAAGATGTAATGCCGGAATTTGCGCATCTGCCTTTGCTTTTAAAACCTGAAGGCAATGGAAAGCTCAGCAAAAGAGATGGCGATCGTTTGGGATTTCCGGTATTTCCGCTGGAATGGAAAGATCCCGCGACAGGTGAAGTTAGCAGTGGTTATCGCGAAACCGGATATTATCCGGAAGCGGTTGCAAATATGCTGGCACTGTTGGGTTGGCATCCGAGTGATAACAGGGAAGTATTTACCATGACAGAGTTAATTGAGGCATTTACTCTGGAAAAAGTGAGCAAAAGTGGTGCAAAATTCGACCTGCAAAAAGCGCTCTGGTTTAACCACCATTATATGATGGAAAAACCGGTTTCTGAAATTGCGGAGCCGTTGATGAAAATAGCTGCAGACGCTGGTTACAATCCTAAAAAAGAGTATATGGAATCTGTGGTTTCTCTAATGCGGGAAAAGGTAAATTTTGCCAATGAAATCATTTCATCCGGTTATTATTTTTTCACATCGGAACTGAAATACAATGAAGAAGCCATTCGCAAAAAGTGGAATTCCACAACCAATGCGCACCTTTTATCCTTGTCTGCTCTGTTTGATGAAAGCGTCGATTTCAAACACGATCAATTGGAAAATATTTACAAAAATTATTGTGAATCTGTTGGCATGAAACCCGGCGAATTAATGCAACCCTTGCGTGTAGCTGTGAGTGGAGAAGCTTCAGGGCCACCGGTATTTGATTTAATTTCTCTTCTCGGAAAATCAGAAGTACATGCCCGCATCAGGCATGCAACTGAAACCATAGCTCCGCTGTCTGCCTGAAAAAGTGCTTAACCTGTCGGAGAGCATTCGATAATGAATGTGAATTCCGTATTTTCGCCACTTATTTAAAACCTATTAACTAGCGTACATGAATAACTTCAGGTTGTTAAACCGGATTTTTGGATGGGTAACTTTTGTAATCGCACTTGCGGTATATACCCTCACACTTGAACCCTCTGTGAGCCTTTGGGACTGCGGGGAATTTGCATCTGCAGCTTACCGTTTACAAGTAGTTCACCCGCCCGGAGCGCCTTTCTTTTTAATGATTGGCAGGCTGTTTTCACTGATTGCAGGATCTCCGGCAGAAGTCGGATTTTGGATCAATATGCTCTCCGCTGTTGCCAGTGCCGGATGTGTGATGTTTACCTTTTGGATTACCACCCACTTTGCGCAAAAAATTGTTAGTGCGGAAAGCGAAAACAGAAATGTTTTGATCTTTGGTGCCGGCTTGGTAGCCGCACTTTCCAATACTTTTCTGGATACTTTTTGGTTTAGCGCTGTGGAAGCGGAAGTATATGCAATGAGTTCCTTTTTCACTGCACTCACTTTTTGGGCTATACTGCGCTGGGACAAGCATAGCGAAGATCCGGCAAGTGACCGTTGGTTGGTATTTATTGCCTTTATCACCGGATTGGCGCTAGGCACACACATGCTGAATTTGCTGGTAATTCCGGCCATTTGTCTGGCATATTATTTCAAAAGATTTACTATTACCAGAAAAGGAGTTTTTCTGGCTTTCGGAACCGCCATTGTTGCACTTGGCTTTGTAATGAAAATTATTTATCCCGGAATTCCATGGCTGGTGGCAACTATGGACCGGGTATTTGTCAATGGTTTTCATATGCCGTTTTACAGCGGAAGTATTTTCGCTCTCGTTTTGATTTTTGGAAGTATAGGATACTTTCTTTACCTCACCCATAAGAAAAAACTGCGCAATTGGAACATTACCCTATTGTCTGTTTTGTTTGTGATAATTGGATACAGTTCCTATGCTATGGTGGTGATTCGCTCCTATGCAAATCCCGCGATTGATATGAACAATCCGGAAGATCCATACAAATTCTATGGATATATTACACGTCAGCAATATCAAGACAGGCCTTTGGTAAAAGGTCCATATTTCAACGCTCCCGGTCCATATAGTTTTGATGATAAAGGTACCAAATATTACAAGGGCGAAAATAAATATGAGGATGGCGGAAAAATCCAGGAGCCTGTATATGACCCAGATTACAATGTATTGTTTCCCAGAATGGGGAAATCCGGTAAAAGCGGTGATGCCCGCGGTTACAGACAATTCAGCGGTATGGGCGATATTCAGGCACAGATAGATGAACTCCGTGAATTGCAGAGCAGAGGCAAACTTTCGCCAATGCAGCAGCAGGAATTGCAGGATCTGGAATTGGAAATGCCCAGCTTTTTTAAGAACAATATGATGTTCTTTTTTAATTATCAAATTCGATACATGTATATACGGTATTTCCTGTGGAATTTTGTTGGGAGATTCAATGACCAACAGGCTGTTACGGGAAATGAAAGATTTGATGGAAACTGGTATAGCGGAATTCCTGTTGTAGACAGATTTGTAACCGGCCCAAAAAGCGGTTTACCCGATTATTATAAAAATCAAAAAGGCAAAAATGGCTATTTCTTTTTGCCATTAATTCTGGGAATTATGGGCATGATAATTCATTATAAACGGGCGAAGCTGGATGCCTGGCTGGTAATGACCTTGTTCCTGTTTACGGGAGTTCTCATAAACGTATATATGAATCAGCCGCCATATGAACCGCGGGAAAGGGATTATTCGCAGGTCGGCTCATTCCAAACCTTCTGTATTTGGGTTGGTTTGGGTGTAATTCTGGTAGCAGATTTAATAAAGAAATACTTCAAGAAAAATGCAGCCATTGCAGCAACTTTAGCATGTATTGTTGCTGTTCCTGTAAATATGGGATATCAAAACTGGGATGATCACGATCGTTCCGGACGCTACATAGGTATTGATTTGGCCAAGGATTTTCTGGGAAGTCTGGAGCCCAATGCTATTTTATTTTGCAATGGGGATAACGATACTTATCCTCTCTGGTACGCTCAAAACGTTGAGGGTTTCCGTACCGATGTGCGTATCATCAATGAAAGTTTGTTGCCTACAGAATGGTACTCCAGCATATTACTGGATACAGTTTATAAATCTACTCCGCTTCCATTAACCGTTACCAAAAAAGATTTGCGCACAGGAAGTTTTGAATATGGAATTGAAGTAGATCGCGGAGGTTATAAAAAGCCACGCCCCTTCAGAAATGTAATTCAGGAATTGCTTCGCGACAATAGCAATGGTGCCGAGAGAAACTTCTGGCATGGTGCAAAATGTTACATTAAAGTTGACAAAGAAGTCGTGAAAAAAGCAGGCCTGGTAAGCCCCAAAGATTACGGACAAATTGTGGACAGCATAGACATCAGCATAGGCGGAGATTATTTATCTAAAGGCGATTTGGTAGTTTATGATTTGATTACAACCAATGCGGAACAAGGATGGAAACGCCCGATTTATTTCACTTCTGTGAGCGGTTATGATTTTAATTATTTAAATCCTTACCTCCAACTGGAAGGTCTTGTATATAGATTTGTGCCCATTCGTGGCGGTGTAAGCGGCGGCAATCAACCAACTAAAATTTCAGATATTCATTTGTATAATAATCTGGTAAATAATTACAGTTATTATGGAATGAATAAAAAGAAAAATTTCTATCTGGATGATAAAGCGGCGTATGTACCGCAGGATATGCAGCAATATGGACTGATGCTTGGCTATTATTATCAGAATGAAATTCGCCAGTATGAAGGTGTTAAAAAAGCACTGGATTCAGGTAAAATTGTTGCTCCTCCTCCTGGTTTTGCAGATATCAACGGTTATGTAAGTTTTTATAAAGACAGCATAGATGTTTACAAGAAACGCATTGTAACGGTATTGAATAAAATTCTAACTGAAATTCCGGAATCTGTAATGCCAATGCGCAGAGATATGAAAACAGAATATGCCATGTTGCTGGTAGAATTTGGCGATGATAAAAATGGAAAGAAATTGCTCGATATGGCAATGAACGACAATATTCAGTACTATAAATATTTCCTGAGATATCAGGATGAATTCCGTTGGGGAAGTATAGAAGTTGGAAACAGCCAGGCTTTAATCAACCAGATCATCAGTTTCTGTAACCAAAAAGGGAAAAAAGACTGGGCAAACCAGTATAAACAAATGTCACCGATTTAAATTGATTTCGCCCCGCAGTATTAATAAACTGCGGGGCGAATTTTTACATGAAAAATACTTCATTTATATACGGCATCAGACCAGTTTTGGAAGCGCTCGACGCCGGAAAAACACTGGATAAGGTTTGGATTCAGGAAGGTCAGGTTGCAGGGCAATTAAAAGAAATTCTCACCAAACTACACGATAGAAAAATAATTTGGAAACAGGTACCACAGGAAAAGTTGCACAGCCTCACCAAAGGAGCAAATCACCAGGGAATAGTTGTTGCGCTTTCAGCCATTGATTTTGCGCAAGTGGAAGATGTTGTTGCAGAGGCTTTTGAAAAAGGAATGGACCCGCTCATTCTTGTATTGGATGGGGTTACCGATGTACGAAATTTTGGAGCAATTGCGAGGACAGCAGCCTGTGCAGGCGTGCATGCTATTGTTGTGCCCGAAACCGGAAGCGCAGCCATAAACAGCGACGCAGTGAAAACCTCAGCAGGTGCACTTTTAAAAATCCCTGTTTGCCGAACAAAATCCCTTTATCATACCATAAAAAATCTCAAAAATTCGGGATTAAAAATTGCAGGTGCTTCTGAAAAAGGTGCAACATCCATTTATGAATGTGATTTTGATGGTCCATTAGCAATGGTAATGGGGAATGAAGAGACAGGAATTAGTCCGGATACCTGGAAATTGTGCGACTTGCATTTTAATATTCCAATGAGCCCTTATGGTGTTGGTTCATTGAACGTTTCGGTGGCAACAGGTATTGCACTATTTGAAGCAAATAGAAGAAAATTGGGTCAAAACTCCTGAAACTCTTGCTAACAGCGCTTTACCGCATCATTTTATTAGGCTGTAAGAATTCTTATCTTTGCGGCCTTTAAACCGAGCCATGCAACCCATACAAATGGTGGATCTGCAAAATCAGTATCACCGTTATAAAAACGAAATAGACAGCGCCATTCAAAATGTACTCGACAGCGGCGCATTTATTAAAGGAAAAGAGGTTGCCGAACTGGAACAAAAACTGGCTGAATTTACAGGAAGCAAATATGTAATTGGATGTGCAAACGGCACCGATGCGCTGCAAGTTGCCTTTATGGCATTGAATCTGCCCGCAGGCAGCGAGGTAATAACTCCGGCATTTAGTTATGCCGCAGTTGCAGAAGTGTTGCATTTACTTCAATTAAAACCGGTGTATTGTGAAGTAATTCCAGGTACCTTTTTAATGGATCCAAAATCCGTGGAAAGTTTGATTGGGCCTAATACGCGCGCAATTACCCCTGTACATTTATACGGGCAATGTTGCGATATGGAAATCATATTGGATATCGCAGCTAAACACCGTCTTTATGTAATTGAAGATACCGCACAGGCAATTGGAGCTTTTTATACTTTTTCAAATGGAAATAAAGCACAGGCAGGGACCATGGGACATATTGGAACCACCTCTTTCTTCCCATCTAAAAACCTGGGTTGTTATGGTGATGGTGGTGCCATTTTTTGCAGCGATGATTCGCTTGCTAAAAAAATAAAAATGGTAGCAAACCACGGTCAGGAAATTAAATACAAACATGAGGTGGTTGGCGTAAACAGCAGGCTGGATACTATTCAGGCTGCAATTCTTTTAGTGAAATTAAAATACCTGCGCGATTTTGAAAAAGCGAGAAATAATGTTGCAAATAAATATGACGAAGGATTTGCCGCAATTTCTGGATTAAAAACACCGGAAAGAGCTGAGAATTCCACCCATGTATTTCATCAGTATACCCTCACTTTAGAGGACGCCGCCAAACGCGACACAATCATGGCGTATTTGAAAGAAAATCAAATTCCCAGCATGATTTACTATCCCTTGCCTTTGTACCAACAACAGGCTTATAAAGCTGAAATAAAAATGCAACCCACCGAACAATTATGTGCCTCTGTTTTTTCGCTTCCCATTCATACGGAAATGACAGATATACAAATTGAATATATCATTTCCAAAGTAAAAGAATTTCTGAATTCATGAAAATAAGCGTAATAGGAACAGGTTATGTTGGTCTGGTTTCCGGCACCTGCTTTGCCGAAACCGGAAACAATGTAATTTGTGTAGACATAGATTCCCATAAAGTAGAAAAATTAAAAAATGGTCAGATAACCATTTATGAACCAGGCCTGGAAACCCTGTTCAATCGCAATTTAAAAGAGGGCAGATTGCAGTTTACCACTGACCTTTCTTTTGCCATAAAGAACAGCGATATTGTTTTTCTGGCTTTGCCCACACCTCCGGGTGAAGATGGCAGTGCAGACCTGAAATATGTACTTGGAGTGGCAAACGATATTGGAAAAATATTACAGCCCGGAGATTATAAAATTATCATTGATAAAAGTACCGTTCCCGTTGGCACAGCAGATAAAGTAAAAGACGCCATTCAGGCGAATTATTCGGGTGAATTTGATGTGGTTTCCAATCCGGAATTTTTGCGCGAAGGTGTTGCAGTAGAGGATTTTATGAAGCCGGACCGTGTGGTAATTGGTGTGGAATCCGAACGTGCAAAAACCATGATGGCGGAATTGTATGCACCTTATGTTCGCCAGGGAAATCCAATTATTTTTATGGATTTGCGCAGTGCGGAATTAACCAAATATGCGGCAAACAGTTTTCTGGCAACCAAAATCAGTTTCATGAATGAAATTTCCAGATTGTGCGAAAAAATGGGAGCAGACGTGGATATGGTAAGATTGGGAATAGGTTCTGATGCACGCATTGGAAAACGCTTTTTATTTCCGGGGATTGGATACGGTGGAAGTTGCTTCCCAAAAGACGTGAAAGCCCTTATTCATTCTGCATCTGAAACCGATTACGATTTTTTGATTTTACAGGCAGTAGAAGAAGTAAATAAAAATCAAAAACTGGTTTTAATTCCTAAAATATTAAATCGATTTCAGAACAATATTTCCGGAAAAACCATTGCACTTTGGGGACTGGCGTTTAAGCCAAATACCGATGATATACGTGAAGCACCGGCTTTGGAATTGATTGATGAATTGGTATCACTAGGGGCAAAAATTAAAGCCTTTGATCCTGAAGCCATGCCGAATGTAAAACAGATTTTGGGGGATAAAATTGAATATTGCAGTACACATTATGAAGCAGTACAGGATGCCGATTTTCTGATTATTGCCACAGAATGGCCTGAGTTCAGAAACCCCGATTTCACCAAACTCGCTGAAGCGATGAAAAACAATATCATTTTCGATGGAAGAAATGTATTTGATTTGGAAAGTATGTCGAAAAAAGGATTTGAATACTATAGTATTGGAAGGAGAAATCTACAGTGAAAAAGGAACGTGTTTTAATTACAGGTGCAGCCGGTTTTCTGGGTTCACACCTGTGTGACAGATTTGTAACCGAAGGGTTTCAGGTGATTGGAATGGATAATTTAATTACGGGTGATTTGCGAAATATTGAGCATTTGATGCACCTGGAAAATTTTGAATTTTACCATCACGATGTAACCAAATTTGTGCATGTGCCCGGAAAACTTCATTACATCCTGCATTTTGCAAGTCCGGCCAGTCCTATAGATTATCTTAAAATACCCATACAAACCCTTAAGGTTGGTTCTTTGGGTACGCACCATTTGCTGGGGCTTGCTAAAAACAAAAATGCCAGAATATTGGTTGCAAGCACCAGTGAAGTTTATGGCGATCCTACCGTACATCCCCAGAATGAAGATTATTGGGGAAATGTAAATCCTATCGGCCCGCGTGGAGTTTACGATGAAGCCAAGCGTTTTCAGGAAGCCATTACCATGGCATACCATACTTTTCACGGATTGGAAACGCGCATTGTGAGAATATTTAATACGTATGGCCCGCGAATGCGGCTTAATGATGGCCGTGTGCTGCCGGCATTTATCGGACAGGCTTTGCGCGGGGAAGACCTCACCATATTTGGAGATGGAAGTCAAACCCGGAGTTTCTGTTATGTAGATGATTTGGTAGAAGGTATATACCGACTTTTATTCAGCGATTATGCATATCCGGTAAATGTTGGAAATCCTGATGAAATTACAATCGCTGAATTTGCAGAAGAAATTATTAAATTAACAGGAACCACACAAAAAGTAATTTACAAAGAATTGCCTGTGGATGATCCAAAACAACGCCAGCCGGATATTACCAGAGCGCGTGAAATTCTGAAATGGGAGCCCAAAGTTAAGCGGGCCGAAGGTTTGCGAATTACTTATGAATACTTCAAAAACTTACCTCAAGAGCGTTTGTATGAAGATGCAAACCACAAAAGTTTTGAAAAATATACGGTGAAATAAATTCGCGAATTCAGGTTTATCTCAGCAGATGAACCACCCCTTGCTGCACGATGTCTTCACCGCTAATTAACCTGGCATTTATTTTATAAATATACACCCCATTGGTGCAGTTAATTCCATTAAACGTGCCATCCCAGGCCGCATCTAAATTGGTAGTTTCAAAAACTTCTTCTCCCCATCGGTTATAAATTTGAAACAAATAATTGTCGCGAATTACATTGTTGGTGATGGGTTTAAATACATCATTTTTGTGATCTCCACTGGGAGTAAATGCATCGGGGACATGCATTAATCCCTTTGGGTTTACAAATACCACTGCATTTTTTCGCAGGGTATCGGTACATCCGGATTTGGCAATGGTTACCAGTTGCAGATCATAATAACCGGTATCCGTAAGTGAAAATTCCGGATTGCTCATGTTCGAAAATTGCAAGGCATTACCGGAATAACTTTTAAATAAGGTCCAGTTATTTAGCACAGCATTCGCAGACATATTTTGTATAGAGAAGCGCGCATCCGGCAGAAATAATATCGAAGGCGTTACCTGAAACAAGCTGAATGGTTTATCCAATACCTTAATTAAAAATTTCTTTTCAATAAAAGTTTGTCCGCCAGGTCCGTATGCCACCAGCAATACATTATAAATGCCGCTATAAGCGTATTCATGCAGAGGACTACGTTCTGTTGATGAACTTCCATCACCAAAATACCATTCAAAATTTCCTGCATACTGGCTTTCATTTTCAAATGAAACCGTTAAGGGTGCACAGCCGGAATCTCTGTCATTTCTGAAGGCTGCAATTGGGAAATGAGGTTCAATTCTCACAATATGGCAAAAAGTATCTGAACATCCTCCGTTGCTTACACTTAAACAAATATTGTAATTCCCCGAATCACTAAAACTATGGCTTATATCTTTTTGTATAGAAGTTGGAGGAATACCTGTAGGATCATTAAAATTCCACAAATAACTGAGTGGTTTTGCACTAATGCTTTTATTGATAAAATTGATATTGACATTGGATGGCAACCTGCCCACAGCCGGGTTCACATCAAACTGAGCAACCGGATTGTCATAAATCGTAATCTTATTTTTTGCCTGAATACTGTCTACGCAACCATTTCCGTCAATACCAAATAACTGGTAAGTATAAACCCCTGTCATTCGGTATTCATGCCAGGTGCTTTTCTGCACACTGATCGTATTATCGCCAAAATCCCAGATATAATTTACGGCACCTACAGAATTGTTTTTGAAATAAATAATTCCGGGATTGCAGGCAAATATGGCAGTATCCAAAATAGACAACTGCAACCTTTGCGGAAGTGTAACCGTTCGGTTAAATGTGTCGCTGCAATTGGATTTGCTGTAGCTTATCATGGTTACTTTGTAGGAAGTATCTCTATATGGAGATGATACATACAAATGTTGCGGATTCAAATTATTGGATGAGGTTCCATCACCAAAAAGATATTTCACCGACTGCGCATTCATCGACATGTCGGTAAATTGAAAATATCCGCTATCGCATGGATCCTGTCTGCCCGCTGCAAACATGGATTCAGACCGCCCAAAGACTTTAATCCACTTCCCAATAGTGTCTGTACAATATGGAGAATAAGTGGTAAGCAATACATGATAAAAAGTATCCGTTAAAGACAGGTTTTCATATATATGTACCGGATTTTGTGACTGTGCATTTCCACCATCTCCAAATTGCCAGGTACATTTCGGTGCATTTTGAGAACTGTTGGTGAACTGTACTTTCAGTTGCGCACATCCCGCCACAGTATTGGTTCCAATTGCCGGAATGGAATAAGGATATACCTGAAGTGTTTTGGAAATGGTATCTCTGCAACCCCTGAAATTGGTTGTAATTAAAGTTGCTGTATAGGGTTGGAATTTGTTTGGGTCTGCATTTCTGGCATAGTTGTGCATGGGATTCGAAAGACCCGATATAGCACCATCACCAAATTTCCATTGGTAGCTTACCCCGCCCAAACTCTGGTTGTAAAACTGCACCCCATTTTTATAACAAAAAGAATCTGCTGTTACTTTAAAATCCGATTTTGGCAAACCAAATAACTGAATGTATTGTGTAGCAGTGTCGCTGTTGCAACCATATGCGGATTTTCCCCACAAACGCACCATTGCAGTGCTGTCAAAAAGATCTTTCCCATATAACCATAAAGAAGGATTCCATTGTGTGGTTCCTCCTAATCCAATTTGCCACTGGCATGTATTTGCATGAATGCTTTGATTCTGAAAATTCACATACAGGGGATTGCAACCCTGATATTTATCCGCAGAAAATTTCATGATTGGCGTGGGATGAACCAATTCGGTTCCATAGCCTGTATCCCTGCAACCATGCTCACTTATTGCAATTAAGGAGACTTTATAAATGGTGTCTTTTTTGTAAACGTCATTATAAATGGCAACCGGATTTTGGGCCAAAGAATATTGTTGGTCATTTCCCAAATGCCAAACGAAACTCATCATGGAAATATTTCCTGTATCAAATGGCGTACTGGTATTGGTAAAATTTACTTTTAAAGGCCTGCAACCTGAATAATAATCTGGTGTAAAACGCGCTTTGGGCTTGGGAAATACCTGCACTGTTCTGTAACTGGTATCTACACAATTGTGCTCTGAAAATGCAATTAAACTAATGACATAAAAACTGTCTTTTGTTTTACTTGGATAATAAGTTGTAACTGTATCCTTTTTATTTGCAACATTTCCATTTCCGAAATTCCATTTAAATTTCATTATCCAAATAGAACCGGTATCATAAGGAATGGAAGTATTGTTGGTAGAAACCAGCAGAGGTGCGCATCCACTGGATTTGGAAATTTGAAAACGGCTCAGTGGTTTTGGATAAACCCGTATGATTCCATTTGTGCTATCCATACAACCCCAGAAATTCTGAGCAATTAATTTAATTGGATAAATACTATCTCTGGTTTTGCTGGATTTGCAAACAATTGCAGTGTCGTTAGCAACGCTTTTAATTCCATTGTAATTCCACCAAAATTTCATTTGGGAAAAACTGCCGCCACCGCTATGGGTGCTGGTATTTGTAAACTTAACAGCAAGTGGTCCGCAGCCGGAATTAACATCAGTGATATAAGAAGAAACGGGTGGCGGATTTACCTGCACAGGCATCACAACCGTATCGCGGCAACCTACATTATCAATTAAAATGATCGTATTAAAATATGTCTTGGCAGAATCAAATTTATTGCTGTGAACTGCAATAGATTTTCCGGTAAAATTTTGGGATGCTTTTCCATCTCCATGATTCCAGATTACCTTGTAAGTAGAATCTGAAATGGAATATTGAAGCTGAATTCCGGATTTTATACAATTTACACTGGATACAACGGAAGTATTTAATACCGGGTTGTCTGTTACCGGAATCACCAATTTGGCGGTATCCGATCCACAACTGTCATAGGCAACCAGCCTTATCAGGTAATTTCCTGCCTTGCTAAAATAACGGCTGGTATCCGTTGCAACAGCGGTTGAACCATCTTCAAAAATCCATTTAAATGTGGTTTGCGCCGGATATGGAACTGTGGATGTATTTGTTAATTTGGCTCTGTATGGAACGCAAAAGGACCCTATTAGCGGCTTAATTGCTGCTTTTACATTATCCTTCACATGTACATATAAACTATCCTTTACCACACCACAAACATTTCCAATCGTTAGTATGGTTTTATAAGTTCCACCATTTATAAAGGTGTGTTTTGGATTTGGAATTACATCCGAATTGTTATCTCCAAAATTCCAAATTCTGGTATATCCGTTTATACTGCTGTCATTATATGAAGTAGTCAAAGGTGCGCAACCGGAAATGTTCTTTGCTGTTGCTTTTGCATAAGGTAATGAATCTATTTTAAGAATATAAAATGTGGTGTCTTTGCCACAGGTATTGCTATCAACTAAAGTAATTTTATATGTACCCCGCGAATTGTATTTTTTGTAAACCGTGGTATTTTTTGAAGTGATATAATTTCCGCTCCCGTCACCAAAATTCCATATATATTTTTTCACCAGAGGCGAACTGCAAAATCTGTTTTCACTTGCATTGGTAAATTCAAAATCCTTGCTCAAAATGCAATTGGTTGGATTCACAGGTTTAATAATTGCTGTGTCCTTACTGCTGGCCTGAATAGGGTTCCAGGTGGAATAACTGCTTCCGCAGGAATTGGTAAGTGTAAGTTTCACCAGCCCATTACATACATGTTTTCTATAGGTATAAAACAGTGTATCATGGTAAGTGGAAGATGCCATGGTAAGAATATTTCCATCACCCATTTCCCAGGTAAATTTGCTGGAAGGTGAACTGGGATTTGAATTGTTGATGAACCTAACTCTTATTGGTATACAACCCGCACTAGTTCCGGAAGGGGGCCCAATCAGCCCGGCAACAGGGTTCCGTTCATTTACCACCAGCCCCTGCAAGGTATCATTGCATGTTCCGTTGCTGCCTGTTATGGTAATTTTATATTGCCCCAAAGCAGAATATTTGTGGTAAATACTCTGTGTTTTCGTTAACAAAGTACCACTTGCAGGTGAACTACCGTCGCCCCAATTCACGGTATAATTTTTAAGGGAGTCTGAAGTGACAAAGGTTACCCCGAAAGTATCCGGAAGCGTAATATTTCCAATACAATTTTCCCATACCGGTGAGTAGCTGAAATTGCCCAGTCCATCTTTAATAGATGGAATTATAGGATTTACGGTGATGGTTTGAACCACAGTATCCCTGCAACCCGATGTTCCCGTATCCTTTGCGATAAGCGTAACCGAATAGTTACCTGGCGCTGTAAGCGTATAACTGAAGTTGGATTTCCCTGTACTGGTTTTAATTAATTGTGTATCCAGATACCAAAAATATTGTGCAATATTTTGGTGAGAACCCGAGGAATTATTTGTGAAACTCAATACCACGGGAGTGCCACAACTTTTACTTTTAGAATAGGAAAAATCCGGCACTACATTGGGACATGTAGCAAAAACCGGTAAAATTCCGGCGCAAAAAACCGCTATGACGAAAAAAATCTTTCCGCGCAACCTCAGAGGTATTAAATTTTTGAGAGTCGCTCCCTCGGCCAATAGGCATACACTAGTGCCCGTTGACTATTTTAAGGTTAAAAAGAAAGGATAATAAATTAGAGAATTGGAGAGTACCCTCGAAAAACAATGCAAGATACTTTTATGAATTCAAAAAAACAAAACCATGACATAGTTTTGTGAAGCTTGTTTTATGAATATTAGCTAAGCAAGCTTTTGTTTACCAGCTGACCACAGGCTGCATCAATGTCTCTTCCCCTACTCCGGCGAACGTTTACAATGAGTTTGTTCGCAGAAAGTGCCTCCGCAAAATGTTCCAGCTTGGTTTTACCACTGGCTTTAAAATCGGCGAGGGAAATGGGGTTATATTCAATCAGATTGATCTTGCAGGGGAATTTTCTGGCGAATCGGGTGAGTTCAGCTACTTCTTCATCATGGTCGTTGAGGTCATCGATTACTGCATATTCCAATGTTGGTCTTATACCCGTTTTTTGATACCAATACGACATGGCATCGGCCAGCATTTCCAAATTATTGCTGTCATTGATAGGCATGATAGCGCTGCGTTTGGCATTGTTGGCCGCGTGGAGGCTCAAAGCCAGATTAAACCTGGCCCCGTCATCTGCCATTTTGATGATCATTTTGGCAATTCCGGCAGTGCTGATGGTAATTCTCTGTGCGCTCATTCCAAGGCCTTTTTCACTGGTGATCAGCTCCACACTGCGCATAACCTGCTGAAAATTCAACAGCGGCTCTCCCATACCCATATAAACTATATTGTTCAGCCCTTTTCCGTAATTCTCTCTTGCAAGTTGGTCAAGTAACCAAACCTGATCAAAAATTTCATATGCCTGCAGGTTTCTGGATCTCTTTAAATATCCGGTTGCACAGAATTTACAGTCCAAACTACATCCTACCTGACTGCTCACGCAGGCAGTCATTCGCGTTTCAGTGGGTATTAAAACTCCCTCGATATAATTATCATCCCACAGTTTAAATGCGCATTTAATAGTACCATCCACGCTTTTTTGCTGCAATGCAATTTCAATGGGTTGAAACGTAAATTTTTGTTGTAATTGTTCACGAAGTTCTGCCGGTAAATCTGACATTTCATTAAAGGATCGAACTCCTTTTTGCCATAACCATTTATATATCTGTCCGGCGCGGTATGCGGGTTGTCCCATTGCACTGAGTTCCTCTTTCAATGCATTTTCATCTAAATCCCGTATGTCTTTTACCGCAACCAAAAATGAAAAATATTAATTCTTTTTTCTAAAAAAAACAGAAACCGGAACCCCATTTAATTGGTAATGTTCACGCAATTTATTTTCAATAAAACGGCCATAACTTTCTGCCACATATTGCGGTAAATTACAGAACATAACAAAGGCCACGCGCTTGGTTCTGAGCTGCGTGCAATATTTTATTTTAACTGTTTTTCCTTTCACACTTTGAGGTGGAAATGCTTCAATAATGGGCAATAAGTAATTATTTAATTCGTTGGTAGCGCATTTAAAGGTCAACCTGTCATACACTTCTAAAACAGTTTCCATTGCCTGAAAAATTCTTTGTTTCGAAATTGCCGAAATAAATAAAATCGGATAATCCACGAAAGGCGATGTGCGTTTCCGGATATCTTCCGCAAAACGCAAATGGGTATTGGTATCTTTTTCTACCAAATCCCATTTATTTACAAAAACCAAAATTCCCTTACCCTGTCTGTGAGCAAGCCAGAATAAATTCAGGTCCTGTGCTTCTATTCCCAATGTTGCATCCAGTACAATCACCACCACATCCGAGTTCTCCAAAGCGCGCAAACTCCGCATTACACTATAGAATTCAATATTTTCGGAAACCTTGCTTTTGCGACGTATTCCGGCAGTATCCGTTAAAATTACATCTTTTCCGTATGCTTTATATCTGGTGTCAATACTGTCTCTGGTGGTTCCGGCAATTTCAGTAACAATATTCCGGTCTTCACCCGTAAATGCATTAATCAGTGAAGATTTGCCTACGTTTGGTCTGCCTACTATTGCAATTCTGGGCAAATCATTTTCCTGTTTTTGCGGTGGCATTGCAGAGAGGATTCCGGTAAGTTTATCCAGCAATTCCCCTGTGCCACTTCCATTGTTTGCAGATATTTCAAAGTATTCTTCAAATCCAAGGGAATAAAATACCATTGCATCCAAACTCAGTTTATCATTATCCACCTTGTTCACCACAAGCAACACAGGCTTTTTGGATTTTCTCAGAATTTCAGAAAATTCTTCGTCTAATGGATGAACATCCGTCATCACATCCACTACAAAAAGCAATACATCTGCTTCATCAATTGCAATATGCACCTGATCGCGAATTGCAGCTTCAAAAACATCTGTACTTGTTGGCACAAATCCTCCTGTATCAATTACTGTAAAGTCTACCCCATTCCAGTCTGAGGTACCATAATGGCGGTCTCTGGTAACTCCGCTTACGTCATCTACAATGGCTTTTCTTTCACCGGTTAGACGATTGAATAAAGTGGATTTCCCAACATTGGGTCTGCCTACTATGGCGACAATTCTGCTCATAAAAAAGTTTGCAAAGATAGGCGCAACGCGCCAAATCGCGGTATGGAATCAGGATTCCGGTTGGTCGGAAGTATCTGCAGTGCTCTTAAAATCCGGCTCTATAATTTCATTTTGCCCGCTCTGACTCTCATTTTCAGCAGATTCAGAATTGGACTCAGAATCGCTATCTGAATCCTCGTGTTTTTTTGGATGCGGTTTAAAATATCGCTTTTGACCTATAATAATGATGGCAACTCCGATGGTTATACAAGCATCAGCCAGATTCCAAATAGGACTAAAGAATACAAATGGTTCATTTTTCCAAATGGGAAACCATGCAGGAAATTGCCCCTGGTAAACAGGTGCATAAAACATATCTACCACATGGCCCTGAAAATATCCACCGTCGTAAGCATTGATTTTATTAAACCAAACCCCATAAAATACAGAATCAATAATATTACCGAGCGCGCCTGCCATAATTAAGGCAATGCTCAGCAATAAGCCAATTGGCGCATTCCTTTTGATGTTATACCAGAGGTACCAGGCTCCAAAACAACTCACTGCAAGGCGAAAACCGGTGAGGAGAAGTTTGCCTGCCTTGCCACCCCATTCCAGGCCAAAGGCCATTCCGTTGTTTTCAATAAAATAGAGTTTAAACCAATTTCCAAAAACCGGTCTAATCTCGCTGTATACAAAATTCGTTTTTACATAGACCTTAATCCACTGGTCTAATGCCACGCAAATGCACAAAACCAAAAGGGGCAAAATCCATTTGGCCCGTTTCACTACATGCTGTTCAGTAACTGGATTCAAGCAGCTTATTTGCTGTGGAGTTTGGCTTCTATTGTCTGTGTTGTGTGCGGAACGGCGCGCAATCTTTCTTTGGGGATTAATTTCCCCGTGGTTTTGCAAATGCCGTAGGTTTTGTTTTCAATACGCACCAATGCTGCTTCCAGATTCTGAATGAATTTCATCAATCTCGCCGCAAGTTGGGTGGTATTTTCTTTTTCAAAAGTGTCCGCTCCGTCGTCCAGAGTAAGATAATTATTGTTGGTACTGTCAGTACCATTCTCGTTGCCGTCGCGCAGGTTTTTTTGAAGGGTATTGAACTCTTCCCTAGCTACATCCAGTTTTTTAAGTATGATCTCCTTGAATTCGATCAATTCCTCATCGCTGTAACGGTTTTTTTCCATATTCTATTCTTATTATGCCTTTTTAAGTTGTAAGAAAACCTGTTTATCGTTCACTTCGACTTCAGTGCCTTCCTGAAGCCCCGATGGTTTTACGGATACTGCAAGTATTTCACTGCAAATATAGGATATATAGTTTTCTATGCTCTTTCCCAATTCATCATCCCCATGAAAAATTACCTGAATGCGGTCTGTTACGTCAAAACCACTTTCTTTTCTGAGGTTTTGCACCCTGTTAACGAATTCTCTGGCAATACCTTCTGATTTCAGGTTGTCATCAATGGTAATATCCAATGCAACCGTAATTCCATGATCACTTGCTACCAGCCAGCCGGGCATATCGCTCGTACTTATCTCCACATCTGCCAGCTCCAGCTTAAACTGTCGTGCACCAATCGGAATTTCTAAAAATCCATTGGTTTCCAAATCCCGAATTTGCTCTTGTGTAAATGACCCCGTTTGCGCTGCAAGTAATTTCATATCCTGGCCAAGCTTAGGACCCAATGTCTTGAAATTCGGTTTTAGCTTTTTTACAATCAGATCATTATCTGCATTCAGTGTAACCAGTTCTTTGACATTCACCTCATGTTTGATCAATTCTTCCACATGCTTTAACTGCTTTTCAAATTCGGTATTCAATACCGGTACCATGAGTTTTTGTAATGGCTGGCGAACTTTTATTTTCTCTTTTTTACGCAAAGAAAGAACCAGTGAACAAGTGGTTTCTGCAATATCCATGGTGGCTTCCAGATACTTATCCATCACTTTTCTATTCACTTGCGGAAAATCAGTGAGATGCACCGATTTCGGACATTCCCCATTTTCAATTTTTGAAGCATTCAAACTTCTATACAACCAGTCTGAAAAGAACGGACTGATGGGCGCCATAAGTTTAGATACGGTATCCAGACATTCAAAAAGCGTTTCATATGCCGCTTTTTTGTCGTCGTTCATTTCCCCTTTCCAAAATCTTCTTCTGCTCAATCTTACATACCAATTGCTCAGATGTTCATCCACAAAATCTTCAATTTCCCTACCCGCAACAGTTGGATCATAATCGTCCATTGCCTCTTGCACTCTGAGTTTCATGGAATTCAACCTGCTGAGAATCCAACGGTCTAATTCCACTCTGTTTTCGTAAGGAATTAAATTATCGGGATCAAATTCAAAGCGATCTATATTGGCATAAATGGCAAAAAAACTATAGGTATTATACAGCGTACCAAAAAATTTACGTTGCACTTCACCAATTCCATCTACGTCAAATTTTAAATTATCCCATGGTGGTGCATTGGTAATCATATACCAGCGCACAGCATCGGCTCCGTATTTATTTACAGTCTCAAAAGGATCAATAGCATTGCCCAATCGTTTGCTCATTTTATTGCCAACTTTATCCAAAACCAAACCATTGGCAATCACATTTTTAAATGCAATAGAATCGAATAATAAAACCGACAAAGCGTGCAAAGTAAAAAACCAGCCACGGGTTTGATCCACCCCTTCAGCGATATAATCTGCGGGAAAATTATTTTCAAATAATTCTTTATTTTCAAATGGCCAATGCCATTGAGCATAAGGCATGGCACCGCTGTCAAACCACACATCTATCAAATCCGCTTCGCGTTTCATGGGTTTTCCCGATGTGCTCACCAATACAATTTGATCCGCATATGGCCGGTGCAAATCCAAATTTTCGCGAGTCCAATTTTGTTGGAGTCCCAATTTCTCATTTGCAGTGGAAATTTCGTTTAATAATTCTTCAATACTTCCAATGCATTTTTCTTCGGATCCATCTTCTGTTCTCCAAATTGGCAATGGCGTACCCCAATATCTGCTTCTGCTTAAATTCCAATCCACCAGATTCTCGAGCCAGTTTCCAAATCGCCCTTCACCGGTGCTTTGCGGCTTCCAGTTTATGGTTTTATTCAGTTCAATTAATCTGTCTTTTACTGCAGTAGTTTTAATAAACCAGCTTTCCAGCGGATAATACAAAATAGGTTTGTCTGTTCTCCAGCAATGCGGATAGGTATGCTCGTATTTTTCTACTTTAAATGCTTTATTTTCCTGTTTTAATTTGATGGAAATGCGCTCATCCACATTCAGGTATTTGTCTCGTCCCTGCTTGAGTTGCTCTGCGTATTTTTCCTCATCGGTTAGGTATTGTTCTTTAACAAATTCATGTGCAAATTCACCCATTTCAGAAGTGAATTTTCCTTCCTTATCTACAAGTGTTAAAGCGCCAATTCCATTTTCCCTGGCTGTTTTAAAATCGTCGGCACCAAAGCTCGGTGCAATGTGAACAATTCCGGTACCATCTTCAGTACTCACAAAGTCTGCAGTAACCACTTTAAATGCATCGCCATCCGGCTTTGCATAAGGCAGCAATTGTTCGTAGCCTATTCCCGCCAAATCAGCCCCGGTAAATTCCGAAATGAATCTCCACGGAATATTTTTATCTCCGGTTTTATATGCGGAAAAATCACCATTTTCTGATTCTGCAGAAAAATATTTCGATAATAAATCCGCAGCCAAAATCACCTGAATTTTTATTCCGGTGTACGGATTAAAAGTTTCAATTAAGCGGTACTTTATTTTCTTTCCTACGGCAAGTGCGGTGTTGCTTGGAAGGGTCCATGGGGTGGTGGTCCAGGCAAGAAAAAACACATTATTTTCAGAAGAATTTCCATTAAAAATAATTTGTTTTTGTGCTGCCGAAAGTGTGTTTTGTTCTAATTTAAATTGGGCTACAATGGTGGTATCTTTTACCATTTTGTAGGTGCCAGGCTGGTTGAGTTCATGGCTGGAAAGCCCCGTTCCAGCTGCCGGAGAATATGGCTGAATGGTATAGCCTTTATATAAATATCCTTTCTGATATAATTGTTTCAGCAAATACCAAAGGGTTTCTATATAAGAATTTTCATAAGTGATATAAGGATTGTCCAGATCTACCCAATAGCCGATCCGGCGGGTAAGTTCATCCCATTTATCCTTAAACATCAACACATCATTTCTGCATTCCCGGTTATAATCTTCAACAGAAATTTTTACACCGATATCATCTTTGCGAATACCCAGTCTTTTCTCCACCTGAAGTTCGATGGGAAGGCCATGGGTATCCCATCCGCCTTTGCGCTCTACCCGATATCCTTGCTGGGTCTTATACCTGCAAAATATATCTTTGATTGCGCGGGCCATCACATGGTGAATCCCCGGCATGCCATTGGCACTTGGCGGTCCTTCGTAGAAGGTAAAGGCCTTGTCTTCCGGACGATTGTCTACACTCTGCTCAAAAATCTTATCCGCTTCCCAAAAGCGAATGATTTCCTCTTCGATCAGAGGCCAGTTAAGGTGTTTGAGCGTGTTGTACATTGGATAGCCGTTCTAAAAATAAGGCGCGAAATTAACGAAAAAGCCTGATTTTTCATAGGCAAAGTCTGATGACCATTTTGGCTCTTTTTTCTTCTGCAATACAAAAAAAGCCGGCAATTAGCCGGCTTTTATGGTTTAGTTTCCAATATTTACGTCGTCAAAGAGCAGATTTCAATATTTAGTTTTTATTGTATCACAAACTTCTTCACAGCTTTGCCGGAAGTGAATTCAATATTCATAAAATAAACACCCGGTTTCAATTCCAAATTCAGCGCAGTGGAATTGCCCTGAGAACCATATTTGTACTGCGTTCTGCCATTGATATCGAAAATCTCAATTCCCTGAATTTTGTTGTTCATTAAATTATGCCAAATTTGAATTCTTCCATCTGAAGGTACCGGTGCTACAGTAACATTGGCAGAATAATCCAGATTCTTTACTGCATTGACCTGATAATCAGCACCGCAATTCCATAAACCCAATGCACATGCAATTCTTGGCATGGTATAACCAAGGCTGGTGTCTATATATTTTAATGCACGCGTTTTACTCATCAATGGATTGGCTTTTATTCCATTTGAATAAATTATTTTTGCCTGAGTAAGTGAAAAGGTATCTCCAGGGTGTTTGCTGGGATCCGCAAGCCAATTTACTAGGGTTACGCTATCTGCCCACCATTCCCATGGACCACTTGAATTCGCTCTTCCATGAATTGGATATAATCCTTCAATTTTTTCCGGACTTAACATAGTCCTTGCATTTTTGGAATAAACATCCCCCCAATTTTTAGAACTATCCGCATAAATTTTATTGTTGCCTAATCTATTTTCTCTCACCATTACGTCATGCCCTCCGCTTACTTTTACTACCACTTGATTAAATGGTGGCGGCGTTAACACATAATCTGTTAAATATGGAGCAAATGGATCTTTTACACTATGAACCGAAGTCAACGGAATTTGTCCGGGTTTCATCCAGCCGGAATCTCCCATAGCACCTCCAAATGCAAATCCGGCATGCGCATTGGAAGTATATCCTTTTGAGTTTTCGACTACCAAAATACCAGCCGAACCTGGGATTCTAAATCCAAATCTATCGCCCCATAGCAAAGAGTCTTGTACCATCCAAGCTTTTTTGGTAAAATCATAGAATTTTGCAATGCGTATATCGCTTTGCGCAGTTAATGCAGAAAATGCATATACCACATAACTTCCTGTTCCCTGTCCTCCTAATGCAATTTTATTGGAATCTATTCCATAAGCATTTCCAGTAGCTACCGATTTTTTAAAGAAGCGAATTGCAGAGGCAAGATCCTGAACACTTTTGTATGCCGCATTAATAATTCCCGATTTGCGACCATCCTCTGTGGTATCGAAAGGATTCCAGCCAAGGCGATAAGAAATGGATGCAACCACGTACCCTCTTTGGGCTATTTGGGTGCAGTATTCAACGGTTGCACTATCATCCCTTGCTCCGGTTGGTGTACCGTTTATGTAGCGAGGTAAATAACTTCCGGTATGCATAAAAATCACCAATGGCCTGGATGTAGACGCATTCGAAGTTGGCTGATACAGGTCGAGCTTCAAATTTTCCAGCTTAGGAGAGCCGGTAATTACACCTGTATTGGTTGCATACTGAATGTTGTTCGTTCTGCTTACAGAACTTCTGGGATACATAGAATCCACGTACAGATATTTTTTAAACTGTGCATGAATTTGGCCTATTGTCATCATTCCGATTACAATGGCGAAAAGTAATTTTCTGTTCATATTCTTGATCTGTTAATTTGGTTCATAAGTGAAAGAAATATATGCCATCCTTCCAATGGCCGGACCTCCATAAACCTGGTAAGTTGGTGTATTTAGCAAATTAGTGGCTCCTATTTTTATGGTACTTTTCCATTTTTCAATTTGCTTTGAAAATTGGGCATCAATTAGTTTATATGAGTTAATTTTTCCCGAAAATTGAGGTGACCCTTCAAATAAAAATCCCTGCACATATTTATAATTAATATTGAATCCTATATTTCTGTAATTTAAATTTTTATTGAACACATGAATTCTTCCATTCAGGTTTGAGGCCCCTATAGAAATATTGAATTTATTTTTTGGGGTATTAAATGCAGGAATCAGTTTATCATTTAATCCTTTTCTATCTAATACATTATAACTCCAATTTGCATTTAAAGTGTAGAATCGCAAAAAGAAATAATTAACCCCAATGGTAGCTCCCTGCGTACTCACTAATGATTTGCTATTTGCAGCTACTCTGTAAACCTGCGCATATTTGGGTATACCTGTAGTCCGATCCATTGCACCATCCACAACTAACATAAATCCAATAAAATCGCGGTATAAACTGTAATAAACTCCTGCATCAATTGCTACTCTTCCTCCAGCATAAAATCCTTTATAATTACACTCAAAAGTTTTTACTTTTTCCGGTTTTAAAGGATCTACATCAAAAGTATCTAAAGCCTTGGGGTTTAAACTTCCAACCGCCGTTATCCAGGAAGAAAGTGTATATACATTTTTAAATCCATCCAGATTACCTCTTAAAATTGCCGGACCAATGTTATAGTTTAAGTACTGATCCTGCAAAGTAGGATTTCTCAATGCAGAGGATGTGGAAATTCGAAAAGTATGTTTTTTTGTTTTACTGTAAATCAGAGATGCCGCGGGGGAATAAAGATAATTAAAATTCTGATTTTTGTCTACCCTACAGGTAATATTGACCTTCATTCGCTGTTCCCAAAAACGCTTTTCAATTCCCGCATAAATGCCAAATTCATGGTTGTTTATTCTTCGTCCATTCGTATCTAAAAACAAAGTTCCCAGAGAATTTGGTCGATATAATCTGGAACTAAATCCTGTTACAAATTGATAATCCCGGAATTTGAATTTTCTTTCACCGTTTACATGATATAAGGAGGATCTGTCATAAAACCTGCTTCCCATTGCGCGCCCATCTTTATCAAATCCCCTTCTGCCAATTACCAGATTTCTCATAGAATCAAATCTCATTGTTCCTGGAATATACCTGTCTTCTGAATCGTAGTTCGCACTTTTTAAATCGGCATTTGGTCTGGTTTGCTGATGCAATTCCTGTAATTCTTTATGGTTCCTTTGTAAATAAACTGCATAAAGGGAGTCGAATTTTGGATCAAAAGGATCTGATGGAAAGCCTGGTAATGCCTGCGCTTTGTCATTCATATATTTAGACCAATAACCTGCATACTCTTTTCTCCAACTTTCATCTGTTTTATTGGTATTGTTTAAAATATAGGATGTTAATACAATATCATATGTCTTTCCCGCGTCTTCATGAGTTGAATAAAATCTTAAAAAACCCTTTTTACCCACCCATTCCAACCTGTTCTGAAAAAAGAGTACATCCTCCAACCTATATCTGTTATCTCCTTGATACACCGTGCTACCGGTTCCAAAATTTGAGTTTACTTGCAACTCATTATTATTATTTATTTTATATGCAAAAAATAAATTCCCTTTTAGATTTTTGGTGTTATAATTAATAATCTGATTTTCCGCATATCCCGTTCTGTAATAGTATTCTAAACCGCTTCTGTCTATTCTTCTGCCATAAGGACTTGGCTGAAAACCAAGGGCTTCATCCCCGTATCTGTTTATTGCATCATAACCTCCTGGATTGTTTATACCGACCAAACTATTTGACGTTGGATTCATATTGTTCGCAGGCCAGTCATATGCGCGCATATAATAAATATTAGCCTTATAGGCGAATTTTTCTTCCCCTTTTTTATTCTTTATTACATCCGCGTAACGAATCATAATTTGCCCCAAATCCCTTTCTCCCAATTTCAATTGTGCGCTAAGTCCACGATATTTCCAGGGATTCTTGGTTGTCATACTGATAACGCCATTAAAGGCATTGGGGCCATAATAGGCACTGCTTGCACCTACTACCAATTCTACATTTTGAATGTCCAATTCGCATGCTCCCAAAAAATTCCCAAGGCTGAAATTTAAACCCGGAGCCTGATTGTCAACACCATCGATTAACTGCAAACTACGCACAGGGCTGGTACTATTAAATCCGCGTGTATTGATTACTTTAAATCCCATACTCGCAGTAGTTAAATCAACACCTTTTAAATGTCCTAATGCTTCGTAAAAATCACTTGCCGGTGTTTCGCGTATGGCTTGCGCATTGAGACTTTCCACAGTAACCGGACTTTCGCGCAATTTTTCTTTTAGCCTGTTTTGATGTATAAATACTGCACCTATTTGTCTTGCAATACTTACTATCTTTATTTCCCAAATACCATTAATATTATCCGGCACCACAAATTCTGTGGTTACATAATCTTCAGCAGATACGATGATTTTTTCGCCAATTTTTAATTCCAGTTGAAAAATGCCATTGGTATCTGTTGTCGTTGTTTTTCCTGTATTTTGTTGTTCAATATTTGCTCCTGAAACCTTTGTGCCTGTTGTGTTGTCTGTAATTTTTCCCTTAATAATTTGCGCACCGAATCCATTTACACCCACCCAAAATGTAATAATAAAAGTATAAATTTTCTTCTGTAATTTTCTATTCATTATTAGGGGTTTATTAAAAGTATCTAATTCAAATTTAATGCACTATTTTTTTGGGAAATATGGATAAACACAAGGAATAAATAACCTTTTGCTTTTATGTGCAATCTATACAAATTTTGTAACATATGTTACTACCATTATGTGATTACATATATGAAAAGGCCTTAAAGTTGCAAGAAACGCAATTTCCCATACACTCGGTAATTATTTTTTATTGATTATTATGGCATTCGTTTCCGCTTTGAACCAGCGATTCAGAGTTTCATCGGTATAAGTGCGCGAGCATTCAGGGAGTCCGTTTTTAGAATGGAGATAGATATGCCCTGTTCGAACAATGACAACGTTCGCTTCGGGCACTACAATAATAAACTGTCCCATAGTTCCCTGCATTTGGTAATAATGTGTATGATGGGATTCTCCCAACCAAAAACTTTGCCCATACCAGTCAGCCTTCACAGGTTTTGTCGCATTGGAAATAAATGCGCTGTCTATAATTCTGCCGTTTTCTGACTTTCCACCATGTAATAGCATTTGCCCAATTCTGGCAAAATCTCTGGTAATGGCATTCACACAGCAGTAGGTTAGTTCCATTCCGCTTTCATCGTCTGTATGCCAGGTGGCACCCATTTCCATTCCCAGTGGTTTCCATAATTTTTGGGAGGCATAATCTGCAATAGGTTTTTTCAGGGCTTTTTTCAAACAAAGTCCCAATAACTGAGTTGCACCACTTTGGTATTGATATTCCATACCCGGTTCAGAAACTACCTGAACCCTATGCATAGCACTTTCAATATCATGGCTGTAATACGCTCTTGCTGTAATTCCAAAAGGATTGTAATAAGACTCAGACCAGTCCAAACCTGCGGTCATGGTAGCCAAATGTTTCATGGTAAGTTTATCGGCAAACGGACCTTCCAACCAGGGCAAATACTGTTTCACTTTTGTATCCCAACCAGAAATAATTTTCTCTTCTATGGCCTTTTGAACCAGTATTGTGGTTATGGATTTCGCCATGGAAAACGCATTGCTTCGCGTGGAATCAGTATGTCCCCTGTAATAATATTCCCAAACAATACTGTCGTTTTTTAACACCAAAAATGAAGTGGTTTTGGTGCGGTCCAACATTTCCAGAAGTTCCGCTGAAAGCGCTATCTGGTTATATTTTACACTTCTCGGTAAATTGGAAATGGCACTGCCTCTTTCTATAGTTCTGGTATCAAAATCATTTCCATCGTAAATATTGGCAGATTTATATCCTTTCAAATAGGTGAATGTAACACCCCGAATCAAATATCCGTAACCTGTTACATACGCAATCAGCATACACAACAATATAACAGCCGCTGTATAAACCAATCCCTTCAGTATTATTTTCCCCATAACACAAATGTACACATCCACGCAGATTTCCCCCCGCGCAGATTTGACAACTCTTATAAGAGTTGTCAAATCTACACCGCGCGGCGGTGCGTACACATATGGCGGTTGCGGCAGGGGGTTACAGGGGAAATGGAGTTTACGTTGCAGGTTGGGCAAAAAAGGGGTAAACTTGCAGCCCCGTTCATGGTTGGCAAAGAATTACTGATAAAGGCCTGGGAACACATGTGTACTACCCGGGCAATGGCAAAAACATACGAAGACAATCGCCCCATTACCAAATATGTTCACAGCACATCCAAAGGTCATGAGGCTATTCAGCTTGCAACCGGCTATTTGCTGAAAAATATCGATTATGCCTACCCCTATTATCGGGATGAAAGCATGTTAATTGGGATGGGAATGCAACCATATGAATTGATGTTGCAGCTCCTGGCAAAAGCCGATGACCCATTTAGTGGCGGCAGGACTTATTATTCTCATCCTTCATTAAACCGACCTGATAAACCCAAAATGCCGCATCAAAGCAGCGCTACCGGCATGCAGGCCATTCCGGCAACAGGTGCAGCGCATGGCCTCAAATATCAGGAGCAACAAGGATTGCTGAAAGGCCTGGAAAAGCCAATTGTATTATGTTCATTAGGCGATGGAAGTGTAACGGAAGGAGAAGTTGCAGAAGCATTTCAAATGGCAGTATTGCACGAATTGCCAATACTCTATCTGGTGCAGGATAACGATTGGGGCATCAGTGCCAGTGGGGATGAAATGCGCGCCATGGATGCATTTGATTATGCCCTTGGATTTAAGGGAATGCGCCGAATGCGAATTCATGGTACCGATATGGTCCAATGCTATGAAGACATGGAAAAGGCGATTCGGTTTGTAAGGGAAAACCGAGCCCCTATGCTGGTTCACGCTAAAGTTCCTTTGTTGGGACACCATACCAGCGGAGTGCGCAGTGAATGGTATCGGGATGATTTGCCAGAACACGAGAAAAACGATCCTTTTCCAAAACTCAAAAAATTACTATTAGATCTTGCCGAAACCGAAGAATCATTAGAAAATATTCGCCTGGAATGCGAAGCCAGAGTTTTACAGGATTTCGAAAAAGCAAAAAATGCAGCGGATCCCACTCCGGATAGTTTGTATTTACACGAATTTGCACCTACACCTGTTTTGGAAGAAAAGGGAGTGCGGGAGCCTGCCGGAAAAGAACCCATTATGATGGTGGATGCTGCGCTATTTGCAGTAAATGAGATTCTAAAGAAACATCCCGAAGCACTTTTATACGGGCAGGATGTAGGGATTCGTCTGGGTGGAGTTTTTCGCGAGGCTGCTACTCTTGCAGAAAAATATGGAAAATCCAGGGTATTTAATACACCGATTCAGGAAGCATATATTGTTGGAAGTACCCAGGGAATGAGCGCAGTGGGCTGCAAACCCATCGTTGAAATTCAATTCGCTGATTACATCTGGACTGGAGTAAATCAATTGGTAGTGGAACTCAGCAAAAGTTGTTATCTCACCATGGGAAAATATCCCGTAGCATCGGTAATCAGAGTGCCAACAGGTGCCTATGGCGGAGGTGGTCCTTACCACAGTGGAACAGTGGAAAGCAGTATACTGCAGATCAAGGGAATTAAAGTGGTTTATCCCAGCAATGCAGCCGATATGAAAGGTCTGTTAAAAGCCGCATTTTATGATCCAAATCCGGTTGTAATTTTTGAACACAAGGGAATTTATTGGAGCAAAATGCCGGGTACGGAACCTGCAAAATGTGCAGAACCGGATGAAGATTATGTGGTGCCATTAGGCAAAGCGAGAATAGCTTTGGAAGCGGATTCCAAGATGGTGGAAAATGGCGAATCCGTTGCTGTAATTACATACGGAATGGGCGTTTATTGGGCCATGAGTGCGGCTAAAAAATTCCCCGGGCAAATAGAAATTCTGGATTTGAGAAGTTTAAATCCCTGCGATGATGAAGCCATTTATTCGCAGGCCAAAAAGCATGGAAAAGTATTGGTTCTTACGGAAGAAACTTTGCATAATTCTTTTGCAGAAGCTATAGCTGGCAGAATCTCCCGCGAGTGTTTTCAACAGCTGGATGCTCCGGTGCAAACCATGGGCAGCGCCAATCTTCCTGCGATTCCGCTGAATATGGGATTGGAAGCGGAGATGCTTCCGAATGCGGAAAAAGTAGTTAAAATACTGGAAGAATTATTGAACTGGTAAGTTATTTTATTGCTGATTTCTTATTTTATATCTAAATATTGATGACTGTTATTAGAAAAAAAATAACTGAAATCCGAATCACCAAAATGCGCACAGTGCATTATCGCGATGATGATGGAGATTTGATCAGGGATGCGGAAGAAGTGGAATTTACAAGGCCCGTAAATACTGCGTCCGGCAGCAAACGAATGCTGCATTATTTTGTGGATTCTGTTGTGTTTTCTTTTGGAATTGTACTACTTCAAACTACAGTGATTTTCTTTTCTGACGCATTGGAAAATATTATCATAATCCCATTTTTTGTACCCATCATAAATTTGATTTGTTATACTTTTTTTTATTTTATTTTCGAAAACAGTTTCCAACGTACTCCTGCAAAATTCTTGACCGGATGCAGGGTTATAAATGCATATTGTGAAAAACCAGATGCAAAATCCATCCTCTCCAGAAGTCTCATAAGAATTGTCCCATTTGAAGCTTTGTCATGCTTTTCTTCCAGCGGCAGGGGATGGCACGACAAATGGAGTGATACCTGGGTGGTTGATGCCAAGGAATACGAAGAATTGCGTAGACTTCTGGGAATGAGTAGCGAAGATTCCAGTATATTGGAATAATTGCCTATTGGTAACAAACAATAAACTTGATTTATGAATTTGCGTTCCAATTCTGTATTTTTACCATTCCTCTGCTATGTCTGCTTCCTTAATAATATTTCAAGATACATGGAATAAAAAGACATGGCTTTCTTTTCTAATTTTCTACCTGCTCATATTATTTTTTTTCTCCCTTAAAATTTCAATAAATGGTCTGGTCATAGGTGGAGACAGCGCCACATACGCCTCGATGGCGGAGCAAATTCTACACGGGAATACCCCAAATTCCAATGTTTGGAACCCGGGATATCCCTATCTTATGGCTATATTTAAGTATTTATTCGGGGGTTCCATTTTGCATGCAGCTAAATATCTACATGTATTTTTATTTTGTTTAAATTCTCTCCTTTTCCTGTTTGCAATTTATCAAACCGAAATTCGCAGACCTATATGGATATTTCTTTTTTCTTTGTTGCTGCCCATATTTACATCTTACCGCACCGAGGCATTTAGTATGATGGCAGAATTGCCGTTTATTACTTTCTTACTGCTATTTTTATTGCAATTTCGGGGTATACAGAACAAAATTTCCACTCCTAAATTTCTTCTAATAATAATTACATTATTAAGTCTGTATTTTATCAAACCCAATGCAATAGCATTTGCTATTGCCATGGTTATTTGGGTCTGGTTGCAAACATGGTCTACTGACGTGAAATGGAAATATTCCGCAATTTTTTGTTTTATTTTTATGGCAGGTGTTTTCGCGATCAAACTCTCATTTGGAGGGTATTCCGGACTGCAGATACAAAGCGCCAATAGCGAATCTGTCTTAACCAATCTCTTTGCAGAATTCGGCAATATTGGTGCAGTTTTTAACGGTTTTGTAATCAATTCCAATGTATATTTCAAGCTAAAAGCTTATCATTATATCTGGACATTGGTATATATATTTATGGTAGTTTCTTTTATTACTTATTACCTTAAAAGCAGAAAAGCCAATTCCATTTCAGCAAGTGTGTCCTACAGTATTATTGCTATACCACTATATGTTCTCATTTACTTAGCTGTTACCACTTTGAGTTACCCTCAGGTGAATCCGAGAACCATGTTGTTTCCGAATATTCTCTTGCTCTTTTGCACGATTTCTCTGGCAGCAGAATTTGGAATACAGTGTTGGCAAGGGAAGTTACTTTATGCCATGTTATTGGGATTTTTGGTATTTGGAATTGGAAATAAATTTTTGTACTCCAATCCCACTCTTACAGATAATGTATCCCACAGCCTAAAACACAACCATGCCGTCCAATACGCAAATCAATACCTGCGCCAACATCCAAATACGGCGATTTATTGCGACGTCCCCAAAGAAGCCGCTTTGTTCCTGAATACATCAAAAGTTAATGCCCTGCCAGGAGTTCAGCAATGGCATGGTAACGAAATGGTTCCTATAAATCCGGATTCGTTAAATGTTCAAATAAAACAATTTGCAAATGGCTTTTGCCAAATGAAATCCGGACTGGTTTTAATTATACAAACTTCAGAATCTCAAAATAAGAATCTCAATTTCCCATGTGAAATTCAAAGAATATTTTTGGAAGATGGCATTATTTATATTGCGAAATCTCCTTAAGATATTTGCAAAATTTTTGCATGAAACGCTTGAGTTGTCAGCAAGTCCCCAACTTTCTTTCCCTGCATAGATTTCCCAATTGGGGAAGATGAGGAAACAACCATCCAGCTTTGATTTTCAACTTGCACCCTTCCAATTCCGGTAGCGATAAAAAAGTTTATTTTGTCTGTGAATACCAAAGCACCAGATTCTGCAATCTCCGATCTCTTTTCCGGATCAATAACTTTAAGTGCCAATAACATCTGACCACATTCCTGCAATTGCAATTGCAATTTGTTGATTTCAATCTGCATCATTTCACGGGTAGTTTCATACTTATCTCCCATGCTGCTTTTGGTATCATTGTTAGAAGCAGCGCGGGCATCGGCAATAAGCTGCTGAATTCCCTTTTGTTTTTCCAACAGCATGTCCATACAGAATTTCCATACCTTTTCTTTATCACTCATTCTTTTAATTTTCTCTTCGAAATGTAATGCAACAGATCGTATTTTTTGTTTTTTACAATGGTTCCATAAACAAAAACAATTGCCGTGTATGCAATGGATGTAAGTATGAAAGTGAATAACATCATGCCTATTGCCCAATATCCTTTGCCGAAATCTCCGTGTATGAAGGGTCGGTATTTTAAATTATACTCGCGGTAATATTCTGTCCAAAGTCCCAGAAAAACAGCAGTTACCAATATAGCTACCGGTAAAACGGGTATGAAAAGATAGGCCATTTTTCTTCCTTTTTTCAACCACCAGTGTATCAGAATCATAATCAAAATTTGAAGTATTACTAAAAAAAAGATAGACTTTAACTTCACATTTTTTCTTCCTTCATGGATTTCTTTTCGTACATCTCTGAATAAAGAAACGAGCAAATGATTGTCTTTAGAACCTGCAATGTTGTGACTGGTATAGAATTCGCCGGATTTAGTCAAATCAAAATTGCACTTGTAATTTACGGAATCGGGCAAATAAAGTTGTAAAAAAATACTGTCATAAGAATGGCGCGTTTTTTCGTTTCCAAGAAAATAGGGAAAAGCAGTATATCGCAGAAGGTCGTCTTCATAAATAACCGGATTGCAATGGTACCCCACCTTCAAATCATGCTTTCCTGGAGTTAACATCAATTCGTAAATGAATAGCGTTTCCTGAAGATGCAAATGAGTTGAGGCACTATTGCTTTTCTGTATTTGGAGAAATTCTATAAATGTATCCGCTGTGGAATTATTCGAGATTGCATTCCATGGAATCATCCTGAATCGCTTCTCAGCTGCGGGTATTACCCTGTTATCCAATATAAATTCAGGGGCTGCACCGGTTTGTGCACTGGCCACAAATACAAACCGGATAATTCCTTCAGGAGATTGGGAAATTATTTTATATGTGGCAAAAACAGAAATCTCATTTTGGTAAATTTTGCGCAAATCAGCAGTAAGTATTTCGTGTTGAATACGAATGTTACCCGAAGACAATTGTCCGCTTAAATCTCCCTTTGGAGGGCCCCAGTAAGCCATATTCCCAAACAGATTGCCAACTGAAATCCAGATGAAAACCAATACTAAAATTCTGCGCATTTGGCCCGCAATATCGCAATTATTAAGGGCGAATATTCGCGGTGTGGAAGGCATTTTTAATTCGTATGCCCGAAACGCGCTGCAAGTTGACCGTTTTCTTATCTTTGCGGCCCCAAATGTTTGACCACGACCTCAATGAACAACAACTGATCAGGCGACAGAAATTGCAACAATTGCGCGAGATTGGAATTGACCCTTTTCCTCCTGAATTATTTCCCGTTAATGCATATGCCGCGGATATCAAACGCGATTTTCCATCCAACCCGGAAGGCTTTAAGCATGTAGTTCTAGCCGGACGCTTGATGACCCAACGCATAATGGGTAAAGCGGCTTTTGCCAATATTCAGGATAGCAGCGGACGCATTCAGATTTATGTAAACCGCGACGAAATATGTCCGGATGAGGATAAAGAACTGTACAATACCGTTTTCAAAAAACTATTGGATATTGGAGATATTATTGGCATAGAAGGTTATGTATTTACTACACAAACAGGCGAAACCAGTGTACATGTTACATCGCTGAAGTTACTTTCCAAATGTTTGAATCCTTTGCCACTGCCCAAGCAGGATGCGGATGGAAACATACACGACGCATTTACCGATCCGGAAGCGAGATACCGCATGCGTTATGTGGATTTGGTAGTAAATCCCCATATCAAGGATATATTTATTGCCCGAAGCAAAGTGGTACAAAGCCTGCGCGATACGTTTAATGAAAAGGGTTATTTGGAAGTGGAAACTCCCATTTTACAACCCATTCACGGAGGTGCCGCTGCAAAACCTTTTGTAACCCACCACAATGCTCTGGATATGCAATTGTACTTGCGAATTGCCAATGAATTGTATTTGAAAAGGCTGATCGTTGGAGGGTTTGACGGAGTATATGAATTTGCAAAAAACTTCAGAAATGAAGGCATTGACCGCACCCACAATCCGGAATTTACCGGACTGGAAATATATGTGGCTTATAAAGATTATTTCTGGATGATGGATTTTGTAGAAGAGATGCTGGAGAAATGCGCCATGGATGTAACAGGAAACCATATGGTTACGTTTGGCGAAAATCAGGTTTCATTTAAAGCACCTTACAGAAGACTTACCATGGCAGAGGCGATAGAAGAATATGGCGGAATTCAGATTGAAGGCAAAAGCGAGGCGGAATTGGGACAAATTGCAAAGAATATTGGTGTGGAAGTTACCAAAGAAATGGGCAAGGGGAAATTGATTGACGAGATCTTTAGCACCTGTGCAGAAAAACACCTGATCCAGCCAACCTTCATTACGGATTACCCGCTGGAAATGAGCCCGCTTACCAAAAAACACCGCAGCAAAGCCGGACTGGTAGAGAGATTTGAACTTTATGTGAATGGTAAAGAAATTGCCAATGCCTATACGGAATTAAACGATCCCCTGGACCAGCGGGAGCGATTTGAAGAGCAGCTGCATCTTGCTGAAAGGGGTGATGAAGAAGCCATGAGCATGGACCTGGATTTTTTAAGGGCGCTGGAATATGCGATGCCACCGACCAGCGGATTGGGAGTGGGAATCGATCGCCTCACCATGATGCTCACCAACCAGCCCAGTATTCAGGAAGTATTGTTTTTTCCGCAAATGCGGCCGGAAACTTTTGGATAAACGCTGAATCCCCCTACCAGAGAGGGTTTTCATTTATTTAGATTTTTATCTAATTGGTTTACTGGTATTTACGGTATTTTCATGAATTCAGTCAGTTTGTTGATTGTATTTTGGCGAGTTCGCTTAACAGAATTATTTTTAGTGAATTAAGTATTTCAATTTCAACACATTGAAAGCTTCCCAAAGTGCTTTTCGGAAAATTTCTGACAAATTTCTGATTATTGTTGTCACGTTATTTGTTTAAACAAATATATATTTGCAAACAGATATGAAGAACAGCATTTTGAATATTGCAGCAGCTGGCGTTGCCTTGCTGGCTGCCTCCTGCGGCAGCAATGCCACCAAAGCGGGGAAAGAAGCCGAAGCAGCTGCAGCTGGAAAAGCTGCAACCGAATACCTGGTAGACGCCGGCAAAAGTGAGATTAAATGGAAAGGATCCAAGTTGGTAGGAATTGGTGAACATTTCGGTACCATAGGATTAAAAGAAGGCAAATTGCATGTAGAAGATGGAACTTTGAAAGCGGGATACTTCCTGTTAGACATGAATGCTATTAAGGACCTCGATTTGGAGGATACAGAAAAAAAAGGCATGTTGGAAGGTCATTTTAAATCTGATGATTTTTTTAATGTAGAAAAATTCCCAACCGGGAAGTTTGAGATCTCACAAATTGAAGATAAAAAAGAAGGGGAAAATACCCATCTCATTCACGGAAATCTCACCTTGCGTGATGTAACCAAAAACATTGTTTTCCCGGCGAAAATTGATGTGAACGACGCCGGTTTGGTTGCTCAGGGAAACGTTACCATTAACCGTCTGGACTGGGGTATCAATTATGACAAGGAAAAAATGAGCCTGACAGAAGCAGCACAACAAACTGCAAAAAATGGGATTGTTTCCAAAGACATTACCCTGGAAATTAAAATACAGGCACAGCCATAATATACGAATAAATATAGATTCTTTTTCATAGAAAAATCCGGAACCTTTGGTTTCGGATTTTTTTATGAATGCCGATTCGCAATATTAATTTCGCCACATGTCTGTAAAGGCGGTTCCAATTCTAAAAACCAAACGGCTGCTGTTGCGCGGATTGATAGATGCCGACAAGAAATATTTATTACTCATGCGCAGCGATCCCCAGGGAAATCGGTACATAGAACGAGCACTGGCCAAGGACATGAGTGACATAGACGCCCATTTGGAGAAAATAAATTTAGGTGCGGCACTTGGAGAAAACACCTATTGGATATTGCAGAAAAAAGAGAATCCCGAATTAATGGGTAATATTTGTTTTTGGAATTTTTCACCGGACCGAACTGTTGCGGAATTGGGATACCAAATGCGCACAGAATTTCAACGACACGGATACATGGATGAAGCTTTGAAAGCAGTATTGCAATACGGATTTGAAATTCTGCATTTGAAAGAAATTGAAGCTTTTACCCAATTTGAAAATATGGCTTCCATTGAATTGCTATTAAAAAATGGTTTTGAATTGCAAGAGGACAGGCGGGATCAGGGTTTCCCTAAGAACCGCATTTATATCATTTCCCACAAAAAATATTTCTCCCCCCAATAATTTTTTCGTTTCAATATATACCTCTATATTGGTGCTATACAATTGTTAAAAACTTAATATGAACAGCTCAGCAAATAAACTTGAAGTAAAAAACAGCATCGATATTCAGACCGATTTGGGAACGGTTTGGGATGCATTGGTAAATCCCGAAAAAACCAAAATATACATGTTCGGTTGCGAAACCGTAAGCAATTGGAATGTAGGGGACACCTTGCTATGGCGCGGAGAGTATGAAGGGAAACCCATGGATTTTGTAAGTGGATATATTTTAGAAATAGAGAAAAACAGAAAGCTGAAATATTCAGTAATTGATCCCAATGCGCCATATGAAAAAACACCGGAAAATCATTTGGATGTAACTTACGAACTTTCGTTTTCAAATGGTGCCACCACCCTAACCGTTACGCAGGATGGCTTTGAAAATGCGGCAGATAGCGAAAAACGTTACCAGGATGTATACAACAATGGCGATGGATGGAATCCGATTTTAATTGAAATAAAGAAATTGATAGAAAGTCCCTCCTGATACCATCATTGATTTCAAATAATTTAATTTCAAAATGTCTAGCCTTTCAGGAGTGATATCCGGCAGCCATGTGGGGGCACAATCCATATCCCTGGCTGTGCCAATTTACCTTCCGCTCCAATGAAAATGATTATTTATTAAAATTATTTTCATTATCACAATTTATTAAAATATCTATTTTTTGAAATGAAACGCTATTTCCGCGTTTCAGCCCAAATGAAAATGATATTTCAATTTGTATATGTTCTCTTATTTATTTCCATTCTATGCTCCTGCGCCAGAGAACGATACCGCCCAGCCCCATTTACATATTCCGATACGGCTAAAATAAAAAACGGGACATTAATATTTATAGACACCATAAATAAAACAAAAGAATTTAAAAAATACCGACATGGAAAATTAAATGGCAAATCGTTTAAAATAAACCATGAATCATTAACCATTTACAAATACCGCCACAACCATTTAATTCGCATTTACCGATACGATGCCAATTACGGCTACGTGCGCATGTGGAATTTCCGCTTTATGAATATGAATAAACCCAAATTCACCATTCGCAATACTTTCTAATCAGGAAGACACACAATCTCTAGCTCCGTAGGAGCGATAGCCTTACACGCTTACTTCCTCCTCTCTATCTTAGCCCCATAGGGGCACAATAGCTGTCTTTCCCCTACTACACCACACCCCAGCCCCGTAGGGGCGTTATCTGTATTCCACCGCCCGGACAGCAGCCAATACCGCAGCGAGGTGCGGCGCCGTGGTTGCGCCGCTGAGCAGGCGACCGGCAGGAAGCCCGCGGAAGGGCCGCAACCACGTGCAGACGCGCATTGCGGAGTATGGCGAATGGCCGGAAAAGCGCTAACATAAACCCACCGGCCAAAAGAAAAAACAAAACCATTGCGGTTTATCCACATATTACCCTTACCTTTGCACCCCGAAAACCTACCGCAACGAGTTTTTCCTTCTCCCGGCTTCCCTGTCGTTAGACCAAAGGATCGAAGAATTCAACCCGGGAGCCTTTTACACAAAAAAAATGACAACATTTGAAAATCTGGGCCTGGCCCCGGAGCTGGTTCGTGCTGTATCCGAACTGGGCTTTGAAACACCAACGCCGATACAATTACAATCTATTCCTCTATTACTGGAAAGCCCTACCGACCTGGTTGCGCTGGCACAAACCGGTACAGGAAAAACCGCAGCTTTTGGCCTGCCACTGCTGCAGCGTATTGATACACGCAAAAGACACATTCAGGCCCTGATCCTGAGCCCTACCCGCGAACTTTGCATGCAAATTACCCGCGACCTGGAAGCCTTTGGCAAACATTTGCCCGGCTTTGGTGTGGTTGCGGTTTATGGCGGTGCCAGCATTCAGGGACAATTGAAACAAATACAAGACGGCGTGCAGGTAGTGGTTGCCACTCCCGGCCGTTTGGTAGACATTATGCAAAAGCGCAAAACCATTTTGGAAAATGTGCAAATTGCAGTTCTGGATGAAGCGGATGAAATGTTGAATATGGGTTTCAGAGATGATCTGGACACCATTTTATCTTACACCCCCGGCACCAAAAATACCTGGTTGTTTAGCGCGAGTATGCCCAATGAAGTGCTGAATATTTCGCGCAATTTTATGCGCAATCCGAAAGAAGTTTCTTCGGGTGAAAAAAATGTAACCAATAAAAATATTGAGCACGTATACTATGTGGTACACGCACGCGACAAATACATGGCTTTAAAAAGAATTGCAGATTTTCACCCCGATATTTTTGCAATAGTTTTTTGCCGCACCAAAATTGAAACCCAACAAATTGCCGATATGCTGGTTAAAGACGGATACAATGCCGATTCTTTACATGGTGATTTAAGCCAGGCACAACGCGATGTGGTGATGAAACGCTACAGAAACCGCAGCCTGCAATTGCTGGTTGCAACTGATGTAGCAGCTCGCGGTATTGATGTAGATGATGTTACACACGTAATTCATTATTCTTTACCTGATGAGCCGGAAAGTTATTTGCACAGAAGTGGACGTACCGCACGCGCCGGTAAAAAAGGCGTGAGCATGGTGCTGATAAATATGAAAGAAATTGGCCGCATTAAAATGATTGAGCGCCTGGTAAAAACCACTTTTACCCGCGTGCAACTGCCATTGGGCAATGAAGTATGCGAAAATCAATTGCTTTCTTTGGTAAAAAAAGTGCATAATGTAGATGTAAACCGTAGCGATATTGAACCATTTATGCCTGCGATTTATGAAGAGTTAAGCGAGCTTTCCAGAGAAGAAATTATTACCAGATTTATTTCTGTAGAATTTAATCGCTTTTTGGATTATTACAGAAATTCTCCGGATTTAAATGCCTATGGCAATAACGAGGAATTTAGCCATGGTGGCGGAATTAAAATGTTCCTTACACTTGGAAGTCTGGATGGTTTGAACAAACAAACCATTAAAGAATTTGTTGCAAAAACAGCAGGTATAGACGAAGCGCAAATTCCATGGGTGGATGTAAAAAACAGTTACAGTTTTGTGGAAGTAAATGCAGCGTCAGTTGAAAAAATACAGGCTGCATTTAAAGAAAATATTACTTACAACGGACGCAGGGCTCAAATAGAATTGCGCGCGCAAAGCGGAAGAGACCGCGATGGCGGTGGAAGAGAGAGAAGAGGCAGTGGACGCAACGACCGCGGCGGAGATAACCGCGGCGGCGGCGGATACCGCGGCAGAAACGACCGCCCGCAGGGTGGTGGTGGCGATCGCAACCGCAGAGGTGGAGACAGCAGACCTTACAGTGGGGCCAGAGGGCCGGAAACCCGCAGCAGCAATGGTGGTGCACGCAACCAGTGGAGCAAGCCCAAAAACGACAGAAGTCGCGATATGTCGGGACCAAGTACTACCAACAATTTTGCGCAAGCTCCAAAAAACAAAAAAGAATCTTTAGACCTGAGTGCGGAATTAAAATCCATTTTTGAAATGGATAAAAAAGAATTGCGCAAACTGGAAAAAAATAGAAAAGGAAATTAATTCCCTTTCTTAAAATTTTCCAATACTACAATTATACTTCGCTTTACTTTTGCAGAATATTTCTGCCATGTACGAGATTAAAGCGGATGAACTGAAAGTGCTGAAATGCATGGTGCATGCCGAAACCCTGGACTCTGTAATTACAGAGACCGGGCTTTCGGGAAATGTAGTAATTGATATTGTGAAACACCTGCGGCATTATCGCTATGTAAAACCGGTGGATGAAAACGGCAGGGAAGTTTCCATGTTCGAAGCGGATAAAATTCGAAGGGTGCGCTTTATTTTAACAGCCAAAGGATTTACAGAACTGGAGAAACAACCTAGGAATTCAGATAGTTAAAATCCATTTCCCCGAAATGGAACAATTGTTCACAAGATTTTAACGCGATTCCCTTGCATTTGGCAAACCATCCGGGTAGCTTTGCGGTTAATTAAGAGACACCATCTTGTAAAATGTCCGAAAATGCTAAAATCACACTGGAAGGCAAAGAATTTGAACTGCCAGTGGTTACCGGAACTGAAGGCGAAAAAGCCATTGACATCACCAAATTAAGAGATCAAACCGGGTATATTACTCTGGATGTTGGTTATAAAAATACGGGAGCAACTACGAGTGCCCTTACCTTTCTGGATGGCGAAGTGGGCCTGTTGCGCCACCGCGGTTATTCCATAGAAGATTTGGCAGAAAAAGCCAGTTTTCTGGAAGTGGCATATTTGCTCATTTATGGTGAATTGCCCACGCGCCAGGAGTTTTCCGATTTCGATAATTCCATTCGCGAACATACTTTAGTGAATGAAGGTTTGGAAAATATGTTCAAGGTTTTCCCTACCGGATCCCATCCCATGGGGCAGCTGATATCCATGATCAGTGCACTGAGTTTGTTTTATCCCAAAAGTTTAAATCCGCACCGCGATACGGATGCTGTGAATCGCACGATGTTGCGACTAATGGCTAAAATGCCAACCATTTGTGCCATGATATTTAAAAAGCGCAACGGGCATCCAATTGTATATCCCAAAAACAATCTGGATTATGTTTCCAATTATTTGAACATGACCTTTAGCCAGGTTACTATGGATGATTATACTGCGGATCCGATTATTGTGGATGCCATGAATAAGTTGATGATTTTGCATGCAGATCATGAACAAAATTGTTCGGCAAGCACGGTTCGTATGGTTGGCAGTTCTAATGCAAACTTGTACTGCTCTGTTTCCGCAGGAATTTCTGCACTTTGGGGACCATTACATGGCGGTGCAAATCAGGAAGTGCTGGAAATGCTGGAAATGATTAAAGAAGATGGTGGCAACGTTCAAAAGTGGGTAGATAAAGCCAAAGACAAAAATGATAATTTCCGTTTGATGGGATTTGGACACCGCGTTTATAAGAATTTCGATCCGCGCGCCAAGATCATTAAAAAAACCTGTGATGATGTGCTGAACAAATTGGGTGTGCATGATCCGGTTTTGGAAATTGCCAAAAAATTGGAAGAAGCTGCATTAACAGATTCGTATTTTGTTGAACGCAAATTGTATCCAAATGTGGATTTCTATAGCGGAATTATTTACCGTGCCATGGGCTTCCCAACCGATTTCTTTACCGTGCTTTTTGCAATGGGTCGCCTGCCCGGCTGGATTGCACAGTGGCAGGAAATGCGCAACGACAAGCAGCCAATTGCAAGACCAAGACAGATTTATACCGGCCCAACTGAAAGGCCATTTCTGTTTTTTGACCAGAGAAGTTGATCCCCGAAAAAACACTTATCGGTTTTAAGTGTTATTCGTAGAACCCGTTTTAACGGCGCGTTCCCCCCAATTAATTTTGCAACGCTTTTATGAAAAAATATCTTCCCCTTCTGTTTTTGCTATGTGCATTTCATCTTTCGGCCCAAACCAAATTCAGCATCAGTGGTTATGTGCGAGACAGTACAAATGGAGAGAGCATTCACAATGCCCGCGTTTACAACCCCGAATTTAACATTGCGTCCAATTCCAATAATTATGGCTTTTACAGTCTGGAATTAAGCGCCGGAACTCCCCATTTGCTTAGGGTTTCAGCGCCTGGTATGAGTGAAAGAACTTTCACTATTATTCTTGCCAAGGACACTTCGGTTAATTTCTATTTAATGCCTTCGGCACGCGAAATAAAACCAGTGGATATACGCGTACGCAAAAACGACAATGTGCGCACTGTGGATATTAGCACCCAAACCATAACCAGTCAAACCATCAGAGAAATTCCCGCATTTCTTGGCGAGGCCGATGTAATTAAAAGCGTACAGCTTTTGCCCGGTGTAACTACTGTAGGTGAGGGAGCCACCGGATTTAATGTTCGCGGTGGTGGTATTGATCAAAATCTGGTTTTAATGGATGAGGCACCGGTATTTAATTCAGCACATTTATTTGGATTTTTTTCCATATTTAATCCCGATGCAGTGAAAGATGTGCAATTGGTAAAAGGCGGAATACCTGCCAATTACGGAGGCCGTTTGAGCAGCACCCTGGATGTGAGAATGAAAGATGGGAACAACCAGAATTTTCAGGCCAATGGCGGTGTTGGTACTATTTTTAGCAGACTGACAGTTGAAGGACCAATTGCGAAAAACAAAGCGAGTTTTTTGATTGCAGGCAGAAGAAGTTATATTGATGTACTTGCAAAACCTTTTCTGAAAGGAAATCTAAAAGAAAGCCAGTTTTACTTTTATGATTTTACCGGCAAGGTGAATTGGAATTACAAACGCGATAAGTTTTATATTTCTACCTACATTGGTGATGATGCTTTCAGCGCGCAAAATGCTTTTGGTGTGAAATGGGGAAACTCCACCATAACTGGCAGGTGGAACCATGTATTCAACAAAAAACTCTTCGGGAATTTCACGTATTTTTATAGCAGGTATCGTTACAATATTGAATTTTCTTCCAAGGATGCCAACTTTAACTGGCAGAGTTATATTGTAAATAACAGCGCTAAAGCTGACTTTAATTATTACGCAAATTCCAAACACGAAATTTTGTTTGGTGGGCAAAGTACCTATTATGTATTTAAGCCCGGGCGCGCGGTGGTAACCAATAAAGGCGATAAAACCGATTTTAGTTTACCGGATAAATATGGTTTGGAAAATGCCATTTATATCGCAGAAGAATACAATCCATCCGGTAAATTTTCTTACCGTTTGGGATTGCGTCTGAGTAATTTTATGTATATGGGACAAGGCAAAGCTTATTATTATAAACCTGCGGCAAACGAAGGCGACAGGCGGGTTATAGACCATGTTAAGGAATATAAATCAGGTGAAATTATTAGTCAGTATACCAATTTGGAACCCCGATTTGGATTTAAATATGAGCTGGATAAAAACAAATCCATAAAAGGCGGCTATAACAGAATGGTGCAAAATCTGCACTTGATTAGCAATACTGCAGCCAGCGTTCCATTTGATGTTTGGCAACCTACCACCAATAATATTTTACCTGAAAAAGCCGATCAGTATACCATAGGCTGGTTTCAGAATTTTGGCGCAAAATCCGCATTTGAAACTTCTGTGGAATTCTATTATAAGTCTATGAAAAACCAGGTGGATTATGTGGACGGTGCAAATTTGCTGCTCAACGAATTTTTGGAAGGAGACCTGCTCACAGGCATTGGGCGTGCGTATGGAACTGAATTTTATTTGAGAAAAACCAGCGGAAAATTTACCGGTTGGGTGAGTTATACTTTGAGCAGAAGCGAGAGAAAAGTAAATGGGGTGAATGACAATAAATGGTATCCGAACCGTTTCGACAGAACCCATAATGTGTATGTAGTGGCAAATTATAAATTAAATCCCTTGTTCACATTTGCCGCGAATTTTGTGTTGAGTAGCGGAACACCAACCACATTTTATTCCGGGCAATATACCGTGCAGGGATATACCGTGCCCGATGCCGGAAGCAATGCCCGAAACAACGTTAGAAATCCATTGTATCATAGGTTAGATCTTTCCATTACATACAACCGAAGACCTAGGAAACACTGGGAAAGCAACTGGGTGATTTCCTGTTATAATGTGTATAACCGACGAAATCCATTCTCCATTTATTTCAGTACAGATTATCAGAATAAAGGGAGTAACGAAGCCATTCGGTATAGTGTAATTGGAAGTTTTATCCCTGCAGTTTCATATAATTTTAAATGGAAATAAGAATGAAATATTTATTCAGAATAACATATCTATTCTTCGCAATTGTTTTATTTTCTGCTTGCGAAGATGTAATCAAAGTAAATGTGGATCCAGGTCCGGAGCGGTTGATAGTAGATGCATTTGTAAATAATTTGCCCGAAAAACAGGTGATTCGTTTAACGAAAAGTATTCCATATTTTGCAAAATCCGGCAGTGAGCCGGGAGTAGAGGGCGCAACAGTTGCCATAGTGGATACAACCAACGGAGGTTTGAAAATATTTAATTTCAGCGATAGCGGAAATGGCAATTATATCTTTAAACCCAATGCAATTACTGGTGATACATTTACAGTAGATCACAATTATGTTTTGATAGTTGTGGAAGGTGGTGATACCCTAATCAGTTTGTCAAGAATGCAGCCCACAGCTCCTATAGACAGCCTGCACATCACCGCTGAAGACGGAAATACGGTTGGATTCAAAAAAGGAAATTACGTGGAATTAAAAGCAAATGATTTAAAGGGATATGGAAATACATATTGGATAAAAACATTTGTAAATGATACTTTCCGCAATAGGGTTTTCGATATTAATCTAGCCTACGATATGACCCAGACTCCGAATAACCAGGATGGCGGTGAATTTATTTGGCCCATACGATACGGCGCCATTAATGATTTTGGGAATCCGGGAAAAACCGGTACGAAAGTGCGGGTAGAAATTCACAGTATTACTTTAGAAACCTATTATTATCTCAACCTGATTATCAGTGAAAACCAAAACGGGGGCTTGTTTGCAACACCACCAACCAATATTGGAAGCAATATTTTTAATTTCAACCAACAGAAAAAACGTGCGGTTGGAGGTTTTTTCAATGTAGCTGCGGTGAGCAGGAAAGAAGTGACATTGCCTTAGTATCTGCTACAGGCATATATTTTGGCCATAGTTTTATAAGCTTTCTCTATTTCTCAACACAAAAGCACAAAGAACCACTAAGAACACAAAGCGATTGTATAAATATAGGTCATATAATTTTAATTAAATTTTATACCAGGTAATTACACCGTGCTCCATCGAATCCATTCTGTATTTTGTATTCTTTGTGTCCATGGTGATCCTCCGCATGCCAGTTCCATTGCGGACTGGTGGCGTTCTGGGCGCTAGGATTCTATTCTTATTCAAATTGCGCAACTCAAGAGCACCAAAAACCACTATAGACACAAAGCGATTGTAGAAATATAGGTCATATATTTTCTAATAAATTTTATACCGGGTAATTACACCGTGCTCCGTCGAATCCATTCTGTATTTTGTTTTCTTTGTTTCCATTGTGCCATCCATTTGCATGTACCGTTGCGGGTAGGCTAATGGATTCCTTATTTTAGTACGCAATTGTTCTAATTTGCCGTTCCGGGTTGCGGAGATTTTTTCGCGAGTTAAATTGGTAACGGTTTTCACATTAATATGCTCGGATTGAAACACCAATTTTCAATGTAACGCATGACACCGTAGGGGTCAAATATTATTAGCCCGGGGTTTTAGCCCAGGGAATAATAATATTTTATGAAATTGTTTGGCGTCCATTTTTGCGCCGAAGGCTAGGCAAAAATGATGACAAACAATAAGAATAGTTGCCATACAAATGGATGTCGTTCAGGCCATAAACATAGAATGCAATATTTGTAATTTAAATTTCCTTTTAACACATACATACTACCAACGCTTAAACAAAAACGGCGGGTGCGAAGTCAAAAAATAGAAACAGAACATTATTTCCTTGCCCACATGCACTTATTACAATTAACCGTAAAAATTCACCTTTGGCATTAATGTTGGACTTTGCCCATCGCTGCTCCTTATGAAAAAAACATTATTAACCGCAGGCCTTGCCTGCATGGCATTCTCGCTGCATGCCCAAAACGAAACCGAATTGTTACAGAATTACAAATACAGGTTTCAGCAATATCGGCGTTACGGTTTTAGTTTAAACGGAAGCAATGGCTTTTATGGATATGACCATAACTATCGCGGTAATACATCCGATATAAAATACACTACCAATCAAAACGCAAACCTTTCATTTGGGTTAAACCGGTATTATCTCTCCAATACCGATAGAAACCAATATTCAACCTCCCTGATGCTGGGGTTTAATGGCAGTACCAATAAAAAAATTTGGGAAGGGAATTCCAAAAATTACGACGAATATTTGTATTACAATATTCAAAATCGCATTTATAAAGTTCCAAATAAATTTCTCTTCTACGATATCACAGCCAATATTAATGACCGACATAACAGAGATAAAAACACCCCTGTAAACACCAATTGGAAATACAACAATTACGACAATTCGTATACCTCCTTAAATGTGAATCTGGGCTTTGGTCGTGGAAGGCTGGAGTACGTTTCCGATGTGTCCTTCGCATTGTTCTGGCTCGCAGACATGCAGAAAAAAGGCATTATAGGCAGTTATAACAACGAAAATGTGCATGCCATTGCCAAGGCACTAACTAAAACCAGAAATACCCGTATCATGGATTTTCGTTTTAATACCATCGGGCAAATGGAAATGTTAGACAGTGCATTTCAAAATTCAGGCATGCTGAAGAAAAAGGATGCATCTTATTACACCACTTTATACGATCATTACCTCTATGCCAATAATTATACCCGTTATCATGGCAAGCGATTGGAATATGGGATCAACCTGAACCCTTCGTATTATTATTACTATAATATTTACCAATATGACACCTCGGTACACCACCTGAGTTACATGAATAAACACCTGCATGCCTTTTCTTCACTTTATATATTGCGTACAGTAAATCAGGCTGTCTCATTAAAAAATCAATTGAATTATTATTATGGTTTCAATATTGGCCAGGCTATGCAAAACTACCACAGCCAGGCCTATTCTGCAGGATATAGCACATCTGAATTCAATGGCCACAATCCATATGCAGCAATCAAAGCCGGTATTGAATGGCAACGATTTTTAAATTCCAGAAACAGTATATCCACCGGAATTGATGGAAGTTTGAATGCTGCTTCTTTTGTGGATCCCAATTCCATCGATGCAAATTTAAATATGCAAGCCAGGGCACAATACTACCACTGGTTTTCACCCAGTATGAATCTCGCTTTACGTGGAAGTTTATCCACTTCGTATCACAGAGATATCATGAAAAACAATTGGAATTCCGACCACGATTTCAACGAGAATTTTAGTTTTAGCTTTAATTATCTATTCTATTGATTTCCCCTTTTTTGAGTGCCCAATTCCGGAAAATATGATAATACAAAACCATTGGTGTTTGGGCACAAACAAAAATTGCCGTTGCAATCACAGAGTTCATTGCATTCCACGAAGCCAGAATGGAAATAATAAAAAACACAAAAATAAGAATGCTCTGATTCAATAGCAGGAGAGCGGGTGACAATGCCTGCCATCCTCCCCGCCTTACTGCCAGAACAACCACCAATTTTCCGAATAAAACAAAAGGCCATAGATAAAAATGAATAAGTAAACTTTCATACCATTTTCCGGAATATTCTTCTGTATCGAGCATTGAAAACAATACAAGTAATACCAGCGAAATCCAGATGGAATGGATGAAAAAAGAGCTGATGAGGTATTTAATGCGGTCTGTCAAATAATATTATGCAAATTAGAGGGTTCTATCCTTTTGTTCTTGTTTTTTTTATGAAAATGCATTTTACCCTATTATTTGCTCACCTGCAGAACGGCAACGGTTGGAATTGTTATAAAATAGGATGCGGGTAATAATTTGGTTTGCATTCCGGCTTCATCGAATTTTTTTTGGTTTTCCTTTAAATGCCGGAAATCGGAAATAATTGGATTTCCGTAAAAACTCAAATTCAAAATTCCATATTCAACCCCTGCAGGGTCGGTTGCATAAATTCACGTTTTCTATGGATGTTGAATCCCTTCGGGATTCCCCTTTTGCAAATAAACGTACCTCAGAATCCCGAAGGGATTCAACTTCAATAGCCCCGAAGGGGCGATAATCCAACCTCGAAGGGGTTGAATAAATAGACCATTTTTATGATAAATAATATTAACAAAATTTTTCGCTTTCCCGTAATAAATCAAATTCAAAAATCCATATTCAACCCCTGCAGGGTTGGTTACATAAATGCACATTTTCTATGGATGTTGAATCCCTTCGGGATTCCCCTTTTGCAAATAAACGTTCCTAAGAATCCCGAAGGGATTCAACTTCAATAGCCCCGAAGGGGCGGTAGACCAACCCCGAAGGGGTTGAATAAATTCACCGTATTAAACATAAATAAATCAACGATAATTTTTGCATTCCATAAAATTCCTAATATAAAAATACATATTCAACCGTTTCAGGTTTAATTACATTAATGCATGTGAATCAAAAAAAACGAATTGAAAACCCTACCCCAAATCCGCCAACTTTTTGCGCAACACTTCCAGATCATCCCGCAACCTCGCTGCCTCCATGTATTCCATTTCTTTCGCAGCGCGGTACATTTCTTTTTCGGTTTGTACAATCGCTTTTTGTAAAGACGTTTTATCCATGTACTGGGTAATAGGATCTGCAGCCAGTGAAAATTCTTCAGCTTCTACATAAGCTACAGCATATTCATCTCCCTTCTTCGCATCTGCTATACTGGTAGCGCGATAAATTTCTTCTTTGCTTTTCTTTACGGTTAGCGGAATAATACCATGTTCCGTATTGTATTCTACCTGCTTTTCCCTGCGGCGGTCTGTTTCCTCAATGGTTTTTCGCATACTTTCTGTAATGCGGTCTGCGTACATAATTACGCGGCCGCGAACATTTCTGGCTGCCCTTCCAATAGTTTGAACCAAAGATGTCTGACTGCGTAAAAAGCCCTCTTTATCTGCATCCAAAATGGCTACCAAACTCACCTCGGGTAAATCCAATCCTTCCCGCAATAAATTTACACCAATCAACACATCAATGGTCCCCAAACGCAGGTTGCGCAATATTTCCACGCGATCGAGCGTTTTCACTTCACTGTGTATATAACTCACTTTTACTCCCAATCGCAATAAATATTTGGTGAGTTCTTCCGCCATCCTTTTGGTTAAAGTAGTTACCAAAACACGATCGCCAATTTTTACACGCTCATCAATTTCTCCTATCAAATCATCCACCTGATTTCCGCATGGTCTAATTTCAATTTCCGGATCCAGCAATCCTGTTGGGCGCACCAATTGTTCCACTACCACCCCTTCACTTTCGCGAATTTCGAAGTCGGATGGTGTTGCGCTCACATAAATAATCTGATTTACCACATTATAAAATTCTTCGAATTGCAATGGCCGGTTATCCAACGCAGCGGGCAATCGAAATCCATATTCCACCAGATTAACTTTTCTGCTTCTGTCACCACCATACATGGCCCGCAATTGCGGAACCGTTACGTGGCTTTCATCCACCACCAGTAAAAAATCTTTGGGGAAATAATCGAGCAAACAGAAAGGACGCGTACCCGGTTGCCTGCGATCAAAATAACGGCTGTAATTTTCAATACCACTGCAATAACCAAGTTCTCGCATCATTTCCAAATCGAAAGTCACCCTTTCTTCCAGTCGTTTTGCTTCCAAAAATCTCTGGTTCTTTTTAAAAAATTCCACCTGTTCCACCATGTCGTCCTGTATCTCATGAATCACACCCTGCAACCGGTCTCGCGGTGATACGTAAATATTGGCCGGATAAATTGCAATATCCTCCAACCCTTCTATTTTATTGCCGGTAACCGGATCAAAACTGTAAATTTCTTCAATTTCATTTCCAAAAAAAATGATGCGATATGCAAAATCATTATATGCCAGATTCACATCTACAGTTTCCCCTTTTACGCGAAAAGTACCTCGCTTGAAATCCAGGGTGGTTCTGCTGTACAAGCTCTCCACCAATTTATACAACAGGGTATTTCTGGTGATACTTTGTTTTACGGAAACACGAATAATGGTATTTTCAAAATCGCTGGGATTTCCTGCACCATAAATACAACTTACACTAGCCACCACAATCACGTCCCTCCTTCCGCTCAACAAAGAGGATATGGTTTTCAATCTGAATTTTTCAATCTCATCATTGATATTCAAATCTTTTTCAATGTATGTATTCGAGCTGGGAATATAGGCTTCAGGCTGGTAATAATCGTAATAACTCACAAAATATTCCACTGCATTTTCCGGAAAAAATTGCCTGAATTCTCCATACAATTGTGCCACCAGTGTTTTGTTATGGGAAAGCACCAATGTAGGTCTCTGGGTTTTTTCAATTACGTTGGCAACTGTAAATGTTTTACCGGAACCGGTAACACCCAACAGGGTTTGTGAGCGCGTATGGTTTTCAATTCCTTCCACCAGCTGTCTTATTGCGTCGGGCTGATCTCCGGTGGGTTTGAATGGTGATATAATTTTAAACTTTGGCAGAATTACAAATTTAAATTAATTTGCTCGTATATTTATGCTCCTTTTGAATCATTTTTTTGGCAATACAAAATCAGTCATATTCTGCATTTTATTTTCTTTTTTTTTCATCCATAATTCCGTTGCTTACTCCAATACTGATACCACAAAAAATAGGAAATATTATGTCTCAGCCGATTTTCAGACCCAGGGCAAAAACAACAATTTTGGCGATTCTTTTTATTATGGAAACTTTACCTGGCAATCAGATTTTGGTATTTTATTCAGAAACCAAAAGGTGTTAAGACTTTTTGCAGCAATAGGTCTGGGTTTTCATGACTATGCTGTGGACCCCAGATTTTTTGATAGTGTGAGCCGGTCTTATAAGCCAACCAGAATTCCAACCATAAGTGTGCAACCAAAAATTGGCTTTGATCTCAAACCCGGTGCAAACTGGTTTTTACGTGTGGGGCTGCAAATACCGGTATCCTTATATCAAAAAGTGAAGTCACCTGCCTTTGCCGAAAAAGTACATATAATTGAAAATGGCAAACTGCGCACCAATTCTGTAGATTTCCGTCTCGCATTTGATGTCGGACGAAATATTTACCATCAGCGGTTATTTGTTTATGGCAGCCTGCACCTTGGAACTCGGCCAATATTCACTTTCCCAACCAGTGACAATTCACATATGCTTATACTAGGCCTGGGTTTTAGATATATGTTTTGAGTTGGCTCTTAAAAATATTAGCTTTGTTCACCCAAGCACAAGATGAATAAAATTGTTGCATTTATTGATTTCACAGAGGGATGCAAAATTGCTCTGAAACAATCGGCAATTATTGCCAAAGCTACCGGTGCCGAGTTGTGTGTAGCCTATATTATGGCCGAAACCGGCGATATCACCAAAATGGAATACGAAATAGAACAGTTTACCAATACTGTTTCCGGAATGCCCGAATTCAAAGCAGTTGTAGGAACTGGTGATTTACTGGAGGTTTCTTCCCACCTGATGCGAAAATTATCACCGGATCTGGTGGTCGTTGGAACGCATGGAATCAAAGGAATTAAACAGCATTTGTTTGGGGCACATATTTTAAAATTGGTTCAATCCATCCCATTTCCCTGCCTCGTTGTTCAGGAAAATACGGTGCCTTCTGAACATGGATGGAAATATTTGATGCTACCTGTTAGCGCCCATCCCGGTTATCGCACACAGATGGAACAATCTGCAAAAGCCGCTAAAATTTTCCACTCCCAAATTATTCAGTATGAAATTGACAAAACACCCGATATGGATGAAATTCAACTGGAAAATACACGCAATGCAAGAGATTATTTTAACCAAGAAAATATTCCCTATACTTATGTGATGGAAGATGCAACGGTTATGAGCGTGGGAAATAGCAGACAGCAATTAAAATATGCGTCCGAAAACCATATCGGAGTTATCAGTTCACTTTCAGAAATTGCTCCGGCAGATATTTCATTTGGTAAAGCAGATCTGGAAACCTTGCTTACCAATGAGTTCGGCATTCCCATTTTGTGCTGCAACGAATAAAAATCCATGCTCGATCCGGCATTAGATATTGTACATACTTTCCCCAATCTCGAGCCATTGCTCGTAACCGAAATTCAAAAAGCCGGAACCCTGCGTCAAGTGGAAGAAGGTGAAGTGCTCGTACGCACCGGTCAATTTATGAATTCCACATTATTGGTCTACAGCGGATTGGTTAAAATATATCGGGAAGACAATGAAGGCAATGAGTTTTTTATGTATTACCTCCATAGCGGACAAGCCTGCGCGCTCACCATCAATTGTGCCGTGCGCCAGCAAAGTAGTCCGGTTGTCGCCCGCGCTGTACAGGCAACCCAACTTATAGTATTGCCCGTGAGCGAAGTGGACCAATGGTTTTCGCGATTTAAAAGCTGGAACAATTTTGTTCTGGATAATTACCGCGAACGTTATATGGAATTGCTTCAAACACTGGATCATGTGGCATTCAGGAATATGGACGAGCGACTGGAATTTTATCTCAAGAGGCATAGCGAGAATATGGGTACACGGGACTTGAAAATTACCCATCAGGAAATTGCCAATGAACTCAATTCATCCCGGGAGGTGATTTCCCGATTGCTGAAAAAACTGGCCGATGATGGGAAGATTGTGTTACACCGTTACCACATCGAAATTCTGGATTTATAAAATGAATTTGTCTTTCCCTTTTATCTTTGCAAAATGCCACCGATAATTTCATTGATAGCTGCTGTTGGAGAAAATATGGAACTTGGAGGTTCCAATCAATTGTTATGGCATTTACCCGATGATTTTACCTGGTTCGTAAACCACACCAAAGGACATGCGGTGGTAATGGGAAGAAAAACCATGGAAGCACTTGGAGCACCACTCAAAAAAAGACGTAACCTGGTGGTTACACGTCAGAGCAATTTGAATGTAGAAGGTTTCGAAATCTTTCATCAATTGGATGTAGCATTGGAATCTGCAGCCCAACAAGGTGAAAAAGAAATATTCATTATAGGTGGAGGAGAAATATACAAGCAATCCATGGAAATTGCAGACCGCATCTATCTTACACGCATCCAAAGCAGCTTTCCCCAGGCCGATACTTTTTTCCCAGAATTAGGTAACCAATGGGTTACGGTTTCATCCATCCACCATCCCATCGACGAAAAACACGCCTACGAATTTGATCTTCAGATTCTGGAGAAAGCAAATATTGAAGCCCGGCATTAATATTTTTTGCGCGTTTACGTTGCTCATGTTTGGGCAAAATCTCTTTGCGCAGGATAGCAGTTTTGTCATACGTGAGGTGGTGATTTCCGGAAATGTACGCACCAAAAACATCGTTATTTTACGAGAAATTCCGGCACATAAAAACGACAATTATTGTTGTCCCTCAGAATTGGTTCAAACCACCCAAAATCGCCTCAGTGGCTTGCAATTGTTCAACCTTGTAAATGCCAAATTAATTCATGATACCCTGTTTATTTCGGTAACAGAAAAATATTACGTGTGGGTAAATCCATGGCTGTCATGGGCCGACAGAAATTTTAATGTATGGTGGCAAAGCAGAGATCCAAAGCGTTTGATATATGGAGGAACCTTGCACTGGAATAATATTATGGGAAAGAATCACAGTGCCTATGCTACTTGTATCGCTGGATTCAATCAGATATTTGAAGTCGGGTATGCCACCCCATTCCCCAGAGGGCACTCGGGATGGGCATTTTCCGGAGCGGCTTATTTTTGGAGCAATCATGAATTGTGGTATAAAACCGAGAATAATAAATTGCAATTTCTGAGATTGGAAAATCAGGTAATTCAAAAAAATTACGGTATTAGAATAACCGGAAAAAAAAGGCTGAATTATTTCGATCGTCTGGAATTTACCCAGGGCTATGCTTTCCTTTCGGTGGATAGCAGCATCATTTCCGCAAATTCTTATTTTATGTTAAGGGACACCTTCCAGCACGATTTTTATGGCGGTGTGGAATATATTTCAGACCACAGAGATCAAAGACATTACCCAACAAACGGACATTTACTCAGGGTGGGATTTGGATATAATGATTTGCATTCTCATGGCGTGCGCAATACTATATTATCAGTTGGAGCGAGGTATAGTGCATTTACTCCTTTAAAATTTGTGAAACATCTGGTGTGGGTAAAATATGGTGCTTTGCGTTGGAGCGCCGGAACATTGCCCTATAATTATTCCCGACAACTTGGCTATGGTTCGGATTATGTTCGTGGATACGAACCTTATGTGGCCGAAGGTCAGGGTTTTGTATTGTTTAAAACCGGATTGCGCAAAGCCATTTTATATAACCGAACAGTTACATTAGCTGGTGGTCAAAAATTTGCTGCTTATAAAAAATTGCCTTTGAGTATTTGGTTCAATGTATTTGCAGATGCGGGAAAAGTTCTTTCTCCATCACCCATTCAAAACAGCGGCAATACACTGGATACCCAATGGCAGGTGGGCACGGGGCTGGGTTTGGATTTTGTAATGTGGTACAACGCGTTAATACGCGCCGAATATAGTTTCAACAGAATGCAACAGGGATTCTTTAATATTGCTTATAGAAATGCATTTTAAATTATGAAAATCGGCATTTATGCAAAATCGGTAAGAGACAGCAAACACGAATCCGGATTCAGCACGCTGGTAAACACGCTGGCCGAAAGCGGGCATGAAATCCACTGTCCGCAATCCCTGGTGGATTATGTCCATATCCATATTGCCCCAAACCTGCAATTGCGCGCATTCGACCATCTGGATAAGGACCACTATATGTTGGATGCCATGATTTGTGTTGGAGGTGATGGAACCTTACTGGATACCATGCCTCTGGTTCGGGATAGCGGGGTGCCGGTATTAGGCTTAAATACCGGTAGGTTGGGGTTTCTTGCAGGATTGGGTGTTCAGGACCTTCACCGTGCCATAGAAGATATAAAAAAAGGGAATTATACCCTGGACCAAAGAACTTTGCTCCATCTGGACACATCTTATCCCATCTTCGATTACAATTATGCTTTAAACGACTTTGTAATTCATAAAAAAGAAACCTCAAGCATGATTGTGGTACATGCGTATTTAAACGGGGAATTTTTAAATACCTATTGGAGCGATGGACTGATTATTTCCACACCGACAGGTTCAACAGGTTATTCCCTGAGTTGTGGAGGGCCAATTATTTTCCCGAATTCAGATACTTTTATTATCACTCCAATTGCCCCTCATAACCTCAATGTAAGACCTGTGGTAGTCGGCGATGATGTGGTTTTGTCATTTGAAATTGAAGGTCGTGCAAGTAGTTATCTGGCCAGTTTGGATGCCCGAAGCGAATCCATTACGGTAGAAACTCAAATGGCTGTTCGCAAAGCGGATCACAGCTTAAATTTAATTCGTCTTTCCAACGACAATTTCCTGGATACTTTGAGAAACAAACTGAATTGGGGATTTGATAAGAGGAATTAGGGATAAGCAAGGATAGCAGGTTAGCAAGGATAGCAAGAGTAGCGAGGAAAGCAAGGTTAGAGGGATTAGTAATACAAAATTTTTTGAATGGAAATTTGTCCGAATTAAAAAGATCTTTATTTCATCATTTGTATTTCCTTTTGTTGTAGGTATTAAGCCGGTGTGCATGTGTTTTAGTGGTTAAATACAAAAACCTTAAATTTGCCTTATGAATTTGTTTGATCAGGTGAACGAAGGTATTAAAAATGCCATGAAAGCCAGAGAAGAAGCGCGTTTGCGTGCTTTGAGAAATATAAAAAGTGCATTTCTTTTATTAGAAACCGCAGAAGGTGGTGGTGAGGTTACGGATGAAATTAGAATTAAGTCGCTGCAAAAATTGGCCAAGCAACGCAAAGACAGCATTGAGATTTTCAGACAACAAAACCGAAACGATCTGGCAGATAAGGAACAGGAAGAACTGGACATCATTAATACTTTTTTACCGGCACAAATGAGTGAAGAAGAAGTAACTGCAAAAATTCAGGCCATTATCTCCGGAAGTGGCGCTCAGGGTATGAAAGATATGGGCAAAGTAATGCCGGTTGCCATGAAAGAATTATCCGGGTTGGCCGATGGTAAACTTATCAGCGACCTCGTAAAAAAATTGCTTTCCTGATCCTGTTTGCTGAAAACGCAGTGATAACTGCAACTGACGTATTCACTCAACGGAAAATACCATTCACTCAATTGGATAATTAAATATGGTGTTTTGAGACAATTTCGTTCTCAAAAACCATGAAAAAAGTATCTTTTATTTTTATTCTCGGACTTACTTTGATGCTTGCTCCAGCACTCAAAAACGCCGACAAAACAAATTCAGAACTCCCGGCATTTGCCGGTGATTCTTCTTTTTCCGTTGCCTGGGGAACCCACAACGAAGCCTTTGGAAACGATGATAAATTTATTTACCTCTACACCGAATTACGCGGTGGAGTTGCAAATAACACACCTCAGAGAAAGCCATTAAATATTGCATTGGTTGTAGATCGCAGCGGCTCCATGGGTGGAAATAAAATTGTATATGCGCAGCAGGCAGCTAAAATGCTGGTTCAAAACCTTCATCTCGGTGATCACTTTGCCTTGGTGGATTATGACGACAAAATTTCCACACCGGTTTACAGCACAACCATTGCCGGAAACAAGGCTTCCATTCTTAAAGAAATTGATAAATTATTTCCGAGGGGGGCTACCAATTTATGTGCAGGAATGTTGGAAGGATTTAATCAGGCCAAAACCCACTACAAGGCAGAAGATCTAAACCGGGTAATTTTATTGAGCGACGGTCAGGCAAATACCGGAATTAGCGACAATATGGAGATACAAAAACAAGCGCAGCTCAAATTGCAAACTACAGGAATTTCCCTTAGCACCTTTGGAATTGGTGCAGATTACAACGAATCTCTGATGACCAATCTGGCTGAATATGGAAATGGAAATTATTATTTTATAAATAATCCCGATGAAATTACCACCCAGTTGGCGGCTGAAATGCAGGGCCTGATGCGCACCGTTGCACAAAATATTAAAATTCGAATTGCCTTGCCTTCAGAAAATCTGGAAGTAGAAAAAGTATACGGAGCATCTTATTCCATGGAGAACGGTACGCTGGTAATAAACGCCGGAAATGTAATTGCAGAAGAAACCAAACCTGTGATGATCAAGTTGCGGATAAAAAATATGGGTGCACAGGCATTTCATTTTACCGGTAAAATACTCTATACAGATGCCAACACTTCTGCTGAAAAAGAATTTCAAAAGGAATTTTCTTTACACTATGAACAAGATAAAATTGCAATTGAAAATACCAAAAATAAAATAGTTTGGAATGCAGTACAATCTTATGAATTGAACGATATTATGGAAACAGCAATGCGTGAAATGGAACTCGGTAATGAACAGAAAGCCAAAGTTTTACTGGATACCATACACACAGTAAAGTACCTGGGATTTGTACAGGATACCACCCATTTTATCACCAATACAACAGTTATTAAAACTTACCACATTCAATCTGCAAACAATACCAATTTCAAATCGCAATCCGCATATAATCAGAAAATAATGCTGAAACAGGGGAAATCAGACAATTATAAAATGAGGGCGAAAGTGATTAAAAAATAAAATGGACAGAAAGATTTTTATTCGCCAATCCCTTTTAGCCGCATTCTCTGTAAGTACAGTAGGATCAGTCCTTCGCGCTGGAAATAATTTCACAGGAGATTGCGAAACTACCAACGATATTCTCGGACCATTTTACCGCGAAAATGCACCTGAAAGAAGTGACTTGACTTTTGCAGGTTTGGAAGGAAATGAAATTACCATAAAAGGAAAAGTTTATGGGAAAGATTGTGTAACTGCTGTAAAAGGCGCTGTAATTGAGATCTGGCATTGCAACACAAAGGGAGAATATGATAATAATACATCTGATTTCAAACACCGGGGCACACAAAAAACGAATGAAAAAGGAGAGTATTCCTTCAAAACCATATTGCCTGGTAAATATTTGAATGGCGCATTATACCGCCCCTCTCATATTCATTTCAGAATTACTGCCACAGGAAAAAAGGAATTGATTTCGCAAATTTATTTCTCCGGAGATCCGCACATAGATAAGGATCCATGGGCATCCAACAAATCCGCCAAAGAGCGTACCCTGCAAATTTTCCCTGAAGATACCAATGGAAATCTGGTGGTAGAATTTCCAATTTATTTATCCGATTCGAATTAAAAATAGTTCCTTTTCTTATATTTCTTTTACTTTATTTACATAAAAAGGCAGGAGGAATCCTGCTTTTTTCATTGCCGTGTTTTCACAACAGGATTTCTGGTTATTGTAGCGTCAGGATCGCGGATTACACGGATGAACGGATGAATCGGATTTTGTTAATGCAAATATTCAGAGATTATTGTGTTAAAATCAATCTTCTAAATTCCATGCTTTTCGATCCAAAATTGATGAGTAAACCAATTTCCAGTTTGTATGCTTTCAAATAGTTTAAAGCCTGCGCCAGATGGACATCCTCAAGTCTGGTTACTGCTTTTATTTCTATCATCACAATTCCTTCTACCACAAAATCCGCCCTTCTTATTCCAATAGGTTTCTTCAGCTTTTTATAAAAAATCTCCTGTTCTATTTCTCTGGCAAAATTAAGTTTGGCGCAATGAAATTCGTACGCCAGTGCCCTTTGATAAATAACCTCCTGAAACCCATTCCCAAAAAATTTATGTACCTCAAAAGCTGCCCCAATAATCCTTTCTGTAATATCTCTATGTTTTAACGCCACCATAATCCGTGTTATCCTTTTACCTTAATCCCCACAAGTACAATTTCCCTGTAATATCTCCACCTTCCACTAAACTAATCCGCGCCATCCATCAATCCGTCTAATCTGTAATGCGGACACCAACTGAAGCAGAAAACATACAAACTTAAAAATTCCTACATTTTCGCGAACATTATAATAAATATTATCCGTTTAATTTTCCAACACGCTCAGATGGAAATCCATTTTCCTCCATTGCTCACCCATTAATTCCCCGAAATATCTCCACCTTCCACTAAACTAATCCGCGCCATCCATCAATCCGCTTAATCCGTGATGCGGACACCAACTGAAGCAGAAAACATACAAACTTAAAAATTCCTACATTTTCGCGAACATTATAATAAATATTATCCGTTTAATTTTCCAACACGCGCAGATGGAAATCCATTTTCCTCCATTGCTCACCCATTAATTCCTGAAATATCTCAACCTTCCACAACCATAATCCGCTTAATCTTTCCATCCGCTTAATCCGTGATGCTGACATCAACTGAAGCAGAAAACATACAAACTTAAAAATTCCTGCATTTCCCCAAACATTATAATAAATATTATCCGTTTAATTTTCCAACACACTCAGATGGAAATCCATTTTCCTCCATTGCTCACCCATTAATTCCTGAAATATCTCAACCTTCCACAACCATAATCCGCTTAATCTTTCCATCCGCTTAATCCGTGATGCTGACACCTACAGAACCACGAATCGTCCATCCGCTTAATCCGTGATGCTGACACCAACAAAAGCACAAATCTCCAATCCACAATCCCTACCGCATTACCTCAAACTTCTCCGAAAAAGTCACTCCATTAACCGACCCATGTAAATAATAAATTCCGGTTTTCAGATTTTGTATGGATAACTTATCTCCAATTGGTTCGCTGATTTCCTCAATCTTTTTACCTAGGTTATCCAGGATATATAGAGGATAATCCGGGGTATAATTGCTCATTATTTTTAAATATTCCGACGTGGGATTGGGTATAATTTTTATTTGAAATAAATTCTCCGAAGCCAAAAGGTTCTCTACTGTATTAGTGGCACTCTTCCAGCGAATACTGCTACACCATATTTCCAGTTTATTGCTGCGAACATCGCCCCAAACCGCCAATAAAGTATCTCCATTTAAATGGCAACCCATAAAGTCATTTCCATTTTGCGTCAGTATGTTATTGTATGTTGCACTTTGTGCAGACATTCTCAAATTATTTCCAAAAGATTTGCCGCTGTCCGTGCTCACCGCACAATAACAATCTGCATTCTGAGCAAAACCTGTCCCTGAACCATTTCGCCTGTCGCGCCAGCACACTGCCAGTTCGCCATTTTTGCTCCAACTGGCCCAGGGCAAATCCTGAAGCACTCCGTTGGCAGTTGCATCGTCATTCACGCGCACATTTGAATTCCAATTTATACCCTGATTCCAAGTTGCATTTACCACAATATCTGCATCGCCCAATGTATTGTCTACCCTAATCATTGCAATGCGATTTGCATTCCAGGGGTCTGCAAGTAGCTGGTATCCGGCTTTGAGATTGGTATCACCTGAACTACCCGGATTTACCAATAAATCGCTGTATGAAAATGTATTTCCACCATCGGAAGATTTTGCCAGAAAATATTTGGGATAAACACTTTGGCTGGTTACATAAGAAGGATATGCAGCAATAAATTTACCGTCTTTGGTGCAGGATGGAGCAGCCATTGGTGCCTGAATAAAATTGCCTGTTAGGTAATTTACAGTATCCAGAAAACGAAATGTACTCCAACTTTTCCCATCTTTTGAAATTTTAAAATAGGGGCGGTTTGGCGCCGGTATCCACGGTGCCGGTTTGGTAGTAATGAATAGTCTCCCATCGTTATTCCCACCGCTGTTATCCACGGCAATCCAAGGACGGTCCAGTGGCAATTTCGAAGTCGATTCCTGCACATCCATAATCTGACTTTCATAATTCCAGGAACCTCCATTATTGTTACTCGAAAAAAGAAAAACACCACCTGAATCTTCGGCCTGTCTATAGTCGATATAAGCCAAATATAATTTGCCGCTTTTATGGTACGCCATGGTAGGATCTGCCGAACCCCAGTCCGATGAAAAATGCGGGATACTCTGAATGCCTCCCCACGTTTTTCCTCCATCGCTGGTGCTTCTGGTTCGAATGGTGATTACAGTTGTGCTTCCATTCCATCCCAGTCCCATCCAGGCAACCGTAATCTGTCTGGGGTCATTCGGGTTGGCCATCATATTTGGCTCTCCGTCAAAAGCTATTCCCGAAGAAAGTTTTGTTTCTGTTTGTGAAAACAAGATGCCTGTGTTGCATAGAATTAATAATGCAACCATTGGAATTTTCATACCTGCAATTTAGACCATAACCCTTGAAACACACGGCATTTATTTTTCAACCGTATACCTGATTATACGCTAAAATTCGTTGCCGGTTTTTCAAACATTTGTTGCATACATAAGAGTATTGGTCCCATTTACACGATTTTTTACCGTGCATTTCCAATGCAGTTTTTCAGAAAAATAATGCGCTACTTTTTTACCTTGTTCGTACCCATCAGAATTCAAACCCAAATTGAATAACAACTTAGCATTCCGATTGGAACTTTTGGCCAGATTTTCACAAAATATATCCGAATAAAATTGTTCCGGAACCTTGCAATCAATAAATAAATCAACAATAATTAAATCATATTTCTTATTGCAATTTTGAATAAAAACAAATGCATCCTCTAAAAATATTTTAAGACCCTTTCCTTCTACAATTTCAAATTCTTCTGCCGCAATTTTTACAATTTCCTTATCCCATTCCACAGCATCAATGCTCTTTTTGTACCTGAATTTGTTTCGGAGTGAATCAATCACACTCCCTGCCCCCATGCCTAACACCAAAGCCTGATTTACTTCCTCAAAATTTACCTGTCTTAATCCTTTTTCCAATAATTTTTGCAAGGTGCCAAATGAATAATTTGCATTGGCACTATCCAGTACCTTTTTGCCATTGAAAGTGGTTAATTCCAACTCACCGCTAAATTCAGATTGAACTTTACGCGTAATTGGAAAAATATAACTAATCCATTTTTTCAATTTAATTTTATTAAAATTTGGCTACAGGTTTAAAGAAATAAGCAAAGGGCATCTTCAATTTGCCCTTTTATAATCAGCGTTTTCGCTGTCACTTCAATATCTGTCTGCCCGAATTCTGTCTTTACATTTGCTATCTTTTCCGCATCCGGAAAATGTTGTAATCCTGCAATACTCCCAATATCATTTGCACTTAATACTGTGCTCTTTTTTATCGCCACTGGCAAATGGTCATACCCAATAGTAGTGAACATCGGCTGCGGCAACTGAAACATATTTTCCGGTGTGGCATGGCAATACCAGGGCCCTCCCATTCTGCCAACCAAATCCATTTTTCTTGGATCTATTTTCCCGGATTCGTCCAACACATTTTCATTCATATGAATTCGAATTACTTCTGCAATGATTAAATTTCCTCCACTCCCTTTATCCGATAATTCCTCCACCCGCAACACTTTGCATTCCATTTGTACCGGGGATTCCGCAACTCGAAAAGGTCGAATTAAATCAGATGGTATTGCGGTAAAACCTGCCTTTTCAAATTCATTGATTCCCTTTTCCCATGGCGCTGCTGCAACATTCATTTTTTGCACCATTTCAAAATTTACAATGTTCACAACCACTTCTGCAACTTCTTTTACATTATCATGTGTGTGTTTGGTGGTGCCATCTCGTCCGCTTCGCGCAGGACTAAAAACAACTACCGGGGGATTCGCAGAAAATACATTGAAAAAACTAAAAGGTGCCAGATTTGGATTGCCATTTTTATCTATGGTACTGGCAAAACAAATTGGCCTTGGACCTATTGCTCCAAGCAAATATTGGTGCAGTTGGGGAACCGGAATTTCTGATGGGGATACGGTTTGAAAAGCCATGTGGCAAAGATAGGAGAAGTGAGATGTTAGATGTGGGAAGTGGGATGTAAGAAGTGGGATGTTTGAGGATGTGCTTTATTTAAATGATGCGTTGATTAAATAAGCTTGGCATCCTCTACATAGGGAATCAGAAATATTAAGGATCAGTTGAATCTCAAACACCCGTCCCGAAAATTCAAAACTTTTAACGTTACATTTTACTTGACCACTGAACACAAACAACTGACCACTGCTTAAACACTCGGTCACTCTCTTACTCGGTTACTTGGTCACTCGGTCACTTTATAATACATGCCCCAACTTTTCCTTTTTCGTATTTAAATACGATCTGTTATGCGGATTGGGAGTTACCAATAACGGAATATTATCAACAATTTCAAGTCCATAACCCACCAGTCCTGTGCGCTTCTTGGGGTTGTTGCTCATCAATTTCATTTTGGAAATTCCAAGATCCCTGATGATTTGTGCGCCAACTCCATAGTCTCTGTCATCCATTCCAAAACCCAGCTGCAGGTTGGCTTCCACGGTATCCAAACCGGATTCCTGCAATTTGTAAGCTTTTAATTTATTTAATAAACCTATTCCTCTGCCTTCCTGGTTCATGTATATCACCGCACCTTTTCCCGCTTCGTTAATCAGCTCCATGGCTTTTTGCAATTGCTCCCCGCAATCACAGCGGCAACTTCCAAAAATATCTCCGGTCATGCAACTGCTGTGCACGCGCACCAGCACCGGTTCATCTTTTTCCCATTGTCCTTTAATCAACGCCAGATGTTCTTGCCCATTATTGGTTTGTTTGTAAGCAATCAGATCAAAATCTCCATACTTGGTAGGCATTTCCACAGAAATTTCCCTCTGTATGAGACTCTCATTTTGTAAACGGTATTTGATTAAATCTTCTATGGAAATAATTTTAAGGTTGAATTTTTTTGCCACCAGTTTCAGATCTTCCAGTCTGGCCATGCTGCCATCTTCATTCAGTATTTCTACGATACAACCTGCAGGTTCAAACCCGGCAAGTCTGGCCAGGTCTATGGCTGCCTCTGTATGTCCGGCTCTGCGAATTACCCCTTCGGTTTTTGCTTTTAAAGGGAAAATATGACCTGGTCGGCCCAATTCTTCCGGTTTTATTTCGGGGTTAATCAATGCCTGAACTGTTTTTGCGCGGTCATGCGCGCTGATTCCTGTCGTGCATCCATGTCCAAGGAGATCTACAGAAACCGTAAAAGCTGTCTCATGAGTAGCTGTGTTTCTGCCAACCATCATATCCAAACCAAGTTGATCACACCGTTCTTCGGTCAATGGTACGCATATCAAACCGCGGCCTTCGCGTGCCATGAAATTAATCATTTCAGGAGTGACATTTCTCGCTGCAGTGAGGAAATCGCCTTCATTTTCGCGATTTTCGTCATCTACCACAATCACTACTTTGCCCTGGCGTATATCTTCTATAGCTTCTTCTATTTTATTTAAACTCATTGGGATTATGCATAAAAAACAATTCCATTTCGGATTTGTTGAATTCAGCAGCAAAGTTCGCTGAATTTTTCGGAATGTCTGAGTTTCCTGAGATATGTTCCTCAGAAATGGTGACTGTTGTCACCGTTTTAGCATGGATTCTGCAGGAATTTTGCAATCAAATTGAACATGAAAGTAGAACAAATCTATACCGGATGCCTTGCCCACGGTGCTTATTATATTGAATCCAACGGTGAAGCAGCAATTATTGACCCACTGCGCGAAACCAGTCCCTATGTGGAAAGAGCTGAAAAAAATAATGCCAAAATAAAATATGTTTTAGAAACCCATTTTCATGCAGATTTTGTTTCCGGACATCTGGATTTGGCGGAGCAAACAGGTGCCACCATTGTGTATGGACCTACTGCCAAACCTGGATTTGATGCCAAAGTAGCTGCCGATGGGGAAATCCTGACTTTGGGAAATGCCAAAATCAAAGTGATCCACACACCAGGGCATACCATGGAATCCAGTTGCTATTTGCTGATAGATGAAGCGGGAAATGAAACCGCAATATTTACCGGTGATACCCTTTTTATTGGAGATGTAGGCAGACCGGATTTGGCACAACATGTTATCGCGGATCTCACCCAGGAAAAACTTGCCGCACATTTGTATGATTCCCTGCAAAATAAAATTCTTCCACTTTCAGATCACCTTATTGTATACCCCGGGCATGGCGCAGGCAGTGCCTGTGGTAAAAATATGAGCAACGAAACCACGGATACATTAGGGCACCAGAAAAAGGTAAATTATGCATTGCGTCCGAATTTATCCAGGGAAGAATTTATCCATGAATTATTGGATGGATTAACCCAACCTCCTTCCTATTTCCCGCAAAATGTTTTATTAAATATTCAAGGTTATGAGAGTATGGGTAAAATAATGATGAAAGGGATGCAGGCTCTTTCTCCCATTGCTTTTGAAGCTGCAGCAAATGAAACAGATGCAGTGGTAATTGACACCAGAGTACCAGAGATTTTTGCGCAGGGTTTTATTCCGAATTCGATCAATATTGGAATTGATGGAAACTTTGCAACCTGGGTTGGTACACTAGTCCCTGATGTGAAACAGGAAATATTATTGGTTGCAGAACCCGGAAGAGAAAAAGAAATTATTACCCGACTTGCACGTGTCGGTTTTGACAATTGTATCGGCTTTTTAAAGGGGGGATTTGAAGCTTGGGAAAACGCAGGTAATGAGGTGGATTCCATTCCAACAGTATCACCAGAGAAATTCATTTCCGTTTATCAGGAATATCCCGAAGTAAATATTCTCGATGTTCGGAAAAAGAGCGAATTCGAAAGTGAACATATTATCTCTGCAGAAAATTGTCCTCTGGATTATATCAACGAAAATATGGCAGAAATAAATGCCGAAAATCCATATTACGTGCATTGTGCAGGTGGTTACAGAAGTATGATTTTCGTTTCTATATTGAAAGCGCGTGGATATCAAAACCTCATCAATGTGGAAGGTGGATTCAGTGCTTTGAAAAAAGCAGGAATATTGCCATTGACACAATATGTGGCTCCAACCACCCTGTTGTAAATTCAGAAAACCAGACTATTAATTCGTCATTTGGAATCCATTATATTTGTATGATGCGAAAAAGTATTGTTGTTTTTCTGTTCATATTTTGGGCGCTGGGGTCTGACTCTTATAACATTTTAAAAGCAGGGGATTCGGTTGCAATTTCTATGGATACTGCAGATAAGCTTACATCAAAAATGCAGGGCAACAAAGATTCCTCTAAAATAGATGAAGCCGGAAATAAAATGGATGAGGTAAAACAAGCCCGCAAGCCCAATTATTGGATGCCTATTTTTGGTGGTGCAATTTTGGGATTGGGTTTGGCATATTGGTTGAGAAGCAGGAAATCAAAATAAAATCACATCTGATTCGTTAATTAGGATTATGATAAAAACGAAATTCGTTTTTTTCTTTATTTCTATTTGTTTCTCCTTAAACTGTACTTGTCAGTCTGTCCATCTAGCAAGCACATTGATTTCATTGGATAGCGTTCTCAACAATGGTCGATGGAGGATTCAATATACAAATACCTATTACAAAAATGATATTTTTCAATCAGTTGAATTCATTGATCTGATTTACGCCAGAACAAACAAAAAGTCTGCATTTATTTTTTCCTCTAAAGAAAATGCTATAACTCGGTACTACGAATTTTATGATGACACTATTTGTCAGACAAATAATATTTCAGAAATTGGTCCATGCTCGTACTTGAACACAAATCCGCTCTATCTTGAAAGACGGTTGCCTTCACCGGTTATACTCCCATTCCACTTTCCGCTTGAAAGTGAACATATCATTCCGTTGAAATCCAAAAATAATATCAACAAGGAATCCTATTATTCAGACATTTATGAATTTGATTTGCATAAAAATAATTTAGTTAAAATCACGCAGCAACTGCCAAACAACTCTCGTGATGTATATAGAACTGAACGCAATGACTTTAAGTTTGTCAGATTAGATTCCATTACATTCAAAAAATTATTTGATTCCTTAAAATTGGTAATGGTATTGCAGAAAAATGTAGACATACAATTCAGGGATTTCCCTTTTTCTGATTCACATTTTATAACCCAAAACATCTTTTTGAATGTGCGCAATGGGAAACAGGTTTCTTTTCAGGAAGGCAAATTCAGGGTAATTGATTTTTCATTTTTAGCATGCGGACCCTGTTGGATAAATTTTAGAAAATTAGATACATTGCATTCGGAATTTCCGGATCTTGAAATATGCATCATTGATCCAAACTACACAAAAAGTGATTTGCCCATAATTGAAGACAAGCTTCCTGGATTCATATATACCGAACCAAAGAACCCGAACATAGTTTTGGATAATCTACAACAATACCCTTTTACCATTTTGTTAAATCCACAAAATCAAATAGTATATTCTCATTATGGTAAACTAAGTCAACCCGCGATATATGAAATCAGGCAATTATTGCGCTCAGATTAATAACTGTCTCGTTTGTAAATTAGTAGTGTGTTTTCTCTAATTTTTTAAATGATTGGTCCTTCATTCATACATTTTTCACTATACCTGGCAAATATGATCCTTTTCTTACCATCCCGAAGTGCTTGAAATTACCGCCAATAACTTCGTAATTTTGCAGCATGCCAGATACCGGGATTGCAGCTATTGACAGAGAGACTTTCGTAAAAGAAGTGCTCCAGGATTACCGTGTTGCCTATGAAAGCCGTCAGGCCAGCCTGATCGGCCGAAAAGAAGTACTTACCGGAAAAGCCAAGTTTGGCATTTTTGGCGATGGTAAAGAAGTGGCCCAACTGGCCATGGCCCGGGTGTTTGAAAATGGCGACTGGCGCAGTGGTTATTACCGCGACCAAACCTTCATGTTCGCCAAGGGCATGAGTACGATTACCGCGTTTTTTGCGCAACTTTATGCCAATCCATCCATTGAAAAAGAACCGGCAAGCGGCGGCAGAAGCATGAACGGCCATTTTGCCACCAGGTTGTTAGATGAAAATGGAGAATGGCTTCCGCAGACAGACAGACCCAATTGCTCCGCAGATATTTCACCAACAGCCGGTCAAATGCCCCGTTTGCTTGGCCTTGCGGTTGCAAGCAAATTGTACCGCGAAAATTCGGAATTGCATGCATTCGAAAATTTCTCCAAACAGGGAAATGAAATCGCATTTGGAACCATTGGGAATGCAAGCACCAGTGAAGGTATTTTTTGGGAAACCATGAACGCCGCATGTGTGATGCAGGTGCCTATGCTTATGAGTGTTTGGGATGATGGTTACGGAATTTCTGTACCTGCAAAATACCAAACTACCAAAGAAAATATTTCTGAAATTTTAAAAGGATTTAAATCCGATAAAAATGGAAAAGGAATGGAAATTCTCACTGCAAAAGGTTGGGATTATGCCGAATTATGCAAAGTGTACAAACTCGCTGCAGACATTTGTCGCGAAAAACATACCCCTGTTTTGGTGCATGTTACCGAAGTAACCCAACCTCAGGGACATAGCACCAGTGGCAGCCACGAGAGGTATAAAACTAAAGAACGATTGGGCTGGGAAACCGATTTCGACTGCATCAAAAAAATGCGTGAATGGTTGTTGGAAAATCATATCACTACAGAGTCAGAATTGGACGCAATGGAAAAGGAATCTTTGAACAATGTGAAGAATTGCCAAAGACAAGCCTGGGTAGATTATCTGAATCCAATTAAAAAAGAAATAGAAGAATTTGGTGTCGTATTAAATACCATTTCTTCCCATGGAATTAAAACTGCAGAACTTGCAGAAATCAGTGCAGGTTTGCAGGCAATATCCGAACCTATTCGCAGAGATTTGGGAAATGCAGTGCATCAGGCATTGCGCGTTACCACCTCTATGAATGCAGAATTACGCGCACCATTATTAAATTATTTTCATGCATTTCAACAACTCAATTTCGACCGTTACAATGGGAATTTGCATAGCAATTCTGTAACCAATGCGTTACAAATCGAAGAAATTCCCGCCATATTTACAGACGAAACCGCCGATGGATATCAGGTGGTGCGCGCATGCTTTGAAGCCAACATGAGCAGGGATCCCCGGGTTTTTGCATTTGGGGAAGATGTAGGAAAAATCGGAGATGTAAATCAGGGATTCAGCGGTTTGCAGGAGAAATTCGGAGAACTCCGGGTTTCGGATAAAGGTATTCGCGAATGGAGTATTATCGGTGAAGGAATTGGCGCCGCCATGCGCGGTTTGCGCCCAATTGCCGAAATTCAATATCTGGATTATTTGTTGTACGCTCTGGAACCCATGAGCGATGATATTGCTACCATGCAATACCGAACCATGGGTGGCCAAAAAACTCCCATCATTATTCGCACCAGAGGCCACAGACTGGAAGGCATCTGGCACAGCGGAAGTCCCATGGGAACTATTATAAATGCAGTACGTGGCATGTACGTTTGTGTTCCCAGAAATATGACACAGGCTGCAGGCATGTACAATACTTTGCTTCGCAGCGATGAACCTGCACTCGTAATTGAGTGCCTGAACGGTTACAGATTAAAAGAAAAAATGCCCCAGAATATTGGGGCGTTTACCGTGCCATTAGGCAAGGCCGAGGTATTGCGTTATGGCGAAGATCTCACTTTGGTTACATACGGAAGTTGTTGCCGTATAGCCGCAGAAGCGGCAGATATGCTTGCTGATTATGGCATTCGCGTGGAAATCATAGATGTGCAAACCTTATTGCCGTTTGATTTAAACCACAGTATAGCCGAGAGTTTGAAAGAAACCAACCGCCTGGTAGTTTTGGATGAAGACGTACCGGGTGGTGCTTCTGCATATATTTTACAACAGGTTTTGGAAACCCAGAATGGATATCGCTGGTTGGATAGTGCGCCGCTCACCATTACCGCAAAGCCGCACCGCCCAGCTTATGGCAGCGACGGGGATTATTTTTCAAAACCCAGTGCGGATGAGGTATTTATGAAAATATACCAGATGATGCATGAGGTGGATCCGAATAGGTGGCCTTCACTGGTTTAAAATTCAAATTTGTATCTTGCAATTTTACATTCTTTATTATGAGGCTTATTTTTTGTTCACTCATTTTAGTAAGTAAAATAATTTGTTTAAGCGCCCAGGTAATTAAGAGTGATACATTTAGTCTGCAAGTACCTCATCAATATTCAGGTTTTCCAACTGAAGGTTTCCTGTATAAGGAAAGAAACCATGGGTTTATATATAACCCGCTTGAAAACCGAAGATACTCCCTAAACAACCCATTAATAGACACTTTTACTATTTCAAATTTCTATATTGTTGATAAAAGAATTATTTATAAAATATCAGATACGAAACTTCCTGAATCTTTGAGATTGACGTTGCTTCGCTCTACCTTGCCAAATTCGAAAAAGGTTGAAAATTTCATGGCGCGAAAACATTATCCAAATGAATTTATTTTTCAAAATGAAATTTCAAAATTCAAATTGGGGAATTTTGAGATTAACCCTTTTATGTCTGAGGATGGTCTCAATCTGATTGCATATGAAAATCCTAAAGACACACTTGCTGTCGCTGAATATAATTGCATCAGTGACTCACTTTCAAAAGCAGATTTCCCAAATGAAAATGTTATACTGGGTCAAAGAATGAAAACCTTACAAAATTTGTATTAAATGGATTTGAATCAGGACTGCGTAATAAATTCTCTGACTCGGAAATCGACTTTTTTGATTCAGCAACTTACCTTAACAGCTATAAATTCAAATTAAACAAACCGAACATTTGGTGTTATTCAGATTCTAATATATTGGTTGTAACTCCGAGTACCAAATTCACGGATACCGTTTATTCATATCAGTATTTCATTCTTAAAAATGACTCAGGCAATATTGATTCAGAAATAAAAACAAAAGCCAGAAAGTACCTTTTGCACTTGACCGAATATCCTGATGACTTTGTTCAATACATGGATTCCGGGCTTTGGTTTACCGCATCAAAACAAGACACCTCTCGACTTTTTAAATATCAGATCTGGTCGGGCAATTTGTATAAATTACTCCAAACTTTAAAAGCTGGCGAAATAGCATATTACGAAGATCAACAATTTGGATTGTTCATGGTAAAATGTTGTAAAAGTCCAAGATTAGATATGCTTAAATATCCTTGTAGAGTTGAAGTCTATCGAAGAAAATACTAATAGTAGTTCTATTCAACTCTAAAACCCAGACTAATACTTTGTAACCAAATATATTTTCAACCGTATTATCGGCATCCCTGCCGATAAAGGGGGTAAACATGAAATACATTGTATTTATTTTCAACCTCTCCCCAACCATTTTGAATCTCGCTGCGTCATTACTTCTGAGAACGCAAAACCGGAATACCCCGTGAACGTTTTATCACCTTCCATATCGATTGGCGAAACCGCTGAAACCAAAGTAACAAAAGGACTCACTCCGGAAGTGTCTCTGATGGTACAAGGTTGCCTGGAAAATAACCGCGCGGCACAGGAACAGCTCTATCGCAAATACTATGGAAGAATGATGGGAACCTGCATGAGGTATTTGGGGAATGAAGACGAGGCACGCGAAGTGCTGAACACAGGGTTTCTCAAGGTTTTTCAAAACCTGCATAGCTTTCTGGGTGAAAGCAATCTGGAAGGATGGATCTATCGCATCATCCGGAACGCCATCATCGATAAAATAAGAAGCAGGGTGAAATTCCGCGAAGAAAGCCTCACCGAAGTTCTGGAAGATACGGTTGGAGTAAATGCAAATGCATTGCAGGAATTGTATGCAAAAGACCTGCTGAAAATGCTGCACGATTTGCCCGATACCACCCGATTGGTTTTTAACATGTATGCCATCGAAGGATTTAAACATGAAGAAATCGCCAAAGTACTTTCCATTTCATCGGGCACCAGCAAATGGCATGTCTCCGAAGCAAGACGCATTCTCAAACAAAAACTGGAACATAAAAGCGAGAAATCATGAACAAGGAAAACCAACATATGCCCGATGATTTGTTCAGGGAAAACCTGAGCGGATTTGAGATGCCATACAACGATGCGGCATGGGAAGATATGCGCAATCTTCTCGATAAAGCCGACAAAAAAAGACCCTTTGTTTTATGGTTTCAAAAGAATAAAAAATCAACAATCACATTAATTACAATCACCATGTTAACCACCCTTATAGCTGTATTTACCCTTGCCAAATACAACCATACAGCTCTTACCCACAGCAATTCCGAATTAAAATCCACAGAAAATAAAAAATCAAATACTGAAATTTCTGTAAACAAAAATTCGGAGAATAATTACTCTAAAGACGCGGAAAATATTGCAACCTTTAACCCCACCACTGAAGGGCTGGGCGATAAAAAAACAGCCAATTCTTCTGCATCCCCTTCCTACTCCACCACTTCAGAAGTGGGACTGAAACAAAACGCGAAAACCTCATCGGAAGAAACCCCTTCTAACCCCACCTCTTCAGTGGTAGGCAACGATGCATTAGCCAATGCCACCAACGCAGAATCTACTAACCCCACCACTTCAGTGGTGGGAGCAAAACCTCTCGAACAAACAACCCGCTTTGATAATATCGCAAAAATCAGCGGCGTTTCTGCAGTACAAAAACCTTCCAATTCCAATGGGAAAAACCCAACCCCTTATGGAAATTTCAGAGGCCCCTGGATTGGCATTCACTTTACCATGCAGGATCCCGAAAAGCCTTTGGCAATGGACAGCGGCAGACAACAGGCCGGATTTAATTTTCAAATCATGTCGGCCAACCTGTTGGATAACCAATGGTTTGGAGCCTATTTGGGAATGGATTTCGGAATGCAGTTTTATGGACGCGGAGAAAAATACGGTGTGGTATTAAACAACACCTCCCAGGATTCCGGATATACAAGGCTCAGCATGCATAGCTTTGATTTCTTTGCCCGCGGTCATTTTGAATTCGGAAGGCTTCCTTTAAAACCCTACGTAAATGTTTTCGCCGGACCACGCATTTATGCTGCCAGCCAATACACAGAATCCTACAGCCACAAAACAGATTACGAAAACAATTCCCGCACCAATGCACTTACTACCGCCAGCTTTATGTATGGCGGAGCAGTGGGATTGCGCCTTGCCGTTAGCAGGCACGTTTCACTCGATGGCAGGGTGGAATATATGTCGGGCACCGATACCAAAATCGCCGATCTGGATAAATCCAATTTCGACGGAGGGCTGGCTACTTATAAGTTGCAAACCATAAAATTACAACCCGCTTATTACCAGTTTAAATTTGGTGTATTGTTCGATCTGTGGGACGATTATGAAGAGGATTATGACCGGGAAGAAAATCGCACAGAGGTATCGCAGGATAAGGAATATTATTACTATGATTCCACCACCAGCCAATATATTAAAGTGCGTTGTTCCTGTACTGAAAACCCCGCAGGACAAGACACCAGTAATAACAATTCCGAATCAGGCAAAACCAGCAACCGCAATTATTTTGATATTGACCACACCAAACCCGTGGATCAATGGGAACGCCAGCGTACCAGAGGCTCCAGCCGTGTTTCTCCCGGTTATTATCCCGGCGGCAGCAGTGGACGCAGTGGACGAGGAAGTTTCCCCGGGATTAAAGCCGGAGGTTCAGGAATAAAAATTAAAAACTAAGGTTTATTTTCTTATCATTTCTTTTTGGTCAGCGGGCTTCGGCCCGCTTTTTTTGTCGGGTATTCCACCGCTTCGGGATAAATCTTTCAAAAGAATAAAAAAAAACAAACTTCATTTGTGACCGATGGTACTGAAGAAACTCGCATCGCAAACCGCAGTATATGGTTTGTCTACCATGGTGGGGCGTTTCCTCAATTTTTTGCTGGTGCCTTTGTACACTGCAAAACTGGCCAATGTGGATGACTATGGCGAAGTAAATGTGATATTCTCTTATGCAGGATTTTTAGCAGTAATTTTTTCATATGGAATGGAAACCGGCTTTTTCAACTTCGCCAGAAAAAACCACCACCCAGAAAAAGTATTTTCTACCGCTACCATTTCACTTTGTTTTAGCGGACTGCTACTATTTATTTTCTCCCTGCTCTTTTCGCAACCTATTATGGATGAAGCCGGCTATCCGGAACATCCGAATTACGCCATTTGGTTTGCCGCAATTCTGGGTGCAGATGCCATAAGTTCCCTGTTTTTTGCATGGCTACGATTCGATGAAAAACCTTGGAAATTTGCAGGGATTCGTTTGTTGAATATCGGTATAAATATTCTCTGTAATTTATTTTTTATTTTGGTATGTCCCTGGTTATTGAATCACGGATATACCTGGGTGAACAATATATTTAATTCTGAAAATCTGGTACAATATATTTTTATCAGCAATCTGGTTTCTTCATTAATTATTTTACCATTTTTTGGAAATTTATGGAAAAAGTTGCGCGGAGGATTTGACAGGGATTTGTTTAAAAAAATGATGAAATACAGCATCCCTCTGGTGGTTGTAGGGTTTGCCGGAATGATTAATGAAACCCTTGACAGAATTTTATTAAAGCAACTTTTACCTGCAAATCAAGGAGATTATCAGGCTGGTATTTACGGGGCTTTTTACAAATTAAGTATGATTATGACACTGTTTGTACAAGCATTTCGTTTTGCTGCGGAGCCATTTTTTTTCAAACATTCTGAACATGAAAATGCAAAAGAATCCTATGCATATATTTTAAAATGGTTTGTATATGTATGTGGTTTTATTTATGTGGCAACCATTGCATTGTTGCCCTGGCTGGGACCTTTGCTGATAAGAAATACCGCGTATTTTCAAAATGCGGATGGCCTTGCAATTGTTCCTGTTTTGCTTTTGGCCAATTTATGCTTGGGTATTTATTACAATTTAAGCACCTGGTATAAACTGAACAATAAAACAGGAACCGGTGCGATTATTTCTGCAATTGCTGCGGGAATAACCCTTGCGGGAAATTTCTACGGAATTCCAAAATTTGGCTTTGTTGCCAGTGCCTGGACAACTTTGGCGGCATATGCTTCCTTAATGTTCATGGGCTATTTTTTGGGAAAGAAACATTTTCCGGTACCCTATCCCATATTCAAAATTACTTTGAGCATCCTCTTCGCTATTGCACTCGGATATGTAGCTACGGAATATCATTCAATAGTCCCTTTTTTATCGATATTGGCAATTCCGGGTTTTGTGTTGTTGGTTTGGATGCTGGAATCTTCAAAAAATGCTAGACGTAAAAATCAGAAACACGGGCAATAACCCACTTCCAAAGTATCAAACTTCGCTGAGCGCCGGAATGGACCTGCATGCCGAGCTGGAAGGCGAAATCTCCATTTCACCGGGCGAAAGGCTACTTATACCTACCGGTTTGTATGTGGAATTACCCGAAGGCTACGAAGCGCAAATAAGGCCGCGCAGCGGACTCGCGCTAAAAAACGGGGTTACGGTTTTAAACTCCCCTGGCACTATTGATGCGGATTACCGCGGAGAAATCAAGGTGTTGCTCATCAACCATGGCCATGTGGATTTTGAAATTAAACCCGGAGACCGGATTGCTCAAATGGTGGTAGCAAGGCATGAAACAGTGAATTGGTTGCCAGAAGATATTCTCAATGAAACAGGCCGTGGTAGCGGAGGTTACGGAAGTAGTGGCAAATAATCTGTACGCCTTTAGCAATAAGGAAACAATCATTTCATCAGTATTTATTTATTTTGCACCCTTTCAGGAGCAAAAGATTTAAGCAGAGAAACAAGCATGAAACTCATTATTCCAATGGCCGGTATGGGCAAACGTATGAGACCACATACACTCACAGTTCCCAAGCCCTTATTACCGGTTGCCGGAAAACCCATTGTTCACTGGCTGATAGAAGATATCAGCGAAGTATGCGGTGAACCCATTGACGAAATAGGATTTGTAACAGGATACTTTGGACAGGAAACCGAGGAACAACTCATCCATATTGCTGAAAGTGTAGGTGCCAAAGGGCGAATATTTTACCAGGAAGAAGCACTCGGGACAGCACATGCCATTTTATGTGCCAAAGAATGTTTAAAAGGCGATGTAATTGTAGCTTTTGCAGATACATTGTTTCGCGCCAAATTTCATTTGGATAAAAACCACGATGGCGTAATCTGGGTGCACAAAGTGGACAATCCAAGTTCCTTTGGTGTGGTGAAACTGAACGAAAATAACACCATCACCGATTTTATTGAGAAGCCTGCCGAATTTGTGAGCGATCTTGCCATCATTGGTATTTATTTTTTCAAAAGTGGCGAAACCTTGCAAACAGAATTGCAATACCTTATTGATAATGATATCCGGGAAAAAGGAGAATATCAACTTACAAATGCCCTTGAAAACATGAAAAACAAAGGCATGGAATTCGTAACCGGTGCTGTGGATGAGTGGTGGGATTGCGGCAATAAGGATGCAACAGTGAATACCAACAACCGATTGTTGGATACGCGTCCGGAATTATTTGCAGTGAATCATACCCAATATAATGGCGGCACCAAAATTATTGAACCCTGTTTTATTGGTGTAAATGTTAAGATTACAGGCAGCACCATCGGACCATATGTTTCCATTGGAGACAATACCGTTATTGAAAATAGCACCATTCAGAGTTCTATTATTCAAAACAACAGCAAAATCTGCAATATGAATTTGCGCAACAGTATGATTGGAAATCATGTGCTTTTAGATGGAAACAGCCACGAATTCAGCATAGGGGACTATTCCACTTTCTCATGAGGTGGTATGGACTTTTGCCAATTCTGGCAGTTGGTCTGAGCTTTGCATCCTGTCGTGGAATTAAAAAAACTGTTCCCTCTGCTAATGGTGTTATTTCCGAAGAATTAAAAGAATTGTATTACAGTGCCGAAAATTTATATATGATCGGCAATTACAAAGAGGCGGCAGAGATGTTTGCCAAATTCGCAGCCAAAAGTCCCAAACCCGCTGCCGGCTTTTATCGTCTGGCATGCATTGAATTAAAATCCGGAAATAAAACCTCAGCTTTTGAAAATATTCAAAAAGCAGAATTGGCTGATACTTCCAATTATTATTACACCCTTTTTGAAGCGGATTTGTATAAAAATACACGGCAGTATTCCCAAGCAGCTAAACTCTACAACCGCCTTGCAGTAAAATATCCCGGGCATTGGTCGTTTTATGACGATGCAGCAAAAATGTATAAATACGCCGGTGAGTTTGAAAATTTAATTTTGCATTGCAACCAGTGGGAAAAGGCTTTTAGTCTGCGAGAAGACATCGTTCAGGCGAGAACAGACGCCAGAATTGCATTAAAAAAATACGACGATGCCATTGCAGACTGGCAAAATTTAATTCGTAAATATCCTTACAGAAAGCAATACCAACTGAAACTTGCAGGAATATATTCCAATGCAGGAAAACCGGAAGAATCCGCAAAAATCTACAAACAATTGCTGGCGAATGATCCGGAAAATCCCGAATTGTTATTTTCATTATGCCAATATTTTCAGGAATATGGCAGCAAACAGGAATTGTGGCAACATTGCCAGATAGCAGTAAAAAGCCCGCATTTGGATGTATGGAAAAAACACAATTGCCTCGGTCCGTTTTTGAATAAAGCACCGGGCAATTCCTATTATGACAGCCTCAGGGAGCCATTGATAACACTCACTGCCATTCATTCCGGAGATCATCGCTCCTGGTTGTTTCTGGCAGACTGGTATTTTTCTTCAGCAAATTATTCGCTTGCCTCTGAAACCTATGCAAAAACCATTGCACTGTTTAACAATGATTTTCAGGTGTGGTCCCGTTATACCGAAAGTCTGGACAGAACGGCCAATTATACTTCCATGCGCAATGCTGCAGATTCCATGTTAGATCTTTTTCCGGCAAACCCTACAGTTTTTTACATAGCCGCTAGCGCTGCAACAGGGCAGCAGGACTGGGCTGCAGCTAAAAATTATGCTGAAACTGGATTGTCTTTTGCAGTGGATGACGATGCTATTATTCCACTAAAGTTATGTATGGCCCGCTATTTGAATTTATCCGGTAAAAAGGAGGAAGCGTTGCAATTGTTACAAGTGCTATATGAACAATATCCAAACAACTCATTGGTGTTGGCAGAGTTGGCATATACCTATTCTTTCCACGATGAAAAGAAAGAAGCTTGTGTGAACTGGGTGGATCAGGCACTGCAATTACAACCTTTGAATTTTCAGCTCTATTATTATCAGGGTTATGTGTATATGAAAGCAGGCATGTTGGACAAAGCTATCATTACCATGGATAAGGCAGTTCGTTCGGATCCAACAGGTAAGATTTACGAATTACTGGGTGACATTTACATTTTAAAAAATGATAATTCCAAAGCCCGGGAATATTGGAATCTGGCCTGGAATAGTGGTTATCACAAACCACAACTCCAACAGAAACTAAATAATTTTAAATAGAAAAACTTTGAAATACTTTATTATTTCATTTTCCTTATTGGTATTTTTTGGTTCATGTAAATCCAGAAAACATATCTCCAGGAGGGATGCGGAAATACAAAACAGACAAGATTCTTTAAATATTTCGCATTTGTTTGATTCCATGGAAAATAACCTGAAAAATCAAACCTATAAAGTGGATTCCTTAAAACGAATTGAATGGGAATATTTCAGTTCACGCATGGCTGTGGATTATTCGGGTGTGGATCAGGATCTCTCATTTAACGTCAGTTTGAGAATGAGAAAAGACAGCATTATTTGGTTTTCCGTTTCGGCCGCACTGGGTATTCAGGTGATGAAGGGAATAGTAACAGCAGACAGTGTAAAGTTGCTGGATTTGTATAATAAAAAATATACCCAATACAGTATCAAACAACTCGGAGAATTGCTGGGTGCAGAAATTGGCCTTCGCGAATTGCAAAATTTAATCCTCAGCAATCCGTTATATGATAAAATGAGCTATGTGATGAATGAAAACAAAGCCTTTCATTATGCCATTAACGGTCAATTACTGAATGGTATTTACTCGCGTAACTATACAATGCCGGATAGTGTTTTTGTACAGCAGAACAACAGCCTGCGACAATTGCGGGCATCTTATACCGGTCTAAAAAATGCGGGTGCTTTTGACGTCGCAGAAAAAATGGTAATTCTGGCCACTGGTGACGCAAAAAATGTACGCATGGATATTGAGTTTACAACTGCCACCGATGCATATATACCTTCGTATCCGTTTGTAGTTCCTCCCGACTACGAAATAGAAAAATGATAAAACGCATTGCCAACCTATCGATTTTGTTTCTGTTATCTGTCCTGCAATTACAGGCCCAGTCCAGAAAACAACTGGAACAAAAAAGAAAAAAAATGCAACAGGATATTGAATACACCCGGAATATTCTGAAAAAAACCAGTGCAAAAAAATCTGCGGCCCTGCATAATTTAAACACGTTGAATGTCATCATTAAAGGGCAGGAAGAAGTAATAGGAAATTTAAAAGAAGAAATAGGCGAAACAGAAGCAGAAATAAAAGTGCGCAATTTTCATCTCACAGAATTGCAAAAACTATTTGTGGAAGAAAAGCTACGAATGCACAAAACCATCATTAAAGCTTATAAAACCAGGAAGAATGCCAATGAACTCGCATTCGTTTTTGCTTCTTCTAATTTCAGACAGGCAATAAAAAGACTTAAATATTTAAAGAAATTATCCGAGTACCGCTCCTTTTTGATTGAGAGAATACAAGAGAAAAAAGACAGTGTTAACAGTGGTTTGATGGCCCTTCAAAAAACCAAAACGGAAAAGAATTTTTTGCTCAAAGATGAAGTGAGTGAAAAAAATAAACTGGATACCGATAAAAGAGAAAAATCCAAAATGGTGAGCAGCCTTACTAGTCAGGAGGCACAATTGCGGAAGAAAATCCGTAAAAACGAAGTAGCTGTAAATAAACTGAATGCCACCATAAGCAGAATGATTGCCAGAGAAATTGAGGCAGCGCGAAAAAGAGCAGCTTCACAGGCAGCTAAAACCGGCAAAAAACCTACCGGTGGCGTTACAAGAACAGCATCTTCAGGCAAGAAACCGGCTGCAGCAGCTCAGGGAACGGTAACTCTGACACCAGAAGCCAGGGAATTAAGCAATAGTTTTGCGGCAAATGCTGGTGTTTTGCCCTGGCCTGTTGAACGAGGATATATTTCACAGGGATACGGAGTTCACGCCCATCCGGATTTGGCAGGTATTACCTTGATCAATAATGGAGTGGATATTACTACCAATGAAGGAGGATCCGCCAGATCAGTATTTAAAGGTACTGTAGCTGCAGTAATCAATATTCCAGGTCAGGAGAAAGCAGTTTTAATCAATCATGGCGAATATTTCACAGTTTATAGCCGATTAACCGAAGTATATGTATCCCGCGGTCAGACAGTGAGTAGCAAACAAAATCTGGGCAAGGTTTGGACAGATGAGGAAGGCAAAACCATTTTGCAATTCCAGGTTTGGAAAGGACAGTCTAAACAAAATCCGGCAAATTGGCTGGCAGGAAAATAAAATCTGATATGAAAACAGGAATTGCAGGGTCAGGTGTTATGGGGTCAGGAATTGCCATATGCAGTATTCTGGCCGGTTATGAAACTGTATTGTACGATATTCAGGATGCCGCTTTGGAGCGGTCCAAAAAATATATTGAAAGTGAAATGGAAAAGTCTGTGGCTAAAGGCAAATTATTGTCAGAAGCCAAAGACCAGGCTTTGAAATTATTGTCATTTACCAAAGAGCTGAATGAACTGAAAGCAGATTTGATTTTGGAAGCTGCCTTGGAAAAATTGGATATTAAGCGGGAATTGTTTTCTAAACTGGAACACATCAACGGCGCTGAAACTATTTATGCTACCAATACCTCTTCTATTCCCATAACACAAATTGCTTTGGGGTTAAAAAATCCATCCAACCTGGTTGGAATCCACTTTTTTAATCCAGCACAATTGATGAAGTTGGTTGAAATAATTAAAGGTGCTTCTACCAGCGAAAAGGTTGCAACTATTGCTTTTAATTGGGCTGTATCTCTTGGCAAACATGCGGTATATGCAAATGATGCACCCGGCTTTATTGTGAATCGCGTGGCACGTCCTTATTATGTGGAAGGATTAAAGATTGCAGAGGAAAATGTTGCGGAATTTCAGGCTATTGACAGACTATGTGAAGCTTCCGGTTTTCGTTTGGGGCCGTTTCGGCTGATGGATTTGATAGGGGTGGAAACCAATTTTTCTGTAACATCATCGATGTACGAACAATTCCATCAGGAACCGCGATTTCGTCCAAGCAGAATCCAGCAACAAATGGTGGATGCCGGCAGACACGGACGAAAAACCGGAAAAGGATTTTATGATTATGAGGAATAGCCTTTTTTTTGCTATTTGTATCTTTTTTTCATGTAACAAAAACAATGTTACTGAAAGCATCCCAACTGCACCTGTTAATTTAACAATCGATTTAAATCTGCCCTCCAACCAACACCTCACTGTGGTAGGTGGATTTGGATACTATACAGGCGGTGTAAAAGGCGTGCTTGTTATCCATGATTATGACGACAATTGGTATGCATTTGAAAGAACCTGTGCATACCAGCCAATGAATGAATGTTCTAATATTTGGGTGGATTCTCAAAGTCTGCAATTGAAATGCGGGACTTATCTGGGAAACACGTTCAATCCCTGTTGTGACAGTCGTTTTCTGTTTAATGGATTTCCAACTGCAGGTCCCGCAAAAGGACGTTTGGCGCAGTACAAGATTCAAAAGAACAGCAACCTGCTCCTTATATATAATTAATTTTAGGGAACCCATCACCATCCCAATATTCAAATTTTTGTAAAAAAATTTTTTTTACTAATGAACTTCCTATATTTGTTGGCCTAAACCCTCAAAATCGAACTACAAAACCTATGATAAAAGATTACTTAGCTAAGGCATTATTGTCCCTGGTTGTTTTATGCGGGATAAGTAATGCAAACTCTCAAAATCAGAATGGAAAGATGTGTATTGAAGCAAACTTTGGTTTGCGTGAATACCTCGGCGATCACGGATCCTCATTGTTCTTTCAGAGAGCACCAATCTATCAGGGTGGTGGTATTAATTTCGGATATATGTTAAATCCTTACCTGGATGGAGTGGTGAACTTCAGCGCAGGTGATGTAGGATTTTCCCGTATTGTGGACTGGAGACCTGAACCGGCCAAATACACCAGTTTTCGCGCAAATACAGCTGACCTTACTTTCGGTGCGAGATTCCGTTTTAATAACGGCGCCATGTTAAGCGAGGAAGCTCGTGTTGCTCCATTTATTTATGGAGGTTTTGGTGGTTATTATGTGCACTCGGAAATACGCTGGGGGGCATTGAATGAAATACAAACCCATATCACCGATTTCGGTGCTCAGGTTCAGGGCGGGGCAGGTGTAAGCTTTTATCTGAGCGATTACATCGGAATCCGTTGGTCCTGGACTGCAACTTATACCATGAATGACCGTTGGGACGGTGCAAACAGCCCTGCCGGAACAGATCCTTTTGATCCACTCGTAAATAAGCTTTGGAGAACCAATGATATGTGGGGCTACCATGCAATTGGAATAACCTACATCTTTGGTGAAGGTGGAACTACCAAATGCAAAGACAAAGACGAAGATGGTGTTTGCGACAAATACGACTTGTGCAAAAACACTCCTGAAAAATACCGCAACTATGTGGACAGCGTGGGTTGCAATGCAGATACCGATCATGATAGTATCTGGGATGCAGACGATGCATGTCCTGAAGTTTGGGGTCTTCGCAAATACAATGGTTGCCCCGATACCGATAATGATGGTATAGAAGATAAATTAGACCAGTGTCCGAAAGTGGCTGGAAAACCAGAATTCAATGGTTGCCCTGACAGCGATGGCGACGGAATCGAAGACCGTAAAGACGAATGTCCAAATGTTGCAGGTTCTAAAGAATTCAACGGTTGCCCCGATAGTGACGGTGACGGTTTGGAAGACAGAAAAGACAAATGCCCGTTGAAAGCTGGAACTGTAGAAGGTGAAGGTTGCCCCGATAGCGATAATGATGGTGTATATGACCACAAAGACAAATGCGTAGATAAAGCAGGTACCATTGCCAACAATGGTTGTCCTGAAATCAAACAGGAAGTAATTCGTCAGATTGCAACCGTTGCAAAAAATATCTTCTTTGAAACCAATAAAGATGTTTTGAAAACAGAATCATTTGACGATCTGGACCAACTGGCTAAAATTCTTGCAGATTATCCGGAAGCACACGTTGCTATTGATGGTCACACCGATTCTGACGGAGATGATGCCAAAAACCTCGATCTCTCTCAGCGCCGTGCTCAAGCAGTTGTAGAATATCTGGTTGGAAAAGGAATTGCCAGAGACAGAATGATTGCAACCGGTTATGGTGAAACCAAACCTGCTGTTGCAAACACCACTCCTTCCAACAAAGCGCGCAACAGACGTGTAGAAATTTCCATGACATATACTTATTAAGTATTTGAGTCCAATAACCTAGTAAAAGAGGCCGGTACAAGCACCGGCCTCTTTTATTTTATATTGGCTTGTTTCCAGTTGTTATTCATTTTAGATTTCCCCGGACAATTAATTCCAACATAATTTTAAGATTTTCTTAATGCCACATCCTGGAGATTCAAAATTCATAGCATGGCAGTATTCAGTCCAAACCAACAACACCTTAGACAGCGCATGGCGATGGAAAAATATTCAAACCCATCAGAATAAATAAAATATCGTTAATGAAAGGATGTGCTGATGAAAATATTTTTCTGCATGAACGATGGGAATTTGGCACAGGAATTCAAATCTACTCCTGGTAAATCATCTATAACATACATCAGGATTCCTTTCCTGATGTGAAATAAAACTTTAATTCAAACCTCGCTTAGAATGCCGCACCTATTGCAAGTAACCAGCGAAATGCCAAATTGGATTCTCCGCTTTGAACAGCATTTACAAATAATGGGAAATCTGCACGTATAATCAGCGGCTTTTCACCAGTTAATACCGGGCGTTGTTTTTTAGGAATTAAATTTTGCCAATGGCTTATATTTAAAATAAATCCCAAACCCGCATCGGCAAGTAAACCCGATTGTAATAGCCTACTTCCTGATGGATAGGTGATACAACCGACATCCCCAAAAGCGTAAACCTGGCATTTCAGCATTTTAACTTTTGGAACAAAACTGAAAAGATTGCTGAATTCCCATTCCACATTCAAAGCAGTTCCGGAATTTCCGCGATAAAACAAATAAATAGAATCTCCATTTTTATGGGGAATCTGATAGCCTGTAAATCCACGCAAATTCAAACCACCACCCATGGCAATAGGAAATGATCCATAACCATTAGCCAGATATCCATTTGAATTTATATTCATCATACCCAAATCGCGCACATATTTATTGTCCCATATTTCCTCCGGATTTGCTCCCGCCGCATAAAGCATACTTTCCGCTGCCGGATTTTTGCCTTGCCCCGCCTGCAAAAAATACCTGCTGCGAAAATTGGTCTTCCCTACATTTCGGCTTTGGTTCCAGGTAAATTGCACATATCCATAAACGGTTTCACTCCACGGCGTTGTGGTTCTTCCGCCGAGTTCCCAAAATCCATTGCTGTGCATGGCGCGATAATTTCGTTTGTATTTTAAATTGAAAGAAATATTGCTCATGTTGCTCCAAAATTGCTGCGTTGGCAAATAAGAAAATGGCGTTTGATAATTATATTCTCCAAATAATTGTGAATACGGTTTATAATAATATCCGCTGTTCATTTGTTTCAAATAGGTGATCCATCTGCCCTTACCAGCATCTTTCTCCCATCCTGCCTGGTTGATCAGAGATCCGGCAATAGCGCTGCTTCGCAATTTAATTTCCCCATTTTTCCGCAAATAATTTTGATAATCAAAATGATAGGAAAAGGAAGGTTTATAACGATTGCTTTCCATTTGAAATGTGGTTATTTTACCACTGTTTTCTAAAGATTCCAATCCAGATAATAATCCGGAATTATACCACAAATACGCATTAAAAATATGTTTTCTTGCAGCGTAATTTCCGCTGAATTTTACTCCTGCACGCAATCCATCTGCATAGCTGTACCAAAGGTCCGGTCTCCAGAAATACTTGTACCCACCGCGATGGTAACGCGCAATTTCTACGCCTTTGTCAAAATTCAATCTGAATTTTCGCTTCCATAAATTATCCGGCATATAAATATCTGCAAGTCTTCCACTGGGATCTATTTGTACATTTTTTATATCGGCATTTAATTTAATTTTCAAATCGTATTCCGGATTCAAAAAACCCCATCCCAGCCAGGGTTGCGTAGGATGAATGCTTCCCGGTTTTGCGTAATTGGAAACAGGAATTGTCATGTCGAATTTGCTCCCGTCCTTTAAATAAATTCTCAAATCCAAAGGCATAATCATATCGCCTTTTCTTTTTATTTGGATATCATATTCTCCGGATTTCAGTTTTTTCACTTTCTTAATTCCATAATCTACATATTTACTGGTCTCCATCCACTGATCAAAAAACCAGTTCAAATCCGTATTCGCCGACATAATAATGCTGTTGCGGAAATCCTCTGCATAAGGGTGACAAATCTTCCATTGTTTCACATAATCCTGCATGGCTTTTTTAAATATGGAATCTCCCAATACATATTCGAGATTGTATAACATGGTTGCAGTTTTATAATACACATGTCCATATCCTCCACCATGTCCTATTGCATTGTTAAAATCATCGCTATGGGTGTTTAAAGTGGGATCTATGCCGTCTATAGCATCCCGCAGGTAACCAAAATAATTTGTGTTGTATTCGATTTCACTTGGTCTTTGGTTTTGTCCGGTGAGTTTTTTCATACTCCATGCTGTCAGAAATTGGGTAAATCCTTCATCCAGTGAGGCGCGATAGGTTTCATTGCTGCCTATCATTCCAAAAAACCAATTGTGCCCTACTTCATGTGCAATCAATCCCTGATGTCCAGGGTATTCTCCACCATCCAAAGTCAACATGGGATATTCCATGCCATCTGCTGCATCTGCGGCAACCATTTTGGGATATTCGTACATGCCAAAATCTTTGCTGTAGGTAGAAATCACATTGGCCACAAATGTTGCGGAGGGCTGCCATTTCCACGCATTCTGTTCCTGAGCCAGTGCAATGCAATGAATGCCATTCCAAACCACTTCTCCAATTCTGTAAGTTGGATCAGCAGTCCACGCAAAATCATGCACATTGTCTGCATGGTATCGCCATGTTTTATATTTACCATCTTTAGGGGCAATTAATTGGGGTTGGTCATTGGGTAATCTCTCCCGAAAGTTGCTGATATCCAGCTTTCCCCTCAGGTCACCGGGATAGGTTTCATTTGGATTTAAAAGCACTCCTGTTGCTTCATTTATATATTGTGTGGGTAATTTCAATTCCACGTCATATGCGCCATAATCTCCATAAAATTCATGCTCCATATGCTGCGCGGTTTCCCAGGAAAATTTTCTGTCGTAAACACAAATTCTGGGATACCAATGCACGCCGTTGAAATGTTTAAACCCGTGATGGTCATACACCTTCATTCTTCTGCGAATGGAACCCCGATCAAAATATGTTTTGAATGTAAACGAAAATTCCACACTGTCTCCGGGTTGTAATGGTTGGTTCAAAGGCAATTTCATTACGGTAAAATGAATGGAAGGAATTACAGATTCACCATTCACCGTTGCGCTTAAAATTTGAGTTCCCAGGCCTTGTTTCTCATAACGTCCAAAAGTATGGGGGGTTTTGTTTTCATTGTACAATTCATCCACCAATGAGCCCGGTTGCACTGCATTTTGATACAAATGGAAATACGCTTCCTTTAAAATATTTGGCGAATTGTTATAATATTTCAGTGTTTCCGTTCCGGAAATTACCTCTGCGGAATCGTCTAGCGATGCAGATATTTTATAATATACATCTTGCTGCCAATAGCCTTCATATGGCAATTTGTTTTTCCAGTATAATGCATTGGATTCGCTGCGATAGGTATTCCCAATGGCCCAATCTGTGTTTTGTGCCTGTGCCATTTGGCTTGTAATCGCCAGTAAAATCAAGATGTATGGACGCATTTGGCAAAAATAGTCAATGCTCCAGATTTATAATGACTTTGGCATTTGGCAAATTATAATGAACTTTGTCCGCAATGCCCGTAAGGCTTTGGGAATATCGCAATGCAAAATGGAATGCCGACAATTCCATGGTTTGTTATCAGTCTGATGGCATCTTTCAGGCTATGGTATGTGACCGTGAAGAAAATTTGCTGTTGCATGTAATTGAAGAAAGCGACCATCTGGAATCCTCCATACATGCTCTTTCCGTAAATGAAACCGGCACCGCGTTCACCATGGATTTTGAGTCGGGATTTTATCTGGTTCCCAAATTGTTTCTGGGAACGGTTTCACCGGAATTCACCGGAAATATGCAATCCATTGCCGCAGATGAAAATTTAAATATCCAATTTTCGGGAAAAGAAAATCAGGTGCATGCATTTTATCCATTTTATTTTATTGCAAAAAAGAATGCCCAATTGCATGCAAATTATGTGCAGATCCTGGTTCATGGAAAACGCTGCATGCTCGCATATTTCAGAGATGGAAATTGCGTATTATCCAACATATACCACGCATCCAACGATTCGGAAGTATTGTATTTTGCTATGGCCGCAGTAAAATTACAAGGGCAGGATATTCGCAAAGTACATTTTGAATTATTGGGAAATCAAATTCAGGAATTATTTAAGGTATTTCAAAGATTTATTTCAGATATACGACCTTTGCAAATGACATTGCCCTATACTACAGGAGAATATCCGCCCTACGCAGCTGAGGCTTCCCTTATGCACCAATTCCTTTTATGCGAATTACAGGTGGCCATTTAAAAGGTTACAAAATCTCTTCCGGTTTTCCGGATCATGTGCGCCCCACTACCGATATGATGCGGGAATCTCTGTTTAATAAACTGCAACATTCCTGCGGAATAGAAGATCAAAAAGTATTGGATTTATTTTCGGGTTCCGGAATTGTAAGCCTCGAATTTTTGAGCAGGAACGCGGCATCTGTAATTTCAGTGGACAGAGATTTTAAAAATATCAAAATTCAAAATGAAATAAAATCGAATTTAAAAATAGACAATTGGCAAATTCAAAAATCCGATGTGTTTTCTTTCATTCAAAAACTGGAAGAAAAATTCGATATCATTTTTGCAGATCCTCCATACGATTTAAAACAAATGCTGCAATTACCGGAATTACTGATTCCAAAGCTGGCTCCGGATGGCATTCTGATTCTGGAACACCGCCCCGGTATGGCTTTTCACAATGCCGTTGAAACAAAAAAACAGGGTAGCTCTGCATTGAGTATCTTCGCTAATTCAATCGCATGACGGAAAATAAAATTGCTGTATTCGCCGGAACTTTTGATCCTATTACCCTAGGTCACGTAGACATCATCAACCGAAGCCTGCCGCTGTTTGATAAAATTATTGTGGCAATTGGCGTCAATACCAAAAAACAAACCCTGTTTGAACTGGAAGACCGCGAAAATTGGATACGGGAAATATTTAAAAAGGAACCTAAAGTGGAAGTTGCAAGTTACTCAGATCTAACAGTTGCCTTTTGCAAGGAACGCAGTGCCCGTTATATTTTAAGAGGCCTTAGAAATGGAAGTGACTTCGACTATGAAGCACATATAGCCCAACTAAACAGGGAACTGGACGCCGGAATTGAAACAATTTTTTGTATTACCTCTCCTGAATTGGCCTATATCAGCAGCACCATTGTGCGCGATTTGATTATTTATGGCGGAAATTTTAAGCCCTTTGTACCCGAAGCGGTAAATGTGGACTCGGTAAAAAGAAATTTTTAAATTTCGGAAACTACAGGCTGGTTCGCCAGAGCCTTGGATACAATATCGCGAATGCTTTGGTAAGTGGTAAACTCCGGTCCTTTGAACCAATCCAGATCGGCCCATTTTACTTCGGAAATTCCCTCTTCTTCCTGGGGTTTTAATTTGCCTTTACCGCTGCTGTTCATAAAATACCAATGCGTTTCTTTCAGCATGGTGGCTTCATCTTCAAAATAGGCATGGTAGGTGGCACCCACTTTTTCAGAAATATTAATCATGTTCAGGCCTGTTTCTTCCATCACCTCGCGCAATGCGGCTGCACGCTGGTCTTCGTGCTTTTCAATTTTGCCCTTGGGCATGTCCCAAAGTCCGTTGCGCTTGATAGTAAGTAATTGGTTCTCTTTGTTGAATACCAATCCTCCAGCTGCCTGAATTACAGTATAGTCTTCAATGAATTCGCGAAAAGTTGCTTCGGGGTCTTCGCTTATAAGCCCGAAATTCAAAACCTTACCCGCCATTTCCGCATTGGTGAGAATTTTGAAACTTTTATGCAGTTCATCATCCCCAATATAATACAGATTCGGCAGGCCGCTAAGTGCGGCAGGTGATTCGGCAATCACCAGGGCACCTTCATTGAAGTAAATTTTATAGATTTGCGGCCCCATGTCCTCCAATAAAGCCGCAAATTTAGCGAAATTTCTTCTGGAAATAAATGCCGTAAAACTAAACCCTGACAATCCCTTTACATGGACCAGCGGAATTCAGTCTCCCATTTACTGCGACAACCGCATGGTTTTGTCATTTCCCGAAGTGCGCACTTTTGTTAAAAATGAGCTTGCAGCCCTTGCCCGACAGTATTTTCCGCAGACGGAAGTAATTGCAGGAATCGCAACGGCAGGCATTGCACATGGTGCTTTAATGGCAGATGTAATGGGACTTCCCAATTGTTATGTGCGGCCTGAGCCCAAAAAACATGGCATGAAAAATCAGATTGAAGGCCATTTGGTAGCCGGATCCAAAGTGCTTTTGGTAGAAGATCTTATTTCAACCGGCAAAAGCAGTTTGCAGGCTGTACAGGCGGTTCGCGAAGCAGGAGCGGAGGTAATTGGGCTGGTTGCCCTGTTTACTTATGGTTTTGAAGATGCCAAACAGCGATTTGTAGAAGCAAATGTGCCCTTTTACACCATTGCATCTTTTCCTGTATTGGCAGAAGTTGCCGTGGAACATGGCTATTTAAATGCCGATAAACTGGAAATTGTAAAGTCCTTTGCTCAGGATCCCATAAACTGGAAACAATGAAAACCCAAATACTTCTGCTTCACGGTGCGCTTGGTTCCGCCACGGAATTTCAGGATATATCCAATTCATTATCCGATGATTTTGATGTAAAATGTCTCAATTTCCCGGGGCATCAGGGGGAGGCTTTTGTAGACGGTACCTGGACGGTGGAGGTCATGTGTAATTTTTTAAATAATTTTATTCATCAGAACTTCCATCGGGATTCCGGGTTAATTGTTTTCGGACATTCCATGGGTGGTTACCTCGCCCTGTGCAGCTTGTTGCAAGAAAATCCGACCATAGATGCAGCAATTACTCTGGGGACTAAAATGCACTGGGATCCGGATATTGCAGCAAGAGAAATTTCCATGCTGGATCCTATGAAAATGCAAAGCAAAGTGCCCGCATTTGTAGAGAATTTAAAACAAGTTCACGGCGCAGATCACTGGCAAAAACTGGTATTTCAGATTGGCGGTTTTTTGCATGAACTCGGGCAAACCAGTCCTATCAGCGCAGAAAATGTACGGGGAATTTCCAAACCCTGCCGCATTATGCTCGGCGACCGCGATCGCATGGTGAGTATGGACGAAACATTGGATATTTTCAAAGCCATACCCAACGCCACCCTCAGTATATTGCCCAATACCCCGCATCCATTAATTCAGGCAGAAACTGCCCGTATTTGTTTTGAAATTCGCGAAGTAGCCAGCCAATTGGCAAACTGATTCGGTTTAATTCCTATTCTCCGATAAGATTCACCTTTTTTTGGACATAGTTTGGCCCTGAATCGGCTTAAAAATTGGATATTTGCACCCCTATTTTCAGAAAAACCAATGAAAAAAAGAATACTTAGTTTGATCGTTGCCTGTGCAGGGCTTTTCAGCCTGCGCGCCGACGAGGGAATGTGGCCACTTGTATTGTTGCAAAAAATACAGGACCCCATGCAGGCCGCAGGATTGAAACTCACTGCTGAAGACATTTACAGCATCAACAAAGCCAGCGTAAAAGACGGTGTGGTGCGTTTGATGCAAAAATCCGGCAGAATGTTCTGCACCGGTGAAGTAATCAGCGGACAAGGCCTGTTCCTTACCAACCACCACTGTGGTTACAGCGCTATTGCAGCACTCTCCACGGATGCAGACAATATCCTCACCAACGGCTTTTGGGCCAAATCCATGGCCGAAGAGCGCCCTGCGAACTTCAACATCGGATTTTTGCGCAAAATTGAAGATGTAACCGGCAAAGTGCTGGATGGCATTGCAATTAATGGCGATGAAGCAAAAAGAACAGAAGCCCTGATGAAAAAACTTCAGGAATTAAACAAAGAACTCAAAGATGCCCTTGGCGAAGACAAAGGAAATTATGTGGTGGAGGTTACTTCTTTTTATGGTGGAAACCAATACCTGGCCATGTATTACGAAGTGTATCGCGATATTCGTTTGGTAGGTACTCCTCCGGAAAACGTAGGTAAATTTGGCGGCGAAACCGATAACTGGCGCTGGCCGAGACATACCTGCGATTTTTCTATGTTCCGTATTTATTCCGGAACCAACAACAAACCTTCCGACTATGCCGCAAACAATGTGGCTTATAAGCCCGAAAAGTTCTTTCCGGTAAGCCTGAAAGGCACCCAGGACGGCGATTTCGCCATGATTATGGGTTATCCTGGTCGCACAACCAGATATACTTACAGCGAAGGTATTAAGTACCTCGGTGGCAAAGAGCGCCCCATGCGTGTGCAATTGCGCCGCGACATTATGGATGTGTATGAAAAATACATGAAGGCAGACAAATCCGTGCGTTTGCAATACAGCGACAAACTCGCTGGATTAGGCAACTACTGGAACAAATTCAAAGGTGAAGCTTACGATCTTTCCAGACCCGGTTTGTACGAAAAAAGAAAAGCGGCAGAACTGGATTTTGAAAAGTGGGTACGCGCAACCGGTAAAGGGGATGTGTATGGAGATGTTACCAGTTTATACGATGAAGCCTACAGACTGTTAAATGAATATGGTTTGTATCAGGTGTATTTCGGAGACGGAGTAGCAAATTCTCAGGCTATGCTGAATGCCTTTAGTATGCGCGAACTGAATACCCTGCTGAAAGACAAAACCAAAGCAGCCGATGCAAAAGAGATGACCGCAAAACTTTCCGAAAATCTGGTGGCCAGTTTCCATGGTTTTTATGCACCGATTGAAAAGCAGGTTTTGGCCGAAGTAATCCGACACCTTTCCGAAGATCTGAACCACGACAATTTGCCGGCATTGCTGAATGAGTTGGTTGTGAAATACAAAAGAGATTATAACAAAGTAGCGGAATATCTATGGAATAAATCCATGTTTTCTTCTATAGCAAAAATGGCGAAATTCCTCGAAAAGCCAAGTGCATCCAAGCTTGCAAAAGATCCTTTGTTTGCAATTGTAAATGAATATTATGAAATCATCACCGTAAAATTGAAACCAACTTATGATGATATCAATTCCAAATTGATGCGCGCTAACCGCTTGTTTTTGAATGCACAAATTCAAATGAATCCCGACAAGGCCTGGGCGCCGGATGCCAATGGTACCATGCGTCTTACTTATGGAACCATTATGAATTACGACCCACGCGATGGTGTGCACAATAAAACATTTACCACTGCAAAAGGATATTTGGAAAAATATGTTCCCGGTGATTTTGAATTTGATGCACCTCCTGCATTATTGGATTTAATTCGCAAAAAAGATTATGGAATGTATGCCGATAAAGATGGCGAATTGCATACCTGTTTTCTGAGCAACAACGACATTACCGGTGGCAATAGCGGAAGTCCTGTAATCAATGGAAACGGTGAACTGATCGGTATTGCGTTTGATGGTAATTACGAAGCTATCAGCAGTGATTTTATGTTCATGCCCGATATGCAACGCACTATCAGCGTAGATATTCGTTTTGTATTTTTCATCGTCGACAAACTCGGCGGTGCCAAAAATATTGTAGATGAATTGACCCTGGTGAAATAAGAATCACTTAAACCACAAATGATATTTAGAAGGCCGCAAATTGCGGCCTTTTTTCTTTAGATAATTAGCCACGAATTACACGAATGAACACGAATGGGATTTGAGATGATTTCTCACACGGTTGGTCTTTGCGAAGCGAAGCGGAGTGAAGCGGAGTGAAGCGGAGTGAGACCGACCGCCATGAATCCAATCAAATTTATTCTCCCAAAATGCCTGGTTGGTCTCATGAATTTACCGAGGTTTGAGTGAATTTGAAAAATACACAAGAATTCAAAAAGACCAACCAGGGGAGAACTATGATCTGGAAAACCTTGATTAGGATACAACATACAGAGAATTGGCTACTCTGACACTTTTAAGGTTTCTGACCTTTGTGTCATAATTAAAAACCTAAAAAAATGGCAACAAAAAATTGGACAGCGGACGAGATTCCTTCACAGCAAAGGAAATCCACCACCAAGCGCCGTGCACTAATAATCATCTCTTCGGCCCGACAGCTGCCGCTGACCAAACCGGCCGACGTCAAGTCGATCTCGACCGGGTTCTTTCTGGTTGAGATGGCACAAGTGCTTAAGGAGTTCGAGAACGACTACGAGTTCACCTTCGTTACTCCCGATGGTAACGCACCTCAACTAGACATCAATGGCATGGCCCTGTCTGTGCAATCCATCGAGAAGACCGGTGCCAAGACCATCCCACTCCGAATGCAGCAGCGCCGCCACTCGTTCGAAGTCAACAGCTTCCGGCAGCGCTACCCCGAGTTGGTGGCCCGCCGTGAGCAGGAAGTCCAGCTGCTGGAGCGTCACATAGGCAAGATCCCGATCTCCGAACTATTGCCCAACAGCGAGCCGGAGCTCGCTGAATACCGCCCCGAACTGATCCGCCGCCTCAACAAGCTGCCCGAGGGTACTTTCCACTCGCTGCAGGAACTCGTCCAGCGTCACCGCGACCCGGCCGACCCTTTTACCTTCGCCGACTTTGACTTCATCCACGCCCCAGGTGGTCACGCCCCCATGGTCGACTTCCATGACAATCCGTGGCTCGGCGAAACCCTCCACCTAGCCCGGGAAAACGGGGTCATCATCTCGCTGATCTGTCACGCACCAGTTGGGGTGACCTCCACCAGGCAGCGTGTCGACATGCAGGGTAGCCCCTACCTTGTCGGCGACAACCCGTTCCTCGCCGCCACCATCTCGACCGTCCCAACAATCGGCGAGCTGTTTGCACTACGGTTCCTCTACCCACACGTCCCCGGCAAGAAGACCCGACTCTCCTTCTTCGTCGACAAGGCCATCAAGGAAGCTGGCTTCACACTTGCGACTTCCTTCAATATCTCCGCCCCCAAACTGGCCTACGAGCCGTCTGTGCGACTGCTTACCGGCAACGGCCCGCAGGCCATCGACCAGCAGACTGCCAAACTGCGTAGCGTCGTCGCCAGCACCCTAGCCGCCCGGCGCACCAGCAGCAAGCAGCTGAGTAAGTAACCGTAATTAAAAATATAAAAAATGGCAACAAGAAATTGGACAGCAGACGAGATTCCTTCACAGCAGGGAAAAACAATTCTCATTACTGGTGCAAATAGTGGACTTGGATTAGAAGCAACAAAAGTATTGAGCAGTAAAGGTGCTCACGTAGTTATGACTGCCCGTAACCTGAAAAGTGGTAATGAAGCAATTTCATTTATCAAAAAAGAAAACGCTATTGCTAAGTTAGATCTAATGCAACTAGACTTGTCCGACTTTGCTTCAATACATAAATTTTCTGAAGAGTTTCATAAGAAGTATAAGCAACTTGATGTGCTCATAAATAATGCAGGAGTTATGTTTCCGGTAAAACGAGAACTAACCAAACAAAAATTTGAAGTTCAATTTGGAACGAATCATTTAGGACATTTCCTGCTAACTGGTTTACTTTTGGACTTATTAAAAAGCACACCTAATTCTCGTATAGCAATACAGTCAAGCGGACAACACAAGGCAAAAATGGGAAAGCCCGATATTCATTTTGATGACCTAAATTTTGATAAAGGATATAACAAATACATATCCTATACTCAAAGCAAACTAGCAAACCTATTATTTGCCTACGAATTAGACAGACAACTGAAAGCGAACAAGATTGACATTACAGCTGTTGCAGCTCACCCAGGCTATACAAAAACAAATCTTACAAGGCATACAGGTTTTTTTGTTCAAGCCATAATTACTAATTTACTTGCACAGAACGTTAAGATGGGTACATTACCAATATTAAGAGCAGCAACAGATACAGGTGTAACAGGTGGTGAATATTTTGGACCAACCAAAATGAATGAAATGCGCGGATACCCTGAATTGGTAAAGTCAAGTCACAAATCCTATGAAAAAGAGATAGCTGGAAAACTGTGGAAGGTTTCTGAAAAATTAACCCAAATTATTTATAATTTTAAATGACTATGAGTTCAAAAGAAAATAAAATCATTAAAATAAATTCTGTTTCGGAATTGCATAAATTAATGGGAGTCCCAAAGCCTAAACACCCATTGGTTAGTTTGATAAATTATAGCGATGTTCATTTATCTTCCATAGAGAATTCGGTTAAAGTAATATTGAATTTTTACACAGTTTCAATAAAGCATAACTCTGATTGCAAGTTCAGTTATGGTCAAAATTATTACGACTTTGACGAAGGAGTTTTAGCATTTATGGAACCGGGCCAAATTGCATCAACGACCCAAAGCGAAAATGAGCACCCCGATGGATGGTTATTGATTTTTCATCCTGACCTTATTAGAAATTATCCAATCGGAAAAACCATAAAAAAATACGGGTTCTTTTCATATGCAGTAAATGAAGCTTTGCATTTATCCGAAACTGAAGAAGCAATGATTGAAGAGATTTTCAAGAATATTGAAAAAGAATACAATCATTCGATAGACCAATTTAGCCAAGATGTAATGGTTTCACAGATTGAGCTATTACTCAATTATTCCAACCGATTTTACAACAGGCAATTCATTACCCGCAAAACAGCAAGCAGCGATTTACTGACAAAAATGGAAATTTTGCTTGACGAATATTTCGAAAGCGACAAAATAATTGAATCCGGACTTCCAACAGTTCAATTTTTTGCTGAGAAATTAAATCTATCGCCCAATTATTTAAGTGATATGCTGAGAACTATCACAGGACAAAGCACTCAACAGCATATTCATAACAAACTAATCGAAAAAGCGAAAGAAGCGTTATCAACCACAAATCTCACAGTAAGTGAAATTGCATACCAGTTGGGATTTGAGCATCCACAATCATTCAGTAAATTATTTAAATCCAAAATGAATATTTCGCCACTTGAGTATCGGGCATCTTTTAGTTAATAAACAATAGAGACAAAACAATCAACAGAAAAGAAGGGCAGCATATAACTATGTTTATATTACATTTCTCCTTCGGTTGGTCATTAGGCAGCGAAGCGGAGTGAGACCAACCGCCACCCCAGCGCGGCGAGTCCCATCACCATTCAACTCACCCGCCCCAATTCTCCCTGTCCAAACTCCTGTAGTGAATGGCCTCTGCCAGATGTTCCACTTTTATATTTTCGCTGCCTGCCATGTCTGCAATGGTGCGGCTTACTTTTAGAATTCTGTCGTAAGCGCGGGCACTTAAATTCAATCTTTGCATGGCAGTTTTTAATAAAGTTGCTCCTGCTGAATCAATTTCGCAAACCTCCTGTACACGGTTGCTGGGCAATTGCGCATTGCAATAAATTCCCTCAGAATCCGCATATCTTTTTTGCTGAATTTCTCTGGCAACCATCACCCTTTTTCGCACATCAGCACTGTTTTCTGAACTTCGTTTTCTTGCAGTTAATTCATCAAAAGAAACAGGCGTTACTTCAATATGAATATCAATCCTGTCCAATAAAGGACCACTGATTTTACTCAAATATCTGTTTACCACTCCCGGTGCGCAAACGCAATCCCGGTCAGGGTGGTTGTAATAGCCACAGGGACATAGATGCGTTGCCATTTGGTCATATCATCCTAAATGCCAAAAAACGCAAGATTCCCGGATATCCAATGAACCCTCAAACCTTTGGTCAGAGAATTAGAAAGACAAGAATGGACAAGGGGCTTCTACAAAAGGATGTAGCCATGATCCTTGGGGTAACCGAGTGTACAATTACCAATTGGGAAAATGGACGACGTCAGCCTCATTCTGGCCACGGACCCAAAATCCAACTCTTCCTTCAGGAAATCAAAATGTAAACTTTTTAGGCCGATCTGTAAGTGTAGGCTTCCCGGAATTTCGGCCATGTAAAATTAGAATTCAGCAAATAACTAAGTTAAGGAAAGCATGTACCTACATTCCGTAGCCTGAAAAAACCTCCGTACTTCTTTATGTTTATGACTTTTGAAATCTATTATCCGTCAACAACTATTTTGTTGAGTCTTTTCATAAGTATTCTGGTCAAATTGTCCAGTTTTGCAATACTCTCTTTCATAACTTTAATCGCTATTTCCAAATCTTCATTTGTCATTTTTCCATTATTAGACAATGATTCTATGCTCATTATTACTGTGATTGGGTGTCTAATTTGGTGTGTCATAAAGTGTATTAGTTCCTCTAATTCGCCTGTATATTTTTCTTTGAATGATTCTATTTTTTTTCTTTCGCTTATGTTAATTGAGATAATTAGTAAACCATCAGGCACAGGTAGCACATGCAATTCAAACCAATCTTTAAAACCATCTGGGTAAGTAAATTCATTTTCAAAAATATGTGTTGAACCTGTTCTCATAGAGTCTTCAAGACGACGAAACATATCCGTATTTTCAATTCCTGGATAAACCTCCATCATCGATTTCCCTATTAAATCCTCCCTTCTAAATCGGCTATGTTCTATACTCTTGAGATTTAAGTAAAGATATTTCCATTCATTTGAAATAATTTGAAATCCTTCTCGAACATGGTCAATAATATCAAAACTTATCATTGGTAGTTTTAAGTTCTATATTTTTAGCAGATTATTCTCAATTTGAAATTCTTTTTATCGTTGATTCAAATTTTTCCAAATTAAGTGGTTTTTCGAAAAATTCGATTACCTGAGGAAATTTAAAAGATAATTGTTTATCGCGTGGATCAATAGAGGATGTAAGCATTGCGACTTTAAGCTTTTTTTTAAGGTCCTCTCTAAAATCCTGTACTAAATGTAAAAAATCAAAGCCATCTAACACTGGCATATTAATATCCAATAGAATTAAATCTGGAATTCTGCCTTCTTTTTCAAAATCACTTTTAATAAAGGAAACAGCATCCTGAACATTGCTGTGCTTATTTATGTTATTTATATACTTTAATTTGCCTAAAATTAAAGAATTTACAAATAAAAAACTTTTATCGTCATCTATAAGTAGAATATTCATTCTGTACTACTAAAAGTTTCAACACAAAGGTTAAGTGAGAATTCTGTTGAACGAAGATAATAAAAAATCCTAATGATACAATAGGAAAACCAAAATTTCTTAAATACAAAATCTTTAAAATCAATAGGAGATTGGATGTCAAATATCTAAAATGCAAATTATATATAACTAAAACGATATTATAAGTATCATAATGAAATATACATTTCAGTTCCAGGTACATTTTTTACAGAATTCATGTTTAGAGTCAAATTCATTTACAAGGGTGCCAGAAAATTGATTCAGTATTAATCAATTACATTTCCAACATATTTACCCCAAAGTCACATTTAAAAAGCTCTTTTGTTATGCAAGCTAGGACCTCAATGTTTGATGGACTCTAAAATTAAAATACCTAATAATTTGGAGTGTGCCTTTAAAACATCCATTTATTTATTTGTAAAAAAAATTCTCCTTGCAAAGCAGTCAGACTAATGTCTGACTGCTTTGCTAAATTTTCAATAAATACATCCGTTTTATTCAATCGAAAGACTCATTCGATAAAATACGAAATTCTAAATATTTATCGTGAGTACATCTCCGTTTGGAGAACAGATGCCATTCTGCGCCCAGGTATTGCTCTTTAGGCCATAGCAGGGATCTGGAGGGTTGCAAGCCCAAACAGATGAATTAATATTCATAGTGTAAGATCCACATGTACCCACGCTAAAGGTTATGTAAGAAGGTGTTAGAGATGTTGAAATGCATGTTGTCGGCGGTGGATTGAAATTATTGCCGGAATATATTGCAACTCCATTTGCATCCCAAACCGTATAGTTGAATGTGCATGACGGCATTGGCCCGGTAGGGTTAACAATTAACAAAAAATCAGCTTTCGCAATAACAGAACTACAGCCAAGGGCAATAACAATGTACAGTTTTAATAGTGTCGATTTCATAATTTTTATTTTAGTATTTTATTTTTTTTACTGAACTTGATACACACCATTAATTCGTTCAGCGGATAATCAAAGGTGGTCGAATCTAAATTCCACCAGGTGAAGGTCTTATTGTTTGCATAATAAAATTCTTTTTTTGGAAACAATACTGAGCTGCTCCTTTATTACAAAGGCAACACACTCAGAGGGAATAAGGTCATTAACTTAGCTATTGTCACAAAACAACAGCTTCAGATCGTTTCAAATACAAATATAAAATTCTTTTCAATTTAACCACTTTGTCAGACAAAATTATCAGCATATTAGCATTAGAACTTTATGAACTACTCTTTTTACTTTACCAATACACCAATAATGATGCACTGGATTGCGTATTTTTGTCGTGGGTAGATTTAAGTTTTCATAGCAGGCGAGGTTGGATGGGTCCAGCTTCGCCATTTTTTGTATTGATCTTTCTATCCTTAACCATGCAATACAAGGGAATGTTTATCAGACATCAAGGAATGCTCCTTTTGGATTCCTCCTTGCTTTTCTGACATAATCACATACCTTGAAAGCCTTTGGGCATTTTATGCAGTAAAAGAACCAACAAATTCCATGGAGAAAGTGAAGCCTTAGAAAGGCCAATCCTACATGAGATGGAAATCATTTACAATTACCAGTTGGCATTGCACCCCATAAAATTTAATTCCTCAGAGGATGCATATAACTGCCTCTTAAAAGCCTATGATATGCGTAAGATTGGTTTTAAAGAGATGTTCTATGTCCATCTACTCAATCATGCAAATTATTGTTTAGGAGTGAGCCAAATAGGTTTAGGTTCAACTTCCGGAGTTGTGGTTAACTACAAAGAGATTTTTCAACTGGCAATAAAAACCAACGCGACAGGAATTATTCTCTCTCATAACCACCCAAGTGGCAATTGCAAACCATCAGATGCTGATATATCCATCACTCAGAAATTAAAAGTGGCTTCTGAATACATGGATTTAAAGTTACTTGATCACCTAATTCTAACTTCAGAAGGATATCTTTCATTGGCAGACGAAGGACTATTTTAAGAGTGTCGATTCAGTTTTATTAAATTTTATCCGTCTTAAAAAATACCATCCTCTCATTTTCAAGTCTAAAAACCAGATGGCACATTGTATTATTTAAACTTTCTAAGGCTGGTAGTTGTCCTAAAATTGAATTCCCGGTGTTTTTTGAGTTGTGGTCGCAATGAACGTGTTGACAACTTAATCCTGCTTTCTTGTATTAATTAGCTATATTCTGTCTTAGTACTTACTACATATAAATTTTCGTAAATCAAAGCCGGGTCTTTGGATTAGGTCACTTATTTTTTCTATCTCGAAAATTACATTCAAAAGTTCAACTCAAATGAGGTTTATCTTAAAAATATAGACTACCATAATTTTACAATGATATTTTGTATTTTTGTCTTTTGAAGGTAAAATGCATATCTTACAACAAACTTTTTCTACTGATTCTGGTTGGAAAACTCTGCGTTCTTCGGACCTTCCATTAGATAACTTCCAATTAGTGCTGGCATTTTCGGCAAAATCTTTACTTGAACAAGGTGCAATTTATAAACAAATTAAAGAGCAATTTGTATCCGCTGATATTCTTATAGCCTCTACGGCAGGTGAAATTGCAGATGTTCAAGTTTTAGACAGCAGTATTTCATTAGTAGCAATTGCATTACAAAATTCCAAACATGCTGTTGCTGTCGCTGATATTAAACATGAGGAAGATAGTTATGCTGTAGGAAAAAAATTAGCGACTCAATTAAACGGCGCAAAACTGCAATATGTGCTTGTGGTATCGGATGGGCATGAGGTAAACGGCAGCGAGTTAGTCCGTGGGTTATATGAGCATTTTCCAAAAAATGTAATTATAACAGGTGGATTATCTGGGGATGGAAATAGCTTTAAAGAGACTCTTGTAGGATTAAATGAAGAACCTAGATCTGGTCGGGTCGCTGCAGTGGGCTTTTATGGAGATTCCATTACTATAACTTATGGAAGTATCGGTGGATGGGATTCTTTTGGCCCTGAAAGATTTATAACCCGAAGTAAAGACAATATTCTTTATGAATTAGACCATAAACCTGCCTTAGACGTTTATAAATTATATCTTGGGGATTTTGCATCAGAATTACCGGGATCTGCATTATTATTCCCATTAAGTATACGATCAACTGATAGTGACACGTCGCTGGTAAGAACTATCCTTTCAATTGATGAAGAAACAAAATCTCTCATATTTGCTGGTAATATGCCTGAAGGTAATTATGCTCGATTGATGAAAGCGAATCTTGATCGCTTAGTTGAAGGCGCCAATATAGCCGCAAAACACAGTATTTTAGGTAATCGAAATCCAGAACTAGCAATTCTTATCAGCTGTGTAGGTCGTAAACTGGTACTTGACAAAAGAATTGAAGAAGAGATAGAAACAGTGCGAGAAGTATATGGACCTCAAACAATTATTACCGGTTTCTATTCTTATGGTGAGATTTCTCCGACATTCGAGTTCATGAAGTGTGAACTACACAATCAAACCATGACAATTACTACGATTTCAGAAGATTAACTTTTGTATAATAAATTACTTTATAGATTAGTAACAAAGCACCTCGGCGATGGGTATGTTATTCCGATTGAATATCAAACCCTATTTAACTCAATAGCCGAAGCCCTAGAACATTGCGATAAGGATAGGAAAATGCTTGAACGTACCATTGAACTTTGCTCAGATGAAATGGTTGAACTACATAGCACGCTTCGGGCAGAAAAGGCAGAGCTTGAGAAAAAGAATGCGGAACTCAGTATGGTATTTAATAATATTGAGGAAGTTGTTTTCTCTGTGGATATGCAGCGATATACTGTAACACACATGTCAGAGTATTGTTACACACTCTATGGATATCCTCCAGAGAACTTTATCGAGGATAACTCATTATGGATGAGATTAATACATGATGATGATCAACATATTGTAGAGCATCAGGTCGCAGAACTTTCAGCTGGAAAAACGATTACAAATGAATACCGGATAATTCATAAAAACGGCGAAACAAAATGGATTGAAAACAAGGTCATACCCACTTTGGACGAATATGGTAAGCTTGTTCGCATTGACGGAACTTCTAAAGACGTAACCCACAGGAAACTAGCCGACATAAAACTCCAACAAAGTCGTGAACTTATGGCCGATGCTCAAAGAATGGCAAAGTTCGGAAGTTGGGAAATGATTTTGTCAAATACGGAGGACATTGCAAAAAATCCGATAAAGTGGTCCGAGGAAGTATATCGAATTCTAGGATTTAATAATACAAATATTGATGTAACATATGATGATTTTCTAGGATTGTTACATCCAGAAGATCAATCTGCAGTTATTAGAGCAATTTACCAAACTTTTAATAACCCAGGGCAGAGAAACTCAATCGATTATCGTATTGTGCTGCAAGACTCTCAAGTTCGTTGGATAGATAGCGCTTGGGGTTTGGAGCTAGGAGACGATAATAGCAAACCAGCCAGATTAGTTGGGACAGTTCAAGATATTACCTCGCGTAAATATGCTGAATTGCGTTTGGCGGAAACAAAGGCTCACTTTAGAAATATACTTGAAAATTCGGATACTGCCTATGTTTTGCTTGATCGTAATGCACAAATCGTTGCTTATAATAATTTGGCAATGCAATTAGCACTTGATCAGTTTCAAACTAATCTTAAACCCGGGCTGAATTATGTTGAACTTATGCATGGAACAAGGCGCGAGGAGGTCGAAATAAAGATTGGTCAAGTTCTATCACAAAGGAATGCATTAAGATACGAAGTCCTATATTATAGTCAAAAACACGGGGATACCTGGCTCCAGGTTAGCATGCATCCGATTGTTACAGAATATGGAGTGGTCACTGGATTAAGTATCGGCGCAATCAATATTTCAGAGAGAAAACGAATTGAAGAGTCGATAAGACTTAACAATGAGCGATATGAACTAGTGATGAAAGCAACTAACGATGTTATCTGGGACTGGGATGTTATCTCGGATAGTTTATTTCGTTCTGACAACTTTTATGATCTAACTGGTTATTCACAAGCTGAATTTCAACACATTGATTCTTGGATTACCTTAATACATCAAGATGATAAGGAACGTGTAAAAAGAGAAATATCAAATGCTCTTGAAAATGAAAAAAGTATTTTCTGGGAATCTGAATACAGAATTATAATGAAAAATGGAGATCTCGCTTTCATACATGATAAGGGATATATTTTACGAGAGGATGACACTCCAGTAAGGATGGTTGGCGCTATGACAAATATGACTCAAAGTAAGCAAGCTGAAATCGAAAGGGAAAAAATCACAAATGACTTAATAGCCCAAAAAAATGACTTAGAACAATTTGCTTTTATTGTTTCTCATAATCTGCGCTCACCTGTTGCCAATTTAATGGCCTATTCAGATTCACTGTTGTTATTTGATGATTTGACAACTGAAGAGCGCATAACAATTTTAAAAGAGATAAACACATCTACAACCAGACTTGATAGTGTTATTCAGGATCTGAACCAAATTCTTCATGTAAAACGACAGTTACAAGATAGGAAAGAACCAATAATATTGGAAGATTTAGTTGAAGATATACGCAGTAGCATTTCGGAATTGTTTGAAAAAAACAAGGTACGACTCACATATAATTTTATCGAAGTACAAAATATCACTTCTATCCGAAGTTATATACACAGCATCTTCTACAACTTAATATCCAATAGCATAAAGTATCACAATCCCAATAGGATTCCAGAAATTAATATACTTGGAACAAAAACTCGTGATGGGTTATTATTGACATTTACCGACAATGGTCTAGGTATGGATATGGATGCCCTAAATGGTCAATTATTCGGACTATACAAAAGATTTCATTCCACTCATGAAGGTAAAGGAGTGGGATTATTTATGACAAAATCCCAAGTAACATCCCTTGGTGGAAAGATTGAAGTAGAAAGTGAAATTGGTGTTGGAACAACTTTTAAAATCTATCTTAATGATTAATGAGTATACATAGAATTATCCTTATTGATGATGATGAAGGCTTTTTGTTAGTCTCCAAAATTATCATTCGTAGACTTCTTCCTGAAGCAACTGTAGTACCCTTTAGCCAACCAAGGCTGGCGCTTGATTTTCTAATAAATGAATTCATAATTACTAATCCAAATGAAAAAACAATACTTTTTCTCGATGTGAATATGCCAGGCATGTCAGGATGGGATTTTCTTAGGGGTTTCGATGCACTTCCGGACACAGCCAAACAAAGTATAAGAATTTATATGCTTTCTTCGTCCATTGATAGTCGCGACGAAGATCGCGCCAAGGACAATCCAAGTATAGTTGAATTTATTTCCAAACCATTGAGTTTGGAAAAACTTGATGCATTGTTACAAAATTTGAATATGATGCGTCCTTAAATCAATTTATCTTTTCAAAAGCACTATTGACAATTTTAAATAGTACTTTGAAGATGGTTAATCAGAACCTCTTTCCATCATTTCTATATATAAACCAAGACCTTTTAATCTCCAGTTTAGGACTACATCAAGTATCAGCTCTCGAGTTGAATATATGAGTCTTGGTTTACCCGATGCTGGGCATTGAAAACACATCTGGTTCCTTTCGCGTACAAAATATCTGGTATTTCCAGAAAAATCCTTGCAGGCATAATAATAGCCCTCAACCTGCACAAGGCGCAACAGACCGATGGATTCAAAATCGGATTCTGTAAGATCGTCAATGGATTTATAACTCATCTCTAATAACAAATTGAAATTCAATTCCGAAAGAATATTTCTTAAACTTTGATTTTCCAATCTGGAATGACCAATATATTCTAATGTTTCTGCCATCAAATTAGGTTTCAAATATGCATTGCCTTGAACAAGAGAAAGCAGAACATTTGTAAAAATATAGTCAAGCAGTTGCAATCAAATTGTCATATTATGATGACGACCATATCCGTGTTATTACATGTATGGGTACTGGGGTATTTAATTGACGTATTTATGGCTAACCTGAATCTAATAAAAGATTAATTGCATTATGAAAAAATTAATTTTAATTCTGTTAAGCTTCACAATTGCAGAATTTGGCTCTGCTCAAATTCTAAATCCTGGCTTTGAGTCTTTAAGAAGCGATGGAAACCCTAAGTTTTGGGGTAGTATAACTCCATTACCTTACACGGATTCTTCCCAATATTGTAAACTGGATAGTGCCTTTTACTTCACAAGTAAAGATGCTCATAGTGGCAATTTTGCCCTTGAATTAAGAAATGCCGACTGCAGTGGAATTCAACTAGGATCTGCACATGTAATGACCTCTGACAGCTCTTATTTTGCTTCAGGCATTCCTTTTAAAGAAACACCGAAATATTTTAGTTTCTGGTATAAGTTTAATTCAGTAAGCAATGACACCGCGGCGGCACATATTTGGTGCACCAATGACATTACCGGCAACACAATTATTGATCAATGGATTTATTTGCCAATACAAAATGTGTATACCAAGATTTTTGTTGTATTGAACTACCTTAAGATTGAAGCACCAACAACTTTGGAACTAAACTTTGTGACTGAAACTGATAAGAATGTTGCACATTTTGGAAGTCGATTGGTCATAGATGATTTGGAAATGTCTGATAATGCAATGGGAACTCAGACATATCAAAATTCTCCGCTTGTTACCTGCTATCCAAATCCAACATCTGGAATAGTTCATTTTGCTGTTAACAGCGGAATTATGAATACTCTTACAATTTTTGAACCAAATGGCACCATTTGTAGCATAACACAATTTGAATTAAATTGTGATATTGACTGCAAGGACTTGGGCAATGGATTATATCTTTATTCGGTAATGAATTCTAAAGGTGTAATTACGAATGGTGAGTTTATCGTTTTAAAATAAATTACTCTTTATTTCAAAAGTATCTCGAAAAAACGATGAAATGACTTGGCTTGGAAAATGCCTATTTTTCTAACTTCCACTAAGAGGATTTTCCTAATCATTTCTTTAATTTATTCGTTTAAACAATTTTCAAGTTCACGATTTAGGCTAAATGCATAAGCTTGGCGTCACAGTTGCGTTGACTATTTGCAATATCGACCTAAAGGCCCAAAAACGCCCAATCCCTGGTTATCCCGCAAATCCTAAGACCTTAGGTCAGAAGATTAGAAAGGTCCGAATGGACCGTGGACTTCTTCAAAAAGATGTCGCCGCCACTCTTGGGGTCACCGAGGATACGATTACAAACTGGGAGAATGGCCGGTGTTTACCTGATTTACGTTACCAAGTAAAAATCAACCTTTTTCTTGAATAAGCTAGATTACAGATACTTTTAGACGCTCCTTAAATGCACAATTCAGCCCTCCTAAATCAAAATGCTAACTTCGCAAACGGATATTCAGGAGTGCCATTCCCTTAAAAATGCGTGTGGATGCCATTCTGGTAGATAAACCTGAGCAACTCAAAAAAGTGGGTTGTAAAATTGTAAAAACTTAAAATTACTTTTACAGGCTCGAAGGAATTCAAATAAATGGCGAAGAGCGAATTAGACAAATGGCTTGAGGCGCAGGAATATCAGGTTGCACTTGATGGACAAGGAAAAATAATTGACTATCTGGACCCTGAAACCAAAAGAGAAAACAAACCTGAAGAAAGAATTAGGCAAAAGACAGCTCACATACTTCATCGTGAACTAGGTTATCCAAAAGAGCTAATTGGATTTGAGCGCACTATCAATATTGGTCGTGAACGAAAGAGAGCTGATATTATTGTTTATGAAAACAAAAGAGCCAACGCGGAAAACGAACAAGGAAAAATAATCCTTGTTGGAGAAATAAAAGCCCCAAACATCAAATCTCAAGATGGACAATTGGTGTCCTATATCTCAGCTTGTTCAGCACAAGGAGGTTTTTGGACAAATGGGGGAAATATAGAGTTTTATCGCAAAGACAATAAGAAAAACGAAATCCTAAATTGGTTAGGGGTGCCAAAATATGGACTCGCTTGGGATAGTATTGGTAAATTCAGTAAATCTGATTTGATTTCTCCGGTTGATTTAAAGCTTGCATTTCAAAGATGCCATAATGCGATTTATCGATCTGGAATAGATTCGGAAGATGTCGCACTTGACATGGTAAGAGTAATATTGGCCAAAATTGAAGACGAATCAAGTGCGGCAGATAAATGTGAATTTCATATTACCCCTGACGAATTCCATACTGAAAAGCTGAGAAAAGTCGCGTGTCTTAGAGTAAGGAACCTTTTCGATGCGGTAAAGGATAGGTACCCAGACGTTTTTAATAAACATGAAGAAATTACTGCATCCGATTCTCAGTTAGCAATAGTAGTTTCCTACTTGCAACAATATTCATTCCTTGATGCACCCTATGATGTAATTGGGACAGCTTATGAGGTTTATGTAGCTTCTCACCTAAAAGGCGAAAGGGGGCAATTTTTTACAAATCGTTTGGTTGTTGACATGATGGTAAAAATTATCGACCCGACCGAAAAAGACTTAATTTTAGATCCCGCATGCGGTTCAGGAGGCTTTTTGGTTAGTTCAATGAACTATTTGTTTAAGAAAATTGATTCATCAAAACGAACTGTAAGTGCTAAAGAAATTCTCAAGAGAAATCTTGTTCACCAAATTTACGGTTCAGATATTTCTCCGAAGTTGACAAAAATTGCGAAGGCAAACATGCTTATAGGAAAAGACGGACATGGTGGAATTGAACAGGCTAATAGTTTAGATGATATTTCTAAATTTTCTGCAAACTTTCAGGACAAAGCTGGAATAGGAAAAGCAACTATCATCTTAACTAATCCACCATTTGGGTCAGGACATGATATTAGAATTAAGGAGGGTAAAATATTAGGACAATATAAATCTGGAATGGTTTGGAATATAAATGAGAAGAACGAAATTATATATGAAAATAGGACAAACTCTAAACAAGGTGTTGCTCCGGAAATTCTCTTTCTTGAAAAATCAATCCAATGGCTAAAACCTGGTGGTAAGCTTGGTATAGTTATGGCAAAAGGCCAACTCGACAATAGAGAAGCTATCGCAATTAGAAGATATATACTCGCAAATACTCGAATACTTGGTGTTGTAAACCTACATGAGGATACTTTCCAACCTTTTTGTGGCTCAAAGGCTTCGGTCATATTCATAGAAAAACCAGCGGAGAGGCTTCCTAAAGATTACAAGATTTTCCTTGCGATATCAAACAAGGTCGGACAGACGAGTAGAGGGGAAGCCATTTTTAAAAGAGATTCAGAAGGTAGCCCAATAATTAAAAAAGGTAGCTATATTTTAGATGAAGATCTTACCGACATTGCTTTGGATTATCATAAATTTCTCGAAGGAAATTTAACTGAAAGTGCTTTTCGGTTTTCAATTAAGCTATCAGAACTTGACAAGTCTGATTATTCTTTAAATCCCATACGTTATTTACCAAAGCACAACGCCGCTTTTCAAAAAGTATTGGCCCTAGGTGACAATGAAGAATTCGAAATTCACCGTCTAGGTGATATAACAAGAGTTTATAATGGGCCAAGATTTAAACGACCCTATGCTGAATTAGGTATTACAGAAGGACCGACAATCCGGAAATATTTCACAGGAACTGCAATTACACAGTTAAATACGGAAAATATCAAATACCTCGATAGTTCTAAAGCTGATAAACAAACCAAAAAACATTTAGAAGCCCTTACTATTTATCATGGTTATATTCTTGTTTCTGATTCTGGAACCCTTGGCCGGGTGGCTTACGCTTTAAAACAGCATAACGGACATATTGCCACTAATAATTTAATAAGAATTGTGGTTGACAACCTTTTCTTGCGTGGATATATCTATCAATTTTTAAAATCAGAAATAGGTCAAAGTCTAATGTTGAAATCTGCGTATGGCACAAACCAAGAGCATTTAGAGCCTGATGTTATTGCCGAAATCCCAATTCCTGTGCCTAAAAACAAATCTTTAATAAAAAAAATTGGACAAAACGTTATCAATTCAATTGAAGAACTTGAAAAATCTTTGGAATCAACTAGAGAGGCAGAATCACAACTTAATACATTATTTGGTTAACTAGATGACTACGACTAAAAAGGGTAACTACTTGCGCTTTCTATCAAACAAAATTCAGACAAAACAAAGACCAATATAAAGATAAATATCAAAAAATATAGTATGAGAACAATAGAGATATTACCTGAGAGTGATTTTTCTGTTTTAAAGGTAATTCAAGTGGAAGGGCCCAAGTGGAATTGGTTTACGGGTTATCTACCTTATCTAAGAGTCTTCAATCCCAAGGTTTATGATTCTCATAAAGGTGACTTTCTCGATGAGAAAATATTTGAAATAGTAAAGCAAACTTTACCAAACTCTTTTTTGAGGTTCAGTGAAGAAATTTTATTCCAGGGTCAACTTGATGACAGACTAAGAACTTTGGAGGGTGGTTCACGAAAAAGTGTAACTATTCAGTTCTTTCCATTAATTCCTCATGAGCTAGTTCCAACGATGATAAATAGACAATTTCTCGCATATCCAATGGGTTTTGACATGAGACTTCTATTCAAAGAAGGTAGTGAAAAAAAACATAACATTATAGATTTTTTCCTGTGTAACCTGCCATTCGACAAAATTGACGATCTAGTTAAAACAATTAAACCGATATAAAATAACCAATTCTATTTTTAAACTTATTTTAATACATGAGCATACTCAAATATCCTATCAAACTCGGCAAGTAAGATTGGGTCTATTTTGCTCAAGTTAGGCATTACTATTTCAGCTATAATTTGCTCAATGTCACTATCACCCTTAATCCAGTAAACTTGATTATTTGTAGTACATGCCCGCACAAAGTTATTTAATTGTTCTGTTGAAAAATCATCGAATTCGGAAAGTTCATGCAAAGTCAACCTAGCCTTAGCAAAAGAACCTCTTCTAGCCAGTTCTTGAATGAGTACATCCTTTTCATATTCAGATGCAATTTTAATTTCAGGGAACTTTTTCTTAAAAAAATCCGACATTTTGCGATAGCAGTATATGTTTGAACCTTTTTCTCTTGACCACTCTTCCACAAGATAGTCTTTAAATTTAGATGTATCAATCTCCGAAAAGTAATCTTTGTCATCGGATATAAAATGTAAATCCTCACCCGAGGGTACACGTTCAATAAGAGTTATCCAATTAATTGCATCACCAAGTGAACTCTTTTTCCCTGGGGGCCTGCCGAGATCACACCTTCTCTTTGCGGACTCTATCAACTCGAACGTCGACTCATGCTTTTCAGCCCTATCAAATAATTCCTCAATTATTCTGTCAGCACCTAATTCTTTTTTGAAACTATGATCCTTTACTTTTTCAAGCAACTTAGACTTATTCTTATCGAATTCCTTGATAGCATCTCTCATTAATTTGAATTCAGGAAACTCTTTGCAAATTTGTGGAAATTGATTATTTAGCTTTTCCTCATTAAACCTACCTAGTGCATCCGCAATCTTAGTCTCACGGTTCCGATGAAATTCGTCAAATGTTTGTTTTGGCAAATGTAGGTGGATCTCACCTCGCCGTGCAATCAAGAGTTCCAGCTTCTTTAACTCTTCCAAATCCTCGCTCGTCAAATGATAAAATGTCAAATATACATTTGTATCAATATATAAATGCAACATGGTTTTTCGCTATTAAATTCTTCATAAAATAGGTAACTCATTCCTCATGGTCATAGAATAACTTATAATATTTTCTGCCGTTTTCGTCGATTCCTTTTTCAAACAAAGACCTGTCCGCGTGAATATAAACGTGGAAATTCTTATCCAGCTTTACCACCCGTTTAAACTTTTTTCCTACCGACTTTACCGCCGCTTTTGAAATCACAAAACTCTCTCCGTTGCTTTCCATAATTTCTGTCGAATTTGATTCAAGATACTCTTCAAACATCTCGTGATAGGTACTATTTGCCATGACACTGTCTTTAAATGTATTCAAGCTAAAACTATCGTGATTTTCAAAATAATTTATGGTGTCATTGATAATCGATAATTTTTCAACCTTATCCAATGCGATATGCTTGCCAAGGTCTTTCTCAACGAAATCCTGTATGCTTGAAATAAAAGTTCGTGTCCTGTTATAATCATCATCTCTTGGCCTTATTGAAAGAAAGTCATCATTCCAATAAGTCTTTTGTGTTTGAACACTCTTCTCGGGCATAAGCACATGATACCCACCTTTAAAGTCCAAATTTAGAATTAGACATTGTTCATTGGGTGATTTATAACCAAAACCTTCTTCTTCTACAATTCCGATTGATGATTTACCCTCAACTACTCGGTAAAAAATATCAAAATCATCAATCTTGAATAAACCGATCCCTTTAGTGAACTTACCATCAAAAATTATATGCTCTAAGATTGCCACAATGAAATTACCCCCCTTGATACTGGAGTATCTCATGGATTGATACAATTGTTGGGCTAAGGAAACCGAGGCTTTAATAAAATTCTCATCTTCGAATATTTCATCACAAATACTGAAGACTGAATTATTCTGTAGTTTTCCATCAGAATAAAAGCAATTGTCCACGTTTAATTTCTTAACATTATTAATTACATAAGATGCAAGGGTATCATTTTCTGAAATTTTCAATTCCTTGTTTGAATGGAAATTTTTTTCTCCTCTAATTTTATTGCCAACTCGATGAACAATTATATGTGATATGTATGCGTCTTTGAGATTTATCATTCTTGGTCTATTTTAAGCGGTTTTCTATATCCGGCAAGCACAAAGGAAAAGTAACTTGTTGTTGCATATAAAGTTATCGCGAAAAAGTTAATAAGTAAATTATAAACACAAAATCTATACAATACGGAAAGAAGGAGCTTAAAAAAAAGTGTAACATTCCGAGAAGATATTTCTTTTATGGACTTACACCACACATAGTTTCTAATATTGATTTCGTCAAAATCGCGGAAAAGCACAAATAGCAGAAGTATAATAATAACTATTGCGAGTAAAATCGCATATGATGTCAATCCGGTGAATTGAATCAGGTAATTTTTTTTCTGCTTGATTCTGGCTCTTTGAGTTGAATCCAAATCGCTATATCCATCACTCAGGTTCGAATTCTTATCGTGTAGAGCTATTACGATACTACTGAATAGACCAACAAAAATGGCCAAAAAACTGATTGTATATCCAGCAAAATCATTTGTAAACCCGCTAGGTGTAAGAAAAATCAGTAGTATTGCAAATAAAACTGATAAGAACCTTGTTGAAAACAACCAAGTCTGCTTGACTTTTTTACCGTTAATATTTACCCTTTGAAGGTGTTTTCCTTCTTTAACAACACCTTGAATAAATATGCTAAAGTTCTTCAACTGCATTCTCGGGTAATAAAGTTTCTTGGATGGTGTGGAGAAGATCCAAGCAATAGTTCTTTATCTGTTCAAAATCAGGGACGTTACCGTCATCAACCGCTATGCCTTGTTCTTTAAGTCTAATAATCGGTTTAATTTCAGTATCCTCATCAATAACAATTGGTACAGGCTTGCCATCAGATAGTATACCTTTGTGTTCCTTGAAATCTTCCAATTCGATTGCATTCCCTCCTGTCGGCATAAATTTGCTTTTCGATATTTTTGAAAAGAAATCCTTCAATTTAGAATAATCCCTTTGATTATCAGATTTATTGATTATTTCAATTCGAACCTGTAAGTGATATTGCTCCTGCTCAATATCTCCATTAAAGTTTGGGGCAATATTGCAATCAGTAGTAAATCTTATACTTTTGTAGGTTGCTCCTTCCAGGTATTCTTGTCGAAGGTGGTCCGGAATATACGATTCTATTTCGTTCTTCACTTCGTTGAAATAGACAAAATATTTATTGACGAATTCTTTGAATATATCTGAAATACTTATTTCAGAATAGCTCTGAATCATCAATATTCCTTCAAAGTGATTTAATGGTGTATAAATCAGAAAAAAATATCTATCATTAACAATATTTTTCTTCTGAATTATTTGATTCACATTCACATCTGTCGTATCACCCATCCACCTCTTCACATCATGCTTTCCACCATCAAGTATTCCGGATACCGCAAAATCCCCATGATGAAAATTTAGCTGGGACTCTACGTTCCCATTATTCTGATTTTTAGCAACCTTAAAACCTTTCTTTTTTTTGTGATTAAGGTGATAATCATTATTGTCAATAGCTTTAATAAAATCCTTATAAAACAAATTCAAAATATCATTCTGTATGATGGGCTTTGGTAATTCAGCATATTCATTATGGAATTTTTTTCTAAAGAATTCTCTGAATGCTACCTTACTATTGTCTTCCTTTTTGAATAACGTGAATTTGCAAATTTCAAGCTTAGGCTCATGTGACATATGAAAAAATATTAAATTGTGATAACTGAATCAACAAACGTAAAAGGCACTAGTTGCAAACTAAATGTCCATAGGGATAAAAGCAATTTGAAACGCAATTTGGCAATGAAGTCCAAACTCATTAAACCATAATTAATGCGGAAATTAAGTCGCTCAAGGGTAAAGGAATCTACGTCCACCCTTGAATTTAAGTAGAAGTTCATTTTCATAGTCATAGCGCTGATCTGGGTTCATCATACGTATGATAACAGCACAATAAAGCAAAGACCAGACTCTCAAAGGCAAAAATATAAGTAAATACGAAATTTCAAACCTTGAGTTAACATAAGCCCTTTGTTGGTTAAAGAAATACACCGAAAAGGAAACTTCAAATACCTTTGCATTAATGGACGTCAAGCTCATTCTGCCTCACCAAATTGAACCTGGAATAAAGAAATATGGTGGTATTCAGGTATATGAATATGAGAATCTGATGAAGCTGGCCAACAAGGCTTCACAGGTTTACCGCTTCATTGATGATCGGCTGTTAGTTGTAAATAAACAGACAGGATATGGCTTCTTGTACAAGGATGAGGATACTTTCTTGAATTTGATTGTTCTTGATTAGAGATTAAGAATTAGGAGTCTTATACGTTACCTTAACCCTGTAACCCTTAATTCTTTGCTCGTTTTGATGTTCCTTCAGCGTTAAAGTGATTAAGTGATTAAAAAGCTCTTCGGGACTGTGAAATAAGACATTCAGCAAATGGTCCTTGTTCAACTTGGCTGCCGCACTAGTCTTGATTTCTAAAAGGTGCTTTTCATTGGGGCTGCACATGATTACAGGTGAATATCCTGCCTCAAGGCACTTCAAGATATTCCCAAGTTCATAAGGTTCAGTATTGGTCACAGATACCTCAACCGCAATTCTCAATGAATCCTTGGTAAGACCTACATCCACTCTACCTTTACCATTATTAATTGGTTCTTCAATTACAGCTTTGAACCCATGGTTCTCAGCCATTTTCTTAATTAACGCTTGCAGCCGTCGATGTTCTGTAACAACATTGCGTTCCTCGGTATTTTGGATGAACTCAGCCGTTTGCTCTTCTATGCCTCTATCAACATGTCTATCTTCTGGAGTCTCCACTATTACTTCCGGTTCCACTCTTTTAGGCGGCGGTTCAGGTTCTGAAGAAACACCCCCGAACATTTCAAAGATGCGTTGCTCAACAATATCACGAGGGGTCGCATACTTATTGCGCGATTGTAGAAGACATTGCTCACGAATAGCCGTTTTTTCTTCTACCCCGACAATTGGAATTTTTGAAGTTGAAATATTAAAATCCTGTGAAGCGGTTTCCACCTTGGCAATGGCTTGTCCAACGCGAAGATTCTGCAAATCGCTTGCATCAAAATAGCTAAAACCTCTTTCCAATTGACGAGCATCGGTATCGCCGACCCGAAAGCAAATCCTGGTAGCCGGATTAGAGAGTACTGAATTGGCTAACTCTGCATCGTATTTACTGACTTGCTCCATATCCTGATGGGCAAGAATAAGACCCAGACCATACTTGCGCGAGCCGGATAGCATCGCTGACATGGAGGGTGTGCTAAAATTTTGAAATTCGTCCAGATAGAGGAAAAATGGTTTTCGATCCGACTGAGCAATTGCCTGTCTGGCTTGAGAGGCCTGCTGTATTTTGGCCACGATCAGTGTTCCCAGTAAATGACTATTCTCTTCTCCAATGAGACCTTGGGACAACTTGACCAGAATAATCTTGTTTTGGGCTAGCAAATCAGTAAAGTCCAGTCCATCCTTCTGGGCCATCATATTTCTAATGATCTTGGGACGCAGAAATGTATCAAGGCGGATTAGGATTGGTGCAATCGCTGCTTTGCGGAGCATGGCATATTCGTGCTGCCAAAAGTTCGTAATTGTTGGATCACGAATCGATTTTAAAAACTGCTTTCGGAAACTATCCTCAACTAAAAAACGCCGCAGGTCAAATAGAGTCCCGCCTGTGTCGCTTTCAAGAAACACATTTATCGCATTACCTAGGATTGCCGTCATCTGATCACCCCAACTTGTGGACTGCCTCCGAATACCGGCTACTAAATCCGAAGACAATACGATTTTTTCAATCTCAGATTTGGCAGATAACAAATTCAATCCGATTGGAAACTCCGTGTCTGATGGATCAACCAGCACGACATCATTGATTCTATTCTCTGGTATAAGGCCCAAAACATCTTCCACCAAGTCTCCGTGAGGATCAAGCAATGCGAGACCATGCCCAGCTTTCATGTCCTGGGCAATCAAGTTGGTCAGTAACGTGGACTTTCCGGTGCCGGTTGCTCCAATTATGTGTAAGTGGCGCAATCGCTGCTGAATGTCGAGAGATACTTCTTGCCCAGTATCCAAATGAACATTTTCACCGATGATGTAAAGATGGCCATTATGGCTGGCAGGAGCTTGTTTTGTTTTCTGATTTTGTTGATTGAGTTTGGCTGATACGATGGAAGCATCGGGATAATGAACAAATGTTGCCAGTTCCGCAGTATTGAGAAGCATTCCCAATCTGTGAGATTTTCTTGAAATGAAATCGGCAATCTGACTGTCACCAAGTCTCTCTTCTGATTTCAGAGGTATTAACTGATTTACACTTGATTTCGATTGGCTGACCATGCAGGCAATGGATTCCTGCATCAGTCGTTCAGTTTGCTCCACAGTTTCGGCTTGAACTGCCACACGGATTACAGCACTGAATAAGGGACTTGCCGTCTTCTCAATGGCCAAAGGAAGCATTTCCGGTGCATCCATGAAGAAACAGGTTCCGTCCGAGCTTGTCAGTGAGTTAATGATGCTCGTACTCCACGGATTTAACACCCCTTGGAAAAGGACTTGCAGAACAATACGTTCATTGGTCTTAAGGTAATCCAGCAGACCGAAGAGACTTTGGAACTGGTCGCTTTTCTTTTTGCCAAATTGTTCAATTGGCAATGTGGATTCGTTGGCTAGGCCAAAATCCAATGTTCTGACACGCAATTCAGGATCTATAATATTTCTAACTGTGTCAGAATTTTCTCGGATGATAGCTTCATGGAAGTAAGCATTTAGCTGCGAATTCACTCGGAAGGCATCCGGTTTTCGGCAAACAATCTGGATGGTGATCTTTTTCTCCTCTCCAATGATCTCAAAACTAATCGGGTATTGAGTGTCTGAGAGCATGAAAAGAAATTGAATGAACAGTTCCGAGGAAAGCAAACATCCATTCGGAAACAGGATTGTAAATCCAACTAAGGGCGCATTCTCGGAAAACTCATATGCATGATGCTCGTAGAGTTCGTCTAGAACCTCTGCATAAGAGGGTTCTTTACTCTGTTGGGCGCTTTGTCCTATTCTCCCAAGAAATGAAAAGACACGGCTCGGGATCGTTGGTATTTTGCCATCATCCTTTATCTCCGGTTTATCCTCCTGAAATGGAAAGAAAGGCACATATACCGGCTCCAATTGCACATGATCAGCAAACACTCTCCAACCTCGCCCGCGCTCTTCCCAGGCATAGAAATTGGCGGTGGCTTTTTCAATGGCCGACCATTGATTCATAAGATCGATTAATTAGAGGCTGCTGGAACAGCTTTCTGTGCATCAGAAAGTGCTTTCATTCCCTTAGCTTCAAGCATGGTATTAATCGCATGCACAATGCAAGAATGAACTGCTCCCTGAAACATTAGGCGCGTGTCTACTGTAAAGAATGTCTCTGGCATAGCAACTGCCCTGAAGAGTCCTCCAAAAATCGGGATACGCTCTAACAATGAACCTTTAGCAGAACGGTTTTCACGTTGCCAGTAGGAAACGAAGAAGCCTCGGCCATAGGGAGCAGCGCAAACGTCGAAGAAGTAGCCTTTGCTCTTAATCTGTAGATACTCACGGTTGGCTGATAAAAGACCTCTCTCGCTGTGCTTTACACGACTTGTTTTGACATCTGGGAGCTGTTCGTCTTTAATTAAGGTTTCGATTGATGAATAGAACTCCTTAGGGGTTTGGGTCATGTTCTCAATGTACTGATGCCAATGAGAAACAAATTGTTTTTCTATCATGGCGGGTAGAATTAAAACTCGAATATATAAACCACAGTCAAAAAATCAAATTTGGAGTGGAAATTCTCATCCGTTTAAATACTGCAAACTTCTTGACGCGCTGGACCATAATGGGCTTTATTCCGTAAGATAAAAATGCACAATAGCCAGAGCAAAGGCGTCAAAAACACCCATGTGATAGCTTTCCGCCATGTAGGATTTGCGATATGACGGCATTTTAGACCGCAATTGTGGGTACCAAGTTGTCAATTGTTTTGCTATTTCATACTTAGTTGAAGCTTTGAATTCCGAGAATACATCTTTGATTTGCAGCCGGGAATATGAATAAACATTCAAATTCAGAGCACCTGCTAATGATTGAAGTTCATTTAAAACCTTCTGTGTGCGTTTTGAAACTTTGTAATCATCGTTCCTATAATCGCGCAGAATCACAACATCAGGCTTAGAAAATTCGTATAACCACCGAATTTTATCTACATATTTTTGAACTGTTAATGGTCGCACTTTTTTCAACCCGTAATCAATAATACTCTGCGCATTTTCACAAATGACATAACCCACACCGAAAGTATTTGGATAAAGTACAAGAGTGATTTTAGATTTTATTTCCATAGAATTATTTGTATTTAATGTTTTGTAATATTGTTTTCAGAACTTCCTTTCGATGTTGATTTTTCCCATTGGCTGGTCCGTTGTTGAGTTCTTCAATCAGGCCCTCGACTCTTTCAATCAGAGTGTCACGGACTCCAAATGAATGATACTTCATCAACTCCTCAAGAGGCGTTTTCGTAATTAGGTGATAGCCTACGACAATTCTTGCACTGGGAGTTAATTTGCCGTATTCGTATTTTGATAAATTGGAGATATCGGTATCAAGGAGATACGCAGTATCTTGTAGTGACAGACTCAGATTTCTCCTAGCCTGTTTCAAAGAACTATGATGAGGCATAATTTTTACTTGTTATAGGCGTTAACTAATAAAATATTTTTAAATAAAAATCCTACAACTCATTACATTTTACTCGTCTATGTAGCATTATATAGTCCAACTTTTTGGTATTTATTACCAAAAAAAATTTCTCTCCGCATCTAATATTTAGTTTGTTTTTCTTTTGTATGTATTTATTTTGTCTTTAGTAATATTTACAGAGGTCAATAGAAGTTTTTACTCAAGTTCGTTCTAAATTGTAAGTTTCTTTGCCAATTTGTTTACCATTTTTTCTCGCTGATACTCATGCCAATGTGGGGCGTATGAAAAATATATCCGCTTTTTACCCTGTCTGCTCTCAGGACTATGTAAAACATTTCCATTGGCGTCGAGGGCAACAATTAGATTTTTATCAATTAACCTCGCAACAGCTAAAGAAACAGACTTGGCTGAGAGACGCGTTTTTTTAATGTAAAACGCGTTCGAAATCCAATCTTTTTTCTTTCGCTGTTGCGTACCCTTATATACAAATCCCATAGTTTGGCGAAGAACGACGAGTAACACCCGCAGTTCAGACAAACTTAATTCCGATAGATATGCATCCAGTATGACATTTGGTATTTGTGTAAATTGCACATATTTCATTTTTTAATATTAACTCACTTTGTAGCACCAATGCAGTACAAATAATTGGTAAATTTTCTACTACCAAAAGGACGGACTTCTATTGTATTTGTGTATGGATGTATGCTAATCATGTATGGAAAAGGAAGAAGACGGAAGGGTGATACCAAATAAAGCAATAGCCGAGCTCAAAGAGGCATTGTATTTAGCGATTGGTGATAAAGCTGCTGATCTTTCTCCTGAAGACCTACAAAAATTAGGCGCCCTTCTCCTAACCACAATGGCGCTGGGCATTAAGATAAGGTGTCGTAGAACGAAACCAATAGACGCTTTAACAAAACCTGAATAAATGTTATTATAAGTTCGCCAGATTCAAAAGCAGATTCCATAATGATTCTCATTGTGGGTAAAGATGGGGCAACAACCTGCTTTTGAGTCTGGCGACTAAAAGTTCAAAGTTGTTGTCCCTTTTTTATTTTTATCTTTACTCTATGGAATATATATCTTCATTTACTTATGGAATGTATGCCCGAAAATCTTCTGAATCGGAGGACCGTCAAGTCCAATCTATCGAAAGGCAAATTGACGACCTTGTTGAAATTGAACATAAGGAGAATTTAAGAATCTACGGAACTCCAATCCGTGAATCCAAGTCCGCTTTCACAATTGGTCGCAGTGGATTTAAAAATCTTATTGACCTCACTAAAAAAGGCAAGATAAATGCTTGGCTCTGTTGGCATGCAAATCGCCTGTCTCGTAACTCAATAGATGCAGGAATAATTATATACTTAATGGATATAGGCAAACTTCATCATATCAAAACCCCGACAAGGATTTATTTTAATAATCCCACAGACAAGATGATGCTCCAGATTGAATTCACAATGTCTAAAAAGGACTCAGATGACAAGAGTTTATTTGTAAAAAGTGGCCTAGAGAAGCGATATAAAAAAGGATTTCCTACCGGTAAAGCCCCTCTCGGCTTTATAAATAATAAATTGCAGGAAAAAGGCAATCGAGATTGGTTAGTGGACCAAGAAAGGTTCAATAAAGTGCAGCAACTCTTTAAGCAATTTTTAAAAGGTAATGATTCTATAAATTCGATCCTGGAATATTCACATGATATTCTGAATCTAACGATACCAAGCAAAGAAAATCCAAAAGGGTCTCCAATTTCACGTTCCTATATGCAAGTGGTTTTAACCAATCCGATTTATGCGGGATTTTTTCACAGTGCAGATAAGTTTGGCTTTAAAAGGGATCGAAGGGAGTTAAATAAGGAAATTCCCCGCATTATCACTGAACATGAATATTATAAGGTTTGTGCAATACTCTCAGGTAGAACCACACCAAATAAAAATCAACATCAAAGTGTTTACCGGTCATTTATTTTCGGCGGTAAGGGAGAATTTATTGGCGCCGATCACAAGCTCCAAGTGATTTGCGACTGCAAACATAAATTTGCATACAGTAACAAAACTGAGTGTCCAGCATGCAAAGTTCCAATAAAGGAGATGCAGAATCCCAAATACTTGACCTACACATACTACTATAATTACAAGAAAAAAAGGGAAAAATTACCTTATAAGAGTATTGATGAAAAGCAGATCGACTATTTTCTAAAACAATTTATAAAGGATTATTTTAATATACATCCAGCTTTGGCAAATTGGGCCAAAAAGCACCTTGAAATTCTCAAAAGGGATGACATGGTAATTCAAAAAAACATGGAGCTCATTAAAAGTAAAAATGCGGAAGATCTTAAAATTAAGCTGGATCGCCTACTCACGGTGTATTTGAATGGCACTATAGATGAAGATAATTACCAAATCGAATCAGCAAAATTGAAAGCATCAGCGAGAAAAGTTGAGTGCGAGAACGAAGTATTTGACTGGTACCAAGAAATCTATGAAACTCTTGATATGTGTGCGTCAGGGTTAGAAATAATGGATCACGGCAATTATTTCGAGAAAAGAGAGTTTTTACAGAAATTGAGTTCGAACCTAATATGGGACGACAAAAATCTATATTTTTCATGCCCAGAATGGCTGGGGGCATTTATTTCAGGTCTTCCTAAAGTTCATAAGAAATATGGTGTGTTCGAACCTGAAAAAAGCCTTATAACCATAGGACAAAAAGGTCTTTTTGATACCCCTTGTCCTATTATGCTCCGTTGGCTGTCCAATGTCCGAAACTCCATTATACACGATAAAGGTTTTAAGACAAAGGGTAATTTATACCAAAAAAATAAAATAAGTTACACCAAAAAAGCAGCATGATACTCAAGTATTAGTTAAATTTTATGGCTACCAATTAATTCTCTCCTAGAGTGTCCGCGCTTAACCGCTACCAAATGTCCATACTTCCATAAACAATCAGATACGATTATGCTGACTTGATGAAATCACTAAAACCTAGCATTTCATATTTTGCAAAAGTCAATTTTCGAAACCAAAACACAGTATTTGGCATTCACCAACATGATCGGATGGTCGGAATACATATTATTGGTAAGACTGGCACTGGCAAAACTAACCTTATTGAAACCTTATTACTCCAGGACATATATTGTTTTCGAGGTGCTTGTATTTTTGACATTGCCGGGGATCTTGCTGAAAAAATTCGGGAAACGATACATCCGCGCTACCGAAATGATATTATTTTATTTGATGCCACAAACCCACATATTTGTTATGGATACAATCCTTTAAGAAAAGTACCATTTCAATTCAGACATTTGGTAGTTTCCCATATTCTTGAAGTGTTTGAGAAAATCTGGGGCAGCCAATCCTGGGGTACTAGGATTGAATATACATTGCGCAATGTCTTATTGACTCTGCTTGATCAGGAAACTGCTACTTTTTCTGATATTCCCAAAATTCTGAATGATGAAGAATATCGCACCAACTGCATAAAGAACATTCTGACAGAAGAAGTACGAAATTTCTGGATTAATGAATTTCCGAAATATGGGAAGGCCGATTTAATACCAGTTTATAACAAAATTGGCGGATTCTTAACAATTCCAATTATCAAGAAAATACTAGTTGAGAACAAAGAACAGATTTCCTTCTCACGTATTATCAATGATGGGAAAATACTAATTGTTAATATGGCAAAAGGCTCTATTGGAAGAGATGCGGCATACCTCCTGGGGTCTCTAATTATTGGCACAATAGCTTCTGTGGGATTTAACAGGGCGTCATTGCCCGAAGCTAAACGCAGACCGTTTTATGTGTATTTGGACGAATTTCACAATTACACAACTCTTTCACTCGTGGAAATGTTTTCAGAACTACGCAAGTTCAAAATAGGATTTGTCGTGGCTCACCAATATCTAAATCAGCTTACCGAAAAAATCCGGGATGCCGTCTTGGGCAACGTCGGTACCATGATTTGTTTCAGGCTTTCATATCAGGATGCTCAGTTTTTTGCGAAAGAAATGCATCCCGTATTTGAGGCAGAAGATTTTATCAATTTAGAAAATCATTCCATCTTTTTAAAGTTATTAATTGATGGCAAACCCTCTACTCCATTCTCTGCCATAACCATAGCACCAGAACATTTAGACTTACCAAAAAGTACAACTATTTAATAATTCTGTCACGAGTAAAATGGGTTTGTAATTAACTATTACAAATTTATTTTATGTCAAAAACGCACGATACTCCAATTTCATATTACGGCGGAAAGAAAAATATGCTCAAGCATATACTGCCGCTAATTCCCACACATTCAGTTTACACAGAACCATTCTTCGGCGGCGGTACGGTATTCTTTGCAAAAGAGCCAGTAGAACATGAAGTCATTAATGATACAAACAATCTGGTAATTAATTTCTACAAAGTACTTCAAAATGATTTCCAAAATCTTAAACAAAAGATTGAAGAAACGCTTTTCTCTCGCTCTTCATATTCCACCGCAATGGTAGTCTGCCGAATGCCACATCTCTTCAGCGAACTAGTCCAAGCATGGGGGTTCTATATAGCCTGCAATATGGGGTTCTTGCATATAATGGGTTCATGGGGATTTGATAAATATGGAAAAAGACAAAAAACTTTCTTAAACAAGAAAATCAAATTTACTGATTCATTTGCAAAACGAATAGAGAATGCAGCAATAGAATGTTCTGATGCATGCCATGTAATTAAACTCTATGACAGTCCTGAAACTTTTCACTATTTAGACCCACCATACATAGAAACTGACCAAGGTCATTACAGTGGATATACTGAAAACGACTATCGTAAATTAGTTGAGACTTTGGTCACCATAAAAGGAAAATTTCTTCTGAGTTCATATCCGTCTAAAATTCTCAATGAATTCATAAATAAACATGGCTGGCATTCTAAATTATTCACCAAGCCACTGAGTGCACACAAGATTACTGACGGGAGTAAGCGACCTGTAAAAACTGAGGTCTTAACGGCAAACTATCCAATATGAAATACTTTGAATTTACCCACCATCCAACTTAAACAAATAAAAGAAAATCATAGAAAGTTCATTCACAATTAAATACAAAAAAAATGAAAACAGAAAAAAACAAAGAAATGCTAAAGTATTTCGCCACAATTTTGCGCAAACGCGCTAAAGACGAAAGTGAAACCGTTCCTGCGGTTGACCCTGCAATCCTGTACTTCCTTTCACGCAAAGACCTTGTTGCCATAGTGAATGAAATGTACAAAGGAGCACTGCCCGGTAAACCTGATGTAGCTACACTTGAAAACAAGGAACTCCTTGAATTCATAAAGGACGACCTATTCATTGTAGCCTACATGCTTAACAATTGGCGCCAGGAGACCCTTAAGCACCCAACGGCTCTGGTAACATCCGAATTGGAGGAGGGTTCAAATGATGCAGATTAGAACAGTCTGTATTTTAATCCAAATTCTGAAGGATTACCTCGATCTATTGGAAGCCACGAAAATCAAAGTCAATGATCGTTGGGTGGCCTATTTTACCAAGCAGGAATTGCTTTCAATAATCACATCGAAAAACCATGAATCCAGCTTCTTTGCAGGAGATATACCTCCTTACAGAGTGTTTATGTCCAACGTTGGAACTGAAGATCGAATCATTGCTTACATGCTTAAAAAGCTAGAGGAGGTTGTTCAACAAGATGGTATTGTCTTCGAGACCACTCATTTGAAAGAAGTCCTTTCTCAATTAGGTCTTGAGACGCATTATCTCGCAGAAAAACGAATGGCTGAATACGATGAGTATGATATCTCCAACCTTCGAGCCCTTCTGCGCAAGGCTGGCTGGATGTATCCAGTTTGGGGATTCTTTGATTCTGATAATAATCGGAAGGACCAAAAAGAAATTACATCAAGACCTATTGTGTTCTACGATACTAAATCAGAGGCAAGGGAAATTCTTACGACCCTTGTAAAAGAAAAGTATTTCACCCCAGAAAATGTTACAATTCTCACCAGTGAATTAATCATTAATCCTAAGAGTTTTTAAACATGAAAAAATTCAAGTTCGACGATCAGTACAAACTCATTGATACCTCGAAGTGTTTCAATTTCATTGAACATGGTGATTTTGCAATCGGTGTGATTTTGTTAGGTGTGAAAAAGCCAAAATATTTTGGCTGAAGTAATTTGTTCTTTAATTAAAAAACTAAGCAATGGAAAAATCCATTGCTTTTTTAATTTGGACAATGATTTCCATTTTTATAGATCAATTGTTTGAAAAAAGTCCTTTAGTTTCAGGCCATGTGCATCAATAATTTTCAAAAATGATTCAAGGGTCATATTATGGCCCTTTTCTACCTTGTGATAATGGCTTCGGTTCAAACGGTGATCCCAGGCAAAGTTCTCATAGTTCGTATAGCCTGCTGCAATCCGTAGGTCTTTGATTTTATCACAAATGGCTAATATTCTTGGGTCTAAGGGCACTTTTTTGACCTTCTTAATTTCTTTTACCATACTGTAAAGGAGGTTCTTGTCACGCTTATAAATTACCGTTTATAAAGTCCTCTTAATAAAATACTGTTTATTTGCGTCTTTCGTGTTTCTTTCCTATACTCGCCTTTATGAACTTGAAAACACTAATATTTACAGCAGTTGTAATTGCTGGTGCAACTCAAAGATTATCAGCACAGAAGGAGGATTTTCTAACCGCTGGAACTTTGGTCCCAATCATCTTCACCCATACGGTTTGTAGCGATGGGAATGATCAAATCAGAGCTTTTATCGGGAGGGATATTAAGGGTGACTCCAACAGAACTGTTATTAAAGCCGGTGAATCAGTCAATATAACCATAAACAAGAAGCCAGCAGGGGCTTGGGGCAGACCCGGACGCATAGAGGTGATCGTCAACTCGGTTCTTGCCACAGATGGTCAGGAAGTACTTCTGAACGGCTCGGACTTTGTGGAGGGTAAGAAGAAGAGAACCGGGGCTATTCTCTTCTCTGCTGGACTCGGATTGTCCCTTCTGCCAGTATTAGGCTTCTTTTCGGGATTTCTTATCAAGGGAGATGAGGTATGCATTCAATCTGTGCCTGTGGTTCGGGTAATGGAAACGAAAACAATTAAAACTCGGTAATGAATTGGTAAATCACTTGAAGGCAATACGGGCCAATTACTTAGACTCTTAGCAACATTTTACACATATAATTGTCACAGTACTTATCAATGAGACACACTTGGTAAAATATGCTTTAAATTTGAATATATGACTTCTACCCAAAGTGATGTTCCTGCTTGTCGTCCGTTTCAAATCCTTTTCTCAAGGGGCGCTCCTATTTTGTTCTTTTTGTTTCTTGCTGCGAACATGGTCCAAGGACAGAATGCAAACCCTGACAGAAATAGAACCCGACATTGGGTATTTGGTGATAGTAACTGGATCGAATGGACTGAAAATGGCCCATACCAACACCCATATTCCAAAGCCATATCGACAGAAGAAATGGCAGTATTCACGGACACTGGGGGGCATTTACAACTATATTTTGACAGCCGATTTGTTTACGACAGCAGCCATAATATTATTTCCGGAGGTCAAATTTCGACCGGTAACTGGACTTCTTACCGAGGTGCTGTATTTATTCCGTACCCTGGAAAAGATAGTTTTTGCTATCTCTTTTATACGACCTACGAAAGTGGTAATTTAAATAATAGATTAAGGTATGCCCTCATCAATTGGAAAACAAAAACAGTCGTTAAAAAAGATCAATTATTAGCTACGAGAGTTATCGAAGGTATTGGAGCAACAATACACCACAACAACTACTTTTATTGGCTGGTAACCGCATCAAATACTTCTGATAACTTGTTATTTTTCTTGATCACTGACAACGGTATTATTCCTTGTCCTTTTATGCAATATAATGCTAATAGCTACAAAAATAGCTCCGGGCAATGTGGCGCTTTATTTTCAGTAAATGGTCATAGCATTACTAACCATAATTTTGAAGATGGAAAAATTCAAATTGCTCATTTTAATGCGTTTAATTCGGCACTTACCGACCGAATCATAAGGTACGACGTGGAACATGGTCTTTTAATTGGACCTGAGTTTTCTGAGAATGAGGAATACCTTTATACTGCTAACAGTGAGGCTGGAACTGTAGCTCAATTAGCTCAAAACAGAATAAAAGATTGGGACACCAATATTATTGCTAAACAATCGCAACCTCCATTTCGCTATAGTTTTGGCTTATACAGATTAAGCAAAAATGAATTGGTCAGTGGCTATTACATTACTGAGAGATGGGTAGATTCAGTAAATTTATGGATATATAAGGACACAAACTGTCTTTTCCTTATGTCAAATACAAATGACTCTTTTGTTCCAAAAAACTATAACCCAAATTGGTTAAAAACCTTACATAACATAAAATATGCTCCCCCGAATTTTCCATCAAGCTTTTTTAGAGAATATCGAAGTGAAGTTAGATATTTAACCAATTGTAAATCCAATCAAATAGAACTAGAAGCCATCACTACCGGGCAAGAAAATTCACTTATCTGGGAGGTAATTAATACCGATGGATCAAAAACCACCCAAAGTGGCTCGTCAATCCAAGTTCCGATAATTAGTTCGGGCCAAATAAAGGTAAAAATGATTGCAAAATATTCAACTGGGAATGATACTATCCTTAAGAACATTCCTGTTTGGGAGCCTGTAAAAAAGAATATTTTGGGCGCTGATATTCCAGTTTGTTACGACACCTTCGGAATAAATTTATCCATCCCATCTCAATCATTCTGCTCAATGTGGGAAAATGGAGGTAGCCTGACTGAAAGACATATTGATACTTTTGGAATTTATTCAGTAAAATTTTACGATAGCAATTATTGCTTGAATTTCGATACAATAAAAGTATTTAAAAGTACTTCAATAGATAAACCAGTTGCGGTATTTACCCTTACAGATAGTATACGAATTACTAACTATCTTTCATCACCAGCAATGCGCTTTGTATTTAAGCATAATGGGAATATGGATACTACTGCAATACCTTATTATTCTGTAAAGGATACAGGCAATTGGACTGTGTGGGCTTATACCACCACAGGTTGTTACAGTGACACAACAGAAATACAAATCAAATCTCTCCGAACTCACCAACTTACTGCACATTTACTAAATGTTTATCCTAATCCTGTTACTGAGACATTAAATTTCTCGCCTTCTGGGCCACATAAATATAGTTTATATAATGCCCAAGGGCAACTTTTGGAACAAGGATTCGGCTCAACTATCTCTTTTTCCGAATTTCCGGAGGGGCTTTATGTCATCTTAATAAGCGATGAAAATCGCATGCCTTTGATAAAGAAAATTGTTAAACAATAGGTAATCTGAAAAACGTGATTTGATTAATACTTACTCTCTTATATTGTACTTTCTTAATCACTCCTAAATTATATTTATTATTAGATTTATGTTAGATCGCATTTAAATAAAAAAATGATAAAGACATTCTAATCATAAAAAAATGAAATACTTGCTTACTATCCTCTGTTGCCTTTCTATATGCAAATTGGCGGCACAAACTGATCACTGTATCTTTGATGAACAGCGGACTTATTCCTTAGACAGCACAGATCTTGGAAAATGGAACGAAAAGAAATTTCAGGAAGGGCTCGAAAAATTTCGATCTACATACTCTGTTACACCATCATATCATGGCGTTCAAAGTAGGGGTAGCTGTCCCAAAAGGAAATATGTTATTCCACTTGTGGTTCATATTGTTCATGACCCCTCTGACAATACTCCTGGAACAGGAACTAATATTAGTGACCAACAAGTAATTGATCAGATTCAAATATTAAATGAAGAATTTGCTAATGCTTATGGAACCAATTCCAAGGCGAGTGATGTAGAATTTTATTTTTGCCTTGCCCCTCTAAATATGGGGTTATCAAAGAAGAGTATTTTCAGGTACCCTAATTCCGATCTTTACAGAGTTTGGCCGAATGAATTGTACAGATTGGATAGCATGAAGGGCAACTTTCCTAGTACCTATAACTATATAAATATTTACATAGTTGACCAAATAAAAACTGCAATTCCAGGAGCACGTATCTTAGGTTTTGCAACACACCCAATATATTCGCCTGGTGCTCCAGGTATAATTCTTGATAGAAAGAGTTGTGGTGATTATGTAACAAAGGGTGGTAGTTATGATTTATTTACAAGTAGTCGGGGAAGAGTTCTAGTTCATGAGATGGGCCATTACTTTGGTCTATTACATACATTTAGTGGGGGCTGTCCATCAAACTCAGATACATGTTCAACAACAGGTGATTTTTGCTGTGATACTCCACCTTTGGATGGTGAAAATACTACATGTACGCCTAATAATAGCTGCCACGAAATTGGCGATGAAAATGATATGATTGAAAATCACATGGATTATACTCCTGATGCTTGTCGAAATACATTTACCAAAGGGCAGGTTGAAATAATGCAGTACTCGTTACTTAAGTACAGATACAATCTTATTCAAATTGATACACTCAATTATTTGCAATTGCAATGTTGCGTGAAATCAGCTTGGTTTGATGCGAAGTTTTATGAACTTTGTGACAGTGGTAATTTCACATTTACAGCATTCAAAAAAGAATCGCAGACAGCCACATATATCTGGCGTGTCTACAGAAATGGAAGTTTAGTTAAAACATATTCTGTAACCAATAACGTGGATTATACAGTAAAACTGACCGATACTGGTTTGTATACAATAAATCTGAGAGTTGTATTTGGAGCAAACGATACTGTTGAATTGACAAGGCCAGACATGATTTATGTGAGGCCTTGTGGGCCAATACTTAAAGATGTAAATGCAAATTGGTATTGTGGGAGAAAAGTTTCATTAGAATTTCATAAAAATGGAGTATTGCCAACTACAAAAGCATTTTCAGTAATACCATCTGCCAATGGTATTGAAACTGTTCAAACTGCTATGTCGGTTAGCGACACTAATGGGGTTATGAGATTTTACGGTGGTGGATATAATACGATAAATATTAATAAGTATGCCAGATTATGGTATAGAGATACTTCTCAAAGTCGGGATTGGGTAGCAAAAAGATCACAATCAACTGTGATAAAGGGTTCGCAAAATGCTCTTCAAAATCTAGTATTACCAAAGCCGGGAAAACCTGATGAGTACTTTTGGTTTACGTTATACAATGGTCATATTTCTGGTTATAATTATTACAGAACAATTGGTCGTGATACTGCAACTGGATATTGGGATATTATTGGTCCAACGGATATTCCGTTGCGTGGGCCAGTTGGATTTCCGTCCGATAGTAATGGAGCAATTTTTGGTACTGAAGCCATTACTGCAATTTCATCAAGTAACGATAGTTTTTATTGGCTATTTCTAGCCTGTCCACCTGATGCGGGATCTGTGTATGACAGTTCATTGGTTATTTTTAAAGTGCTTGAAGATACAATGATTTTCTTTGATACAATAAAGCAGATAAATTATCCTTATTATCAGACTATAAAGACTTCTCCAGATGGTAGATACATATCTTGTAATTACAAAGTATTTGAATTTGACCGCAAGACAGGTGATATTAAAGTTAAATACGATTTTACAGACTATACAGTGCAAAACTCTACTGAAATGGAAGATAGAAATGTACTTGAACCTCATGAATTCTCGCCAAATTCTAGATTTCTGTATTTTCAAAGACGATCGACATACCGTGATAGTGTGAATTTTGGATTAAATGCCGATACGCTATTTCAAGTAGATCTAAATCAAAAGGATCCTCTTAAAATGAGCAGAATAATTGCTCTGCACCCTTTTAATTATTATTGGATAATGCAAAAAGCTCCAAACAATACAATCATTTTATTACCTGGCGGAGTGGGAGAAAAACTTGATGTAATTAAATATCCAGATAGCCTCTGCACAGATGAAAAGCCAAATAACTGCGGATTTGCAGAAGATGATTTAGTGTACAAAGTTCCAGGGAGAGTTATGAGTATTGCACACAGTTTGCCCGACCCTGTTTTCGATCAACCAGTTGCTAAATTAAAAAAACGAATAAGTTGGTACCTAGATTCATGCACCCATGCTCATTTTTCACACAATATGGTTTGGAGAGAAAATTCGATTTGGATTTTTGGTGATGGATCATTAGATTCTGGAAGAGAAGTATCCCATTCCTATTCGCCTGGTATTTATGTTGTCAACTTGATAATTGATGGAGATACAGTAACCGAGACAATAAAAGTAAAGCAAAAATCTTATACCGTTAGTGGAAGAACTTTAACCTGCGATACAAGTCAATTCTCATCCTATAGCGTGTCACCATTGAATAGTTTTGTGAAATACAATTGGTCTGTTACTGGTGGAATAAATGCGAATTTATCTTCCAATCCAGAAGCTAAAATAAGTTGGTATGATACAGGATTGTTGAGTGTTTTGCTTATGGATATAAGCGATGGCTGTCAATATTCTGATTCATTAATTACAACTCCATTAGCTCCAATTGGGAATAACGTGATTTCCGGCGATACTTCGTTTTGCGATACAGTCCAATTAACCGGTTCAACCCCAACAGGAGGCACTGGTACTTTTACTTACAGTTGGAATATGCAATCGCAAAATCTGGAATCCAATCTTCAACAATTCACCAAATCTTTAAAAACTTCTAGTGCATTGCCATATCCTACAGGATATATATACAGAATTGTAGTTTCAAATGGTTGCGTTTCCAAAAGTAATTTAATTCATATTGTAAGTGCAAAATCTTCAAACATTATTCAAAGAAAATCAAGTGGATGTAGTGATACACTAAGAACCCATGACACAGCCAATTTATTACCCGGTGGTCAATTCCAATGGCAATATAGTTCAGACAGTATTGTGTGGCAGAACATAAGCGGTGCAACGAATTCTAAATATAACGTTTCTGTGAAATCATGGCCTTTTAGATATTTCCGAAGAGTACTCAATAGCCTAAATTGTGGGAATGATACGAGTAATATTATTAAAGTGATTGGAGTGTTATCAATTACTCAACATCCCATAGACGCAACGGCATGCAATAATATGATATTTGGAATGGATGTCATTATTCAAACTTATCAGCAATCGACTACTTCTTTCAGATGGCAATATCAGAGCAGCAATGGAACATGGAATAATTTGCCATTTAATATTGGCGGTGGTCCTAGTCTTCGTGATACCGCCAGTAAATATGCTCATCAAACTAATTTTCGATTACGAATTGAGAATAGTTGTTTTACCATTTACAGCAACACGGCTGCATTGGTAAAAGTTGCTAACCCAAGTTTTACCAGTGTAAATAATGACACTCTGATTTCATCCGGAAATAGTCACAGATTAAAAGGCAAATGGTCAGGACAAAGAAATGTATGTTATGCCGTTTGGCAAACAAGTAGAAATCCGGAAGGTGGAACCTGGGATAGTCTAGGCTATACATTACTGGACTCATTTAATGTGACACCTGATTTCACCTCATGCCAAAGGAGGCAGTACTACAGAATTCTGTTAAGGAATAGGTGTCCTTTGACAGGAGGTAATACGTGGACAAAACCCATTATATCAAGAGTAATTAGTGTTGGTCAGTACCAACAACTGAGTAATTATTCCGATCTCTGGATTGCTGATTCAGACAATGATATTGGGTCTGAACCGAACCTAGGTGATACAAATAATTACACGCACAGCAACCACCTCTGGAATAGAACTCGGGGTGATTCAGGTCAGCCGGTTTATGGATGGACTGACAGGGTTAATGTCAATTGTGATCTTGATACAAATTTTATTCATGTTTACATCCAAAATCGTGGTAATGATACTTCTTTTACTGGTGTATTGAATTTGTACTGGACAATCAACAGCACCAATGAAGATTGGCCTACTTCATGGACTGGAATTCAATATTTCGACAACATTGACAGTGGGGTTAGTTACCCAATTGGTCACAAAATAAACACGAATCCAATAAATATTAATGACTATGTGTTTGCTGCAACTGGCCATTATGGAATCGCTCCAGGGGATCAGGTAATGATAACTTATGCATGGACATTTCCTGATATTATTCCTCATCCAGGTTGGTATTATAGCAATAAGGCAGGTACTAAGAAATACAGTAATACAATTGGCCTTTGTCTCTTGGCAAGAATTGAAACTTGCGCGGACGAAGCGAATTATGGAATGACTTATCCAGAGAAATTAAACTACTCGACAAACTATCAAAAAACAACTGGAAATATTGGATACAATATTGTCTATAATAACAATATAGTTTCCGCCAACTATTATCTCTCTTATGTTAGCCCGCCATTTAGTGATCATGTTGATGACTGGATTTTTGTAAAAGTTCCAAAAACTCCCAATTTAGATTCTGTAGTGGAAAGACCCACCAAATTCAAATTTTGCGGTTACGATGCTGATTTTTACAATGTAGCCGAAGTACTTGTAACGGTTCCAGATCAAATCTGGACAGCTTTGAACGCCCAATCTTATCCCGGAAATGGTTATACAATCGGCTCACCTGGAGAATTAATCATAAATGTACCTTGCGCTGAAATTGGTCCAATTCTTTTGCCTGATACCCTCCATGAATTCCTAGGATTCACATGGCGTTATCAAAACGGCATGGATGGCATATACTATACAGATACAGCCTCTTTTGATTTAGTCGAAACCGTTGAAGATTCGATTGAAACTGGCCGTGTTCAATTCGGAATTCGTGGTGATTTTTACTCCCAAAGCCAAGGTGGTGGTGCCCCTGCTTCGACAGATATAGTTGAAATTTCCAAAAACACTGGGCTTTGGGTAAGCCCAAATCCTTTCAATCATTTCTTAGATGTAAAATATAAGGGAACACCGGGGGCACCTGTACGAATTGAAATGCTTGATGCAAATGGGAAATTGGTTAAATCGATATGTGAGTGTAGGGCTGATGATCAGGGTAAAGTATCAATAAGAACAGAAACTGCCAATCTTGCGCAAGGCAGCTATACAATAAGGGCCTATGAAAATGGCAAGAATGCTGCTGAAAAAGTAATAAGATGTGAGTAAATTGCGCCTTTCAGGGAACCTAACTCTCTCAGAAAACCAAACTCCATGCAAAGCGGCTGCGAATTTTCGCGGCCGTTCTTGCTTTTACAGTTGTTGGTATATAGATTTGTCTTGGGTAGATTTAAGTTTTCATAGCCAGCAGGGCCGGATCACAATTCCGGCTTTGTTGTTTTTCAGAGTTGTCATAAGCAAATTATTGAGATTTTGACAGAAATTGATTTGAAAAAGTCAAAACCATCGCCTATTTTATGGGTGTTTCATTGTTAAATAAATTAACAAATTCGATGTTGATCAAAATCAATAATGTCTAAAACCCTGTTGATATAGCAACTTTAAGGTAAAAACCTATATTCGTAAAATAATCTTTCTACCCATGCAACTTAACCATTTCGTAATCCATGAACTCAAAAAGGAACAAAACGGTCCTGCCAGTGTAATCCTTTCAAATGAACTACCCACAGTCAATGAACATTCTATCAGCTTAGTCCAAGCTCTAAATGAAAAATATAAGAGCCGAGAAACCTATGGTCGCTTCGATCCAAATCAGGAAAATACCTTCCCGAACAAGCTTCAAACATATTTCCAGAATGTTGAAAACAATACCTTTCTTGATTTTACTACTACCACAATGAATCATCTCAACGAGATGGTACAACTGGTTCCTAAAGCCACAGGTGGGTATTTTCTATTTGCAGATTATGGAACACAATATGGAAATTTCGTTTCGATATTTCTTGTTCGAAATACCAATGGTTTTCTCTTCAAAAAAGAGCAAAAGATGTTCGATGTAAAACCACAAACACATATTGAGATTGAAAAGTTTGCAATGGGATGCAAAATTAATAAGGGTCGTTATTTAAATCAGGAAGGCAACTATCTCAGCTTTATTCGAACAGACAGGCAGGATACCTCTAAGTATTTCGTAAGCTGGATATCGGCCACAGCTTTACGTCAAAATAGTGAGTACACAGATAACCTATGCACCATAATCAATGAAATTGAAATGCCTGCTGAACTTGATGATCAAATTCCAACCAGAGACTTTTTTAAAAAGAAAGTCTATGATTATTGCAAGAATACGCCAAGCGGTAAGGTAAATCTGTCCGAATTGAGCGTACATCTATTTGGCAAAGGAAATGAAAACAAGATTGTTAATTTTGCAGTTGAACGACAATTAGCTTTAGACACTGAATTTCGTCCAGATTCAAATAAATTAAAACGACTTTACAGAGTAAACATTTCTGCTGATGGCGTAACCCTCGGTTTTGACTTTTCCAAATTTAACAATATAGTAAAACTCGATCCTCAGAAAAAAAATATCATCATAATCGAGTCGCAAAGTTTAGCAGATCAAATACGCGTAGAAACGGCTTTTGGTAATGGAAACTGACATTACTAGAAAGCAATTCCTTTTTCTCTCAGATCTCCTAAAGAGTTCCGTTTATACTTATTCTCCAACGCAAAAGCTGTTAACTTTAACTGACAAGCAGTTTGCTGATTTAACAGAAAAGTCGAAACACCTAAATATTACATTTGAAAACACTGGCGAAGGCCCATCAATTGCTTTATACAACCTACCCTTCTTCTATGATCAGCAGGAGTACATGCAGAATTTCGAGATTTCACATTCCTCAAGAGATTTCGGAATATTGAAATTTGAAAATAGTGGCATTTATTTTAATTCTACCTCTCAGATTTTTTTTGACAACATAGATAATGAATATCCCAATAATGAAGTTATTAATAATCTTTATTACCTCAATATCCGAGAAATTCTCTGTAATACGCAGCGGGCCGATTTCAGTTTTGCCAATTACTTCGATGGCGCCCACAGAATAGTGGTATTCATCAGTGCCACCCTTGGGACTATGTCTATAGGATATCCAGCTATTAATCCAGGCATTGATGCGCATATTGATTTAAAGAAACTTTGTAACAGACTTGAAATTTCGCTTACTGCAAAAGGGTATGTTGGTCTTTTTAAGGCCGAAGTATTCAATCAGCTTAAATCTATTAAAGAAGAGGATCGCTTTCTTTATTTGGTTCAGAATTTGAACTTGATTCTAGATAATTCTGATCACAACTTCGATGTGTTTTTAAGTAATTTTTCTTTCGATAAGCTACGTGATAGTTTGAGGTTGGAAAAGGCCAAATATTTTAATCTAACCAAAGATATTTTATCAAAAATATATTCTCAAATAACCGCTATTCCGATTGCCATATCTGCTTCAGTCTTTGCTACTTATAAAGTAGATAATTCTCTTGTTTTATTTATTATTCTTCTCGCTTTTATCATTTATGGGTTCTTTGTAGTAAGATTGTTAGGAGTTTTATCAATCGAAGTTGGCTCTTTAGAGAACGACTTTAATACGGACAAAACCAAAATAGAATCCGAAAGCAAGTTGGATATGCAAACTATCAAGCAAGAAATCGACTTGATTGCGTCACGATTTGTAATGATGCGAGGTATTATAAAATACTTCAGATTCGCATTTTATGTACTTACTATTTTATTTATTATATTCATTTTAATGCAGATTTTTATAAGTCCTGGCATATTGGAGAATATCAATGACTTAACACTAAAAATTAATTTCTATTATTTTTTCAAAATTCAATGATCCAACTATGGGGGAAAAATATTACGGAAAATACTCAGGTAAGAATAAAGACATTTTCCTATTTTGGTTAAATACAATGTAATCGAGAGAAATACAATTGGGTGGAGCATTGAGAAACCGTAGTGAGCAACCTATCCGCCTTAATGTCGCATTATACAATGCTCAATTACTAATATTTATTGAAGATTTGATGGATTAAATTTCGTACTTTTTCTGTACTATAACCAATTCTAAATTCAGTAGTCCTTATACTTCCTTGTAGTATTTTTGTACTGCTTTTGTTAGTGTTTTTCTATATTCTGGTGTGATTTCCTTTAAAGTAGTTAACCGCAAGAAATAAATCAGCAGCCCATGATTCTCTTTAGCCCTTTCTATAATCCTAAAAAGCACCCACTTCCCAACGCATGCAATACCAATAAAAATGGCTGAAACAACTACCGACTCCTGAAATGCTGTTTCACTAACTTTTTTCCACTCAGGAAGAAACTTATAAAATCCCATTTTTATTATAGGATACGTCATTTGGATGCCAACATACAAAAACAAACAAGCTATGTAGAATGCCCTTGGCGAAATGAACCGACTATCCAGCCTGCTAGTAAGCAAGCCCAAGATTACACCAGAAATTAATCCGATAAGAAGATTTATATAAGAAGCATGAATTAATACCTTTATAATTGTCTCGTCTTTTAAATCTTTGACAGGCGAAGCATTTACTCCGATATTGATACAAACAATGACCAAAGCGATGAAAATAGATGAAAACAAAGAGCTCTTTGGCCACATAAACTTTTCATCATATGTTTTGTGTCCCAGTATGAAGTAACATAACAATAAAAAAAATGAATTTAATAAGTTAATCGCATTCAAAAGTACATCAGCAATTCTAGTAATTTTCACTGGATCCTCTTTAAAATATATCATTAACGGAGTATAAGGTATGCAATAAAAAATCAGTGAAACTATGTAAAATAATAGCCAAGAAATCACGGCCCACATCCAAAACAATTTTAATTTCTCCAAATTACAAATGGCCCTATCCATTTTTTCTCTTAACTCAGATAAATTAATATTTTGCCCCTCAAATATTCCAAGGTTTTTACCAATTTCAGTATCTTGATTTATGTCTGATTTATATTTACTTCTTACACCATCAAATAAAATGGACAAACAAACAAAAATGGACACTATACAGAGAAATATTCCCAAGTTTGATTTGTCAATTTCGATTTCAGAAATGCCAAAAAAATCCGCTGCACGTTTCTTTACAAGTAAAGTGATTATAAAGCCCAATATAATTGAGAACGAAAACTTCTTACCCTTTAATAGGCGTTGTAAAAATCTTAATAATTTTTTAATCGGCATTTTTCCTTACCCTCTTAATGATGGCTTCATAAAAGGAAATCGTAAAAAAGCCACTACTTGATAAAAGCACAAATATGCTGGATATAAGAATTTCATAGCTTTTGATTCCTCTAATGACGAATATAAGTGTTGCGACACAAACAATTAATGACAACCCCATTATTAATAAAAAGTTTCTTCTATGTTTGGCAGGTGAATCACTTGAAATTGCAAAGTATTTAGGTTCTGGTTTTTCTGAACCCTGTAGATTATTTAAGTTTTTGTCCATGTTAAACCAACTTCAATGCAAGGTAGCAAAATATTTTATTCATACAAGTTTCTATATAAACGTCCAACATATAACACACAAATAGTGTCTATTTTATCAGAAAAGCGCGAGATTCATCGCGCTTTTTGTAAAATTCAGGTAAAAGAAGAGAAATATGGCAAATACAATAATACAAAGTAGAATAAAGATTAACCTCCATCTGAGCTCCTTCTCAAAAAGTGCTTTTAAAAAAGCCACAGCTGCTAAAATTAACAACGGGACCAATACTAAATATATTTGTGTCGAGTTCATAATTTATTGATTTTGATTTACAGTAATGATATCATAATTAATCGTGCAGCACATATTGACAAAATCTATTTCTAATTCATTATTGAAGAGCCCATTTAGGCCTATTCATATAAGCATTAAGGTCAAGAAATTGTTCCAATGCAACTATATTCATCATCAATTCTGTTGAATCATTTTATTGTGGAAAAAGTGTAGTCTTCTCTGTCAAGATGCCCTTGTTTTTTAAGCAGTTTATAGCTAGTTTGAACAATAATGGAACCAAAAAAGAAAGTAGGCATTTGGATTCGGGTTTCAACCGAGGACCAGGCCAAAGGCGAAAGTCCTGAAAATCATGAAGCTAGAGCAATAATGTACGCTGAACTTCAAAAATGGGAGATCGTCGCTGTCTACCACCTTGAGGCCGTCTCGGGCAAATCCGTCATGGATCACCCCGAAACCCAGCGGATGCTGCGAGACATAAGATCAAAGGCCATTTCAGGCCTAATATTCTCCAAACTGGCCCGATTAGCCAGGAATACAAAAGAGCTATTGGAGTTCTCGGACATATTCAAAGCAGTCAACGCTGACCTTATTTCCATGCATGAGTTGATAGACACTTCTACTCCAGCAGGGCGACTATTCTTTACCATAATCGCGGCAATGGCTCAATGGGAGCGCGAAGAAATTGCTGACCGGGTTGCGGCATCAGTACCCATAAGAGCAAAGCTCGGCAAGCCATTGGGTGGCCAAGCACCGTTTGGGTACAAACGGGTTGATGGGAAGCTGGAACTTGACGAAAACGAGGCTCCCATCAGAAAGCTAATATTTGAGCTATTCAATCAGCATAAACGGAAAAAGCACACCGCAAAGGTTCTTAACGAACGAGGATACAAAACACGCAATGGATCGAAGTTTACCGACACGACTATAGTTCGGCTCATTCGCGACCCGTTGGCTAAAGGTCTTCACAGGGCCAACTACTCACGGAGCCTCGGCAAAGGCAAAAAATGGGAGGAGAAGGATAAAAAGGACTGGGTATTCACTCCAGCACCGGCCATTGTTTCAGAAGAACTTTGGGAAGAATGTAACAGGATATTGGATGAACAGAATGCCACAAACCGCAAACCGGCTCGCAAGGCCGCTAATTTATTTAGCGGATTAGCCATCTGCGAATGCGGGACTAAAATGTATGTGCCTTCCAATTCTCCGAAATACACCTGCGTTGAATGCCGGAACAAAATCCCATGTGAAGACTTAGAGGAAATCTTCCATGAGCAGTTGAAATCCTTTCTGAATTCGGACGACGAAATTTCGAATTATCTAAAATCACATCACACAACCTTGGGTCAAAAAGAAAAAGAAGCGGAGATTCTTCAAAACCGGATTGATTCTTTATTCAAAGAACAAAAGAGGATTTTGGCATTGCACGGTGATGGAACCATTACAAAAGCAAATTTTGCGGAGCACTGGGAACCAATAACGAACGAATACAATCAGAAGAAAAAATACTTCGCAGTCTTACAAGCCGAAATAGACCATATGAAATTAACCGAAGCCTCAACAGACCAAGTCATCCACGATGCCCGCGATCTCTACAGCCAATGGACTGGTATGAATAGAGAAGACAAAAGACTACTGGTTGAAACGGTTACTGATAAGATAACCATTGCCAAAGAAGACATCCATATCGAACTGCGGTACCTCCCAACCCCCACCTCCCTTAAACTGATGACAACTAAGCAACACAACTACAGGGATTCATGCTGGCTACCAGCATAAAACTGGCAGGATATTCCACTGCCCATTTTGCGCGCGAAATAGTAACTCTTCTCTCTTCCAGAGGTTGGCGCATCACTTCCAAAACGGTGCGTTTAAATTCCGGTAATTCATCCAAAAATAAAACGCCATTATGTGCCAGAGAAATTTCACCCGGTTGCGGATGGTTTCCACCGCCCACCAAAGCCACATCTGAAATCGTATGGTGCGGAGAACGAAATGGTCTTTGTGAAACCAGGGATGCTTTATTTCCCAATTTCCCCGCAACGGAATGCACCTTGGTGGTTTCCAAAGATTCATGCAAAGTCATTGGAGGCATTATCGTGGGCAGGCGTTTTGCCAACATGGTTTTACCCGCACCGGGAGGGCCAATTAAAATAATATTATGTCCGCCGGCGGCAGCTATTTCCATGGCGCGTTTGATATTTTCCTGCCCCTGTACATCTTCAAAATCCACATCGTAAAATCCCTGTGCCGCTTCAAAATCTCCGCGCGGATCTGCATACACCCGTTCCAATTGAATTTTATCCGAGAAAAAATCTCCCACTTCTTTCAGGTGTTTTACGCCATAAACTTCCAGATCTTTTACAATGGCCGCTTCCTTCGCATTTTCATACGGAAGTATCAATCCACGGAATTTATCTTTTAATGCCTGTAATGCTATCGGCAATGCGCCTTTAATGGGTTTTACCTCACCATCCAATCCCAATTCTCCCATAATTACATAATCTTTTAATGGTGCTTCCGGAATTTGATAAGTTGCGGCCAGAATACACACTGCAATGGGCAAATCATATGCACTCCCCTCTTTGCGCAAATCTGCCGGAGCCAGACTGATAATTGCCTTTTGTCGCAAAGGTTCATAGCCGCTGTTTTTTACCGCTGCATCCGTTCGGTGAATGCTTTCTTTTACCGCAATATCCGGCAATCCAATTACAAAATTTTTAAACTCCGGGGTAGGCGCACTGGTATTTACCTCCACAGAAATGCACGTGGCATTCACGCCATGCACGGCACTCGCAAATCCTTTTACAACCATATTAAAAAATCCTGGAACCTTTGTACACTTTCAAACCAATATCACTCACCGCCTCCAAATTCTCATCACGCATATTCTGGTTGAATTTCAGGGTATATTTCCCCGGTTTCAGTTTTAATCCTGAAACCATATTTTGCTTGTAACTAATCAAATTATTATTCCCTTTTCCCAACCACTTTCCGGTATTGTCAGAAAGAGTAATCTGAAACTGTTGTTTGGTGCTCCCTTCCGGCCCTTCCAATTGATATATCAACCAGATATTGGAATATTTATAGTTCCCTGTAATGCGCAACGAACAATCTAAATTGTACAAATAATCTGCCTCAGTAACTGTAAATGTAAATGTACGAGCATCATTCCAACTCCACTTTTCCGTTCCCACTTCCTTAAATTCATCCAACAACACATTTTTGTTTGTGGAGCATCCCCAGGCCATGAGAACAGCTGCCACTGCTATTACAAAATTTCTCTGCATACCCTAACCGTTAATTTTGTCCGAAATTAATGCAATCAAATCATCTTCGCCATCAAAAAGAATTTGAACCTGCGTAAAAGTAATATAAATCGGCATTTTTAATTCCATTTTTCCCAGCTTCATAAAATCCTTCCTCGACACCAAAACCCCGTCTGCATTGTGTTTTTCCAATGCTGCTTCCCAATCCGATATATCTGAATTTTTAAACGGATAATGATCCACATAGCTAAAATGTTTGGATACCAAATAGTCTTTTTCCGCCCATTTGCAAAAGGCAGCATTATTGGCCAATGCGGAAACCAATACCACACGACTACCTGGTTTTAGCGTATTTCCCTTAATATCTGCAGGCGCAGCATTCTCATAATTTGCAAAGAAAATAGCTTTACCATAACCGGAAAGCGCATCGTACCATTTTAATCCTTCTGCCATATCCATATTTGCCGGACATTTGCTTACCACAATTACATCTGCATAACGCGCATTAAAGGCAAATTCCCGCAAATGTCCCAAGGGAAAAGGATAATCCTTAAAAAAAGGACGATTGTAATTACACAACAAAACAGAAACATTTGGTTGTAATCTCAGATGCTGAAAACCATCATCCAGAATTACCACTTCTGTACCCGGCCTTTCTTTTGAAATCCGATGTATACCTTCCACCCTGTCTTCGCAAACAAAAACCGGTATTTCCGAATGAAAATGCTGAAATATTTCCAGGGCCTCATCGCCAAATTGGCTTGCCCCATCTGTGGAATTCACCTCAAAAAATCCCTTGCTTTTTCTTTTATACCCCCTGGACAAAATTGCAACGGATTTATCTCGCATTGCATTTGAAAGCCAAATTACAAATGGTGTTTTTCCGGTACCCCCCGCAGAAATATTGCCTACAACAATTGCGGGAATTTCAGGCCTTTTTCTTTTAAATATTCCCCATTGAAACATAGATCTCCGCAGAGAAACAATGAATCCGTAAATCCAGGAAAAAGGCAACAATATGATAGCAATAACTTTCAAGGAATCATTTGTTCTTTTTCTATTTCCGAGGCAACCAATGCTGCCATTTTCTCGGCTCCATGCATGGTATAATGAAAGAAATCGTAATAATTATCCGAAGACCTTTGCAAAGCAGAGGCCGCATCAATACAATGCCAGTTTTTGGATTTACAAACCTGCTGAAGCACTACATTGTACTTGTCCAAGACAAATGAATAATGCATGCCGCTTTCCCCCTGAAATTCCAAATTTCCAAGAAACCGTTTGGTTACAGGATCCGAAGCATTTCCCAAAATAGTAGGCTGCGTAAGAAACACCGGAATACAATGATTTTCTTCGCATATTTTACCCAATTCCAGCAAGTGGTTTTGGTATTGCATAAGCCCTTTATTCAAATTCACAAACCACTTGGATTTTCCACTGTTCCAATCGGTAGTATCGGCAGAAGGTGCCGTTGGGAAGCTTATTTGATAGTGTCCCATGCCCCATTTTCTGGTGGCCTGCATTCTGCGATAATTTTGGAGAATATTAAATATTTCTGAATTTTCGAGTATGCGGAATTTTCTGGGAATATGGTAGCGCTCAAACTGATTTAGACCTGTAGATGCCATATCGTTACATCCTACCAAAAACAGGATCATATTCGGTTTGTATTTCATCAAATGATCGCGCAGCAAAACCAGATGTCCCCATGTGCTGTGGCCATCTAAACCCGCATTATTCAACCATATTTTTGGATGATTCTTTTTGAGTTTTCCATACAACAAAGCAGGCCAGTCTTTGCCATCCGACAAATAAAAACACTCCGTAGTACTTCCACCCACACAAAATATTTTGAAAGCCGAATCTGCCGGTAGCAGCGGTCCGCGAAACCCATAGGCATTTTTCTGATGCACAATATGGGACTCCAAACCTGGAATACTCTGGTTGTTATATTCGTATTTTACATTCATGGGCAATACAATCCTGCCGTCTTTAATTCTGCTTTTAAAAGGATTGTAAATATGTAAAACGATTTCAGCAATTAAAAAACCAATGAACAAACCGAAAAAAATCGCAGCAATATTTTTCAGTGCTTTTTTCACAATTTCAATTCATATTCCACTCCTTTTTCCGGAATGGTAACTTTTACAAAATCGATATCGTCTGCTAACATTTGCATTTGGTCGGCATCGCCATGCACCAGGTACAGGCCTTTGGTAACCCCATTGACAGATGCGCGCAGATACTTCAGCAATCCATTGTGGTCCAGATGCGCACTAAAAGCGTCGGTACGTGCAATTTGTGCTCTTGCGGGTCTTTTGGCATTCTGAATTTCTATATAATCCTGTCCCTGCAAAAGCCGGTATCCCAATGTTCCTTCCGCACAAAAACCCGCAATAAGAATGGTATTTTCTTCCTTACCGATATGGTTTCGTACATGCATTTGAATTCTGCCACCTTCCACCATTCCCGCCGCAGAAATGATGACACATGGCTCGGGAAACATGTCCAGCAATTCGCTTTCTTTTTCGTCTTCAATCACATGCAAAAGCGGAAAATCAAAAAGACTTCCATGTTTCTTTTGAAACCGTTTGGCGTCATCATTCAAATATGCCAGGTTGTGTTGGTATACAGAGGTGCTTTTAATTGCGAGAGGACTGTCGGTAAATATTTTCACCGCCGGTAATTTTCCATCGCGATACAATTCATGTAAAGCAAAAATTATGGCCTGGGTTCTGCCTACACTAAATGCGGGAATTACCAATTTGCCTTTTCGATCCACACAGGTGGATTTCACGTATCGCAAAATTTCTGAACATGCATCATCGGTATCTGCCACATGATTTCTACCGCCATAAGTGCTTTCAGAAATCAGGTATTTCAAACCTGCCATAGGATGAGGATCCGGAACCAGCTTAGAACCATAATTTCCCAAATCTCCGGTAAATCCAACTTTATGGGTTTCTCCGTTTACAGTGATATGTAAAACAGCACTTGCCGCTCCTAGAATATGACCCGCACCAACAAACTCTACTCCCAGCTCTTCATTGAATTTAAAGAACTCTCCAAAATTCAGTGTGGTAGCAATGTCCAGCATTTCTTCTATATTCTTTTTGGAGTATAAAACACCTGCGGAATTGTCTTTAAAAGTTACTTTTTTAATTTTCCCTTTTTTATTTCTTTTCAGCGTTTTATTTTTTTGTGCGGCCTCCATTTTTTGAATATTTAAACTATCCCGCAACAAATATTCACTGAGTTCCAGCGTAGGAGATGTGCAAATAATTTCACCATTAAATCCCTGTTTAATCAAATTCGGAATATTTCCGCTGTGATCGATATGTGCATGGGTAAGAATCAGTAAATCCACCGATTTCGGATCAAATGGAAATTTTTGATTCCGTAATTCAAATTCATTTCGCTTTTCGTAATCCAGGCCGCAATCCACCAGAACTCTCGTTCCCCCCGGAAGATCCAGCAGATGCTTGCTTCCCGTTACCTGTTTTGCTGCGCCCCAGCATGTGAGCTTCATCCCGCGAAAATAAGCATGAATTCAGGTTCTGCCACATGCAGGCATTATACATCTCCACAATGGATGGAAATGTATTTGCCGCTATTCAAATGAAATGACTTTTACGGATTTGGTATAAGCCCCTGCCACTCCATAGCCTGCCGCAATGTTTCCATTAATATTACCGGGCAATTGACTGATGCTCTGCTGCTGCCATAAATGTGCATTTCTGGTATTGTAATATTCAAATAATGGCTTTTCCATATTCTCTATAATTACCTCCAGTTTCAGGTTTCGGATTGCCGGATCTCCCCACATTTTGCCTGGGGTATAAATCCGGTATGTAGGCGTTGTTCCGTTAAAGGTGGCATCATTAAATAATATTTCGGAGGACGTATAATTGTTGAAATTATTTTGAATAAATGGAAATTCGGAACCTTTAATTTCCAAAATTTTCATGCGCTTTACACTGTCTGTTTTATTTCCATTTTTATCCAGCGTATATTCCATATAATACTTGCGTAAAAACAAACGGTAAAAATTGTCATCAATCGCGCTGTCAGTAAAGGAAATATCCAGTGCGAAGGATGGTCCGATGCCCGGAATCAAAACAGTTTGCGTATCTGTAACATTCAAATAAATACGCGATGGAACCCGGCCTCTTACAAAAAAGCTGTACAAACCATCGGAGCCATAAATTCTAAAACTATCGCGGGGTTGAAATGGATTGTTTTGAAAATAATATTTTCCTTTTCCTACCGGCGGCATATCCCCCTGAAATGCATTGTTGCGGAATAAACTAATCAGCGCACTATCGGCTGTGGAATTCAGATCAGATATAGAAGTCACCCTTCCATAATCCGCCAATAAAATACTGTCAGGTTCCAGATAGCAATGAAAGACAGGGCGCGGTTCCACATAAACATCCGATTTTAATGGTACTTCCTTGATGCAGGAAGCTAGTGTAAAAATGAGGATATTAAATAATAAAATATTGCGCATTAAAAATTCAATTTATAACTCACATTCGGTAAAATTGGTAGCAGACTTACCTGGTACAAAACCCGCTCTCCACTGGCAGAATATCCCAAATTTACATAAAAAGGATTCCTGCGGTTGTAAACATTAAATACACCAATACTCCAGATTCTGGAACCGTTTTTTAAGGCTTTTTCGAAATTAAAAGCAATATCCAAACGATGGTTATCCCGGGTTCTGGTATTGTTTCTATCTCCGAAAATATAAATTTCCCTATACGGGTCCTGAGGCGTAGGCGATAAATATTTTGCAATAGGTGTGGTAATTGCAAATCCTGAATTATAAGTCCATGAAAAAGAAAAATCAAAATTCTTTTTCACACGGTAAACTCCCGCAATATAAATATTGTTTCTTCTGTCGTATCTCGAAGGGAATTTATTCCCCTGATTCAATTCATGAAATTGTCTCCAGTTCCACATCAGGGAATAACTGAGCCAACCGGTAAATCTTCCTCTGGTTTTTTCAGTCATAATCTCCCAGCCATAGGCTTCCCCGGAACCATCCGTTACCGCATCTTCCCAGTTATTGCCGGAGGTTACATAACCGGCATTGTCTTTATATTCCAGAATATTCTTCAGTTTTTTATAAAACACTTCTGTAGTAATTTGATATTCTTTTTTGCGATAAGAATATCCAATAGAAAACTGATCGCATAAAGATGGTTTAAAACGCACTACCGATGGCACCCAAATATCAGATGGCAAACCAAGTGTGAGATTGTTCAGCAGGTGAAAAAACTGGCGGGTGCGCATAACACCGGCGCGAAACCACGAAAAATCGTTGAGTTGATAACGCAGAGAAATCCGGGGTTCGGGCAATATATAATAAAATGTTTTTAATACCTGATAACTCGAAATCCGAAGACCCATATCCAGATAAACATGGTCCATGACTATAGCATTCAATTCTCCGAAACCAAAATATTCCGGGGTGGTAACCGTTGGATCATTAAAAAAATATTCCGTTTCATTACCGGAAATTACACTTGAAAAGGTTCGGTTTCCGGGAATAAATTTATGCTGGCAAATTCCACCACCCAAATTCCAGGATAGTTTTTCCCCTGCTTTATGCTGTAAGGAAGCTGAAACTTCTCTATCCTGTATTCCATTCTGCAATTTGTATTCGGTTCTGTCATCCAAATCCAATTGTGAAGAAGATTTAAATTTTTTCTTTAATTGGTAGCTTTGGTTAAAACTATAATCATATGCGGTAATATGTGCTTTAATTAATAATCCAGTTCTTTTCCCTAGGTAATAATTCCATTTAATACTGCCCAAAACATTTCCCCAGGACGATAATTGTTTGCGACGTTCTGTTGCATTAAATTCTGTATTCTGTGCATTGATTTTTTCATCAATTCCACCAACATCACGGCCGGTATAAAAGGATGCAGTAATTCTGCTTTTTGAGTTAAACCGATGGGTAATTCTGGCATTAAAATCCCAAAAATAATATACATTATTTTGAATGGAATCATTATTCAACAACAATCCTGTAACAGGTTTTGCCATAAAATCGAGATAACTTCTTCGGTATGCAATGGTAAAAGTAGTTCTGTTTTTTATCAATGGTCCTTCCAAAAATATTTTGGATGCAAGCAGTCCAAAACTTACACTGCCCTTTATCCGGTATGCATTGCCTTCCTTACTTTGGACGTTTACCACACTGCTAAGTCTCCCGCCATATTTCGCAGGAAAACTGCCTTTTAAAAGGGTTGCGGATTTAATGGCATCATCATTAAATATACTAAAAATACCATACAAATGATAGCTGTTAAAAACAGGAACGTCATCAAGCAAAACCAGATTCTGATCTGAAGCTCCGCCCCGAATATACATTCCCAACATTCCCTCACTTCCGCCAACCACTCCCGGATACAAACTCATCACCCGGATAATATCCGGTTCACCCAATAAATGCGGCAATCGCTTGATTCTGGATTTGCTGATAAAATGTTGATCGGATCTGCCCAATTGGGGCACATATTCTCCGCTTGGAGTAATTACTTTTACGTTTGCTTCAGGCAGAGATTCCGACATGAATTCCAGGGAATAATTAACAAAATAATTTCGGTCTCCGGAAAGGGTGTCGAACACTGCAAACATTCCAGGATAATTGATTTCAATATAATTGGTATCCAGATTCAGAAATCCGGAAAAGTAACCTGCATCAGAAGTATATACCACTTGCTTTCGGTGATTGATGGATATTTCCGCGTTTCCCAAAAATTCTCCACTCTGTTTTACAACCACCCTGCCGCTGATTACAGACATCGGTTTTACAACCGGTACAATTTGTTTTTTTAATATGGCCTGATTTCCCTGCAAAGAATAAGTGAGGCCATTGTGTGCAAGAAAATCAGAAAATGCAGTTTTCGCTTTTACATTGATATAATTAATATCATATTTTTTGTTCGGGGATACCAGTTGCGCATCATATTGAACCCTGATGTCCATGCGTTTTTCAAACCCTGCAATAACTTCTTCAAAAGTGAGTTTGCTCCCTTTGAATTCTATAAATTTTGTGAAGCCATCTGTTTGTCCGGCAAGGCCTGAAGCGAGGATGAATAATAAAAAGGATAAAATAATCTTAAAACGCATTCAGGGTGGTAAATCTAGTTAATTGGCCGGAAAATTAACCAAATATCTACATAAACGAAACCAATTGGCAGTTTATTGCACCTGCGTATCTGCGTAATTGAATACTTTCTTCAGAATTTCCGAAGTTCTCTTTACGGGATTTTCGCGAATGGCATTTTCTTCCTTTTCAATTTCCGTAAATAATCCGGCAGTTGCTTTCTCTGTTACATACATGGTTAAATCGGTTTGAATATCCTTGGATAAGCCCAAAAGCGTTTTGTATTTGTTGATATTGGTAACGATGGGATTCCAATATTCTGTTATTTTAACTTCGTCCAGAGCCTTTTGGATTTCAGGTTTGAACGCCTGATGCAAGGCCGTGGTAGTAGTTGATTTTAAATAATTGGTGGCAGAACTCTTTCCACCTTTCAAAATTCCCATTGCATCGCTAAAACTCATATTGGTTACTGCACTTTTAAAAATCGGCATTGCTTTTCCCATAGCATTTTCGGCACCGTCATTCATGGCCTGAACGCACTTATCCAATTGCGGACCAATCAATGCGTTTAACATGACATTGTTTCGAATCTTGCCTTCCACATCCCGCACTTCCTGTGGCAATAATATTTTAAGAGCAGCATTGGAAAAAAAAGCCCCGCGCTTGTTGAGGTTGCTGGTACCGGTACTCACGCCGTTCACCAGAGCCTCTTTTAATCCGCTTACCACTTCATCATTTGTAGGCGCCAGGGTTACCGAAGCCGCCTGCATAAGTACGTCACAGGATGTAAAAGTCAAAGCAATTACCGCACCCAAAAAATAAGTTCTGTTCATAGTTTATTCAGAGATTCCAAAAATAATACCAAATCAGGAAAAGCTTTCTTCATCATCCTCTTCACTTGTCATTTTCATCATAGAGTTTACCAGATCTCCAAAATGAAAGGTCCCCGAAATCTGGGTGTTGCTTATCCTGGAATTGGCCGCCAGGCCATGTAGCGCTAGATCCATCAAAAAATAATTATCTTTTTCTCCGGCAGGTAGAATTTTTTTCAACCCTTCTACTTGTTCTAATGTTTTATGGTAAGACAAATCGGAATCATCTCGCAACAATTGTAAAAAATTTCCCTCTTCAAACCACCTGATAATTTGGGAGTATTGATCTGTTTCGCCAATTTTTCGCATTTTAATTTTAGAAATACCACCAAAAATTTGGTCGAATTCTTCGCGTATACTTTGTATAATTAAATTTACTGCAACATTGTATGGGCCTTCCTGTTCCCCTTCATAAACCATTTCAATTTTTCCGTTAATGGCCTGTATGGCATGATACAAATCACCTACCCGAAGTGTTGTGTTTTTTTCGCCATGTATAATTTTTCTGCGCTCTGCAGCAGCAACTACAGCTTCCAGAATACTAATTCCCAGTCGGGCTGAAACGCCACTTTTTTGGTCTACAAATTCACTTTTTCGAGCGAGAAAAGAAATATTTTCTATCATATTTCGCATGGAAACCGGAATTTCAATTTCCCTTTTTTGGCTATCAGAAAGTTTTGCCTCCGATGCTGTAATACTGGCTGCAATTAGTTTGTCTTCGGGATAATGGGTTAAAATCTGACTGCCAATTCTATCTTTTAATGGCGTAACAATGCTTCCTCTGTTGGTATAATCTTCCGGATTAGCGGTAAAAATAAATTGAATATCCAAAGGCAATCGAAGTTTAAATCCACGTATCTGAATATCCCCTTCCTGCAAAATATTAAACAGGGAAACCTGTATTCTGGCTTGCAAATCCGGGAGTTCATTAATAACGAAAATGCAGCGGTTACTTCTTGGAATTAATCCAAAATGTATGGCTCTCTCATCCTGATATCCTACCCGTAGATTCGCTGCCTTAATAGGATCGAGATCGCCTATTAAATCCGCAACAGTAACATCCGGAGTGGCGAGTTTCTCCACATATCTGTCCGAACGATGCATCCATTCTATTGGCGTTTCATCTCCATTTTCTGCAATCAAATTCAATGCATACTTGCTCAAAGGATTCAGGGGATCGTCATTCAATTCTGAGCCAAAAACCACAGGAGTCCATTCGTCCAATAACCTGGTAATCATACGCGCCAATTTGGTTTTTGCCTGACCGCGAAGCCCTAAAAAATTAATGTTATGACCGGCAAGTATGGCCGTTTGAACTTCCGGAATTACACTGAATTCATAACCCAGAATTCCATCGAAAACCTGAATACCGTCTCGAAGGGACTGTATCAGATTATCCCGCAATTCTTCTTTAATACTTTTAGATGTATATCCGCTTTTCTTTAATTCTCCAATGGTTGAAATTACAGGTTTGCTCATTCGTACCAAAGGTAACATTTAGGAGGAGAAAGGGTTTTGTATCCATCGGCCTATTTTTTTTGAAACCAAACAGAGCATTCTCCATTCTTTCCAATATGGCGAGAATGGTTGCCTTCGAATTCTGTATTTTCGCAGCTTCGGATGTACGAATTTCACGGTGATAAAAGGCGCTATTTTGAAATGACCTGTAAGGTTACTCAAAACCATATTATTCCATTTTTACAAACTTCAGTGGATTTGAAAAAACAAATGGATGTATTGGAAATTGGTTGTGGGGAAGCTGGTGTCCTCAAGGCATTTACAGAACTCGGACATCGTACCTTTGGCATTGAACTGGAAGAGAGCCGTCTGGTGCATGCCCGGGAATTTATGGCAGATGAATTGGCCGATGGAAAGGTGGCTTTTTTAAATAAAAACATTTACGATGTAGATATAGAAAAGGATATCGGAAGAAAATTTGATCTGGTAATTCTCAAAGATGTAATCGAACATATTCCCGATCAGGAGAGGTTTATTCCTCAACTGCATCGCTTTCTGAAACCCGGGGGCATGGTGTTTTATGCTTTCCCTCCATGGTATATGCCTTTCGGTGGACACCAACAGATTCTACCCGGTAAACTGGCTTCCAAGCTTCCCTGGTACCATTTGCTGCCTGGAATTTCTTACAAATGGGCTTTGCAATGTATGGGTACAAACCAAAGCGGAATACGCACCATGTACGAGATTAAAAGCACAGGAATTTCCATTGAAAGATTTTTGAAAATTAACAAACAAACCGGATTTGGTAAAAAGGCGGAAGCATATTATTTGTTCAATCCAATTTACGAATACAAATTTGGTATTAAACCCCGAAGACAATCTAAATTACTGGCTTCCATTCCGTTTCTCAGAAACTTTTATACCATGGGAGTTTATTTTTTAATGAAACCCACAGAATAAAAGGGATTCACCCATCGTTTTAATACGACACCACCTGTAACACTGGCAGAATTTCACTATATTTGCACATTAGCGACAAAATGAGATTTGTAAAAACCATCATGTTCCTGCTTGTGGCAATAAGCCTGCAACACGCTTCAGCCCAAGCCAAACACTTTAAGGGGAAACCCATTGAATTTGGCATTACCCTGGGTGCAAGTAACTATATGGGCGATTTGTCCAAAGTAGTTGCCTGGCAGGAGACCAAGCCCATGGGTGGCTTGATTTGCCGCTTTAATTATTCCGATTTTATTACCCTCCGTGGTACTGCAGCTTATGGCATTATCAGCGGCCATGACAGCAATTACAGCGATGATCCATTTAGAGCCAGAAGAAACCTGAGTTTCCGTTCTCCTGTGATTGAATTTAGCGGAACCATTGAATATAATATTCTGGGTTTCGGTGAAACCCAAAGAGGAACCCCATCTTCACCATATTTGTTCGCCGGGCTGGGAGTGTTCAAATACAATCCAAGGGCATTGTTTACCTATAACTCCAGCCCTGATTTGGTGAATGACCCCACAGGAGCAACTCCGGTGCATCATGCCGATCTGGCCGTTTTTGACGGCCAATGGATTGAACTACAGCCATTGGGAACAGAAGGACAGGAAACCACTAAGTTCAACGACCGCAAACGCTATGCATTAACTCAGGTTTGTATTCCATTTGGTGTGGGCTATAAAAAGCAATGGGACGATTTTTGGGCATGGGGTATAGAATTCGGTTTGCGCAAAACATTTACAGACTATCTGGATGATGTGAGCCGTGATTATGTTGACGAACAAATAGTTGAAGGAAACAACGGCAGATTGGCAAACGCCATGCGCGACCGCTCTGCTGAAAAAGGATATTTGAAATTTGACCCCGGAATGTCTCGGGGAACTTCCACCGCTAAAGATTGGTATATGTTTTTTAATTTTACCCTTACCCGCAAAATTGTTGGCGGTAAGCAGGTTTGCTTCTCGTTTTAAATCGTAATATCATATGGCGATTCATACTCGCAGGTGCTGTGATTTTCACGGTGGGGAATATCCATGCGCAACGGAGATTTTTTGATGGACGCTCTGAAATTGGCGCCCATGCAGGTGTAAGCGGATACAACGGAGACCTTTCACATAGTTTTGATGCAAAAAGCCTACATTTAGCCGGTGGTTTGTATTACAAGTACACCATGAACAGCTTTTTCTCTTACAGGCTGCAAGCCTCCTATCTCAAAATTCAGGGAACAGATGAGGGAGATCCAACGTATGGATTGCGAAACCTTACCTTTCAAACCTCCATACTGGAATTGGGAAACATGTTTGAATTCAACTTCCAACCTTTCGGCACCAATACCCACGACAAAACCTGGTCACCTTATTTCCTTACCGGATTAAACGCATTTTGGTTCGATCCCACAAGGCTTGAAAATACAGATATTAACCTGCGCAATCTGAGAACGGAAAGACAGAAAAACAAGTACTCCAGATTACAACCATCTATCCCAATTGGGTTTGGTATCAAAGCTATTTCATTGCGACGAAGAAAAGGTGAGGGGGTATGGATTTTTGGTTTGGAAGGATGCTGGAGAAAAACTTTTACCGATAATCTGGATGATGTAAACCGGAGTTATCCGGATTACCAAACCATGGTAGACAAGCAAAACATTACTTCGGCGCAATACAGCCATGCCCAAACACTGAATGGCAATCCTTCATTCAACAGCAACACCATGCGCGGAGACACCCATTTAAAGGACTGGTATTATTCTTTTGCGCTAACTCTTGCATTCCGTATTCATGCAGGCTCATGCCCCGAAATGCGCTGATTCGGCTCAGGTCCGTTATCAGGCTTCTAATTATATCCGTCAAAGATTTACGAATTTCCAACGTATGGTGCTGTAAATACGGCCTTAAGAGCGTTAATTTGCACCCTTATTTGTGAAGTCCTCCCCACGATCAGCAGCCATAGAAGAAATAGATAAGACCCGCGTTCCGGAACACGTGGCCATTATTATGGATGGCAATGGACGCTGGGCAAAAAGCAAGGGGCATATCCGTTTATTCGGGCACCGGCACGGTGTAAAAACAGTAAGGGAAATTATTGAAGCTGCTTCGGAAATAGGAGTAAAATACCTCACTCTTTACGCTTTCTCCACTGAAAACTGGAATCGTCCGCAATCTGAAGTAAATGGCTTAATGGAACTTCTGGTGGAAACCATTAAGGATGAAACCCCAACCCTCATGGAAAAGGAAATTCGACTGAAAACCATAGGAAATATTGAACAATTGCCTGCTAAATGTAACTTACAACTGGCTGAAACCGTAGAAGCTACCAAAGAAGGTAAAAGAATGACCCTGATTCTGGCATTGAGTTATAGCGGCAGATGGGATATTATTCAGGCAGTAAAAAAAATTGCCCGGGATATCCAATCCGGAAAAACAACCCCGGAAAATATTGATGAAAATGCATTGAATTCTGCATTAAATACAGGTGAATTTCCCAATCCGGATCTGTTGATACGCACCAGCGGTGAACAGAGAATCAGCAATTTTTTACTATGGGAAATTGCATATAGTGAAATACATTTCAGCCCGGTTTTATGGCCGGATTTTAAACGTGAAGATTTTTACAGAGCTATATTGGATTACCAAAGTCGTGAAAGACGTTTTGGTAAAACCAGCGAACAAATGCTCCCTCATTAAAACCATGCGCATATACTTTTTCATTGCTCTTTTATCGGTTTTCTCACTGGACTCTTTAAAAGCCCAGGGCGGAGACTCCATGCGCCATTACGTGCCATTTGAATACAATTATCTGGAACCGGTGGAATACACCATTAAAGGAATTCAGGTTGAGGAATTAAACAACAAACCTATTCCAAAAGGATTGATTGTGATTTATTCCGGATTGTCTATTGGACAAAAAATAAAATTGCCAGGAAATGAAATTCCAAAGGCAATTGAAAATTTGTGGAAGCAAAATTATTTCTCCGATATACAGGTGTATTTCAGGGAAACCAGTCCTGGAAATATTATTCTAAATTTTGTAGTAAAAGAACAACCCAGATTATACCAATACCGTTTTCACGGAGTAAACAATTCTCAGGCGAAATCATTAAAGGAAGAACTGGAATTAAAGCGCGGATTATATATTACTCCAAATCTTGTAAACCGCAGCAGAGCTAAGTTGCTTAAGTATTTTAAAGAAAAAGGGTACTTGAATGCCACCATTCAGATTTTGCGTGAACCTGCTTACGCTAAGACGGATTCTACCAAAAAATTAGTGGATGGTTATGAGCAATTCGAAATCTATATTTTGAAAGGTGAAAAAGTACGGGTTTATGATTTTGTTTTTGAAGGAAATTCAGGTTTGGATGACAAAGATCTCCGCAAAAGCATTAAAAAAATAAAACGTCGTTACCATAAAATAAATTTATTTGTTTCCAGCAAATTTATTGAAACAAAATTCGAAGACGAAAAGCAGAATATCATGAACAAGTACCTTTCTAAAGGCTACAGGGACGCGAGAATTCTGAGCGATAGCGTTATACATATCAACAACAAAAGAATTAATGTAATTCTCACTGTATATGAAGGTCATAAATATTATTTCCGCAAAATTGACTGGAAAGGAAATGTGAAATTTCGTACAACTCTGCTGGATTCATTATTGGGAATTAAAAAAGGAGATGTATTTAACCAGCAATTGCTGGAAGAAAAACTCACCATGAATCCAAGTGGATTTGATGTGCAGAGTTTATATATGGATGACGGATATTTATTCTTCTCAATTACACCGGTAGAAACTGGTGTTCACAATGATTCCATCGACCTGGAAATTCGCATTTACGAAGGACCTCAGGCGCGTATTGGCAAGGTTTCCTGGACAGGCAATACCAAAACCCACGACCGCGTTATTTTGCGGGAAGTGCGTACCAAACCCGGCGATATTTTCAGCAGGGGAGACATTCAAAGAACCATGCGTGACCTGGCAGCTCTGGGCTTATTCGACCCCGCCGGAATGAATGTAAATCCAAAGCCCAATCCTGCAGATGGAACTGTAGATATTGAATACAAATTGGTGGAAAAACCATCCGACCAGATAGAACTGAGCGGAGGTTGGGGTGGAAATGGTTATTCCAGTACCCCAACGCTATTGGGAACAGCAGGGGTGGTACTGAACAATTTCAGTACCCGAAAAATGTTTAAAATACAAAATTGGAATCCTGTTCCAACTGGTGATGGACAAAAACTCAGCTTACGCGCTCAAAGTAACGGTTCCAATTATCAGGGCTACACATTCAGTTTTACGGAACCATGGATGGGCGGTAAAAAACCGAATTCATTTTCCGTTTCTTTATTTCATACAGTAAATAGTTTTGATTACAAACAACGCAAAGATCCTACACGGCAGGTATTCTATAATACAGGTGCCACAGTATCTTTAGGCAAGCGTTTGAAATGGCCGGATGACTTTTTCAGCATTCAATATGTATTCAGTTTTCAGCAATATAAATTTCAAAATCTGAATGCGGGTATTTATAGTTTTCCAACGGGATTTAGCGGGATTTCTTACAATCCATCTCTGCAAATAGTTCTTTCCAGAAGCTCTGTTTCCGACCCGATTTATCCAATGTCAGGTTCCTCTTTTACCACATCTTTACAAGCTACACCGCCGTTTTCACTGCTGAGCAATAAAAATTATTCCAACCTTTCCGTAAATGAAAAATACAGGTGGAGTGAATATTACAAATGGAAATTTGATGCGGAATGGTATACCACTTTATGGAAAAAATTGGTGCTCACTACAAAAGCGCGCTTCGGATTTTTGGGATATTACAATCCCGATTTGGGGCTGACTTTTTTTGAAAGGTTTCAGGTAGGTGGTGCAGGTATATTCGGATATAACATCGCAGCTACAGAAATTATAAGCCAACGCGGATACGACAATTATACCGTCTCTCAAACAGCTATGGGTGGCCAGGCGGGTGCACCAATTTTTAATAAGTTTACCATGGAATTGCGATATGCTATTACTACCGGACAAACTGCAACTGTATACGGTCTTGCCTTTGCGGAAGCTGGCGATGCATGGTCAGGTATTAAAAAATACAATCCATTTCAGCTAAAGCGTTCTGCCGGTGTAGGTATCCGTTTGTTTATGCCCATGTTTGGTTTGGTTGGTTTGGACTGGGCTTATGGTTTCGATTGGAAAAACGTTCCCAGAAGCGGAAAACCAGGCCAAATACACTTCTTCATAGGACAACAATTCTAATTCCCGTTCAGGAATTTAATAATTTTACCGGCAGCAAAGTTTGATATACTATTTCTTCCGGCAAGAAATATTTCCCTAATTTATTTTTTTAATCCTTTTCCTTACTGATATTTACCTCAGTAAACGGGAACTCACCCCACCCCAAACACATGAAATCCATACTCATATTGGTATGTGCCCTGCTATTTTTTTGCGGATGCAGAGATTCTATGAATCCTGCACCTCTTGTAAAAAATGGTTATTTAGACCTGAGCAGCTGGGATTTTGAAAAAGATGGCAACATTACTTTAGAGGGAAATTGGGAATTTTATTGGAACCAGTTGCTGATTCGCGATAATTTCAAAAGCGGAAATGCACCTGAATTTGATGCTTATGTGAAAGTTCCACATAGCTGGAACAATACCGTTATCAAGGGTAATAAAATTTCCGGTATTGGCTGTGCAACTTATAAATTACATGTTAAGCTCAACAAGCAGGAAAAAGCGCTTGCCTTAAAATTGCGCGATGCATCTTCTGCATATGCCATCTATGCCGATTATAATCTGATAGCGAGTGCTGGAAACGTGAGTTGCGATGCTTCTTTAATGGAGCCGGAATTAAAAACCCAAACAGCCATTTTCAACATCAATGCGAGTGAATTTGACCTGCTGGTTCAGGTTTCCAATAATTTTCACCACGAAGGCGGGCTATGGGAAAACATGCAATTGGGTACAACTTCCAATATTATAAAAGCCAGAGAGAATGCACTGATAAAGGAAATTTTTATAGTAGGGGCAGTTGCTATTTTGTGCTTGTTTCACTTCTTCACATTTTTTATGAGACGCTCCGATAAAGCATTGTTGTGGTTTGCCATTTTGTGTTTTTCCATTTTCTTTTTTCTTCTTTTTCGTGGTGAAAGAATTATTTATTTATGGTTTCCCAATCTCTCTCCTACACTGGGTTACAAGTTGGAATACCTATTAATATTTATGAATCCCATTGCATTAACTGGTTATTTAAGTATCGTATTTTCAAAAGATTTTCCGGTGAATATGAAACGAATTATTTATGGAACTTGTGCCCTCATTTTTATTATAATTATCGTTACTCCCACGTCGACTTATTCTTCCTTTATGCTTTGGTTTCGCATGGTTATGATTGCCCTGGCACTTTGTCTTTGTGTTATTGCCGCACTTTCATTAATTCGCAAAAGAAGGCTCGCAGTATTTTTTCTTGCGGGATTAATTATTATTCTTTTGGCGGTAACCAATGATGTTTTATATGCACAAAAATTATTGAATACAAAGCCAATGGCATCCTTCGCATTTGTAGTATTTCTGTTGTCACAGGCTTACCTGATTGCAAAGCATTATTACCATGGATACAGCGAAATGGCGAATGAATTAAAATCCTTTCAGAATAAACAAATAAACGAATCCTGATTTAAATTCCAAAAGAAATTCCCTGAGCCAGCGGAATTTCATCTCCAAAATTTACGGTGTTTGTTTGCCTGCGCATATAAGCTTTCCACGCATCGGATCCGCTTTCCCGGCCACCGCCTGTATCTTTCTCACCTCCAAAAGCACCACCAATTTCAGCACCACTGGTGCCAATATTTACGTTGGCAATGCCACAATCACTGCCCATAGCGCTTACAAAATATTCCGCTTCCTGCATATTATCTGTGAATATAGCACTGCTTAAACCTTGTCGTACGTCGTTCTGCATGGCGATAGCTTCATCCAGCTCTGAATATTTCATTAAATATAAAATAGGTGCAAACGTTTCATGTTGTACAATTTCCAAATGGTTTTCTGCTTCCACCAGGGTTGGTTCCACATAACAATTTCCCGGATGCTTTTTCCCTATAATAATGTTACCACCATAAATTACTTTACCACCTTGTTTTACTACTTTTTCAAGTGTGGTAAGGTAAGCTGCAACCGCATTTGTGTCAATTAATGGCCCCATATGATTTTCAGGTTCCAGCGGATTTCCTATTTTAATTTGTTCATATGCGGCAATTAATTTTTTCTTAAATCCACTGTATTTGGACTTATGTATAATTACCCTGCGGGTTGAAGTACAACGTTGTCCTGCAGTACCGATAGCGCCAAATAAAACTGCCCGTATTGCCATGTCTATATTGGCATTTTGGGTAACAATAATTGCATTATTTCCACCCAATTCCAAAATGGATTTTCCAAGACGTCTTGCTACAACTTCTGAAACCCTTCTGCCCATTCTGGTGCTACCCGTTGCCGATACAAGTGCAATTCTGGAATCTGCCGCAATGGATTCCCCAATTTCTTTGTCTCCATGTATGATGGAAAACAATCCATCGGGTAAATTATTTTCTTTTAAAATATTCCTTAAAATATTCTGCACTGCCACTGCACATGCAGGTGTTTTTTCACTTGGTTTCCAAATGCAAACATTGCCGCACACTGTAGCAATCATGGCATTCCAGGCCCATACTGCAACCGGAAAATTAAATGCAGAAATTATTCCAACAATTCCAAGTGGATGGTATTGTTCCATCATTCTGTGCTTGGGCCTTTCACTTTGAATTTGTAAGCCATACAGTTGGCGGCTCAGTCCAACCGCAAAATCACAGATGTCTATCATTTCCTGGACTTCACCCAATCCCTCCTGCAAACTTTTCCCTGTTTCATAAGTTACAAGTATGCCTAAATTTTGCTTTTGCGCACGAAGCGCGTTGCCAATTTGCCGAACGATTTCACCTCTTTTGGGTGCCGGAACCTGCCTCCAATATTGAAAAGCATCACCGGCCCTTTTTAATACAGCTTCATATTCGGTGACTCCGGCATACACCACCGAACAAATTGGACTTCCATCCACTGGACTGGTTATTTCTTTGGTTTTAGTACCAAGTGCAGTAATCCATTGTGTACCCGTTCCAACACTTTCTAGCCTGCTGGGTATTCCCAGCTCTTTCATCACTTTCGAAATTTCCATTACGGATTGCGAATGTAAGTACTAAAGTGATTTTTCTTTCGTTTTTTCGGTGAATTCCTTGGTATTTGTTCCACCAACAATAAATGAGAAAATGCCTGATTTAGTTAACCGGAAAGGATAAATAAAGTAATTGAAACTGCGTAATTATTATAATTTAATCAATTGATAATCAACCATGAATTTGATTGATATCCGGTTTTAATTGTTCCGGAATTGCATCTTGTTTTTCTTTCACAATTCCACCTTTATCATTTTTTTCTTTCTTCCACATAACCAGATAAATTCCAACAAAAGCGAGCCCTAAACCTACAAACATATTCCAGGTGAGTTTTTCATGGTCCACCAAACCCCACATTACCGCAATTACCGGAATAACAAATGTGTTGGTACTTGCTACCAAAGCTGTTGTGAATTTTACAAGGGAATTGAAAATAACCATACTCAAAGCCGAACCCACAATACCCAAAATGGCCAAATAGCCCAAAGATTGCCAAGCTAATTCGCTATCCTTTACCCATGCATTTCCGGCATTGGTATAAATCAGTACCAGGGAATACGGAATTGCCATAAACCACATAGGGTATGCGGATACCATGGTGGGCGATAAATGGCTGAGTTTAAACTTGATCAGGTTTATATTGTATCCGTATAAAATCGCACCTATCAATGGAAGTAATGCCCCTAATGGCTGAAAACCTTTAATGGGCTGGCCCATAAACTGGGGAGCTAATAAAAATATGGCGCCCACTATACCTGCAATTACTCCTAAAATACCATTGCGCGTATAGCCGGATTGAAAAAACAAAACCCCCATGATCAGGGTAAACATCGGAGTCATTGCGTTTAAAATTCCACTTAGTCCACTTGGTATCATGGTGCCCGCTACCGAAAACAGAAATGCAGGTATAGCATTTCCCAGAAGCCCACTTAAAAACAAATTCCAGGCATCCTTTTTTTTGAGTTTTCTAAATGTTAAAACTACTACAGGAAACAAAACCCATCCCGCAAAGGTGAGCCTCCATGCGGCAACCTGAATGGGTTGAAATGACAATAAACCCCGTTTGATAATGATAAATGAACTTCCCCAGATACAGCCCAGCAGAAGGATTACCAGCGCCGGAACCCATTTGTTTTTCACCTTTTGCAAAGGTAATTCATTCCGTTCTACCTAAAATTACAGTTTGTATACACTAGGGTTGCAGCTTAACTTGTTAATTTATCGAACTTTGCATTGAAACATGCACAAAATTGTAGTACTGATTCTTTTTCTCGGAAGCGCTAATTTATTTGCACAAAATGAAGATCTGATATGCAAAGAAAAGGCAAGATTGCAGCATTTACTGGGGTTCCGGGCATCGTCCACTGTATTTTACGGATACGATGTGCATTACCATAGATGCCTGTGGCTCGTGAATCCTGCCAAGGGTGGTTTTTTGAGAGGCATGATTTACACCGGACTGCAAATACATTCCAAAACGGATTCCATTGGATTTGATCTTCAAATGAAAATGGTGGTGGACAGCGTAAAGCATGCAGGTACCAAAATCCTTTTTACCAGAAATAATCAGGCAGTTTATGCATTTAAACCTGGCGGGTGGAACGCGGGCAACGACAGTATTGAAATATATTATCACGGTATTCCCGAATTTGGAAATGGCTTTGGATATTATGTTTATGACAACCACCAAACCGGACCGATTGTATATACTTTGAGCGAGCCATATGGCGCCGCATATTGGTGGCCTTGTAAACAAACACTCACCGATAAAATTGATTCGCTGGATATATATATTTCTACCAAACCCGGATTTAAATCCGCTTCCAATGGTTTGTTGATTTCTGCCGACAGTTTGAATGACAGCACTATCATTTACCATTGGCAGCATAAATATCCTGTAGCTACATATCTGGTAGCTATGGCAACATCCAACTATTCAGAATTTTCCAATTACGCCAAATTTTTTAATCGGCCGGATTCCGTACAGGTGTTGAATTACGTTTTTTCTCAATCCCTTGCAACTGCAAAAACCGAGGTGCCGAAGTTGCTTCCGGTTTTGCGTTTGTTTGATAGTTTATTCGGCAACTATCCCTTTGAAAAAGAGAAATACGGACATGCACAGTTTACCTGGGGTGGTGGTATGGAACATCAAACGATGAGCTTTGTGGTATCCTATGATTTTGATCTATTGGCACACGAACTGGCACACCAGTGGTTTGGGGATAAAGTTACCTGTGGCACCTGGAGCGATTTATGGCTCAACGAAGGTTTCGCCACCTATTGCAATGCATTGTGTTACCGCTACTTAAAACCATGGGACTGGACGAACCGGATGGCAGGGATCAGAAATGCGGCTACTTCTCAGGATGATGGAAGTATTTATGTTACAGATACCGCAACTGTAAATCGCCTTTTTAGTGGAAATCTCACGTACAACAAAGGTGCTTTTGTGTTGCATATGTTGAGAATCAAAGTTGGGGACGATGCATTTTTTAAAGCAATCAGAACCTATCTACAGCAGGCAAACACCGCATATGGTTTCGCCAAAACCTTGGATTTGATACAGGTAATGGAACAACAAAGCGGGAAAAAACTGGATACTTTTTTTAATAAATGGTATTATGGAGAAGGATTCCCTTATTTAAAAATGAATTGGGAACAAAGTGGAAATACTGTAAAATTTCATATTCAGCAAACACCTTCTAACAGTACTGTACCAGTATTTGACCTTCGAATTCCCATACGTTTTAAGAATAAAAATACCGATTCCATTATCTATTTTTATAATACAAAAAACGACGAAACATTTTATTTTAATATCCCATTTGCAATAGACACGGCAGAATTTGATCCGGAGGTTACAGTTCTTGCAAAAGCTTCGCTGGGCGGGCTGAATCTGGACAAATTGAATAAGGGGAATTTTACCATTGCTCCCAACCCGGCAAGAGATGAAATTTCCATTTTAACATTTTATAATTTGGTACAAAAGGTGGAAATTTTCGATTTGGCAGGAAGAAAAGTATTTCAAACTCCCGGCAACTTCTCTCATGCCCTTGGTGAGAATATAGAACTCTTTACCGGGGATTTAAGCAACGGAACCTATGTTACAAGAGTCTATACCAATAAATCCGTAACTTCGCTAAAATTTCAGAAAATATGAAAGGTACAAGAAGAGTTGTTTATGTTTTTTTAAGCCTGATAATTGGTTATATCACTGTTGCTTCCTCATGTAAAAAACCAGGAATTGATCCAAAGAAAGAGGAAACACCAAAAACCGGAATCACCTTGAGTTTTACGGCCAGATTTGGCAGTAATGATGTGGTTTTTAAAACCGGTGAATACACACGCAGCAATGGTGAGATAATGAAAATAAACAACCTGGCACAAATACTTTCTAAGGTATCTTTGGTTAAAACGGATAACTCCGAAATATTGCTTGGCGATGGCTATTTGTTTGTAGATTATGTCGGACAAAAAACTACATTTTATTTCCCCAATGCCCCGGCGGGAGATTATAAAGGAATCAGTTTTCAATTGGGACTGGATAGTGCGATAAACCATGGTGACCCTACCGCATGGCCTTCGGATCATCCGCTAAATGGTAATTCAACCGGCTTACACTGGGGCTGGGCAACCGGATATATTTTTCAGGCTATCGACGGTGGTTATAAAAAACTTACTACAGATCCGGATTGGAACGGAGTTTCTCTGCATACTGCAACGGATATGTTTGTAAGAAACTATTCTATTTTGAAAAATTTCACCCTGGTTTCCGGTTCGCATAAAACTGCAAAAATTCAAACCCAGATGGATGAGTTTTTTGTAAATCCCAATACCATAACATTTGCAACTGACGGATCTTTCTCCCATAGTATTGGAACAACAGAAGTAGCATTAATGAGCAAAGTATTGGAAAATTCTTTGGATGTTTATTCGCTGGTAGAAGTTCAATGAAAAAGATAGCATTCATTTTTTATTTTGTCATCGCCTTTTCTGTTGCTTTTTATGCATGCAGAAAAGATCCCAAACCGGGAAATACGGAAACCAATAGTGGCGTGCACGTATTAGATCCGAAATCCATTTTTCCCAAACGTCTGGGAATGCCTCAATTGCCTGCAGATAATCCGCTTACAGAGGAAGGTGTTTATCTCGGCAGAATGCTTTTTTACGATCCGATATTGTCCATGGACAGTACAATATCCTGCGCCAGTTGTCATTTTCAGGATTACGCCTTTGCAGATTTCAACAAACTGAGTACCGGAATTAACAATTTAAAAACCGGTAGAAATGCCCCCGGATTATTTAACCTGGCATATAGTAAAGTATTCTTTTGGGATGCAAGACAACAATCGCTGAGAAATCAGGTTTTTGAGCCTATTCAGGCCCATAATGAAATGGGTATGACCCTGCCATTGCTGGAATATAAATTAAAAACTTCCACGCGATATAAAGATGCATTTAAAAAAGCATTTGAAAAGGATCCAACTCTCGTAGATATGTCTCTGGCATTGGAACAATTTATGTTGACACTGGTTTCTAATGATGCCAAATTCAATGATTTTTTCCCGGGAAAATTCTCCGTATTAAATGATGCAGAAGCACGTGGTGCATTATTGTTCAATAATTTTATTGAAGAGGGTGGCGCGGATTGCTCCCATTGTCATGGTGGTCAATTGGTTCAACAAAACAATCCAAATGCAGGTGGTATTGCCAATAACGGATTAGACCTTGTTTTTGGAGATAAGGGATTTGGCGCAATTACCGGCATTGCAGGAGATATGGGCACTTTTAAAACTCCTTCTTTGATGAATATTGGATTAACTGCTCCATATATGCATGATGGCCGTTTCAAAACACTGGAAGACGTGATAAACCATTACAGCGACAGTGTGGAGTTCAACTCACCCACTCTGCACCCCATCATGAAAAAACACCAGCCCAATGGCCAACGCAAATTAACAGCCCAGGAAAAGGCCGATTTAAAGGCATATCTGCTCACCATGACGGATAATAAATTCCTCAGCAATCCGGCATATTCCAATCCGTTTAAATGATTTAATTAATCATTGATTGGATTGGAAATTATTCCAATTCATGATTTTATTTTGATTCCCGAAACGGGATTTATGAACGTTTGGATTACGTTATCGAGCGAGAAGTCATGACTTCTCGCTACGGATAAAACCCCAACGCGCCATTATCCGTTTATATCCGAATAAATCCGTTTAGAACCGTTTGCCATCCGATTCCAAATGAATTTCACCATTGTTTTGTGCATCGATGAAAAATTTGTATTTAAATAAATACCGCCGGGAATCATTGCGGAGAAAAAATTGGGATTATGGGAAGATTTGTACGTATTTTATTACCTTATGTACACACAATAAAATTTCATTTTTTGGTGAAAAAATTAATGGCCAAATAGAATTAACCAGAGTTGGCGAAATTGCCCGTACCATTTGGTTTTCCATACCTGATCATCACCCACATATTACCCTGGATGACTTAGTAATTATGCCAGACTATATTCATGGAATCCTCAGATTAAATGCAAATATTCCACATTCGACAAAGGAATCCTCAAAACGATTTCAGAATCCTGGCAAGGGATCATTACCTACGGTTGTCGGATTGTACAAATCCAGTGTTTCACGCGAATCGCGTAAAATAAATCCGGATTTTAAATGGCAAAGTGATTATTGGGAGGTAATCGTCAAAGACTATAACCATCTCAAAAACATAAGAGATTATATTCACAAAAATCCAGAAAAATAGGAAATATAAACATCAATATCCCAACACCGGACTTAACCACCGCTCCATTTCAAGAATACTCATTCCTTTTCTTCTGGCATAATCTTCCAATTGGTCTTTTTCAATTTTTCCTACCGCAAAATATTTGCTATCCGGATGCGCAAAATAAAATCCGCTTACTGAAGCAGTTGGCAACATCGCCATACTTTCGGTAAGAATAATTCCTGCATTTTTTTCCGCCTCCATAAAATCAAATAACAATCGTTTTTCCGTATGGTCCGGACATGCAGGATACCCTGGAGCAGGGCGTATCCCTAAATAATTTTCGCGTATCAGATCTTCATTTGGGATGTTTTCATCTTTTGCATATCCCCAATAATTTTTCCTCACTTCCCGATGCAAATATTCTGCAAAACTCTCTGCCAACCGATCCGCCAAAGCTTTGGCCATTATGCTGTTATAATCGTCGAGATTTTTTTCAAATTCTGCGGCTAATTCATCCAAACCTATACCCGCAGTTACTGCAAAACCTCCAAAATAATCGGCAATATTGCTATCCTTAGGAGCAATAAAATCTGCCAGTGATATGTTTGCTATTCCATCGCCCATCTTCCTTTGTTGCCTCAAAAAATGAAATACGGTAGCAGGTGTATGCCTGTTCTCGTCTTCATATACTTCAACATCATCTCCAACACTATTTGCAGGCAAAATAAATATGACACCTTTTGCACTTAATTTATTTTCCCGAATAAATTGATTTAACAATTGTTTTGCATCATCAAATAATTTTTTCGCTTCACTTCCAACAACGGCATCCTGAAGTATTTCGGGGTATTTTCCTTTTAATTCCCAGGTTTGGAAAAATGGCGTCCAGTCTATGGTATCTACCAATTCCGCAATCGGTATTTCTATGTTTTTTCTGCCAATAAAATTAGGTTTGGGAATGGCACTAAAATCCGCTTTAAATGGATTTTTTCTTGCATCGGAATAAGATAAAATATCTTTTGCAGATTGTCTTTTTGCATGATCTTCTGCCAATTTTTTATACTCTTCTTTAAATTTTGCGGCATACGGAATTTTGCCATCCCCGAGCAACCCTCCCGCAACAGGAACGCTTCTGCTGGCATCCAGAACGTGAATCACCGGCCCTGAATATTTAGGTGCAATTTTAACAGCAGTATGAATTCTGCTGGTGGTTGCACCACCTATTAGCAATGGAGTTTTCAATCCCACTCTTTCCATCTCCGCAGCAGCATGTACCATTTCATCCAAACTCGGAGTTATTAGTCCGCTGAGTCCAATTATATCTGCTTTCCATTCCCTGGCTTCCTGCAAAATTCTGTCCATGGGAACCATTACTCCCAAATCTTTAATTTCATAATTGTTGCATGCCAAAACAACTCCAACAATATTCTTTCCGATATCATGAACATCCCCTTTAACTGTAGCGAGCAGGATACGGCCTTTACCTCCGGATGCAACATGTTCATGGCTTTCAATTTCTTCTTGTTGTTCCCCTTGATAATCTTCTTCTATCTCCTCAAACGCTTTTTCTTCTCCCCCTGCGGGGGAGATGGCAACGCCAGAGGGTGTATTCCCCAACTCCACCAACCGTTCATTCACTACCTCCTGAATTTGTTTGAATACATCCAGCGGTCTGTTCAATATCTCCTCATTCCAAAAACGAATTACTTTATAACCTAAGGCTTCAAGCCTTTTCGTTCTTTCTTTGTCGTATTCAATTTGTTCTTTGTGAATTTCTCCATCCGCTTCAACCACCAAACGAGCCCTAAGCGCCAGAAAATCCACAATGTAATTTCCAATAATATGTTGCCTTCTGAATTTTATTCCTGTTTGATCATTTCGCAACATTTGCCAAAGTTTTTCTTCCGCAGGAGTCGGATTTTTTCGGAGTTCTTTTTTATGTGGATTTATTAAATGGTAAGTTTCCGGATTTCCTGTTTTGTAAAAATCAGAACCAGCGGTTTTCTCAGGTGGGGTATTGACCCCTCCTGAATCCTCCCCGGTGGGGAGGACTCCACCCAGGTTCGATTCTGCTCTTTTCTTCTCTTTCTCCGCCTCCAAAAAAGGTTCCAAATAAGCCACAGCTTTTTTCATCACTCTGGCGCTTTTTACCACCTGTGGCAGAAACATTTTGCCACTGCCGAACAAATCCCCAACGATATTCATTCCGTCCATCAGTGGGCCTTCAATTACGCTTATCGGTACGACCAATTTCTGTCGAACTTCTTCCGTATCTGCTTCAATAAACTCTGTAATTCCTTTTACCAAACTATGCACCAGTCTTTCTTCCACCGGTTTTTTGCGCCACTCCGCTTCTTCCTTGGTCTCTTCTTTCTTGCCTTTTACGGTTTCCGCAAATGCCAGCATTCTTTCTGTTGCATCTGCGCGCCTGTTGAGCAATACATCTTCCACATGCTCCAATAAATCTTTTGGGATTTCATCATATACCTCAATCATTCCGGCATTCACAATTCCCATATCCATACCGGCTTTTATTGCATGGTATAAAAAAGCACTGTGCATGGCTTCCCTCACCCGGTCGTTTCCGCGAAATGAAAATGAAATATTGGAAACACCACCACTTACTCTAACACCTTGCAAATGGGTTTTAATCCAACGTGTGGCTTCAATAAAATCAACAGCATAATTGTTATGCTCATCCATTCCCGTTGCAACCGTGAGAATATTGGGATCAAAAATGATATCCGATGCAGGAAATTTTACTTTTTGCGTGAGAATATCATAACTGCGCTGGCAAATTTCAATGCGTCTTTCATAACTGTCTGCCTGCCCTTTTTCATCGAAGGCCATAACCACAGTTGCGGCTCCAAACATTTTTACCTGTTTTGCGCGGCGAATAAATTCTGCTTCTCCATCTTTAAGCGATATAGAATTTACAATGCCTTTTCCCTGCAAACATTTTAATCCGGCCACGATTACTTCCCACTTGCTGCTGTCTACCATTACAGGTACTTTGCAGATATCCGGTTCACTTGCAATCAAATGAATAAAATGCGTCATGGCCTGAACCCCATCCAGCATACCTTCATCCATATTTACATCGATAATTTGCGCGCCATTCTCCACTTGCTGTCGTGCAATATCCAATGCTGCTGTATAATCTCCTGCTAAAACCAATTTGGCAAATTTTCTGCTTCCCGTAATATTGGTGCGTTCTCCAATATTGATAAAATTGGTTTCCGGAGTTACTGTAAAGGGCTCCAGTCCGCTGAGTCTAAGGGTGGAAGGGATATGTCTGGTATCGGAGTTCAAGGTATTGAATTGCCGCAAATTTCGTGTTTTTCAGGCACTGTTTTTGAATCAAATTCAAATCGAACCGGATGTAACAAATATTTGATGAAATCGTTTGATGAAATATGACTCTAAAAGAAATAAAATTCCTTTCGGATATCAGACTGTTTTATCCTGAATATCTGTTAGCCCACAGCGATAAAATGAATAAAATATTGCATTTTATTGGTGCTTCAATAACCACAATTCTCTTATTGTTTTCTATTGTTTTCCAGGTATTTTGGTTGATTTTATTCGCTGTAGTTATTGGATATACGCTACCTGCAATAGGTCATAGACATTACCAGAAAAATGAAAGCTTCAGAATTTCTAGACCCATTTTTTGTGTGCTCTGTGCAACAAAAATGTACATTGAATTATTAACAGGTAAAATTCGGTTTTCTGTAACCGAAATAGAATAAATATTTCAGAAAATTACTTCGCCACACCTACGCTGCGTTTCTCGCGGATCACTGTGATCTTCACTTGTCCCGGATAGCGCATTTCGGTCATAATACGATTGCTGAGTTCAAAGGCGAGAAGATCAGCCTGGTCATCGGTGGTCTTTTCCGCACCCATAATAATTCGCAATTCACGACCTGCCTGGATGGCATAAGCCTTCTCCACACCCGGATAACTCAACGCCATATTTTCCATTTCTTTGATCCTCTCCACATACTGGTCATCACCTCGGCGCGCACCAGGTCTGGAACCGCTAATGGCATCGCATGCCTGTACCACCGGAGACAACAAACTGGTCATTTCAATTTCATCATGGTGGGCACCAACTGCATTAATCACTTCCGGATGTTCTCCATATTTTTCACAGAGTTTCATCCCCAGCAATGCGTGTGGGGTTTCCTCATCCGTATCCGGACATTTTCCGATATCATGCAGCAAACCTGCACGTTTGGCGAGTTTTACATTCAAGCCCATTTCCGCTGCCATGGTAGCGCATAAACGTGCTACTTCTCTGCTGTGTTTCAGCAAATTTTGTCCATATGAACTGCGGAAACGCATTCTGCCTACATAGCGAATCAGCTCAGGATGTAATCCGGTGATTCCCAGATCTACGACCGTTCTCTCACCCCATTCCACAACCTCCTCGTCAATCTGTTTTTTGGTTTTTTCTACTACTTCCTCAATTCGTGCAGGATGAATTCGCCCATCGCGAATCAGTCTTTCAAGGGATACTCTTGCAATCTCTCTGCGAATCGGATCATAACAGGAAAGCACAATAGTTTCCGGAGTATCGTCAATCAGTATTTCCACCCCTGTGGCAGCTTCAAAAGCTTTGATATTTCTACCTTCTCTGCCAATGATTCTGCCTTTAACATCATCATTTTCCAGAGGGAATGAGGTCACTGTATTTTCAATAGCCAGTTCCGCGGCAGTGCGTTGGATGGTCTGCAATACAATTTTCTTAGCTTCACGGGTTGCACCGAGTTTGGCTTCTTCAATCAGATTTTTAGCCAGTTGTAATCCTTCATTATGCGCTTTGTGGCGTATGGCTTCCAACATCTGATCTTTGGCTTCAGAAGCGGTTAAACCCGCAACTTTTTCCAACTGCTGCAATTGTTGTTCCCGCACCTGATCTACTTCTTTCTGTTTGTTTTTTAAAGCTTCCACCTGTGCATCAAAATTTTGCCTGGTGCGCTGCATGTCCTCTTCTTTGGTGCGCACTTCCTTCAACTTGCTGTCCAGAGATTGCTCTTTTTGCTTGATTCGGTTTTCGGTACTATTGATTTCCTGATTGCGTTTATTCGATTCACGATCATGGTCAGAGCGCATCTGCATGAATTTCTCTTTGGCTTCCAGAATCCTGTCTTTTTTAATATTCTCGCCCTGAAGTTTTGCTTCTTCCAGTATACCATTACGCTCCTTATCCAGGGCTTTTTTGCGCATGGCTACAAACAATACATATCCCAACACAAGGCCCACAGCGGTACCGGCAAGGATGTAAATAAGATTTAACATTTCGTCTCTTTTTTCTTTATGGTTTTACAAAAGAGGCGCAGAAAAATTACTTTGAATTCGGAATCAATAATCGCGTAGAAGGGCTTCCAGCTTAGACATTTCGGCTTCCATATGTTCATTGGTGTTTTGCCCCGATCGGAGGTTTCGCACCAGGTCGCCCGTAAAGTCCAAGGCCGCCCAAGCCAGGCGATCTATGGTTTCTCCGGAATTGTAAGCTTTAAACTCATCCATCCGGCGATTTATCATCCGTGCGGCCAGCCTCACATGTTCCTCATCTTTGCGGGCAACTTTTAGCGGCATCATTTTATCCGCTATGTTTACCCGTATTGGAATTTTGTCGTCTGGTTGCACTTTTTCCTTTATTCGTTGAGCAATTCAATGCACCTGTCTATCTCTCTCACCATCTCGTTAATTTTGATTTTGATGTCAAAACTGTCAGTGCCTGAGAGAGATAAATTCTTTGCAAGTTTAATCATTTTGTTTCTTTCTGTTAGCTCAGTGATGGTATTTTTTTGAAGTTCCATGGTTTTGGCGCAGGCTTCCACCTCGTTTTGAAGTGCCTCGTTGGCGGATTTCAGTTCCTGATTTTCCACCAGTAACCGCTCCACTTTGAGGCGGATATTGTACAGGCGGTTTTCCATGGTATCCATCGTCATTTCCGTATCACAGCTCCTTTGGCTTCAAAAGCCTTCATCAATTTTTTCATACTGCCATCTGCAATTTCATCGGTAAGGGTTCCGTCTTCCGCTCCCAGATAAAACGCAATGGCTATTGCTTTTTTGCCTTCGTCCAGCGGTTTACCTTCGAAAACATCAAACACGTTCATGTTTTTCAAATGTGCAATTTTTTCCGCTTCTATCACAGCATTTATTTCAGAAAATAACATCCCTTTATCCACCACCAAACTCAAATCCCTTCGCATAAAAGGGAATTTCGGCGGAGCTTGAAGTTTCACCCCGGGTTTATTTTCAATAAAAGCTTTCACTTTATCCCAGAAAATTTCTGCATACCAGAATTCTCCCTGCAAATCCATCTTCTTCAACATTCCGGAAGGTACTTCCTTCAGCACAACCATGTCTTTCCAATCCGAAATTCCCAGCACTCCAAATACATTATTCAAAATGGATTTTGCATCATAGAAATCCATTTCTTTTTGCTTTAGTTCCCAGCTTTCTTCCGTACCGTAACCTCCTATCAATATTCCCAAAATCTCGCTTTCCACAATACCAACTTTCCCTTTTTCATAAATTCTTCCGAATTCAAAAAAACGGATATTGTGGTTTTTCCGGTTTCGGTTATACGCCGCAGCATGCGCCATTCCGGGCAACAAAGAACCTCGCATTACCGCCATATCAGCACTCAATGGATTGGTCAATACCACCGCATCCTCTTCATTGCCTTCCATCCATTGCACGGAGCTCAAACTGTTATTCAGTATTTCAAAAAATCCATTTCCTGTGAGATAAGAGGCCACGCTGTCACGCCTTCTGACGGATTCAAGTCCTTTCATTACAGGCATGCTCGCGGTTATTTTTCCTGAAAATGGAATTTTATCATACCCATAAATACGCATAATTTCTTCGTAAATATCCTGTTCACCATCCATGCCATGGCACCAGCTCGGAACCGATACTTCGAATTGATCCTGCGCAGCTCCTATGGCAAATCCCAAATGTGACAATATTTTTTTTACATCTTTTTCTGAAATATTTGCCCCACTGAATTTTGCCAGTTTTGAAATGGAAATATTTATTTTTTTTGGTTGGAATTTTGTTGGATAGTAATCAGTAATTCCTTTGATTTCACCACCTGCATATTCCAATATCAAAGCCGCTGCACGCATGGCGGCAACTTCGCAAATTTCGATATCTGTTCCCCTTTCAAAACGAAAAGAAGCATCGGTATTTAATTGATGAATTCTCGCAGTTTTTCGCACCATTCCTGCATGAAAACAAGCGCTTTCCAAAAATATATTTCGCGTATTTTCATTTACCGCAGTATGCAATTCTCCCATTACCCCTGCAAATCCAATAGGCTCCTTCTCGTCGGCAATCAACAATTCATTGCCGGTTAATTCGCGTTCCTGTTTATCCAAAGTGTGGAATTTTTCTCCTGAAACAGCTTTGCGAACCCGAATGGTTTTACCATTTATTTTATCGGCATCAAAAGCGTGCAATGGCTGTCCCAGTTCATGCAACACATAGTTTGTTGCATCTACAATCATGTTTTTTGGTTCAATTCCAATAGCACGCAATCGTATTTGCATCCATTCCGGTGAAGCAACTACTTTTACATTTTCAATTTCTAAACCTACATATCTGGTGCAGAATTCCAGATTTTCAACTTCAATGGAATAAGCGGAATTTTCAAAACTCCCTTCCAAAATTTTTGGCATTTGAATGGTAGTTTCAAACAGTGCGGCTACATCTCTTGCAACGCCCAGGTGCGAGGCTGCATCCCCTCTGTTGGCGGTAAGACCTATTTCCAGAATTTCATCGGAATGCACTCCAAAATATTCGGCTGCTCTTTGTCCCACCGGAGCATTTTCCGGAAGCACCATAATTCCATCGTGGGAATTTCCGAGACCCATTTCGTCTTCCGCACATATCATTCCGCGGCTGATCTCGCCCCGAATTTTTGCTTCGCCTATGGTGAAGCTGCCTTTACCCGGAACGGTTACATCTGTTCCAACAGTTGCCACTACCACTTTTTGTCCGGCAGCTACATTGGGCGCACCGCATACAATCGGCTGTAATTCTCCGGTTCCGATATCTACTTTCGTAACACTGAGTTTGTCGGCGTTGGGATGTTTCGCACAATCCACAACCTGTCCGATTACAAATCCTTTTAATCCGCCTTTCACGGATTCCCAGTGGTCGAGATGCTCCACCTCAAGTCCGGACACAGAAAGTCTGTCTGCAATTTCCTGTGCAGAAGCATCCGTTTTTACCAATTCTTTAAGCCATGAAAAGGAAATGATCATAAAGCCGCGAAGATAAGCACTGTATAAATGAATTAAACAGGATTTGAATGATATTCGCGACGGTGAACATTCGAAAATCCTATTTGGCCATTTCCTATTTATTCTTCCCTGGAACAATGGCCGTTGGCGGGTTTGCATTCATCATTCAACAGGGAGTACCCATAGCATTACCCTGGCATTTTTGGCCGGCAATCATTTTTTGTTTTGCAGCTTTTCCGGTTCTGGGAATTCTGCTGTTGATAAAACGAGGACTACTCGAAAATATACATGTTGCCAAAAGAACTGCGAGAAATCGAAGCTATCCTTTAGCGCTAGCCGGTGCCGCAATCGGCAAACTTTACCTGCATTACGGAATTCTAACAGAACATACTGTCTTCCTGAATATGCAACTCTGGGCCTTGTGCATCAACATCACTTTATTTCTGTTGTGGATTATTAACAGCGCCGGATTAAAAATCAGTGCCCATACTTCAGGCACATCTGGTTTTCTGGCACTTTGCACTGCTTTTCTTTTGCAATATCCTATTTCATGGAATTGGGTATATATTTCTGTTTTTATTTGTGCACTCGTTTACATTGCCCGCTTCCGTTTGTCAGCCCATTCCCATAAAGAGCTTATCGCGGGGTTTTGCCTGGGTTTTATCGTTACATTTGCGGTATTCAGCCTATGAGTTTTAACAGCATATTGTTTGAAAAAAAGGGAAATACAGCGACTATTACGCTCAACCGCCCCGATGTTTTCAATGCCTTTAACGATGAACAGAGTTTTGAATTGCAGGATGCACTGAAGGAAGCCAAACGCGATAATGAAATTCGCGTTTTGATTTTAACCGGCGCCGGAAAAGCATTTTGCAGCGGACAAGATCTGAAAGCAATTGCAGCAAGTAAAAACAGAAGCCTTAGCGACAGTTTGTATAAAAGGTACAATCCCATCATTAAAAGTATGAGGGAAATGCCCAAGCCCATTATTTGCAGGCTGAATGGTGTAGCCGCCGGCGCAGGAGCATCACTTGCCCTGGCATGCGATTTCATTATAGCTGCAGATAATGCCTCACTTATTGAAGTATTTATTAATGTAGGCCTGGTGCCCGACAGCGGTAGCAGTTATTTCCTGCCAAGAAGTGTTAGCCCTGCAAAAGCATTCGAACTCGCCACCATGGCGAGCAAAGTTACAGCCACTCAAGCGCTGGAATGGGGAATGATCAACCGTGTTGTGTCTCCGGAGGCGCTGGATAGCGAAGTAAATACGGTCGCAGAATATTATGCAAATGCACCGACGCTTGCAATTGGAATGATCAAAAAAATGTTGAATAAAGCTACTTATTCGGATCTGGATACCATGTTGCAATATGAAGCTTATTGTCAGGAAATAGCAGGTAGAAGCGGAGATTACAAAGAAGGTGTATCCGCATTTAATGAAAAAAGAAAACCAGAATTTAAAGGAAATTAATGCGAAATATTTCTTTGCAACCGAATAAAATATACAGACATTTACAAATCTTTTTTGTGTTCTTTCTATTCCTGTTTCAAGGTTTATTAAACGCGCAAAGTCAGGAGGTACAGCCATGTGGATATGATCGTATTATGGAAATTCTGGAAGAAAAATATCCCGGATTTCATCAAAATTATGATAAAATGTTTTTGGAATCTTTGAAACCAAAACAGAAAATTACTTCCAGAAAAATTCCTGTAAAAGACACCATGTATGTCTATGATACGGTTTATACCATTCCAATTGTATTTCACGTTTTATATAATACCACTGCAGAAAATATTCCGGATAGTTTATTGTACAATCAATTGGAGGTATTAAATCAGGATTACCGCAGACTCAATGCTGATACCGGAAATACGCGCTCTGTTTTCAAAAAACGCGCAGGGGATGTGCAAATTGAATTTGTGCTTGCGGACAAAGATCCGAATGGAATTGCCACTACCGGGATTTTGAGAAAATACACCACTAAAACTACATTTTATACCCAGTCATTGGCAGATATGAAATACAATTCCGCTGGAGGAGATGACGCATGGGATACCAAAAACTATTTGAATATCTGGGTTTGTGATATGAATTATCAGGGGCAGGATGCCTTGCTCGGTTTCGCATATCCTCCATATGGGCATCCATTCTGGACTCCGCAAAGTTGGGTTTCCGATGCCAATCAGGGTGTGGTGTTGCATTATAAAATTGTAGGCCGCAATAACCCATTAGCGAATTCAGGAGTTTTACTTTCCTCCAGAAAAGGCAGGGTTGCAACCCATGAAGTTGGACACTTCCTCGGATTGCGTCATATTTGGGGAGATCCCATGTCCGGACAACAATGTCTGGTGGATGATTTTATTGATGATACTCCATTGCAATCCAGCAATTCCAATTTTGTTTGCGATTTTACCAGAAATACCTGCGAAGATCCCGTTAAAGATTATCCGGATATGGTAGAGAATTACATGGACTATAGCTCCCACCAATGTCAGAATATGTTCACCCATCAGCAAATTCTGGCCATGCGTGCCAGCCTGCGCGAATTTCGTTATGACCTACCTGTTAAAATGGATATCACCGAACGCATGGTGGTAAAAGATACTTTTAAATATAACAATATTAAAATCTTTGCTTCTTCCACAGATAAAGTTACTGTAGAAATTCGCAATGAAGATTTAAAGGAAAATATGAAAATGGATGTGTTAAATATGGCAGGTCAATATTTATTAAAAGATGTTCCAATTTCAGTAAACGACAATTGGATGCGCACAGATATGCTGTCCTCCGGTATTTACATTTTCCACCTGAAAAAGGCCAATAACCAGAGTGCGAAAATTGAAAAACTTTTAATTCAATAATCCTTGCAAGACTCAGGTAAGTTATATGTGGTACCTACCCCAATAGGCAACCTCGGGGACATGACTTACCGGGCTGTGGAAATATTGCGCACTGCAGATAAGGTGCTTGCGGAAGATACTCGTACAACAAAAGTTTTATTCAACCATTATCAGATTCCAACAAAATTGGAATCCTTTCACCAACATAACGAGCATTCCCGGTTACAGGGTTTGATACGTGAATTACAAAATGGAAGCACCATAGCTCAGGTAAGCGATGCAGGTACTCCCGGAATTTCGGATCCCGGTTTTTTGCTTGTACGTGCCTGTCTGGAAAATCATATTCCCGTAGAGGTATTACCAGGGGCAACTGCATTTGTTCCTGCTCTGTTAAAAAGTGGTTTCGCTCTTCACCGTTTTGTTTTTGAAGGATTTTTACCAGCCAAAAAAGGAAGACAAACCCGGATTCAAAAAATGGCAATGGAAACTTCCACGCTGGTGTTTTATGAAAGTCCACACAAATTATTAAAGACACTGGAACAACTGATTGCAGCGTGTGGCCCAAACAGAAGGGTGAGTATAAGCCGGGAAATTACCAAAAAGTTTGAAGAAACCGTAACCGATTCATTACACAATGCACACGCGCATTTTACAGCAAATTCTCCCAAAGGTGAATTTGTAATTGTTTTGGAAGGAACAGAAAATCACATTGAAGATGAATAAGCTTCCTTTATGGTCTTTGGTTCTTCTCAGTCCCGTATTGCTTTGGTTGGGATGGCCTCCATTCTATACATTTTTCTTTTTATTCTTTGGATTCATTCCGCTTTTTGAATTAGAAAAAAGAATGCATGGGAAAAAAACCTGGAAATTCTTTTTTCGAATTTATTCTGCACTTTTTCTCTGGAATGTGTTCACCACCTGGTGGGTGTGGAATTCAACAATATGGGGATGCGTAACCATGTTGTTACTCAATTCTCTTTTTATGTGTGTACCATGGTTGCTTTATCGTTTTTTTCACAAAAAAATTGGAGACCCCGCGCAATATTTGTTTGTCATTTTCTGGCTCCTTTTCGAATTCCTGCATCACCGCTGGGACCTCAGCTGGCCATGGCTTTCGCTTGGCAATGGGCTTGCTAATGCTTCATGGCTCATTCAATGGTATGATATAACCGGAACAATTGGCGGATCTGCGTTTGTTCTCGCCATGAGTTTTCTGCTTTGGAAATTTATTTCCCATAAAAAACGCAACTACCTGTTTTATGCTGCAGGTTTATTTCTTTTTGTATTTGCTTCCTCCTGGTTTAACCTAATCAAATACCGCATGAGAATTCACCCTGCGGCAGGAAGCATGAATGTGGTAGTGTTGCAACCCAGTTTTGATCCCTGGCATGAGAAATTCTCCCGGGATCCAAGGGATTTGGTGGAGGAAATGCTGGAAATATCATCCAAAGGTGTAGATACTTCCACAGATTTATTGGTATGGCCGGAAACCTCTCTGGTTGGCAATGTTGACGCCTCAAATCCTGCTAATGACTATTTGGTAAATATGCTGCGCAGCTACCAGCATTTGCATCCGAAACTGAATATTTTAACGGGTGCGGATATGCAGAGTGTTTATAGAAATGTATCCAAAAGACCAACGCTAACAGCCAGAAAAACCAAACAACCCGATATATGGTGGGATGCTTATAATTCAGCACTTTATTTAGATAAAAACGGAGAAATCAGTTTCTACCACAAGTCTCGATTGGTACCGGGAACAGAACAAATGCCTTTTGTAGATATCATCCCGGCTATTGATAAACTCGCGGTTAAGCTGGATGAAAATTCAATTAGTGGCAGTCTTGGCAAATCCGATTCGGCTATTTCTCTTGGAAAAGAACCAATGAAAATTGCACCCGTGATTTGTTATGAGAGTATTTATGGCAATTATATTTCGGAATTTGTAAATCACGGTTCCAAGGCAATAGCGATTATAACCAATGATGCCTGGTGGGGCAATACGGCTGGTTACAAACAGCATCTTGCTTATGGAGCACTGCGTGCCATCGAACAACGCAAATGGGTGATCCGCAGCGCCAATACAGGTATTTCATGCTTTGTAAATCCGGAAGGAGAAATTCTGAAACAAACCAATTGGTGGGAAAAAACTACCATTCAACAACAGATTACTTTTGATAAAAATAAAACCATTTATTGCAGACTTGGGGATACCAGAATACTCATTATTTTTTGCAGTATTTCACTGGTTTTGGGAATGATTTTGTTTGTGAAAAATAACAGATCCCTGAATTCAAAACATTAAATCGGGCTCAGGTAGTTTCCTCGTGCACAAACCTCGGATCCGCTTCCATAACATGTCCGCAATTTTTGCAGGTGCGCAGATTTAAATCGTTGTAAAATGTTTTAAAATGCGGTTGAAAATCTGTTTCAATATTTTTCAATTCAAAATACACTTCGTGCAATTTGTTGTTGCAATTGTCACAAAACCAGAGCAACCCATCGGTAAATCCTTTACCCTGCCTTACACGCTCAATTACAAGCCCTACAGATCCCTCGCTGCGGCCGGGAGAATGCGGAACTTTTGCAGGGTGCAGGTACATATCGCCTGCTTTTAAAGGCACCTCTACTGCTTTCCCGTCTACTTGTATCTTTACAGTAATTTCACCTTCCAGCTGGTAAAACAATTCCTCTGTTTCGTTATAATGGTAGTCTTTTCTTGCGTTTGGCCCGCCAACTACCATCACAATATAATCGGAACCTTCAGGATATATATTTTTATTGGCTACAGGTGGTTTTAACAAATGTCTGTTTTCCTCAATCCACTTGTTCAGGTTAAATGGCATTCTGATTTCCATAAGGGACAAATGTACTCAGATTTTGATAATTTTATACCCCTGTCCATGAAAGCGAAGTATATAAATTCCGGATTGAAAATCTTCCGGTTTCAGAAATTTTGATTGTCCATCGTGCAGAGAAACGGACTGCAACAATTGCCCGTTACACGAAAATACCTGCAAAATTCCGGTGCGAAATGGTATTATTTCCAGTGCAGCATTTCCACTAGCAAAATTACTGCTATTTCTAATAAAAAAAGATGTTGTCTGCGGATTGGTTACTTCCAAATTGGGTAATAAATTTCTGGGATAAAATGCCTTCACTAATGGCCATTGATTTTTTCCGTTGTAAAACAAGCTATCCACCATAACAAAAACCTGCGCGGCTTGCACCATATTGATATTTGCCGGTAACAGGGGCATGGCATACATCATCAGACTCACTGCACTGTCAAATCCAATTTCTTTTGCAAGGTCCCAAATTGCTCCGCCAAAAAGCTGTCCATCGATATGTGGCTGGTTCGTGAGATCCTGAGGATATTTTCTCTGATTGTTTAAATTTCTTCCATCCCAAAATTCATTATGCCCGTCCCAGTTATATACCCAATCGGTTTGAAATGGCGATAATCTTTGGGAATATGCAATTGCCATAAAATCGCATAGCCCTTCCTCCACTGCTTTTCTTTGGGTGCCATTATATCCATTTGGAATTACATTCTGAAATGCTACATGGGTATACTCATGGGTTGGCGCGTCTGCATCTTCCCCATCATCAACGCCTCCATCACCAAATTCAATGGTCACCGGGTTTTTGGTGGGATCCATTGCACTTTCATCGGCTCCAAACAAGGCATGCACATCCAGAATTGCAGTATCCCGGTAATTTGAAAATCCCAGGGTATCCCACCATTTGGATAATTCCTGTATGTGATAAAAGACATTTACTTCTTCAAAACGCGGATCACTTCTGTAGAAAATAAAATTCCCGGTATCTTTTGCATGCGGCCTTACCGGATCGGAGACTTCAGCAAATTGTATATATTTATTTTGAAGTAAAAAACTGTCATTAATAAATGTACATTCTATCCTTTTTAGTTGCATTTCATTGTCCAGTTCTGCGTATGAACTATCATTCCTGTCGGTGTACAAACCTCCATAAAACCTGTTTTTAATACTCAAAGGATCCGGAAAAAACACCCTGCCCATATTCCAGGTATCTTTAATTAAAAATCGCTTTTGATTTTCGATGAATTCTATTTCAGAATTGGAGGGATTTCTATAAAAACGTATTCCCTGCGAATCAGCATAATGTAGCAATTTATATTTCCCGTAAAGACTGTCAAATACCCATTCTGCAGGGGTTAAAGCCTCATTTTGTTCTGCAAAAACCGTACTGCGCTCATAATTGCCGGAAAGCAGAATTTTCCCATTGTAAATAATTGCAGATATGGAAACATCTTTTAATGGAAAGCCATTTTTATACAATTGGTAATTTAAGATCTGAAAATTCGAATTGTGTTGTTGTATTTGCCTGATTTCCAACCCATCAGGAATATTCCAATGTTTTCGGATTTCTGTTTTCAGGTTTTGCTTTTCCGAATTTGCTTCTGTAAAATAAATGCTGAACTGACTGAATGTCCGGAGTGGGAAAAGCAATGTCAGATAGAAAAGTAGCCAAAACCGCATATGTTGAATCAAAGATAGCAAGAAGGCATTTTAATTCGGCTTATAATCCTCGTTTATACAAATATTATTCACTAACTTTGCACCTCTCTTTTAAAGCATGAGTGATCCAATAAAGCACGAATGTGGCCTGGCCTTCATTCGATTGCGAAAACCCCTCAGCTACTACCGCGAAAAATACGGCACTCCCCTTTACGGACTTCACAAATTGCAGTTTTTAATGACCAAACAACTCAACCGCGGGCAAGACGGAGCAGGTTTAGGTGTTGTAAAACTGGATCCGGAATATGGGGCAAGATATTTGGCCAGACAGCGCAGTGCGAGCAAAACTGCCATATCGGATATATTCGAAAGTGTTCGCGAAAGCTATGAATCTCTCTCCGAAGAGAGTACTTCTGATATGGATAAATTCAAAAAGGATTTTCCATACGCAGGGGAACTGTTATTGGGGCATCTGAGATATGGAACTTATGGCGGAAATTCACTGGAAAACATACATCCTTTTTTGCGCCAGAATAATTGGATGGCCCGAAATTTAATGCTTGCGGGTAATTACAATGTTACTAACGTAGACGAGCTTTTTGAGACATTGATTGAATTGGGCCAGCAACCAAAAGAGAAAAGCGATAATGTACTGATGCTGGAAAAAATCGGTCATTTTATCGATGAAGAAAATCAAAGACTTTTTGGCGTTTTTAAATCCCAGGGTTTCAGTAATCTGGAAATTACAGAAAAAATAAAACAAGAAATCAATCTGGTTAATGTTCTAAAACGCTCTTTCAAAAATGTGGATGGTGGTTACAATATGGCCGGATTGCTTGGTCATGGCGATGCATTTATCATTCGCGATCCCAATGGAATACGCCCCTCATTTTATTACACCAATGATGAAGTTGTAGTTGCCGCATCAGAACGTTCAGCCATTCAAACTGCCTTTAATGTTCCTATTGATGAAATAAAGGAAATAAGTCCAGGAAATGCTTTGTTGATTCGCAAAGACGGCAGATTTGAGGAAGCCAATATCATTCCTCCTGAAGAAAAATTCAGCTGCTCATTTGAACGCATCTATTTCTCGAGAGGGAATGACAAGGATATTTACCAGGAAAGACGCAGCCTTGGAAAACTACTTTCAAAAAAAGTGGTAGCAACTGTTGCAGATGATTTTGAAAATACTGTTTTCAGTTATGTCCCCAATACCGCTGCCACCGCATTTTATGGAATGATAGACGGAGTCCATGACATCATTCGTGAAAAACAGGCAGCTGCAATTTCCAAAATAAATCCTGCGCAGGATACTGAGCGATTGAATGAAATTTTGAGTTGGAAACCCCGACGTGAAAAAATACTGGTGAAGGATGTGAAAATGCGCACATTTATCACCAATGACAATGACAGGGAAGGTATGGTCGGGCATGTTTATGATGTGACTTATGGAGTTATCCGCCCCGGTTTGGACAGTTTGGTCATTATGGATGACAGCATTGTTCGGGGCACAACCTTACGCACTTCCATACTTCGGATTTTAGATCGTTTGCAACCTAAAAAAATTATTTTGGTGAGCTCTTCACCGCAAATCCGATATCCCGATTGTTATGGAATTGATATGAGCCGATTGGGCGATTTCGCGGCATTTCAGGCAGCAGTGAGCATTATCAAAGAGGAAAACAGAGAAAGACATTTACGGGATTTGTATCAGCAGGCTTTGGAAGAAATACAAAAACCCTCTGATGAACAAGTCAATATGATTCAAAAGGTTTATGAAGGTATTGGATATGAGGCAGTTTCCAAAAGAGTTGCAGAAATGGTAACTCCAACCGGAATGAGTGCAGAATTTGAAATTATCTACCAAACCGTAGAAGACTTACATGTGGCCAGTCCGGATTTTCGCGGAGACTGGTATTTCACAGGTAATTACCCCACTCCGGGTGGCAACAAAGTGGCGAATCGCGCGTTTTTAAATTTCATGGAAGGCCGGAAGGAAAGAGCTTATTAGTATGTGGGATGTGTGATGTTAGATGTTAGAAGTTTTGGTCATGCTAACACTTCAAGTTTTTACATCCCACTTCTGACTTCCCACTTCCAACTTTCCCCACTTCCAACATCTGACTTCCAACTTTCGACATCCCACTTCTGACATCTGACTTCCCACATCTAACATTCCTCACTCTTTTTTCTTAAACCCCAAACTCACTCCGTTAATGCAATACCGCAAACCGGTAGGTTGGTCATACCCATCGTTGAAAACATGGCCGAGGTGCCCGCCGCATTTTGCGCATACAACCTCTGTTCGGGTCATTCCATGGCTGCGGTCTTCTATTTCTTTCACCGCGCTTTTATCGATACTCTGATAAAAGCTGGGCCACCCGCAATGCGCATCAAATTTTGTATTGCTTTTAAAAAGCTCCGCGCCACAGGCTTTGCATACATAAGTTCCTGAATCCCATAAGGTTTCATATTCACTGCTAAACGGCCTTTCTGTTCCTTTTTCCCGCAAAACCCTGTATTCTTCAGCGTTTAATTCTTTTTTCCAGTCTTCATCGGTTTTTTTAACCGGATAGTTGTCAATGCTGTCCATTTTTGTTTCTTTATTATTTACGGAATCTTTTGCCGATTGGCATCCGGCAATAGCCGGTATTGACAAAAGAACAACAAAATATATCCATTGGTTTTTCATATGTTTTTAAAATCAAATTCCCGGCCGTTTCTGCTACATTTTGTCATTTTGGTGTAATTTAGAAAATTCCACTCAAAAATGAAAAGAGGTGGGTCAGGATTGCATACGCAGAAGCTTATCTGTTCTATATTTGCAGAGAATTGAATTATTTTTCACATTATTATTTTGACCATATTCCCGGTGAGGCCGATCACAATTTCGGTTTGTCATTCCCCGATCTGGTGCGAAATTTTATACGCGGAAAACGCCTGAAACCCCCGCATCCGAGCGCACCTCAATTCGAGAAATATCCTCTGCTGTCTCAGGGCACCCAAAAACATTTTACCAGGGATACCCAATTTCATGGTTCGGAATTTTTTAAAACTACCGAAGAAAAGTTAAATCGCCTTTTACAACCTGTATTTCAATCACTGGAAATAGGCAGGTATTGGTTTGCCTCTCATTTGCTGGCAGAAATGATGCTGGACCGTGTTTTAATGAAAAAACATCCACAATTGTTGGATAATTACTACCTCGATTTGCAAAATGCCAATCAAAATGCCATTGCCGACTATCTTCATCTATCGGAGATTACCGATCAGGATCCTTTCTTTGAGCGAATGGAAAGATTCGCATCCAGCCAATACTTGCGTCAATATGTTCATGATCCTGCCCTCATTTTTTCTTTAAACAGGATTTACATTTTTACCGGAGCCGGAAGTGAATGGTCTAAAGAACAATACACCGAACTGCAGAATACAATTCCACAAGCCGAATCCATTATTTTTGAATCACTGGATCATTTGATGCTGGAAATGAAATGAAACGCGTTTCAACTATATTTATTACCCTTGTTTTTATTATTCCATTATTCGGACAAACGCGGAAATATGTGAATGAATTTATGCATATTGGCGTGGGTGCCCGCCAATTCGGAATGGGCAAGGCGGGTGTTGCGGGAACTGCAGATGTATATTCCTGCTATTGGAATCCCGCCGGTTTGAGCCATATGGATCAGAACCTGCAGGTTGGATTCATGCACAATTTTTACTTTCAGAATATTGCCAATTTTGATTACCTGGGAATTGCTGCAAAAAGTGGCAAAAACAGTGCCTTTGGATTCTCATTTTTACGTTTTGGAGTAGACGGAATTCTAAATACCCTGGATCTCATTCAGAATGGTGAAATCAATTATGCAAGAGTAAAGGAATTCTCTGCAATTGATTATTGTTTTATGCCCGCATACAGCCAAAAAATGCGCCTGAGAAAAATGCCAAGTATGGTTTTTTCCTGGGGTGTAACCACCAAATTGGTACATCGAAAAGTTGGTGAATTTGCCAGGGCCTGGGGTTTTGGAATTGATGGTGGCCTCAGACTGGAAGACATAGATAAGAAGTGGGGACTAGCCCTTGTTGCCAGAGATATAACAGGTACATATAACAACTGGCAATTTCAATTTACCGATGCCCAAAAAGATGTTCTGCAATACACCGGAAACACCATTCCAAAAAGCAGTTTGGAAGTTGCCACCCCAAGATTTTGTTTTGGGGGATACCGGTTATTTGAAGGCGAAAAATTCTTTGGCTCCGGTGAAGCCAATCTGGATGTTACAACAGACGGACAAAGAAATACATTGATCAGCAGTAAAATTATCAATGCTGACCTCCGTGCAGGTTTGGAAGGCGGAATAAAAAATGAAGATAAGAATTTTCGATTTATGCTGCGCCTGGGGGTATATAATTTCCAAAGGGAATTAAAACAAAATGGGAAATTCGGAAGAACGGTTCAGCCCACAACCGGTATCGGGCTTCAGTTTGACAACCTACATCTGGACTATGCTCTGGCGGGATTTGGAGCCGGTGGATCTGGTTTGTATTCCAATATTCTCTCACTTCGCTTCGACATTAAAAACAATATTAAATAAAATATTCTCCATACAGGGAATAAAATATCGATGCCAGTAAAAGGTAATTGATAAATTCTTTCCACCTTCGGTTTTTAGACCCCAGCAGGAAGTACGCCAGTTGTGTGGAAATACCCATGGTAAGTAAAGGGAAAAACAAACGATACTCGTTAACTTTTATAAATAAAATCAATTGTGCAAATACCAAAAACGCTACCAATAGAAGCGTAATTCTTCTGGTTTTGATGTTGTTTTTGGAATAATTAATTACCGTTTTTGCAAGACCTAAAATAGTGAGTAAAGTAATTCCAATAACTGCCGGATAGGTGCTAAAAGCCTTTCCGAATGCAAACTTCAGTTTATAATTCAATTCCGGAAAATGATATTCAGAACCGCTCAAAAAATAAATTCCCCAAACCATAATTGCAGGAAAAACGGAACCAGATAATATTCCGAGCAAATCTTTAAGGGTTATATTTTTAAAAATTATTGTACCTGTAATTAAAAAAATAATACCTGTATAGAATATAGGCATAGCGATGGAAGCCGCACCCAGAAACAATCCCGAATAATATAATATTTTAGAAGAATTGCTGCTTTGATAGAGTTGAAACAAAAAAGTAAAACATAGAAGTATCGCAAAGTTGATGAGCAATAACGGATGAAAAATAAGGTTTTCCGGATAAATGGAATTCACCAGCATATAAAAATACGCAGGCATCCATGTATGGGAATATAATACATCATGCGATATACAAAGGCGATTAAACCAGATACATTGAATAAATACGACCAACAATCCAAGAGAAATGGATAAAATATAATTCTGATTTACATAAGAAAAAACACCAGCTACAACTTCAATATTAAATTGATTTGTCTTTGGTGCGCCAAGAAAAATAGCCGGCAAACGCAGCAGAATCCCAACTATCAACACCAGAATTCCGGAAAAGGGCCTTATATTTTGAAGAAAGCGAAGCAATGCAGTTTATTTATCGTCAACTACCTGCATGAGCATGGTTTGTCTGCTTTGAAATATAGGAGTTACAAATCGGTTATATCCGGTTTGCTTTCCTTCCATGGGAATAATTGCCGTATATTCATTATCGCTGTTGAGAATAATTTTCTGTTCCATCATTCCATCTCTGGAAAGTCGAATATGCATGACTCTATTGCTCTGTGCCGAATTGTCGTTATACATCAGATTCACATTATGTTCGCAAACATACACCCCCAAACTATGCATATAGCTCAAACTGGCATATGAATTTTGCCTTTTGTTGATATTATGCCTCCATTCTATGCTTCCTGCAGAATCCAAAGAAACCAAAACAATATCGTTGTAATTGTAAACACTCTTGCTGCTGGTTTGCGGTACCCCATTTAAATAAAAGGTTTCCATTTGTTGGGTTACATCAAAATATTCCCCGATCAATAAATAGCCTCCATCATCTCTGGGAATCAATTTGCGAACAAAATATTTTTCGGGATCCTGGCCATCCTGTTCTTGTTTTGCGCCAATAAGTTGGGATACAAATTTGCGGTCAAATGATTCAAATTTGCCCTGTATTAAAGAATCTTCCGGTGTGAAATAATATGTTACCAGCCCATGCCCGCCTTGGGGTTTTTTATAATCGTAAAACCCGGAAATCAGAAATTTCTGACTGAATTCATTAGCGACAATATCCAGGGAAGCAATAAAAAATTTTGAATCCCCAAAACCGGAAACAAGCATTTTATTTCCACTGTTCAATGTAAGTACAAAATGCTCCTCCGCTCCCGGATCCGTTGGCCTTTTATCTTCCTGAATTCTGGTAAATATCAAAGCCGCGCTGCCATTGTCCATGGTTACACTTTCATCAGGTTCCGCTTCCCTGTATGGCATTCCGGTATTAAATACATTCCTTTTCAATGTTTCGCCATATATGGAGTTTTGTAAATATTGAAATTGTTGGTTGTTATTTTCATCCCGCTCTGAAATCCAAACCGAGAATATTTTTCTGTTATTGCTATAATCCACCAATATATGATCCTCATCGCGTTCCATGCGATTCCCTTTGTAAATTTCACGCACCAGAATCTGATTGCCGGGTTTAAATCCGCTTACCAAATAAGTAACTTTTCCAAACTCCTTTTCAAAGGTGGACTTAACAAAAACCAACCCACTGTCAATGGTAAACACTTTCAAAAGTTTTTCCCTTTTCCCGAGTTCAAAATTTTCACTTTCAATAAAATCCAAATTGTGGGAATAACGCTCTATACTGAATCCACTGTGCATGTCTTGTTCTTTGAAACGCAAAACATAAATACCACCTGCATTTTCGCCAATTACTTTATTGTAATATGAGCGATTGTTCAATCTGGGAATATTAGAGAAATATAATTTTTGTCCGGAAAGTATAGAAATCCTGAATATGACCCAAATAATCAAAAGCCCGCGAAATTTCAATTTTTCAAAATTCGAAAGAACTATCGGGATTCCAAAATCCCGGGGGTTATTTTTGCAGAATCAAATGGCAAAACGCCCCATACAACTTCACTCCACTGCCGTAAAGCAGGAAACTGCCATTCTGGTTGGTGTAGAAACACCGGAAAACACAGGTCAGTTGCAGGAATTTCTGCTTGAACTGGAACAACTGGTATTTACAGCCGGTGCAGCAGTTAAACGTCATTTTACCCAAAAACTGGCACATCCGGATCCAAAAAGTTATGTAGGCAAAGGCAAATTAGCCGAAATTACCCAATATGTGAAAGATCAGGAAATTGATCTGGTGGTAATCGATGACGAACTGTCTCCATCACAAATCCGCAACCTGGAAACAGAAATGAAGGATGTTAAAATTCTTACCCGTACCCATCTGATACTGGATATATTTTCCAAAAATGCAAGATCTGCACAAGCCAAAACACAGGTAGAGCTAGCTCAGAGTATTTTTCTTCTTCCCAGACTTACCGGCATGTGGACCCACCTTTCCAAGCAAAAAGGTGGAATTGGAATGAAAGGTCCAGGAGAAACAGAAATTGAAACGGATAGAAGGGCGCTGCGAAACAGAATTTCATTGTTGCGAGAAAAATTGCAGCATATTGAGAAAATTTCGCTTACACAAAGACTCAGCAGAAAAGGGGAATTTCGTGTTGCACTAGTCGGTTATACCAACGTAGGTAAAAGTACAGTAATGAATTTATTTACCGGCGCTGAGGTTCTGGTGGAAAATAAATTATTCGCAACACTGGATGCAACGGTTCGTAAAGTGGTATTACCTGCGGATCCCGAAACAGGTACACACGCACATTTTCTGTTGTCGGATACAGTTGGATTTATTCGAAAATTACCTACTACGCTGGTAGAAAGTTTTAAATCCACTTTAGCTGAAAGTATTGAAGCCGATTTGTTGTTGCATGTAGTGGATATTTCCAATCCGAATTTCGAAGAACAAATGGCAACGGTGAAGCAAACATTATTAGATATTGGAGCGGGTGAAAAACCGGAGATAATTGTTTTTAATAAAATAGATGCCTTCCGCAGTCATGAAAATGAATTTTACATTGGACATACCGGTCTCACAGCAGCGGAGTTTGAAAAAAGTTGGCTGGCAAGAGAAAATCAACCGGCAGTTTTTATCAGTGCAACAAAAAAAGACAATATTGATGCGTTAAAATCAGCCATTATTTCGGAATATAAAAGGTATAAAAAGAAATGAAATTTACACCGGACGAACAGGCCGCACAATTGCGAAAACCACAGGGAGACGGAGCCGCTGCAATTTTTGAGTACATGAATAAAGGCAATAAAATTCTATATGATATTATATTGCCATTTGCACAATTAAAAGCAGGTATGCAGGTTTTAGAGATAGGACAAGGAAATGGAATTTTGGTGAAAAATATTTTAAAGTCTGATGTAGATATTCACTACACAGGACTGGATTATTCTATAGATTCCGTGCGTGCTGCAGAAGAATTAAATGCAGAATTTGTAGCGAACAAAACAGCTCAATTTTATGAAGGACTCATTTCAAATATGCCATTTGATCCTGTTTTTTTTGACAGGGTTTTGGGCATGAATATTATTTATTTTTGGGATGATCCAAAAGTCGAACTTGCCGAAATTCATCGGGTATTGAAACCAGGTGGGTTGTTGGTATTGGGCTACAGGCCCAAAGACAAATTGTCCAAAATGCCTTTTACGAACAAAGGTTTTGTACATTACAACCCGGAGGATCTGGAATCCATTCTGGCTGAATCCGGATTTGAAAACATACAGTCAGTTAGAACCAAAGAAAACGACCGCGAAATTGACGGGAAAATATATCCTATGGAAAATGTGGTGATGGTAGGTATTAAATCGCATGGATGAAAAAAGCGAGAAGACGTGACTTCTCGCAACAAACGGCAAAACCAGAATTTCAAAAAAAAAAGCCGCTTTTGGCGGCTTGAGCTTTTTTTTCGAGTTCAATCAAAGTTCATCTTCATTGAAGAAGTAATCCTCATCTGTGGGGTAATCACTCCAGATTTCTTCTATACTCTCATAAGGTTCACCGTCGTCCTCAAGTTCCTGAAGGTTTTCAATCACTTCGAGAGGTGCACCCGAGCGGATTCCGTAGTCAATCAGCTCGTCTTTGGTGGCAGGCCATGGCGCATCGTCCAGGTAGCTCACAAGTTCTAGGGTCCAGTACATATCCCGTTTATTTTTTCGCGAAAATAAATTTTTAATTTCAAAATACAACATCAAATTTTGCGAAACTCATATGCACCCGGACTGGAACAACGAAATTGCCCGCTATTGCTCAGAAAATAGCAGTTCCGAACCGGAAGTTTTACAGGAATTGGTTCGGTTTACCTGGCTACAAACAGTTAATCCCAGACAATTGAGCGGCCATCTTCAAGGCAGATTCCTCTCTCTTGTCTCAAAATTGATTCGACCAACCTGCATTCTGGAAATTGGAACCTTTACCGGTTATTCTGCCTTTTGCCTTGCTGAAGGGCTTCAGTCCGCAGGTGTTTTACATACTATTGAAGCGGATGCCGAAATTGCGCATAAAGCGGAAGTATACCTTTCAAAAACTCCTCTTTCGGACCGCATTAAGCTGCACGTAGGGGAAGCGCTTTCCATCATCCCTGATCTGAATATTCAACCGGAGCTGATTTTTGTGGATGCAGAAAAACAACAGTATCAGGCATATACAGAAATATGCCTGCCTTTAATGGAGTCAGGTGGAATCATATTGTTCGACAATACACTTTGGAGTATGAAGGTCCTGGATAAAAGAGAAAGAGAGAATGACGCAGATACCCGTAACATGCACGCTTTTAACCAATGGCTGACAAGTTTACCCGAGGTAGAAGTTTTGATGCTGCCCCTTCGGGATGGACTGACCATGCTTCGAAAAAAATAAAATAGTTTGCCTTACTTAAAATCAGCCCCGCATTTTATCCAGCAGGTCTGATAGCATCATATTCTCCTCATCACTGAGGTATGCCATTTCATCCTGCACCCCATCCATCAGCTCATCCAAAGAAGTAAGCAGTTGAAGTCCTTTTTCCGTAATGGAAATTTTCATTTTTCTGCGGTTTTTTTCATCCACTGCCCGAACAATCCAACCGTTCAAAACCATTCTGTCGCACAATCTGGTGAGATCCGGATTTTTGTCCAGCATTACATCTTTGATATCCGTTGGGTATGCGCATTGTGGATGCCTGCCTCGTAAAATTCGCAGAACATTGTACTGCTGTAGGGTAAGGCCATATGGTTTTAGCCTGTCGCGCACGAAACCCTGTAAATAATTCGCGGTAAATACCACATTCAGAAAGGCCTTTTGACCGGTACTGCTGAATTTCTTTTGTTTGATTTCGTCCTCGAATTTCAAGATAGCCTTATATTTAAAGAGCAATTTTAACCAATTCGGCCAAATTCTCAACGTTTCAAAAGTAAATTTGCTGCCAATGCAATATAATTCCTCTCCCGAATTCGCGGAAAACCTGGATAAATCTGATCCGCTTGCATCTTATCGGGAAAGATTTTTAATACCTCGCTCCGAAAATGGAGAGACCTGGGTGTATTTGTGTGGGAACTCTTTGGGGCTGCAACCAAAAGGCGCTCTTGATAACCTGAAAGTAGAATTGGAGGATTGGGCAAAACTTGGTGTTGAAGGCCATTTTCACGGTAGAAATCCCTGGTTTCATTACCATAAATTTCTGACAGAATCTGCCGCAGCACTTGTTGGGGCACGCAATGACGAAGTAGTGGTAATGAACCAACTGACGGTAAATCTGCATTTGCTTCTGGTTAGTTTTTACAGACCGAAACCGGGTAAATACAAAATTTTAATGGAAGCCGGGGCCTTCCCGTCGGACATGTACGCCATTCAATCCCAGGTGGAATTTCATGGCTATTCTTATTCCGATGCGGTGATTGAACTTCAACCCAGAGAAGGGGAATTCACCCTGCGTGATTCAGACATTTTAGAAGCCATTCATCAACATGGCTCGGAATTAGCCCTCGTTTTTTTTAGCGGGGTTCAATATTATACCGGTCAATGTTTTGATATTCCCGCAATTACAAATGCTGCCCATGAAGTAGGAGCTTTGGCGGGATTTGATCTTGCCCATGCCGTGGGTAATATTTTGCTCTTATTGCATGAATGGAATGTGGACTTTGCTTCATGGTGTTCTTACAAATACCTGAACAGTGGACCTGGTAATGTGGCCGGTGTTTTTATTCATGAAAAACACGGTTTGGATCCCCAAACACCAAGATTTGCGGGCTGGTGGGGGCATAAAGAAGATGTTCGCTTTAAAATGTTGCGCGGATACATTCCCGAACCAGGTGCTGCAGGATGGCAATTGAGCAATGCCCCGGTTTTTGGTATGGCGGTCCAACGTGCAAGTCTCGATATTTTTTCAGATGCCGGAATGCCGGCGCTCGCCGATAAAACATCGAAGCTAACACCCTACCTGCGCTTTTTGTTAGAAGATGCCAAAAGTAAAAATCCGAATATTGATTTTCAAATCATAACTCCAAAAAACGCTCAGGGTTGTCAGTTGTCTTTACTCACCAATGAAAATGGGAAAGCGCTTTTTGATTTTTTAACCAGCCAAAATATTATTTGTGACTGGCGTGAACCTAATGTAATTCGTATGGCACCGGTACCTCTTTACAACAGTTATAAAGACTGTTGGAAAGTAGGACAGGCATTTTCACAATTCCGAACTTAATTTTTATTTGCGACAGTTTAATTTACATATCCGCCAATTGTGGGAAGAAAAACCACTGAGTTTAATCCTATTTCTCGCAATTATTGCCCGACTCATTGCAGTTGCTTTTTCTAAAGGATGGGGCATGCTCGATGATCATTTTCTGGTTATTGAAGTTGCGCAATCCTGGGCTGATGGCTATGATGTAAATCATTGGTTGCCGTGGACTCAGGGAAATAGCGGGCCGGAGGGACATAGTTTTTTCTATGTGGGAATGCATTATTTTTTGTTTGTATTCTTAAAATTTATTGGCCTTTCTGACCCGCAGGGCAAGATGTTTCTGGTTCGATTTTTACATGCCGCCTGGTCTTTACTGGTGGTATATTATGGATATAAAATTACCGAGAGAACCACAAGTAAAAAAACAGCAAAACAAGTAGGACTCATTCTCGCATTGCTTTGGTTTATTCCATGGATGAGCGTTCGAAATCTGGTGGAAGTAGCTGCCATTCCCCTGTTAATCATAAGCACATGGATGGCCATGGTTGCAGAAGAAAAAAAGCATGCGCTGAAATTTATTTTTCTTGCAGGCTTTGTTGGTGGAATTGCATTTTCTGTTCGATACCAAACTGCGATTTTTACCGGTGGCATTGGGCTGGCAATTTTACTGAATCGAAAATGGAAGGAAGGGATTTTCTATTCTGTGGGTGCCTTATTTTCCGCATTGCTTCTGCAGGGTGGAATTGACCTGTTAATTTGGGGAAGGCCATTTGCAGAAATGGGAGAATACATTCAATTCAATCTGGATAATAAATACAATTTTATACAGGGTGATTGGTATAATTATTTATTGCTCTTAGGTGGAATACTGATTCCACCAATCAGTATTTTTATTTTTTTTGGAATGTTCTCTGGATTCAGAAAAAGGTTGATTTTATTTCTGCCAATGTTCCTCTTTCTTGCATTTCATTCTTATTTTCCAAACAAACAGGAACGATTTATATTTTCAATTGTTCCCTCGCTGGTTATTGCTGGAATCACAGGTTGGAATGAATTTAAAGATCGCTCCGTGTTTTGGTTAAATCATGCAAGACTGTATAAAAAAATCTGGACATTTTTCTGGGTTTTAAACTTCATGGTTTTTATTCCTGTTTCCACCATGTACGGAAAAAGGTCCCGGGTGGAAGCCATGTATCAAATACACCGTTATAAGGATATTCGGGAAATTGTTGTAGAAAATTCGGATGAAAATTATATAGACATTATGCCGCAATTTTATGCCGGACAAATGATATCTACCGTTGGAGTTACCCGCAACAATCCATTGAGTAAAGACTCTGTAAACAATGGTAAAGTGGAAGAGAATGCGCAATTTGTATTTTTTGTAGGCGATAAAAATCTGCAAAACAGAAAGAAAAAAATATCGCAGTACTATCCGAATTTGGTTTATGAAGCAACAGCAGAGCCTGGATTTGTGGATATGGTGATGTACAGATTAAATCCTTCCCACAACACCAATCACACCATTTACATATACAGAAACCGAAAATTTTTCCCTGATAAAATAGAAGATTAAGGTTTTATGGAATAGCAAATCTCTTTTTCCATAAATCCCGGATAATGCCATCCTTTAATCCAATATTTGGAGCGAGAATTTCATGGATGTTGCAGGCTTGCATGATTCCGGTATAAATATCACCGGCAAATCCTATCACCTCTGCACGGTCGGGATTGAGTTTTAATTCATAAACCAAATCATGCAGATCTAAACTTTTGATATAATCATTGGTTGCAAGCAAGTGTTTTAAATTCAGAGATTTATTATCCTTGGCTCCGGACAATTCCAGTAATTTTACAATATTCCCGCCGGTTCCCACAGCTTTAACCGGTTCATCGATAGGCAAAACAAGTTCTTCCAGCCATTGGTACATTTTTGTTGTTTCAGAAGGCTTTACCTTTCCTTCACGCAATCGCACCGTTCCGATGTTGAAACTCTCATATTTTTTGATCTTTCCATTTCGGATATACGCAATTTCTGTACTTCCACCTCCTACATCAATATGTAAAAAACTGTTTTTGCCGGGTAACCAGTCCAAAACACTGGTTTGTATCAATCGGCTCTCTTCTTTACCGTTAATGATGTCCACTTTGATACCGGTGATTCTTTTCAATTCTTTCATCAGTTTTGGCCCGTTTAATGCATCGCGCATGGCACTGGTTGCACATGCGCGCATTTCATCCACGTTATAGATTTCCATTAATAAAGCAAATGCCTGCAAAGCTTTACATAGAAGATCTGCCTTTTTCTTACCTATTATTTTGGTTTTAAAAACGTCATCTCCCAGACGCAATGGCAAACGGGTAAACTCCACAGGTTTGAAGTCTGTATTCTCCAGTTCTTCATGCAGTGGTCTTGCTATATACAAACGCACCGCATTGGATCCGATATCTATGGCTGCCAATTTCAAAGTTCCGAAATTAAGGGAAATCCGTGAACCACAAACTGCCAGTATTTCTGACATAATAGCAGGCGGCTTTCATTTTTTTTAGCCCCGTTTAAAAATCGTGGGTTAAAATCGTAGTTTTGTCGTTAGAAAGCCAAAACGGCGTAACATTTGACACTGCGTTAGAAACATATATGGAAGAGAACCAAAATTCCGGTCAGAATAAAAAACCATCAGGAGGTTTCAGATTTAATCCCTATTGGATATATGGAATACTGTTTATTGTAATTCTTGCTTTTACCTTATTCCGTCCCGGCAGCAACAACACTTCCAACTGGTCGGAAGTGCGAAATATGGTGCTGCAGAGTGATGTAGAAAAGCTCAAAGTAGTAAATGACCGGCTGGTGGAAGTCTATCTGACACCTGAAGCCCGCCAGAAAGAAGCGTACAAAAAGAAACTTAAAAAGCGCGAAAGCTTTTTGGGTGGAGATGAAGCAGATTTCAGTTTCGAAATGGAAAAAGGATATTTTACCGAAGAGGTAAAATCCCTGAGAATAGAAATGGCAGATAATGCCAAAAAAGAAAATAAAACTGCCAAAGAAATAAAGGTTGAATTTGAAACCAGTCCCGAAATATGGGGTCAGGTAATACAATGGGTATTTTTCATTGGAATATTTCTGATTTTCTGGAGCATCTTATTTCGTCGTGCAGGAGGCGGAAGCGGCGGCGGACCAAATATTTTCAATATTGGAAGAGCACGTGCTACTCTATTTGATAAAGATACCCGCGTGAATATTTCCTTTAAGGATGTTGCCGGATTAGAAGAAGCAAAATTGGAAGTAATGGAAGTGGTAGACTTCCTTAAAAATCCAAAAAAATATACCAATCTCGGTGGTAAAATTCCCAAAGGAGTTTTGTTGGTTGGCCCTCCGGGTACCGGTAAAACATTATTGGCAAAAGCAGTTGCAGGTGAAGCTGAAGTGCCATTCTTTTCACTATCAGGTTCTGATTTCGTAGAAATGTTTGTTGGTGTTGGTGCCAGCAGAGTTCGCGACTTGTTTAAACAAGCCAAAGAAAAAGCTCCATGTATTATTTTTATTGATGAAATTGATGCCATTGGTAGAGCAAGAGGAAAAAATCTGGTACAAGCCAGCAACGATGAAAGAGAAAATACACTGAATCAATTGCTCGCTGAAATGGATGGTTTTGGAACCGACAGCGGCGTAATTTTGATGGCAGCTACCAACCGACCCGATATTCTGGATAGCGCATTGCTGCGTCCGGGAAGGTTCGACAGACAAATATCTGTAGATCGCCCTGACCTGGTTGGCAGAGAACAAATATTTAAAGTGCATCTGAAACCACTTACCAAACTTTCAGCGGACGTTGATGTTAAAAAACTCGCATCTCAAACACCTGGTTTCGCCGGAGCAGAAATTGCTAACGTATGCAATGAAGCCGCTTTGATTGCCGCCAGAAAAGGTAAAGAATCGGTGGAAATGTCGGACTTTCAGGATGCAATTGACCGTGTAATTGGTGGATTGGAGAAAAAGAATAAAATTATATCTCCGGAAGAAAAAGAAATTGTTGCATATCACGAAGCAGGCCATGCCATTGCAGGTTGGTTTCTGGAACATGCAGATCCTTTGTTGAAAGTTTCAATTGTTCCTCGTGGTGTTGCTGCCCTGGGATATGCTCAGTATTTGCCTAAAGAGCAATATCTGTATCGAACAGAACAATTGATGGATAGTATGTGTATGACATTGGGCGGCCGTGTGGCAGAAGATATATTCTTTGGAAAAATCAGCACTGGCGCACAGAATGATTTGGAAAGAATCACCAAACTGGCATACAGCATGATAACCATGTATGGCATGAGTGAAAAGGTTGGAAATGTTTCTTTTTATGATCCCACCGGTGAATACGGATATCAAAAACCATACTCCGAAAAAACATCGGAATTGATTGATGAAGAAGTGCGTTCCCTGATTTCTTCTGCTTACCAACGCACCAAAGAATTGCTGTTTAGCAAAAAAGACCAATTGGAAGCTGTTGCACAGGAACTTCTGAAAACCGAAATTATTTTTAAAGATGATTTAGAAAGAATAATAGGTAAAAGGCCATTTGAAATCAAGGAACATGAAATTCCTCTGATGGATACCAAGCCTGTGGAAGAACCTGTAAACACCGATACGGCCAACACTAGCGACGAATAGTGAAATATACCAAAAACCAGATTCTCACATGGATTGGCATACTTTTGTTTGCCATTCTGATCTGGTATTTGAGGGGAATACTTGCCTATTTTTTAGTCGCAGTAATTTTGTCATTTATTGGCGCACCATTAATGCGCTTTTTTGACAAACATTTATATTTTAAAAAGAAAAAATTGCCGCGAAGTATTGCGGCAATTTTGGTATTAATTACATTTTACGCCATACTCAGCGGTTTTTGTTTTATGGTTTTACCACCGCTGATGGAACAGATTTCCGCAATCAGCTCCATCAGCGATGCAGATTTCAATAAGAGTTTTGGAGAGCCCATCGCTGATATTCGAAATGAAATGATCAAGCTTGGCATTTCCATGGATGATTTCAATATGGAATATGTAAAAACGCAATTAAAAGATTGGTTGAATTTTGACCGGGTAGGTGAAATTGCCTCCAATATTTTGAGCTTCGCTTCCTCTTTTGTGGGTTGGGTTTTCATTGTTACTTTCATCACTTTTTTTCTTTTAAAGGAAAAATATCTTTTTTACCGGATTCTTCATACACTTACACCTTCCAAATACGAAGGAAAAATGCAGGCCATTACCAGAAATTTGAATTACATGCTGGGCCGATATTTCAGAAGTATTTTGCTTCAGGTAATTGTTTTTGGAACTTATATTTTTATAGGGCTGGAAATTTGCGGTGAGAAATATGCATTAACTGTTGCAATATTTTCAGGATTGATAAACCTTATATCCTATATCGGGCCTCTGATGGGTGTGTCCTTTGCCCTGCTCTTCAGCATTTTCTCCCATATCGGAGGTGGTTTTTATGATGTTATTTTACCCCAGATGTATGAAGTAATTCTGGTATACCTGATTGCTATTGCACTGGATAATTTTATCAGTTATCCTTTAATTTTCAGCAATTCTTTGAAGGTACATCCACTGGAATTGTTTTTTGTAATTCTTGCAGGAGCACAACTCGGTGGGCTGGGAGGCATGATGGTAGCTGCGCCACTTTACACAGTTTTGCGAATTATAGCTAAAGAAAGTTTATCCCAATTTGAGATTATAAAATCTCTGACCAAAAAGATTTAATCTTTATATTTTTTTTCGCCTGCTTTTATTTCTGCATTCAGTGAACAATCCGGCGGAACTACGGGACATGAATAGGAGTGGTTATAATGGCAATACGGATTAAATGCCCTGTTAAAATCTAAAATGTATTTGGTATCATTTTCATGATAAGGAATTTCCAAATATCTTCCTCCTGAATAGGTGGAATTCATATTAGTCCTATCCCGAAACATAACAAATAACAAATCGGAATTCCCTTCCTCTAAATATGCCGGTAGCGCGCTTTCATCTTTCGGTTCTATTCCCACAAAAGTCAAATCACCCACATATCTGTATCTTCTGAGCTTCCCTTTTGTATCTGCAATTTCTCTGAATTCGGTTTCAGGTAATTGATGAAGCCAGGCTTCAACCAGGAATGCCGGATTCGGATCAAAATACTTTAAACCGGCAAATTCTTCTTCCAAACTCGCAAAAGGGCTGTTTTTCCCCGCAGCAAATTCATTATCGCGTTGTTTCCTTTCTTCAAGCAAGGCTACTGTATAAGCAGCATTGTCTTCCATTAACGGTTTGTTGCCGCAGGATGTAGCAAAAAAAAGGATGGCGGGGATAATGAGACCAATGCAGCGCATGAGGGCAAATTTCACTAATTTCGCATTCAGGTGAAAGCCGTTTTCAAATTTTTACGATATGCCACAGACCATAAAGGTCTTATTTTTTTGAATTTTATTTTCAATCTGGTTTATATCGTTTTTCAACTGGTAACCTTATTGATGATTATGCCTGTTCTGAAATTTCTATTTTCTAAGGATCAGGCACCATCAGAAATAAAATCAGGAGGAATTGATATGGGTTCCTGGTTTACAGGCTTGTATCACGACTTTATGCAATGGTTTGCCCTAATGGTAAAGGGAGAACCGGTTAAAGCACTGATGCTGTTATGTATTGCACTGGTTGTTCTTACACTATTAAAGAATGTTGCGAGATATCTGGCAATGAATTTTATGGTTTTAATCCGCAATTACAGTGTGCGCAAAATGCGGGTGAATATTTATGAAAAATGCCTGCAATTACCTGTTGCATATTTCAATGAAGAGAAAAAAGGCGATTTGCTTTCCAGAATGAGCAACGACATGAAAGAGATAGAATTTGCTTTAATGGTTTCTCTTGAAGCACTTTATTTTCAACCATTAAACATTATTATTTTTCTGATTGCACTGGTTGCTCTGTCACCAAAACTTACCTTGTATATACTGATTTTTTTACCTGTAACAGCGCTGGTTATAGGTTTGGTAGGCAGGTCGCTTCGAAAAAAATCTATAAAAAATCAAATGCTGATCGGCAAAATCATGAGCGCATTTGAAGAAACCATCGGTGGTATTCGCATCATAAAAGCATTTAATGCCACTTCTTTTTTTGGTAAAAGATATCGTGCTGAAGATCATGAATATACCCGTAACAATATTGGCGTTCAACGCAGGTATGACCTGAGTTCTCCGTTATCGGAAACAATCGCCATCATGGTATCTGCAGCATTGTTATGGCTTGGTGGAAATATGGTTTTTCGCAAAGAACTCGACCCCGAATTTTTCCTTACTTATTTCGCCATTTTTAGTCAGTTAATTCCTCCATTCAAAGGTTTCTCCAGTGCACTTTACGCCAGCCAGAAAGGAATGGCGAGTCTGGAGCGCATACAGGAATTGGTTTCTGCACCTGTGGTGGTGCAAGATCCGGAACGTCCAAAAACTCCTTCATTTACAGATAGTATTGCATTTAAAAATGTATTCTTCAGCTATACGGAAAATCCTGTAATTGAGGATGTATCCCTGGAAGTAAAACGCGGGCAAACCATTGCCCTGGTTGGGCCTTCCGGTGCCGGGAAAACCACATTAACAGATCTTGTAGCGCGTTTTTATGATGTAAAAAAAGGCGGCATTTTTATGGATGGTGTTGATATTCGGGATTTCCGTCAGGATGATCTGCGAAAACTCATTGGCATTGTATCCCAGGAAAGTGTATTGTTCAATGATACCATTCGCAATAATATAGCCATTGGAAATACCAACGCTACAGAACAGGAAATTATGGCGGCGGCAAAAGCAGCACATGCTCATGAATTTATTCTGGCCTCGGAAAATGGTTATGATACCAATGTAGGCGAAAGAGGAAGCAAACTGAGTGGTGGTCAGCGCCAACGCATCAGCATTGCACGAGCCTTGCTTAAAAATCCGGAAATACTAATTCTGGATGAAGCAACCAGCGCTTTGGACAGCCAAAGCGAAAAAGCCGTACAGGCTGCATTGGAAGTGCTGATGGAGCACCGTACCAGTTTTATTATTGCCCACCGATTAAGTACGGTACAGCATGCGGATAAAATTGTGGTAATGGATCAGGGACGCATCGCAGAAATAGGAACCCACGAAGAATTAATGGGTAAAAACGGTTTGTACGCCGGTTTAATTAAACTGCAAAAACTTTAATTCTTTCCGGAAGATTTTCTCAATTTCAAATTCGATTTCCAAATTTGGATTTCTTTTTCAATGCCTTTCAAATAATAATTGATATAAATAATCCGGAAGTCAGAAAGAACAATCCTGTAATAATTGAAATACGGAATAAAACGGATTTCCAAAATTTCATTTTCGGCAAATTGTGAAACCTTTCCAAATGCATCTGTCTGCTCCACAAGGCTACTGTGGATGGAAACCGAGTGATTTCTGCCCGCCAATATTAGAAACCCGGTAAGCGTCAGCAAACTGGCAATAAAAAGAATTCTGCCGACATCATTCAGATTTCCTTCATACTCCATACCGGTAAACCATAACATAAGTCCAATAATAAAAATGGTAAAATAACCAAACCAAATAAAAATTCCAGGCATTTTATGTAACACCCATCCTTCTTTCATTTCAGGTTTCGCTGCTCTTCTTTGAATAATCCATTCAATTAACCCCGCAATAATTATTGCGGCGATGATTCCGATAAATTTCATTGTAATTTCTTGATTATGTCCATGTTCAATTCCCTGAATAAACTCGTGCGACAAGTCATGACTTGTCGCTACGTATTAAACCAATACAACAATTTCACCGCCAGAGATCTGTCTTTGCTTCGAAAATCAGGCCTGTAATTTTCGGAATACACAATAAAAAAATCACTCATGGGCCTGTATCGCCATTGATATCGTACATTGATATTCACATTGTCTGCTTGTGTATTGTACTGTAAAAATGCGGTAAAATACATGGTGGTTGTAAAGCTGATATCTGCGCGAACGCCCAACAAATCAAAGTTTGCTCGTCCCAGATATTTCCCCAAATCAATAATTTCTTTTCGGTAAGTAATTGCAAATACTCCCCAGGGCTGTTTGCGCCATTGCAGGCTGCTGTTGAGCGCATAGCGGGTGCCGGTAAGGTAATTTCCAAAAATAATATCTACAACACCATTCAATTTCTTTCTGTTATTGCTGGTATATCCCAATTGTCCGGCAAGCCATTTGTATTCCCCGATTAAAAATAAATTGGCATTTTTCACCGGATTAAACGGCACATAATAATTCTGAAAATTGTGCGAAAAAACTGCACGCAATTCGCTTGAATTTTGCAGTATCATTCGGGCTGTCGCAGTGCTGTTGCTCTCCGTAGGGCGGAACATGCTATCATAATAGCTGCTGTTATACAACTGAAAACTGTAATTATTAATCCTTTTGTGTTTGGGATAAAATGTACGAACCAACATGGGTTCTAATCTCCAGTAAGAAAGGTAAATAATTTTATTTGTCACCGGATCCGGATTTTCAATTCGCGGTACAAAACCTGTCTTCGCCCTAAAATCTTTTCCTACATATTCATGGTTCCACATGGCCTGCCATTTTATGGTTTGATAGTTCAGATAAGACGCATGCGACCAGCTTTTTTCACCAATATTATTGCCAAAGGCACGTTGAACGAAAGCCTTGCCTATCCATCGGTTTGCCTTAGATTGCAGGTTGTATTCAACACCCGTAACCGTATTCCTGTCCTTGCCAAAATTATTTACCCAACCATCGGAATTATTTACCAGAATAAATCCAATATTGGATGCCTTAAACAATTTCCTTTGAAGTGCTGCAACAAAATAATTTCTGCTTCCCGAGTCCAGTGTTTCAATTCCGCGTGTTTGAACTTCCATGGCGCCAATTCTCCAATTGTTGCCTATTTTCCCCGTTACTCTTGCACCCATATCAATTGGGATATTACCGGTGGATCCCAATCCAATTCGTCTGGAGAAAAACGGGCGAATTTGTGTAAATCCAAAGTTTGCAAAAAGATCGCTATTCTCCAGAAAAAATTGTCTCCGCTCCGGAAAAAATAAGCTGAATCTGGTGAGGTTTAATTGCTGCACATCCGCTTCTACCTGGGCGAAATCCGGATTAAAAGTGAGGTCCAGATTGAGCGAAGAAGAAAGTCCGATTTTAATATCCGTACCGGTACGAACCTTATTGGCATTAAAGATTTCACCCCCGGTTTTATTGCCTATCGCCAGATTGCTGATGTAAGGGATGATGGCAATATTCTTCCCTTTTCGAACAGGAGATTCCGGAAAAACCAATTTTCTGGTAAAACTCAATTGGCTGATATTAAAATTTCTCGGCACTTTTTCCAGAGTAGAAACTTCATTGTTTTTAAAATCAGATCTAGCAACATTAAAATCCCATATTCGATTGTCTGAAGAAAAACGAATCGATTTTAAAGGAATAGCAAATTCCGCAAACCAGGTATCCGCAGACTTTCTGGTAGCGCTGTGCCATATCTGATCCCAGGCTGTAGTTACGCCAAAATTTCCGCCATTTTCTATCACCCCTTCACGCTGTGAATTTTCTGGTGTAACCCCGAATGAAAATCCATTTTGGCCATCCAAAAATGTACTCAATGAAAGTACCACCGCATCGTTATTGGTGATACTAAAATCGCGTTTCAAACTTTGCAATACAAAATCTTTTGCAGGATTTCTGTCGTAACATATAAACGCACAATACAGAGCTTTATCATCGTAGCACAACATGAACTCTGTGTTCGTGTTACTGGTTGAAGTGTCGTACGGAAAATGCTGTATAAAATTGCCTTCTTTCTGTGCATGTAACCAGGAATGTTCATTGAACATGCCATCAAGAATCACAGGTGACACAGCCTTTTGGATATGATAGGCCTGGCTGTCCTGTGCGTGCAAATTGCTTAAAAATCCAATAAAAATAAATAATAAAATGCAAGATCGCATGTCTTAATCTTTAAGTGCGAGTTCTTTCTTTTGGGTGAGATTCATCCCGTTAATGGTTTTATAATATTGCAATTTATCTGCAGGTACATAGAATTTAACCAGCGTATTCGCAATCAGATTGTTATTTCTAATTCCGTTCCATGTTTTCATTTGCTCCATGGTACAATCAAACACATCACTTAATGTATAAAATCCATCTCCTGATTTTACCCTGTACCAAACCCAAACTTTATTTACACCCGAATCGATTGTTGCTGCCGGTGGTCCATGGTCGATTTCTTTAGGTTTTACAGAAATGTACACCACACTGTCTTTCACTTCGTAGGTAGTATCAAATTGCAAAGGTGGCTCATTTGTTACCGTCAGATCTTTTTCAATAGAATCTTTTATGGAGAGGTATAGTGCTTTTTTTTCTGCGGGAATTCTGAAATATCCGGGAATGCCGAACCAGGGTACAATATCACTGTTGTACTGCGGATTTAATTCACGTAAAGTGAGTATGGGAATCTGCAATTTTTCCTCCAAAAAAGTATAAGGAATTGGGAGATTGTTGCTTACTGTATCGGTTGCAATTTTTGGGAAAACTGTTTCCTGCAAACGAAAATCGTGGCGAAAATACATCACCGTAACTGCAGCATAAAATTGTACAATTGGTTCCCTTTCATCTGCATTCAGGTGTTCATAAATATCCTTGAATTCCAGACTATTACCGGCCAAACGTATGACCTGATTTAAGCGAATTGCACCAATTCTGAAAGCCGTAATTGTTTTTAACCAGTCTTTATAAATGTTATGCAAATCAGATAAATATCTGCACGCTGCATCCGAGGATGCTTCCACATTTCGGCGTTCATCAATAAATGAATTCTGTTTTAAATTGTATTTTTTTCCAATGGAATAATTCAAGGGCCACATGCCTTTGCTTCCATCCAAACCCTCATACAAATTATTGTAGCCCGTATTTGCAGCGGGAATGAATTTAATAAACCATGGCAATCCATTTGTTTTCTGCGCTACTTCCATTTCGCGAAACCAGGTTACGCTTCTTCCCAAAACATCGGATGTCAGATTGTTTTCATTCTGCTGCCATTTGTCAATTGCCTTCTCTATATCATTGTTATAAAAGTATGGAATACCATGTTGTTCCAGCAATTTTACCTTATCGGAAAACCCTTGGGCAAATAACCCGAGACTGCTAAAAAAGAAAAGAAGAGAAATTGGTTTTTTCATTTTATTCGGCTACAGACATCAATGTTTCGCTTAATGCAAACAATTTCTGTTCCTCAAATAAACCTGTAATCAATTGTAAGCCCATCGGAAGATTTTCTGAGCTTTTTCCAAAGGGAACAGAAATTGCCGGAACACCCGCCAGGTTGGCCTGAACGGTAAATAAATCGGCAAGATACATGGCAATCGGATCTTTTGCTTTTTCTCCAATTTTAAATGCCGGAGAGCTGGTGGTGGGGATCAAAATAGCATCGCAACCGTCCAATATCTCCAAAGTTTTTTGACGAATCAGGGCACGCACCTGCAAAGCTTTTTTATAGTAGGCATCGTAATAATCACTGCTAAGTACAAAAGTTCCCAGCATTATTCTGCGTTTCACCTCTGTGCCGAAACCTTCGGTTCTGCTGGCTACAAAAGTGGATTCCAGATCTACAGCTGCGGTGCTTCTTTTTCCGTATAAAAGTCCGCTGTATCTGCTGAGATTACTGCTGGCTTCTGCGGTTGTAATCACGTAGTAAGCAGGTACCATATATTCCAAAAGTGGAAATCTAAAATAAGATACCCGATGTCCTGCTTTCTCCAGATTTGCAATGGCGGTTTTTATCATACTCCGCACATCTTCATTCAAACCGGGGTGATGAATGGCTTCTTCCATCACAGCAAAATGGTATTTACCACTTCCTTTTTCAAACGGAAGGGTTTTGTGGTTCACGCTCACCGTGCTGTCCTGATCGTCCGGTCCGGCAATACAATTGTAGATCCATTCGATGTCTTCCACACTGCGACAAAAACTGCCGATCTGGTCAAAACTGCTGGCATAGGCGAGTAAACCCCAACGGGAAACGGCGCCATAGGTTGGTTTCAATCCATAAACTCCGGTAAAGGAAGCTGGTTGGCGTATGGAACCACCGGTATCGGTACCCAGAGCTACATGGCACATTCCGGCCTGCACAGCAACGGCACTCCCACCGGAACTTCCGCCTGGTACACGTGTTTCATCTGCTGCATTAAGCACAGGGCCAAAAGCCGAATTCTCATTGCTGGCCCCCATAGCAAATTCATCGCAATTGGTTCTGCCTATAAATATAGCTCCGGCATCTTCCAAGCGCTGCACTGCAGTGGCGCTGTAAAGAGATTCGAATCCCTCCAGAATTTTACTGGATGCAGAAACTTTGTGGTTTTTATAAGCAAGAACATCTTTAAGAGCAATAACTACTCCCGACAATTTTTGCATTTTACCTGCGCGGATATTTTCATCGGTTTGGGCAGCCCGGCGCAAAGCTTCTTCCTCCCAAACTTCCAAAAAAGCATTGAGATGGGAATTTAGGCGGATATTTTCCAAATAGCTGCGAACCAAATCCAGGCAAGAAATATGACCCGACTGCAGATCTGCCTGGATCTCAGAAATGCGGTTGTATGATTTCAATTGCTTTCTTCGTTTGGCTTGTCGTCCATTCCTTTTTTAATCTCACTCTGCATCTTATTCTTGGCATCATTAAATTCTCTTACACCTCTGCCAACTCCGCGCATGAGTTCAGGAATTTTTTTACCTCCAAAAAGAAGGATCACTATAAGCAGGATAACGATGATTTCACCGTTTCCCAGCCCAAACATTAATATAGTTAACATGTTCATCATTGGAAATTTCGTCAAAATTACGGCATTTTTTTGGCAAAGCAACCCCCCGGCAAAGCATCTTGGCAATGGTTATTGCATACATCCATGAAGAAAATGTATTTTTGCCGCGGTAGTATCTATGAACACGGTAACCGATGTAATTAAACACCTGAAGGATCTTTTGGAAAAGAACCTCAACCACACCCTTCACGAATTCACCAGAATCCGCGCCGGTAAGGCAAGTCCAGCTATGCTGGACAGCGTAATGGTAGAATACTATGGCGCATTAACTCCCCTGAATCAGGTGGCAAATGTGAATACTCCGGATTCCAGAACATTGTCTATTCAACCTTACGATAAAACGCTGATTAAACCCATAGAAACCGCTATTGTAAACAGCAATTTGGGTTTTGCACCATCTAACGATGGCGATTTTATCCGAATCAGCATACCACCTATTACAGAGGAAAGAAGAAAAGATCTGGTGAAAATGGCAAAAGCAGAAGCAGAAAATTCAAAGGTGGGTATCCGCAATATCAGAAAAGATTCCCTGGATAGAATTAAAAAACTGAAAACCGATGGTTTAAGTGAAGATGAAGCCAAAGGTGCTGAAGAGGATATCCAGCGGGTAGTTGACGGTTATATCAAAAAAACCGACGAATCCCTGGTACAAAAAGAAAAAGAAATTCTAACGGTTTAACAGATATTAAATAGTTACGCCTTTAGTAGGTTTGTTTTTATCCTCAGCTATTTTTTCTTCTTCCATCTTCAGATTTAACACGAGCATTTTATCTGCCCCAATTGTTACAACTTGTCCGTTGGATTTAAACCCCAAAGCTTTTGCTTCCACAATATATGTCTGGCATTCACCGCCCTGAAACTGGAAAGTGCCTTTATCCCCATCTGTTTGTATTTCCTTCATTTGGTTGGTACAAACGTCAGTAATATAAATTTTTGCAACAATCGGTTTCCCTGCACTGGATTTTATTTCACCTAAAATCACAACTCCTTCTTCCATCGGATTTGCGAAAATGGAACCTGCTGCGGATGCAAAAAATGCGAATAAAGTAAATCTTAAATTTTTCATGGGGTTCTTGTTTTATGCTGCAAACCTAATTTCAATTTGCTACATCCGAAAATTCAAATCGGAATAGTCGATAAACCGATTTGTCAGATAGATAATATGCACTTTTTTATCGATAAATGTAAAATTTAGCCCACAAAAAAAGCCGGTTATACCGGCTATGAAATTCGATATAAATAAAGCTTAGACCAGTTGAAATCCGATTTTCTGTTTCACTTCTTCTGCTTTGATTAACAGGCTTTCCACATCATTTGCCAATACTGTGATATGTCCCATTTTGCGATGCGGTTTCATAGTTTTCTTATTGTACAAATGGATATAAACACCTTCCATTTCCAACAAAGAATCTGCATGGGTAAGCTGATAATTCCCTTCCATTTCTTCAGGACCTACCAAATTGATCATGGCACAGGGTTTCATAATATCCGTACTACCCAATGGCAGATTTAAGAGAATTCTGTTCAATTGTGCAAATTGGGATGTATAACATCCTTCAATGGTATGATGGCCGGAATTGTGCGGACGAGGCGCTATTTCATTGATAAAAACAGTACCATTTTTATCTGCAAATAATTCTACTGCAAACAATCCTGCGCCTTGAAAACATTCAATTGCTGCAGATGCCAATGTCTTGCATGCAATTTCCAATTCTGCACTGGCTCTTGCCGGTGAAAATAAAAATTCCACCAGATTGCTCACCGGATGAAAATACATTTCAATCAATGGAAATGTAGTAGTGTTTCCCTGTAAATCTCTTGCAACAATTACCGAATATTCCACCATGTCTTTCAGGAGTTCTTCCACTACCAGAGGCTCATTCATGGAATATTTTCCGGATAGAATATCCGCTTTACTTACAATATTCACACCTTTCCCGTCATACCCGCCTTTTCTGGTTTTTAATACCACTTTATCTCCGGGAAATTGCTCCATACTATTTACCAATTCCGGTTGATCTGAAACCAATAAATACGGTACTGTGCTTAATCCGTGAAATTTAAAAAAATCCTTTTGCGCCCCTTTATCCTGTATTATTTTTAATATACGTGGAGATGGAATAATTAATTTACCTTCTGATTCCAATTCCAATAATACATCCACATGAATATGTTCTATTTCGAAGGTAATTATATCACAGCGATTCGACAATTCCCGAATCTTATCCGGATCTGTCAGAGCCCCAACCAACACTTCGTCTGCCACTAAAGAAGCAGGACAGTTTTCGTCATTTTCCAATACAATATTCTGAATATTCCAGGGTCTGGATGCTTCGATCAGCATTTTACCCAATTGCCCCCCACCTATAATTCCGATTCTGCGTTTTTCAGGTAATCCCATTAAGATAACAATTTCAAATATTCTTCTTTTATCGACTGAACATCAATACATTGTTTTGAGTAAGCAATTGCTGCTTCTGATGTTATATTATAAGCATCAGAATCCATAAAATAATACTTATCAATTACATTGGTGTATTCCACAATATCATCATTCAGGTTGTATCCCGCATTCCATGTTTCAAGCCCGTTCCATGGCGTATTCCTGGAAATAATGGAAGGCATTCCCGATGAAAGTGCTTCTATAATTGCATGCCCAAAATTTTCACCGGTTGTTGGTAAAATAAATACATCATGGGTTTCATAAAATTGTTGCAATTCTGAAATTGGTTTATGCCCCGCATAAGTAACGGTAATGTTTTTGGGCATGGATTGTATTTTTTTTTCGCACTGCCTGAAATATTCTTCATCTGCATAATTCCCAACCAAGGTAAGGGATACATTGGCTTCCACGCGCTTTAAAACATCCAGTAAAAATAAAGTGTTTTTTTCCGGAGAAATACGCGCAACATTCAATAATCGCAATGTTTTTTCTTTTTTGAAACGCTGTATTTTATCCCCCGGTATAAAATGCGGAAAATTGCTGGCTTCCACATAAGTGGCTTCATTTCCCAGAATTTTTTTCAGGTGCATGGTTTCATCCGGATTGGTGGAATGAAAAATTACATGGTGATACCAACCCATGATCTTTGCAGCATATAAAAACAATAACTTTTTAAATCGCTTTACACGAAGTGCCGATGCATGGAACATCCCCCTGGTAGCGACTATAACCTTGTCTTGTTTTGCCTGATGCCACCAAATCAATGGATATATGGAAAAATACAATGAAAATACACCCTGTATATAATAAATATCGGCATGGGTGGAATCCATAAATTCAAATATTTTACTCCGGGATTTTTGCGCTTCACTCAAATAATACACTTTGGCCAACCCCCGCCAATCCAGCCACTGATCCTTCTGAACATGGGGCATTTCCTCTGTATCACCATAATCCTTTGCACTGGTAAGAATAAAAAAATCATAATGGTCTTGCATGTTTTCTACCAGTTTCATGATAGACATGATAGGTCCTCCGGCTTTATAGGCGGGATCAAACCAATCCATCGTTATCAAAACACGCAGTTTATCCAAAATTTACCTGATTTGTTTGTAACCAGTTTGCCAAAACTACAGGATTCCATACTTTTATCCAATTTGGATTTTCAGGTGCATCCAAAGATTGCTCCAATTGAGCGATATATTCGGAGTGTATGATGCCTGAATCCTTTAAATAATTCAAATTCTGCCGGCAAAATTCATTCAGTTCTGCATTGATCCATTTTTTCCATGGAAACGTAAATCCCATTTTTTTTCTGTTCCAGACCTCCTCCGGCAACAGGTCCCCCATGGCATCAATGATGAGTTTTTTACCGGGTTTCAGGGGTTTAAAATCATCGGGAAGAGACAAAATAAATTCTATCAGATCTTTATCCAAAAATGGCACACGTACTTCCAAACTATTCGCCATGCTCATTTGATCCGTATCCCGCAACAACACATTTTCTAAATATGTAATGCATTCAGCAATGGAAATTTCACTGATAATTTTTTGGGGATTTTCAGCATGTAATTGTAAACCGGGATATCCTTGCGGATGTATTCCCAGCAACCGGATTTCCTCTCTGGTCAGCACACTTCGAAATATCTGATAAACAGAAGTGAAGTCCCACTTTTTCATTTCAGCCAATTGCAGCAAACGTCGGCTTTGCGATTCAGGTATTCTCTTTTTTACCATCCCCACCAAAGATTTTCTCAAAGCCACAGGTGTTTTGCCCAGAATTCTGAATTTATTCCATTTTTTGAGGTATTTAAAAGCCGGGTATCCGCCAAAAAGTTCATCGCCACCCATACCGCTCAGAGCCACAGTAATTCCCGCATTTTTGGTGTACTTACTCACTACATAAGTATTCACACCATCCACTCCGGGGTGATCCATTGCATTCAATGCATCCGGGATTAATTGCAAAAAATCATCGCTTTTTACCAGAATATTCTGGTGTTCGGTTTTGAATTTGTTAGCTATCAGATCTGCAAATTTTTGCTCACTAAATTCAGTTTCATTAAAACAAACATGAAATGTTTTCACTTTGGAATCGGAAACTTTGCTCATTGCCGCTACCACAGCAGAACTGTCAATACCACCGGACAAAAATGCTCCGAGTGAAACATCACTGATCATGCGTTTTTCCACTGCTTGAAAAAACAATTCTCTGGTTTGTTTTATCACCTTATCATAGGGACCTGTTAGTGCAAATTTTTCTTTCGCTTTATCTAAGGTCCAAAACTTCTTTTGATCGGTAATGCCATTCTGGATCACCATATAACTACCGGCGGCAAGGCTTTGAATGTCTTCCAATATGGTTTGTGGGCCATAAACAGTTTGAAACTGGAGGTAATTATCCAACGCATTGCGATTCAGTTTTGCACTTGCAATACCGGACGCCAAAATTGCCCTTATTTCTGAACTGAATACAAAAATTCCTTCACTCCAGGTAAAGTATAAAGGTTTTTTACCCATGCGGTCCCTTGACAGAATGAGTTTCTTTTTATCATCATCCCAAATGGCAATGGCAAACATTCCATCCAGTTTCTCAAAACATTGTTCGCCATATTTTTCATACATGGCTAAAATCACTTCGGTGTCTGAATTCGATTTGAATTCATAATTTTTGCACTCTGCGCGCAATTGCCGGAAATTGTAAATTTCTCCGTTGTAGGTTATAATAACGTTACCTGCATTGTTGCTCATGGGCTGTCGACCGGCATCGCTAAGATCTATAATACTCAAACGACGGTGACCAAATCCAATTCCTGCCCTGGAAAATATACCCTGTGCGTCCGGCCCGCGGTGTGTAAGTTTGCTGTTCATGTGAACCAGCAGGTCGCGGGTTCTGAATTCATCCTTTAAACCGTATATCCCATTAATTCCGCACATAGCTCAGTATTTTTTCGGATTTTTGTTGCGGAAATTGAAAATACTTTTCATTACAGACGGTTTGTACCCATTCGTTATTGGCGGTATGCAAAAGCATGCCACATATGTTTTGCAGCGTTTTGCAAACACGGAAGATGAGGTTACGGTAATTACCACGGGTTCCAGATTCATTTCGGAAGATGAATTTGCAACAGAAATTTTTGAAGGACAAATGCCTTCCAACATCCGTATGGTTTTTGTTCCATTCCCCGCTTCCAAATCTTTTCCGGGTCATTATATCTGGTCTTCCTGGTCATACTCCAAAAAAATTGGAAAAATCTGGTCACAAAGATTAAAAGAATTCGATATAGTTTATGCGAAAGGTTTTAGCAGTTGGTACCTTTTAAAAAAGAAACGAGACTGGTACCCGCCTGTTGTGGTGCAATTACATGGTTTGGAAATGTTTCAGAAACCCTATGGATTTCGTGATAAATTGGTTAAAAGACTGCTGCGGATTCCCGCAAGTACCATCATTTCCCGTTGTGATTATATTTTCAGTTATGGTGGTAAAATTCGCGAACTGTTGGTGAATCTGGGTGTTTCGCCAAATCGCATTTTAGAACAATATGGTGCGGCAGATGCATTCTGGATCAACCCTGAACCGGAAATGAAGAGCCAGGATGTTCCGGTTATGCTTATGGTGGCCAGATATGAATTTCGCAAAGGGCATCACATTCTGAATGCCGCACTGCAAACACTTATCCAAAGCGGATTTCCGCTTCAACTGAATGTCATCGGTGAAGTTCCAGAAACAGCCAGAGTGCATCACCCAAAGATCCACTATCTGGGAAACAGACAGGCAGAATACATAAAAAACCTCGCCGATAATGCTTCCCTTATTCTGTTGCCATCCCTTGCGGAAGGTTTTCCAACAATTCTGGTTGAAGCCATGGCCCGGGGATTGGCCCCAATTGCAACAAATGTTGGTGCCGTTGCGTCCATCGTAAATTCCGAAAATGGATGGCTAATCTCTCCGGACAGTGCTTCTGCTTTGGCAAATGCAATCAAAGAAGCCTGTTCAGATTCCCATATTTTACATCAAAAAAGAATGCGAAGCAGAAATATGGTATTAGATCAATTTCAATGGGATTCCATGTTTCAATCCTTAGTTTCGCATCTCCATTTCATTCGGAATGATCATAGGTAAAGGATTGCTGGCAAAAAGTCTGCAGAAGGTTTCACACCAGGCTGTAACCTTATTCTGCTCCGGAGTTTCTGATTCCTCTCAAATTCAGGAAAAAGAATTTCAGAGAGAAAAAGAATTGCTCGGTGAACAGGATACAAACCTGCCATTGTTTTATTTCTCGACAGTAAGCATTTTCAATCCTTCCAAAAATACCGATCCCTATATTTTACATAAAAGGGAAATGGAGCATTTCATTCGAACAAAATTTCCTAAATATTTGATTGTTCGACTTCCAAATATGGTTGGTCAGGGTGGAAATCCGGGAAATTTATTTCCTTATTTTTTACAATCCATTTCCAATAACGCCAAAGTAACCATCCGTAAAAATGCAGGCAGATATATACTTGGTGCGGATGACCTTTCCATTATTATTTCATTATTTATAGAACTGGAATTAAGCGGCGAAATAAATGTTTGTTTCCCCCAACAAACACCTGTTTTGGAAATGTACCAATGGATGTGTCATTTGATGCACAAAACTCCGAATTTCGTAGTGGGTGGGGAAGAAACAAATTCAAAACTGGACGATCTGTATTTCACAAAACTGGTACAACACCACCGGCTTCCCATTGAAACAGATTGGAAAAAAATCGTAGAAAAATTCACCTTACAATTTATGCAACGCACCGAGCTTGGTTAATGTTGCAGACCAGGAAACCGCATTGTATTTATCGGCTATTTTTCTACTTGCTTCTCCCATTGCAAGGCACTCCTCTTTGGAAGCGTTCATCATTTTTCTCAAACCGGATTTTATTTGTTTTTTATTTCCCGGTGAAAATAAATATCCATTTTCGCCTTCCACCAAAAATTCCGCGGAACTACCTACCTTTCTGCTTAAAACCAGAGGAAATCCGGCAGCAGCAAATTCATTTACCACCACTCCCCAGGGCTCAAACATACTGGGCAGCACAAAAACCCCGGTCTGGTTGATGAGCTTGTCAAAATCTTTGGGTTGTACAAAACCCAAATGAATGATTTTGTTATGGATCAAACGATGTTCAAAATTCTCACCGGTTCCTGCGCACCACAGTTCCCATTCGGTATTCTGTTCTGCACATAATTCTGCAAATGCTTCCCACAAATATTCCAGTCCTTTCTGCGGTACATACCGCGCCACGCATAAAAATCTTTTCGGGAATTGTTCCAATTTTGCAGCTTTTGCATGTTGATACATTTCTCCAAATTTGCCAGTATCAGTACTATAAAATCCGGTAAAAATTCTGGATTCCTTAAACCCCAGAAGTTTTGCAAATTCTCTTTGCCTGCTGCCGGGAACCCAAACGCCTGCATAAACTCCGCGAAACATCCATCTGGCAATTAAAAGGCCTCCAATTTGCTTCGGGGTGTATCTAAAAATATTATCAAAACACAGATATACCGGAACTGTTTTACAAACTGCTTTCACAAATTTGTTATAGAACGCGTCATTCCATCCGGAGCAAAATATTACTTCGGGGGAGGTATTGCTGTATATGTCCCAGAGATCTTCAATTTCCATCCCTTCTCTGGTATAGAGAAATAAATTTTCGGTGGTTTCAAACTGAAATGGTGCTTCACTATTTACAGGATAATGAATCACATGGATTTCATCTTCCGGATGCAATTGCAGATGTTTCCGAAAACAAGCCATGGTATAATCTGCCAGCTCCGTATATAGAAAAACTGCTCTCATTCGTCTGTGTTATCGCTTTTGTTCATTGAAAATTGATTTAATTTGAGGCCGCATGCGTCTGGAGAAGATATTGGTATTTCTGATGGTAGCATCCATTTTTCTGGATGACTATATTATAGGTTATACCAGTAATGAAGTTCGTGCGCAAAGTTCTTTTGACTTCTATTATTACTATCTCATTTTCCTCGCCTTTTTAACATTTTATGCTTTCCAGATGAAGCAAATTCCCTTTTTGCCATCCTGGATTTTACTTCCACTCCTGCTGTTATTTTCTGTAAGTCTGATAACCGGAGCCATTTTTGGAAGAGTTCCTTTTTCCATGATCAAGCAAATTATAGGCATAACATTTTCCTCAGTGGCCTATTATAATCTGGTACGCTATGAAAAATACGACATTAAAAAATTATTCGGCATTTACCTGGATATTGCCTTTTATGTTGCGCTATTTGGTGTTGTGGAAGAAGGTTTGAGAATGAATGGTTTCAACGAATTATTCACGGATTCCAAGCGCGTTTCTATAGGATTATACAGGGTTTATTCCATCATGGGTGAACCTTATTTCCTTTCTGTAGCATTGATTCCTGCGCTTTATTATTATCTCAATAAATTTATCGGAGTAAAAGCTTTCCGCGTTCGCAAATTCCCTTTTCGCTTCCTGATAATTTTAGCGTGTTTTTTGTTTACTTTCAGTTCTGCCGGATTTATAGGTTTGGGAATCATGGGACTAATGGTGCTCTACAATCATGGTTTTTTGAGCCCAACCAACGGAAGATTTGTGGTTTTACTGGTCCTAGGGATGTTGTTGCTACCGAGTTTAGACACCGGTTTGTTTTCAACCAAAGAAATGGAAATTCGCTTCCGGGATTCATACAAAGCTTTTGGCGCTTCTGAAAACCTCTCCAAATCTGAAGTGGCGGAACTCAATTCCAGCACTTTTGCACTTTACAGCAATTTTATAATTGCCCAAAAGAGCTTTTCTCAAAATCCACTTACTGGCACGGGAATTGGCACCCATGAAACCACTTACAACGAATATTTTGGCACTCTTTTCGGTAAACGATTTCTCATCATGTACGGGAAATTCAATGCAAAGGATGGCAATAGTCTTTTTATCCGTCTGATGTCCGAAACCGGTATATTCGGGCTGTTTCTTGTATTTCTGTTTATTTTCCGATTTATGCTAGGCCGAAGGGGATTAAAGATTCCGCAATCCATGGAATTTGTTATCATCAATCAGGGCGTTCTCATTGTTTTTGTAATTCGGCTCATGCGAACAGGTAATTATATCGGACAAGGTTTTTTCTTTTTCTTTTTTCTTTATTATTTCAGTTATATTCTGGAAAAAAATACAGAATATAAAACATCAGTTTTGCCTGCCAATAGCCCTGCTCACCTGTAATTCCCAGGTGAAATTCTTTTCAATATGTTGTTTTAATTTCAAACCCATTTGCGCTGTTTTATCGCTATGCGTTATACAATATTGCATGGCTTCTTTCATTGCATCTATGCCTTTTGAAATTAATACTCCATGCTCTTCGTGTATCATCAAATCTCGCACTGGAGCCAGATCCGGTGCAATTACAGCCTTTTGCATCCATCCGTATTCCAATATTTTTACCGGCGACCCATACCAGTTGGAATCCGGCATCATAGCCACGTCAAATGCACCTATATATTTAAATACTTCCTTATGCGCTATTTTACCCGCAAAATGGTAGGTGTCTGCAGGCAATTTCTCTTCAGCCAGTTTTTCGTATTCCTTTTTCAGAATTCCATCCCCAACAATTAACAACCTGCTTTGGGGATTTGATTTCACCAACAGTGCAAAAGCCTCTATCATTTTATTCACCCCGTGATAAGGGAAAATGCTGCCTACAAAACCAAAAATAAACGCATCATTCCAAAACAGGTCTTGCCTGACTTTTTGGATTTCATTCACAGTGGGAATTTCCAATTCCGGATTAATACAATTGGGAATAACGTCTATTTTTTTAACCCCGTATTTTTCGGAAATGTATTCTTTTAATGCACTGCTTACTGCCAAAATTCCGCTGGTATTTCGCATTTTATTTCTTTCCTTCCTTCTTGCAATAAAGCCCAACAGACTTGGACCTTCAAATTTTCGCATTTCCTCCACCACCGGAGAATTTACCTCCAACAAATGCCGGACTCCTGCCTTTTTGCAAACAAATACACCGCCGTCCTGCATATATTCATTGCGTTCATAAACCAAATCCGGTTGTTCTTTTTCAATCAGATTTTTTAATAAATTGGATGCATGTCTGTTGTGTTTCAACAGTCGTATATCTTTTAAAGTATTTATGAGTCGCAATGGCATTAACGCCATAAATACCTTTTTTAATCCCGATTTTTTAACAATGATTTGGTGGTAATTTTCAACCAATGATTTATCCGTCCCGCCAAGTATTAAAAGCACAACATCATGGCCCAACTTTCGCATTGCGGCAATGGTTTCGCGTTGGTGTGTGCTGTAGCCAACCTCACTCACAATATCATGGGTTGGGTGTGGCGAATAAAAAATAATTTTCACCTGGAATTTTTGCTGTTTGCAGCATGTAGAATATCCTCCATTGTGTATGTTTTTTGGGGGATATTGATTTCGGTTTGATGAAAAACCGGTTCAATGGTTTCCTGATTCAGGATTTTTTGAATCCACTTTTTATAATATTCCGGTAAACCGGGTTTCAATAATCTTTGTTGCATATACACCAAATCGGCAATATCTGCCTGTTGAATAAATGCAAACAACAACTGCATACTTTTGTCGTTCATTTCTGCCCCTTTATTTGCGCGGGAAGGTGCAAAATAGACATCCTCTTCAACGGCCATAAAACCATTGCCATCCGGTGCGGCATAGTATTGAAAAGTTTTGCCTTTTGCAATTCCGAAAGCACCTTCCAAACCAAAAACCTGTATGGCTTTTCGCAGTGGTTTTTTAATGGCTTTCAGCAATCCTTTATTTCGCAATGCATCTGTAGCTCTTTTGCGCTCTGGTGTCCATATCAAAAGGGTAGCGCTAAGTGTTTCTGGAAGAAATACAATATGGGGCTCCCACGCTTCCACCCGGGATGGATTCCAGTCCTTTTGGTGAAACTGTTTTCTCACTGTCAATTTGGTCCTCAAAGTAGCTGGATCCGTTTCCACTTTTTTATCAAATAAAATGGACTCATATCCCGAACCGAAAAACGCATTGGTAGTGAGAATATAATTGTTGTGGTGGTGAATGGCATGAGCAGCAATACCGGGGACATATTTCTCTGCAGGTGGAAACAAATGAATTTTTAGCACAAAATCATCCGTTTCATAAATGAGAAAATATGGAATATTATATGCGGACCACTCCTGGTTCAGATACCCCTGATCATCCAGATTGCGCTTCACCACCAATTTCAAAAATTCCTTGTCTGCACCCATTTTTAAAAGCAATGGTTTTACATGTTCATGGAATTCATTTCTATCCGGATAATTGCTCTCCATCTGAAGCAATTCACGGATATAAATATGGTCTTTCAGATTGTCGTTGTTCATGATTTAAAATGTAAGTCTGATGATTTCAAAACACTCTGCATAGTCCTGGTTAATCTGCACCCCGCGTGTTCTGGCGAGCGACCATGCAAATTCTGGATTTGCATAATTGCGGTGCGCCTGTGATTTATATTGCGCAATTGCATCTGCCTTTTTTTGAACCTGAGATTTTGTTAAAACCGAAAAACAGGTAGTGGTAAAACTAAAATTATTCCAGGGCAATTCATAAGACAAAATGGCGTGGTGTTTGAACGCGCGAATACCTTCTTCCGATATTACTTTGTGGTCCTGGTGGATATCCCCGGTAGATGGAATAAATACCAAATCAGGGTTTAATTTTTCGCGCAACCTGATAATATCATCCAAAATTTCCTGTCGGAATTTGTGAAACGTGCGAACCTGATATTCAAATAAAAACAGATTGGATTCCTGTACACCTAAAACGCCGCTGGCTTTTTTTACTTCCCTTATCAAAATATCATCCGGAAATTCCGGTCTTACATTCTGTTTGCAGGCAGAAAAAGCCGCGCAATATACCTGTACCCCATCTTCAACGAAT
>JAGXTF010000117.1 GCA_018333525.1 Bacteroidota bacterium | reverse complement strand
TTAAAGGTCCGGGAGGCGGGCGCGACAGCGCAATCCGTAACCTCCAAACCGTTGGATTGGAAGTGATTTCTATTACAGATACAACTCCATTACCACATAACGGATGTCGTCCTCCAAAGCGCCGCAGGGTTTAACGCAATCAAATAAGAAAAGTACATGGCAAGATATACAGGCCCCAAATCCAAAGTAGCACGTCGTTTCCGCGAACCAATCTTCGGACGCGATAAAGCATTGGAGAAAAAGAACTACGGACCAGGCATTCATGGCAATTCACGCCGTAGGCCAAAGCTTTCCGAATATGCTGTTCAGCTTGCTGAAAAGCAGAAAGCAAAATATACATACGGATTGCTGGAACGCCAGTTCCGCAATACCTTCAAACGCGCTGCTGCGAAAAAAGGAATCACTGGTGAGAACCTGTTGAAATTCCTCGAAGCTCGTTTGGATAACACCGTATTCCGCCTCGGAATTGCACCTACCCGCCGTGCTGCACGCCAGTTGGTTGGACATTGCCACATCACTGTTAACGGTGAAGTTGTAAATATCCCCAGCTACGCTTTGCGCCCAGGAGATGTGGTTGCTGTTCGCGAAAAGTCAAAATCACTGGAAGTAATTTCCGACAGTGTGAGCAATGTGCGCAAGCGCTTTAACTGGCTCGATTGGAATGGCGATGCATTTAGCGGAACTTTCCTGACCTATCCGGAAAGAGATGAGATTCCTGAGAACATCAAGGAACAACTGATTGTAGAATTGTACAGCAAATAATTAATTAAAGAGAAAAAAACATGGGAGTTATACCATTTCAAAAACCGAATAAAGTGGTAATGAACAAAGCCACAGATTTTCATGGTGTGTTCGAATTTTCACCATTGGAAAAAGGCTACGGAGTTACTATTGGCAATGCCATGAGGCGCATTCTCCTTTCCTCATTGGAAGGGCATGCAATTACCTCTGTAAAAATTCAGGGTGTAGATCACGAATTCAGCTCTATTAAAGGAGTAGTTGAAGATGTGGTTGAAGTGGTTTTGAATTTGAAACAAGTGCGTTTCAAAGCCAATTCCTCCACTGAAGATTCAGAAAAGATTTATATCTCCATCAAAGGCAAAGACCAGTTTCTGGCCGGCGATATCGGACGTTATACCAACGCTTTCAATGTATTGAATCCGGAATTGGTTATCTGCAATCTGGAGCCAACTATCAATCTGGAATTGGAACTCACCATTGGCAAAGGCCGTGGTTATGTTCCTGCTGAAGAAAATAAGGTAAAAGATTCACCTATTGGATTGATTCCAATCGACTCTATTTACACTCCAATCCGAAATGTAAAATACACCATTGAAGATTTTCGTGTGGAGCAGCGTACTGACTTTGAAAAACTCGTAATGGAAGTTTCTACCGATGGTAGCATTCATCCGGAAGAGGCATTGAAAGAGGCTGCTAAAATCCTGATTCAGCACTTTGTATTGTTCAGCGATGAAAACATTATGCCTGAGTCAAAAGCGAGCAAAGCTGTAGAAGAAGTGGATGAAGGATTCCTGCAAATGCGCAAAATCCTCAAAACACCTCTGGCAGACCTCGATTTGTCTGTAAGAGCATACAATTGCCTGAAAGCAGCAGAGATCCGCACCTTGGGTGAATTGGTGAATTACCAGATAGATGACTTGTTGAAGTTCAGAAACTTCGGTAAGAAATCCCTTTCTGAATTAGAAGAATTTGTAAGAGAAAAAGGCCTGCATTTCGGTATGGATGTATCGAAGTACAACCTGAATGAAGATTAATTAAAAATGAGACACGGAAAGAAAGTTAATCATCTTGGAAGAACCGCTCCCCATAGAAGGGCGCTGATGGCCAACATGGCATCTTCTCTGATTAAGCACAAGAAAATTACCACTACTGTGGCAAAAGCCAAAGCTTTGCGCGTTTATGTGGAGCCCCTGATTACCAAAGGCAAAGAAAACAACACACACAACCACCGTACGGTGTTCTCTTATCTTCAGGATAAAGAAGCTGTGCATGAGCTGTTTACAGTTGTAGGTGAAAAAGTAGCTTCCAGGCCTGGTGGTTATACCCGCATTTTAAAAATCGGCAACAGAGCCGGAGATAATGCAGATATGGCAATGATTGAGCTGGTAGATTTCAACGAATATTTCGAAGGGTATGGAACTGCGAAAAAAGCTGCATCCAAACGCACTCGTCGTGGAAAAGCAAAAACCAGCACTGCAAAAACTGAAACTACAGCTGCAGTGGTTGAAACTGTTGCTCCTGCTGAAGTAATTGACGTAGTGGAAACTGAAGTGGAAGAAACCGAAGCACCGGTTGTAGAAGAAGCTGCTGCTGAAGTAGCCGCTGAAACTACTGAAACTGCTGAAGAAACTCCCGCAAGTGAAGATGCACCTGCTGAAGGTTCAGAAGAAGATAACAAAGCATAATTCAAATTGTATTTTATAGAAAAGCGCATTATTGCGCTTTTTTTTTGCCTAAAACGGAATCTGAAATTTTTGGGCAATACCCGGACCCGCGATCATTCGCAAATTTGGGGTAAATAAGTGAAACGAAATTTTAGTTGTTCATCAGCTGGTTCAGGTCTTGCCATGAACCACCGTCATAAACATTGGAAAACCCATTTCCGCGCAGCAATTGTTCTGCTTTGCTGCTGCTTTCTCCAGATGAAGAACATATAAATACGGCGTCGTTTTCGCCGGAAATTTCGCGCATTCGCTGTGGAAGTTCATTGAAGGGAATATTCAATGCGCCATTCATATGGTTTGCATTAAAATCATCCTGATTTCTTACATCAATTACCGTTACTTTTTTCGTTGACATATTCTTTTGTATTTGCTTTTTATTAGAACGAACGGCAAAACAAGTGATTTGCCGCGTGAATTCATATGACTTATGTTACAGAGCCTCGGTCAGTTCTATTTTATTTCTGCCGAGTTTGATCAATCCGCGGTTTTCCAAAGACTTTAAAAGTCTTGAGATTACCACTCGGTTAGTGGCCAGATCGGTAGCCATGTTCTGATGCGTAATAGCAACCACAGATTGTCCAACCACATTCTTTCGCTGTTTGAGATATCGCATGATCCTGGTTTCCAGTTTCTCTGCGGATGCGCTGTTAAACGCCTTTATCACTTCATTGAAACGCTTATAATAGGTGGTCATCATAAATTCCAGCCATTCCGGATACTGTTGCATCCAGGTGCGGGATTTTTCAAGTGGAACAAACATGATTTCCGCATCGCGGTCCACCCGGGCAACAATGCTGCTGGGTTGGTCTACTTCCGACTCCAGCATTGAGATTACGCAGGTTTCTCCGGGTTGCACATAGTATAAAAATTTATGGTGACCGGATTCATCAATTTGCATCACTTTTAAAACTCCGGTTTTTACAATAGGCAGGGCTTTTAAATTTCCCGAACTCAGGGTAGTTCCGGCAGGGTAGAAGGCAGTGAGAGTGTGCTTTCCAATCTCTCCCATTAATTCAAGGTTGTTCTCCAGTCTTTTCATTTCTTTTTTTTGGAAGGCCGGAATTTGGCAAGAACTCCGGCCATCACAGGGTTTATTAGCTATTTATTTTATGCGTTTTTCAATCCGCAATAAAATGAATATTCATTCAGTTGCCTTATACAACCCAAACCGCCAGCAAAAGCATCGACCATTAAGCACAAAGAATTTCCGCCAATACAATCCATTGCGGGCTTCCTGTTTAATGGTAGATTTAATGGGTAGGAAGGGATTGTTATATACAAACTAATGCAATTGACGCCATGGAACTTCAAACGCTTTGTAAACGAAGTATATCAGTTTACAAAATTGGAGTCTTAATTTAGGGTTGCGAATTCCTTATGTAATAAAAGTAGCAAATCAGGGGAATACCTTGAATACTGGACTGAATCCTTCCTCAACATAAGTTTCAAATGTTGCAATCACCTTTATTTGACGCCATTCCCCAGGGTCCGGAAGAACTGAAATAGAAAATACATCTCCAAACCATCCGTTATGTTCATTAAATATCTTAACAAATTCTAAAGGGCTCCAATTTCTTATGCGAATAAAACTATCTAAGGTATCACCGGCTTTAATAACATTGTTCCATGCATTGGTACTAATGAAGTGAAGTGATTTTAAATCTTCATCTAGCAAGAATGTCGCTTTATCAGAACATTTAGTTGCAAGTGCTTCGTTAAAAAAGCTAAAAGTTTTTTTTGTGCTTCTACAACTTAGACTAATTCTGTTAAATGAAAATGACCATGAAAGGCTATCATAATGTATAGTTGCGCTGTCTTTAACAGATCGATATTTGCTTGGAGTTTGAATCAATTCCGCCATATTTATTATCAATGATTCAGGATGTCGTCTATATGTGACATTTTGGGGTTTGCAACAACTCTGGACAATAAAACCCAATACCTCAGCAATGAAAATGATAATTGGAATTATCAGAACTCGTTGAAAGAGGAGGTTAGATTTCATATTCCCGTATTTTAATTTTGTTAGAACATCAACGAATTCTGTTTCGTTTTCAATATGTGAAAGTTCGCTAAATGCAATTCAAATTGTGATTTTGCGTATCAAGGTATAAGCCAAAAAACGCCAGATTCCGCAATCAGACTGTGTTTTTCGAATTTTATCTCCACCCGCAGCCTTTGCCAGGTTTCCATATCCGGCATTTGGGTTAGGGTGATTTTTTGTTTCATCATGTAAAACTGGTCGTTTTCCTTATTCCAATCCACAATAAAATCCGGAATGGTACTGCCATTAAACCGTACCAGAGAATTTATGGTATCGCTGGCAGAAAAGGTACTGCTATATGCATTTACCGTTACAAATTGCACAGAAACCAATTTCTCGTCGCTCCCTTCATCGCCATTCATTCTGCAATCACATGCCATTGCATGGTTGAAAACGGAAAATTGAAAAGGGCGATCATTGGAACTGTGATAACTATAATTAAAGTTCAGTTTTAAAAGGAATTCGGCCACACTCACTTTTCCGGAATCCGACACCTCCTGAATTACCACATCAGGTTTTGCATATTCCCTGTATATACCTAAATCCGCTTTTTCTGTGCGGAATAATCTTTCAGTTTTGGCACATTTACATGGATTACATGCCTCGGAAATAATACTTGCTGTTAGGAAAAATGAAATCCAAAGAAAACTTATGGTTGCTTTTCTCCGTGAAGTCTGATTTAACATAATTATTTTTTATGGTTTGATTTTAAAAACCGGAGAAAGCGCTTCCAGATGATAGGTTTCAAATTGCACTACAATCTTAATTTGTTGCCAATTGCCTGGATCTGGATCTGCAGAAATTACCAAATGATAGTCGTATGAATGTCCGTGATTAAATTCTTCCATATATTGAACGGAGTTTAATGAGTTTATCAGAACAAATTTTGTCAATGTATCTCCGCTTAGTAAAAATGAATTCCAGGGGTTTACGGAGATAACCTGGAAATCCTTCATGTTTTCGAACAATCGCCTGTTAAGTGGTTGGCATTTATGCGCATTTGCAGCATAAAATAGATCCGGGATAGAATATGATGGTGTATTTTGTGCTATTGTAACCAGACTTTTAAACTTAAAATCTAAAATCATCGAATTCCATTGGAGATGGGCCGAATCACCAGCATCTTTTATTGTGCGTGAAGGGTTGGTTATTTCGTAAATATCGAATAAAATTTCATTGGGTTTAATGGTTTCCGTTTTATCCGGGTTAGGACAACAACTTTGTACAATCGGAGAAATACATTCCATGATTGCGACAAAAAGCACTATCCATATTAGTTTTCTATTGTGATAATTTTCTCGCATTGCATGGTTTTTTCAGTTCTTACACATAGGAAATAAGTTCCCGGGATTAGATTTATCAATGAAATTTCATATGTCTGCAATATGTTCTCTATCTGGCCACAGATAAAGGTTTTGCCATCCATACCTGTTAGAATGTATGTAGCAGATTTGCCGTAAAATTCGGGTGAAAATGCAATCGTCACGTTTTTGGAAGCTGCATTTGGATAAATTCTGAATTCAGGTTTTTCATTATTAATTATGGAACCGGAACTACAATTTGTAGCCGGATTATTTCCGGAATTTTGAATACGCGCTGAAAAAAACTGAGCGACATCAGAACACCTCAACGGAACATTGTCTGTTCCATGGCAATTGTCTGAAGTATTACAGCTATACGCGCCTTTTGCCGTTAAAAGGGTATAACTGATTCTTGGTTTGTGAAAGCCTGCCGTATCCAAATACCCTTTGATGCTGGTACTTCCGTAAGACACAGGACCGGTAGAATGCGGCTGGCATAAATTCACAGGATCATAACAATAGTAATAAACTTTCCAAAAAATTCTTCCTGTATTATTGTCAACCACCACATCGCAGGTTTGATGGTACAGATACAAATCGGGGGTATCAGAAGAACTTGAATTTTTAAAGATTTTGGGATCGAATGTTCCTCCGAAAAAAGATGCAACTCCTTTCACCCGATAATCGTGGTTCCCCAAATTTAATCGTCCATAATAGGGACCTAAATCCGGGCGTTTTTTGGAGGCAGTACCGGAAACACAGGATTGTACATCGGCATCAGGGGTAGGTGCATCTGCAAGAGTGTTACATGGTTCAGGTTTTTCCAAATCTGAATCCATAAATGCAGCATAATTGCACGTAAATGCGCCCGCGCTTTCTCCGAGTAGATAAACATTTTCAACATCTGTAGAATCCGTTGCGGACCTGTTTTTCATAAATCGGATTGCTCCTTTTACATCTTGCTGTGCGCGGTATAATGCCCTGTAAAACTCTGCAGAATCTGCTACATAACTGCATTTTGGCTGAACACAAAGCGCATATGGCACATAATAAGCCGAAGGATGCATACCCATTCTGTAATTTACAGACGCAACTACATAACCCCTTGCGGCGAATTCTTTACAAATATTAACAATTCCCCCATCCGCTTTATCTCCAGCGAGCCATGACCCTCCATGAACTACAAGCATAATCGGTCTTTTGCAATTGGTGTCGTTGTTGGGTTTGTAGATATCCAGTTTCAAAGACTGTTCTGTGCCTTCAAATGTGGTATCCTTTCCATATTCTATGTTAGTCGCAATAGAAAAAGTGTAAGATTTTGACTGATAAAATTGCGCAGATGCAGATGCGATAAAAAACAGTGCAATAAAAGAACAATGAATTGCTTTAGATTTCAATGCCAATTTCTTCCAGAATATGGTCTGCTTTTCCAATATACTTGATAATATATACAACATATCGTATGTCTACCCCAATGCTTCTGCTGTATTTGTCGTTCCAGGCATAATCATTAATAGTTGCGGTAAAGCTGCGGTCGAAATTTACACCAATCAGGTCGCCATTGGCATCCAATACAGGGCTTCCACTATTTCCACCTGTGGTGTCCAGGTTATATAAAAAACAAACCACCACTTCGCCGGTTGCCGGATCCTTAAAAAAGGCCGGTACATTTTTAACGCTGAGATTATCGGCCATTAATTGTGGGAGGCGATAATCCGGAGCAGAATTTGCTTTTTCAAAAACACCTTTTAATGAAGTATACGGGGTGTGAATTTCTGCATCATTTGGACTAAATCGTTTGATATATCCATACGTTAATCGCAAGGTACTGTTAGCGTCAGGAATAAATTGACCGGATTTAAAACTCTCTTTTAAATCCAAATATCGGGGCATTAATGCCTTTAATTTCAAATCCAGATCATTCCATTCCTTAAATACGGCATCCATATCTTCTTCCAAAAATTCCACAAGACTTACAACGGGTCCATCATAATCTGCAAGTTTTGCTGTTTTTGTATTTGCGTTTATTGAAACCCAATTCGTATCCAATAATTTTTCTTTTTTCTCCAGGTCATTCACCCATTTATCCATACTGGATTTTCCAATTAAAGTATTTAAATTCCTGAATTTGGAAATGCGCTGTAAAAGTTCCCGGAGTATTGCTTTTTCATATTCTTTATCAATAAGCAAAAAATCATTTTTTACATAATCTCTTAATTTTTGAAAAACCGCATTTTTAGTGTTTGCATCCTTTGCGTTTTCCAATGCATTTTCTGCGGATTCTATTTCTCTGGAGAGCGCAAAACTTTCGCTTTGCGAGGATAAAAATAAATAGGTAAATCTCTTTTCTGCAAGCTCTTTTTTGCGTTTCCAAATACTGCGTATTTCGGGTATGTGATTAGCGTTAATTCCCTTGTCTGTGGCGAATGATAGCATTGCATCCTCGTCCATATATTTTTGATTTACCAAATCTGTTCGGCGCAAACCTTGTATTTTTCCACGATAATTTTTTTCTACATTTTCCATGGATTGAATATTGCCTGCAAAAGCCAAATATTTATTTTCATTATCTCTGGATATTTCGCGCATTTTATCAATGCACCATTTGTACCATTTCTGTATTTCAGGTAATTGATAATTCTGTTGAAAATCCATATAACCTGCACTCTCATGTCGGAATGTTCTGCCCGGATAACCCATAATAAAAACGAAATCTCCTTCCTTGGTTCCCTTCGCATTTATTTTCAAATGTTTTTCGGGCTTATACGGAATATTGTCTTTGCTATATTTCGCAGGTTTCCCGTTTTTGCCAACATAAGCGCGCACCAGACCAAAATCGCCATTGTGTCTGGGCCATTCCCAATTGTCCAGATCACCGCCAAATTGACCAATGGTTACCGGTGGTGCAAAAACAAGTCGTACATCTGTAATTAATAAGTAGCGAAACAAGGTATAACTTTTACCTACAAACATTTCACTCACTTCTATAGAAAGTTCGGGAAATTTGGAAGATTCTTCAGTTCGTATTTGTTTGATGTTTGCTGCAATCGCAGCAGCTCTGGTTTCCGGAGTTGCTGATGCATCAATTCCACGCAGAACTTTGTCAGTTACATCTTCGTAACTCTGGGTAATCCTGCAGGGCATATCAATGGGTAATTCTTCGGAATTTTCTTTTGCCACAAATCCATTTTCCAGATAATTGTGATCGGAATTACTCAAGCCGGCAACCCCACCATACACGCAATGGTGGTTGGTTATAATCAAGCCCTTATCAGAAATAAATGAACCGGTGCAGCCTCCAACTTTGACCAAAGCATTGGTTAATGCCACCCCATCCGGATTGAAAATTTCAGAAGCATTCAGTTTCAATCCCGCCTCTTTCAGGTTTTTTTCATTGAGGTAGTTTAATGGAAACATACCCTCTTCGTGGGTATGAGAAGTTCCTGCAATCAGTATGAATATTATAGTTATAAATCCCAAAAAGCGGTTAACTGGTTTCGCCATCATATTTTACAAATTTAAGCAATTCCGGTATTGGACTTTGAAGCTGTGTAGTGCTTTTTCAAACTTTAAAACCTTGAGTTAGAGGTCTACCTATCCGGATAAATGGTTGGAAAAGATGCTCTTTTTTGTTAACTTGCAATATATTGCTCCCGTTTTTTGATATAAAAATACCCCTAAGCAATGTATCAGAACTTAAAAGCAAAATCACATAAGACTCCCAATTCTATTGCGGAAACGGAAATGCACGCCTTGTTTTTTGATGCGGCCGATCAAATGTTCGTGCTTTGTGACGACCAGCTTACCATTCTTTATGTAAATCAAACTACTTGTGACAAGTTTAAAGTAAAGAAAGAGCTCCTTGTGGGCAGGAATATTTCGGAGTTTGGACTGGATCCTGTGGAAAATGCACGCATAGAGTTATATCAGAGCGCTTTGCTGAGCGGGAAACCCATTACTTTAGATGTCAATATTACCCATCCGGAACTAAGTCATCTCTATACACGTATAAAGGCTGTAAAAAGTGGGAATAACATTGCGCTTTTTATCACTGATATTACAGAGTTAAAACTGATGCGAGATGAACATAAGTTTCTGACCAACCTGGCCGCATCTGAAATTAAACATCCGCTCACCCGATTAATGTATCTCACCAATGAAGCGTTAAAAAGCGATATTGTAAATCAGGAAGGGAAAAATTATTTCAAGGAAATAAATCGCGAAATGATCAATCTGGATGGCACCCTGCACCACGTGATGGATGTTACCGGAACCACGCTTCAAAATGTGGTTTTTCAAACGGTGGATCTGGATAATGTACTCGAAAATGTATTGCTGATGTTTTCTATGAACCCTAGTGTAGAGGAGGTGGAATTTCAACGTGAAGTAAATATCCAGAACGAATTTATCAGCGATGTAAACGCCATTTTTTATGTGCTGTATGAATTAATTGAAAATGCTATTTTCTTTCGCAAACCCAAAGAATTTAAACCTTTGGTCAAGGTAAAATTTGTAGAAAAAGAAGAGAATTTCGTACTCACAGTTCAGGATAACGGAATTGGTATTGCACCACAAAAGCTCGATAATTTATTTGTATTCAAAACAGAAATGGAATCCAAACCAAAAATGATCGGCTTTGGATTATTTACAGTGTACAAACTGGTGAATAAATTAAATGGTGTTATTAAAGTAAAAAGTAAGCCCAGAAAGGGAACCACCATTGATATTTATTTGCCGAAAATAAATTCCTGATTAGAGGAAACAGAGCAGAATTTTAATAAAATATTAAAATTCCAAATACCACTAACTACAAATTCAACCTTGTATTTATGCGGTTTTTCGGGAAAAAATGGGATGGGCATATTGCAATTTGAAAATTGCAACGAAAACAATATAATGCATTAGAGGCGACAAGTCATGACTTGTCGCTACTCAATTTTCTTTGCCGTGGCAATTTTTAAATTTCTTGCCACTTCCACAAGGACAAGGATCGTTTCTTCCAACCTTTACTTCATTGCGGATTGGTTCCTGAATAATACGCTCGGAAGGATCGTTGGGTTGCATTGGATTTGCTCCTGGCATTACAGGTGAACCAGCCAGCTCTTCACGTCCTGTTTTGATTTTGCTGTTTTCCCTTTTCAATGGTCTGCGCGCTTCCTCTACCTGATCTCCTCCATCTATATGACTGCGGAACAACAATCCCAATACACGGTTATTCAGTCTGTGCAGCATTTGGCCATACATTTCAAAGCTCTCAATTTTATAAATTAATAGAGGATCTTTTTGTTCATATTGTGCGTTACCAGTGCTTTGTTTTAATTCATCCAACTCGCGCAAATGTTCTTTCCATTCATCGTCAATTACCTGCAAAGTGGTGAGTTTTTCAAATTCATGAACCAGTTCCCTGCATTCGTTTTGCAAAGATTTATTCATGTTTACCACTATCTCAAATTTGTGAAAACCATCCGTCATTGGAACCACAACATTTTCAATTCTTTCACCTTGCTCCTGACGAATTTGTCTGAAAACCGGAGTTGCCTGCAAACGCATCTCTTCGGTTTTTTGCGTGTACTTTCCTGTTAATTCAAAAAACAATTTCTCTGTAAGTTTTTCTGCGCTGGTTGATTTAAATTCTTCCTCATTAAATGGAAGGGAAGCAGCAAGCGATTTCAATAATTCTACTTCCAGTTCAAAATAATTATCAGAATCTTTTGCATTGGATACCTGTTGCTCACACCAGTTGTACAGCATATTTCTAAGATCGATGCTCAGCCTGTCTCCATACAGAGCATTGCGTCTCATGCGATAAATACTGGTTCGCTGTTTGTTCATTACATCATCGTATTCCAGCAATCTTTTTCTAATACCGAAATTGTTTTGCTCCATACGTTTTTGGTTTCTTTCGATGGTTTTCGACATCCATTTGTGTTCGATTACATCACCTTCTTTATAACCAAAACGATCCATGAATTTGCTCACTCTTTCTGCACCAAAAATGCGCATTAAATCATCTTCCAGTGACACATAAAACCTGCTGGTTCCAGGGTCTCCCTGGCGACCTGCACGACCGCGCAACTGGCGATCCACGCGTCTGCTGTCATGCCTTTCTGTACCAATAATCGCAAGTCCGCCTGCAGCTTTTACTTCTTCTCCAATTTTAATATCGGTACCACGTCCTGCCATGTTGGTTGCAATGGTTACAGCACTTGGTTTACCTGCTTCTGCTACAATTTCTGCTTCACGCTGGTGTTGTTTTGCATTTAAAACATTGTGCTTTATACCACGCAATTTTAACATGCGGCTTAATACTTCACTAATTTCAACGGATGTCGTACCAACCAGTACCGGTCTGCCTGCAGCAGTTAGATTGTTAATCTCCTCAATTACGGCATTGAATTTTTCACGTACTGTTTTATACACCAGATCTTCCATATCCTTACGCACAATATTGCGGTTGGTTGGAATTACCATTACGGGTAATTTATAAATATCCCATAATTCCTGAGCTTCTGTTTCCGCAGTACCGGTCATCCCCGCAAGTTTGTGGTACATGCGGAAATAATTCTGTAATGTAATGGTAGCATAAGTTTGGGTAGCTGCTTCCACATTTACATTTTCTTTTGCTTCAATTGCCTGGTGTAAACCGTCGGAATACCTGCGCCCGTCCAGAACGCGTCCGGTTTGTTCATCCACAATCATTACCTTATTATTCTGCACAATATATTCCACATCGCGTTCAAATAAGGTATATGCTTTTAACAATTGTTGTACGGAGTGTATGCGATCGCTTTTTACAGCAAAATCGCTCATCAATGCTTCTTTTTTCTTGCGTTTTTCTTCCTCATTTCCGGCACTTTTTTCAATCTCTGCCATTTCACTTCCCACATCGGGCATAATAAAGAAATGGGGATCTTCCCCTTCACCTGTAATTAATTCAATTCCTTTTTCGGTAAGGTCAACAGAATTTGTTTTTTCTTCAATGGTAAAATATAATGCGGCATCTGCTTTTGGCATTTCCTTTTGTTGGTCCTGCAAATAGTGATTTTCCGTTTTGGTTAAAATACCACGCAATCCGGATTCTCCCAAGAATTTAATTAAAGCTTTATTCCTTGGTAGGCCTCTGTGGGCGCGGAAAAGAGCCAGTCCGCCTTCCCCTTCTTTATGGCCTGTATTACCTTCTGTAATTAATTTTTTTGCATCATTTAAAACCGTATTGATGTATTTTTTTTGTGCATCTACTAATTTTTGAATTCTGGGTTTCAGAAATTCAAATTGTTGATCATCTCCATGCGGTGTTGGACCACTGATAATTAATGGAGTTCGGGCATCGTCAATCAACACGCTGTCGACCTCATCCACCATAGCGAAATGGTGTTTGCGCTGTACTTGTTCTTCCGGACTATGCGCCATATTGTCGCGCAAATAATCGAAACCAAATTCATTGTTGGTTCCATAGGTAATATCGGCCAGGTATGCGTTTCGGCGCTCTTTACTGTTTGGCTGGTGGTATTCCAGACAGTCAACGGTAAGTCCTAAAAAATTAAATATCGGGGCATTCCACTCTGCATCGCGTCGTGCCAGATAATCGTTAACGGTTACTAAGTGCACACCGCGTTTGCCAAGCGCATTTAAGTAAGAAGGAAGTGTAGAAACCAGGGTTTTACCTTCACCTGTAGCCATCTCTGCAATTTTACCCTTGTGTAGTGCCCAACCACCAATAAGTTGCACATCATAATGCACCATATTCCATTCAATTAATCCACCTGCAGCCTGCCATTCGTTGGCATAATAAACGGTATCATTTTTTATGGTAATATGGGGGTGCTTGATTGCCAAATCTCTATCCAAACTAGTGGCGGATGCTTCCAAAACCTTGTTGGAAGAAAAACGGTGTGCGGTTTCTTTTACAACGGCAAACGCTTCCGGAAGAAGTTCATCCAGTATTTCTTCCAACTTCGTATCTCTGCTTTTTTCCAGTTCATCTACCTGATGAAAAAGAGCATCACGAACGTCAGTTTCTGTTTCTGGTGTTTCGTCCAAACGCTTTTTGGCATCGTTTATTTCATTGTCTATGTCAGCGAGAAAACTGTTGATGCGTTGAATAAACTCATCGGTTTTAGCCCGCAATTGGTCATTGGTTAAAGATTGGTATTCGTCAAAATATCTGTTAACAGATTCTACAATGGGAGACACCTCTCGCAAATCGCGGTCGGATTTATTTCCACCGAAGATTTTGGAGACGCCTTTAATGATTCCGCCTATCATAATTACAAGTTTGCGAATTTAGGGCAAATAGCGGTCCGCGCGAAAAAATGCCGACACATGGTCAGGGAATTGGATATTGGGTGACAAAAAGGCGGAAGGTAAAGTTCAATATTAGACGTTGGATGTGGGATGTGAGAAGTGGGATGTTTGCGCGTTCTGGTGTGGATGTGAGGTAATACTGCCTCAAGCTAAAACACTGCTGGTAAGTTTCGTCTTTGATCTGTGTGATCTGTGGTATCTGTGCGCTTTTTAAATTACTGCCTCAGGCCTCAAGCTGCAGGCTGTTTGCGAGTGAAACGAGCCCTTGTGTCGAACTGCTGTGTTGAGTAATTTGCTATAATTGAGTTGCTAAAAAAATCTTCGTGTTCTTAGTGATGAGCGCAGCGCCTTTGTGGTGAAAAATGGCTGCTGGCCACATGCTTCTGGCCGCTGGCTCGATTCGTTTTTTCTTTGGGTTCTGTGGTTTCTGTGCGCTTTTTCTAAAATAGCCTCAAGCTTCAAGCCACAAGCTCGATGCGGTTTTTTTTGGAGTTTCTGCCGCCCGTGCCGGTAAGGAAGTGTGCGCTTTTTAAATTACAGACTCAGGCATCAAGCTGCAGGCCGCATGCGAGTGAAACGAGCTATTGTGTCAAGCTGTTGCGATGAGTTAATTTATGTAAATGAGTATTTAATAAAATATTTGTGTCCATTGTGATAAGCACAGCGCCTTAGTGTACGTTGTGTTAAAAAAATCCCTACTGAACCACCTTATTCGCGCAATTACTGCTGGCGAATGCTTCGGGTTTGGCTTTGAACTGAAAACCCATTCCGAGTATATAGCCCATTGCTTCTTTTAACGCAACATTGCTGTCGAAATGCGGGTCGGTGTTGATATCTGCATGCACTTCCATTGGAATATCATACCGATCCAGCAATGCACAAAGTTCGTAAGCAATGGAAATAGAACGGCTCACTTCGTCCAGCATACGCTGTTTCAGACTGCCTTTGTATTTTTTTATATCATCCTTATTAACGAAAATAAATCCACCTCTTTTTTTGCGCAGAAAAACAATTACAGTAGCAAATTCTGCGGTGGTGCTGTGCATTTGGCTATCGGTGCCAATACAAATTTGAATGGAATTTCCTTCAGCAATTTCCTTGATAATAGTACTTTCCACAGCATCCATGATGTTGGGAAGCAATTCTCCGTTAAGTTTTCTCCAAGACATATTTACTGTGTTTATTCAAATTTAACGAATCTTAAATGTATTTGTTGCTTAACGAGGATTAAGCTTGTGTTTTGTTTACACAATGAATTCACAAAACGATGTGGGATGTTCGATGTGAGAAATGGGATGTTGTATACAATGTTTTAGAGTATTCTTGTATGCACTTCCTGCTTGAAGCGCGCACAACACAAAGTCTGCAAGTACGTTTTGTATACGCTTCCAGCAGGAAGCGTATTTTTTTTCTTGACTTTTTATTCCGTCTTCTCTTATCTTTGCACCCGCGTTCTGTTACACACTTATCCAGAAAGACTGAGGGAATGGCCCTATGACGTCTTGACAACCTGTCGCGAGCATGCCTCGAGATAAGGTGCCAACTCCAACCTGAAGCGCAAGCCAAGGGGAGATAAGTTAGAATCAAGCTTTGAAATTATCATCTGAAAATGATGCGACAAAAAGCTCTTCTGACTTACCGGAAGAGCTTTTTTTATGCAATAAAATTGCGTAAAAAGCTTGTCGGTAAGGTTTTTCCGGATAACTGTGCCAGTTCCAAAACAACAGTTAAACCTAAAAAATCTTACAAAAATGAACAACACAGAAATCATTCATTCCATTCCCGTAGATCCACTTACCGGTTCTATTTCAGTTCCCATTTATCAAACTTCCACATTTGTGCAGGATGCTCCGGGGGTGCACAAAGGCTTTGATTATGCCCGCTCCAACAATCCTACCAGACAAGTATTGGAAAATCTCGCTGCCAAACTCGAAAATGGCCATGCCGGATTTGCATTTGCAAGTGGCCTGGCCGCTATTGATGCAGTATTAAAATTGTTAAAATCCGGTGATGAAATTATTGCAGTAGATGATATATATGGCGGAGCTTTTAGATTATTTACCCATGTATATCAGAAATTCGGAATCGATGTAACCTATGTAGATAGCACGAACCCGGAGAATATTGCAAAAAATATAACTGCAAAAACAAAATTAATCTGGATTGAGAGTCCCACCAATCCCACATTAAAAATATCGGATATTCAAAGCATTGCATCCATAGCAAAGAGTTGCGGGGCCTGGCTTTGTGTAGACAATACTTTTGCAACACCTGTTGCTCAAAAACCTATTAATTTGGGGGCCGATATTGTGGTGCACAGCGCCACCAAATATCTCGGTGGACATAGTGATCTCATTAGTGGTCTCGTAATTACCACTAACGAAATACTCTCTGAAAAAATCAAATTTATTCAAAATGCCAGTGGTGGAATTTTAGCTCCTTTTGACAGCTTTTTGGTAATACGCGGAATTGAAACTCTTGGATTGCGATTCCAAAAACATAGTGAAAATGCACAAAAAATTGCGGAATATTTACAGACAAAAACTGAAGTCGATCATGTGTATTACCCAGGACTGGCGGACCACGCTAACCATAATGTCGCTAAAAAACAGATGAAATATTTTGGAGGCGTTATCAGCTTTGACTTCAAAATAAATGATGAAAATGTAGCTTCAGAATTTATCAAAAATCTCCGTTTTTTTAAACTCGCAGAGAGTTTGGGTGGTGTAAAAAGTTTGTGTTGCCTGCCCTCTCAAATGACCCATAAAAGCATACCGGAAGCAACCAGAATCGCAAGTGGGGTAAGTAACAGCCTCATCCGATTGTCTGTAGGACTTGAAGAAGCAGAAGACCTGATCCATGATCTGGAAAATGCTTTTTTACAATTGGAATTCCATAATAACCAGGATAAGAATCCTAATCGTGCAACAATTAATTAAATAAAAAAATGAAACAACAAAAAGAATTTAGAATAGGCCTGTTTGGCTTTGGATGTGTGGGTTATGGACTTTACCAGGTATTGCAAAAAACTCCCGGTTTAAAAGCAGATATTGTCAAAATATGTGTGAAACAACCGAATATACCGAGACCCATTCCGGAAGAAAATTTCTGTTACGATAAATATCAAATTCTCGATGATGATACTTTGGACATTATAGTGGAATTGATTGACGATGCAGATGCAGCATATGACATTGTAAAATATGCTTTGAAAAAAGGCAAATCCGTAGTTACAGCGAATAAAAAAATGGTAGCTGAGCATTTCGCGGAATTTGTTCAGTTGCAACAAGAATTTAATGCCACATTACTGTATGAAGCCAGTTGCTGTGCAAGTATTCCCATCATTCGTAACCTGGAAGAATATTACGATAACGATATGCTTCAGAGTATTGAAGGAATTGTGAATGGAAGTACCAATTATATTCTCACAAAAACAGCAACCGAAAATCTGAGTTACGCCAATGCCTTGAAAGAAGCACAGGAACTTGGATATGCAGAAAGTAATCCGCTTTTAGATACCGGTGGTTTTGATGCGAAATACAAGCTGTTGATTTTGCTTGCTCACGCATTTGGAGTGGTGTCTGAGCCAAAAGATATCCTAAATGTAGGCATTAACCGACTTGGGGATTTGGAATTGCAATATGCCCGCGAAAAAGGCTTGAAAATCAAATTGGTTGCCGGCGCATGGAAAGATGAAAATGATTCTATCGCCGCATGGGTTGCTCCCCGATTTGTAAAACCCGGTGAAAAATTGTTCGATGTGGATGGGATTTATAATGGTGTAATTACACATACGGCGTTTGCAGAAAATCAGTTTTTTGTGGGCAAGGGAGCAGGAGCATATCCCACTGCTTCGGCGGTACTTTCCGATATTTCAGCACTTACTTACCAATACAAATACGAATACAAAAAAATGAATCAGAACCAGAACAATATTTTAAAGGAAGATGTTTCGGTAAAAATATTATTGAGACATGAAAAGGGTCAGGAAGATGAATTGCGCGGATATTTTACCCATATCGATGAATCCTTTCTCAACCAAACACACGGATATATCATTGGCAACACGGTTTTATCAGGCCTTAGGGAATTAAGTGCGTTGGAAAACATCTCTGTAGTTTTGTTTTAATTTGAATCCTTTACTATGCACTATCAGTATTATCTCGAATTGGCAGGCACCGCATTTTTTGCAATTTCAGGCGCACTTGCTGCTGCACGAAAAGCTAGTCCTGACTGGTTTGGTGTAACCTTTATCAGTTTTATTACTGCAACTGGAGGAGGTAGTTTGCGTGATATTTTATTAGGTGCATATCCATTGGGTTGGATATCGGATGTCAATGTCATTCTCGCGGTTTTTGCAGGGATATTGATTGCATCACTCTTTTTCAGGAATTTATTAAAACTGCCAAAATTGTTTTTTGTATTTGATTCTTTGGGCATTGCTATGTTTACCACCCTTGGGGTTGAAAAAGCGCTGGCTTATGACGTTCATCCTTTGGTGGCCGCCATGTTGGGGATGTTTTCTGCAGTAATGGGCGGGGTAATTCGGGATGTATTGAGCAATGAAATTCCGGTAATTTTCCGCAAGGAAATATATGCCACTGCATGCCTTTCCGGAGCCATTCTTTATTTGATCTTAAACCATTATGGATTGGAGAGAAGGCTCTGTATTTCCGCTGCAGCTTTGTTTATTTTTGGTCTGAGATATTTAGCAGTGAAATACCATTGGAGTTTGCCACAATTTGGCAGACAAAAAGAGCAATAAAAAAAGGCGGGATTTTCCCGCCTTTTTTATTTTATTTAAATAATTAATAGTCGTATGTAAACCCTGTATCGTGCGGATGGATGCACATAACCGGGATGTTCTCGCTGCGGTTCACCAATTGCTGTGTAAGAGTTCCTATTACCATTTCAGTAAGTCCGCGTTCTGTATGCGTCATTACTAGCAACAAATCAGCTTTTACGTTTTCAGCATAGGTAAGTACTTCTGTGGCAAAATTCTCCAGCATTTTATCTTCAATTTCAGTGGAAACAAATTTCACACCTTCATTGCTTAAATCATGTTCCACGTGCTTGATAGTTGCATTGATTCGGTTGGCATTAAATTCATCACTGCTACCGGTATAAACTACGTGAATTTCGGAATCGAATTGTTTGGCGAGATGAATGGCCCAATCCACCTTTTGGCGCGATTCGATGCTGAGATCAATAGGCATAATGATTTTTTTATACCCTTCGCGAATGGGTTGGTTTTTGACCACCACTACCGGAACTTTTGCATATTGAATGGTTCTGGAAGCATTGCTGCCAATAACTCTTTCCAAGCCGCTGGCACCATGGCTTCCCATAATTACAGAATCAAAATTTTCACTGTTGGCTATTTCTGAAATGGTTTTATAAACCCTTCCGGTTTCAATTCTGGTGCTGATTTCCAGATTATATGTCTGGCGAATTTGAGCAGCTAACTTTTCCAGGCGATTTTCTACGGCTTCCTTTACCAGATCTTTTTGTCCGGAAGAAAATATTCCTCCTAAAAATCCTTCGTCGATAATGTTCAATAAAACAATTCCATTTTTGTAGGCCTTGGCAACAGCAACCGCATGGTTGAGTGCATTGGTGGCTACTTCTGAAAAGTCGGTGGGAACCAGAATTAAATTATTCGTTTGGCGTTGCATAAATGTTTTCCGCCGCAAAGTTACTCCAATTTTCTGCTTCCGATGAAAGTAAAAGGCACAAAAAAGCCGCTTATCATCGATAAGCGGCTTCTAAATGAGAGTTTAATAAAGTGGTCTTGTGCCCGCCTTATTGTCTTACCACAACCAGTCGGGTTGTGTTCTGTGTACCGTTGGCCCTGGTTTTAATCAGGTAAATACCTTCAGCCCAACTTTGGGTAGACACAGTTGTTTCGTTTTGGACTGTACCATTTTGGATTACTTGTCCCTGTAAATTCAACACCTCGTATTCCGCTTTCATTCCGGCTACACTTATATTGAAATAATCAGAAGCCGGGTTCGGGAATATGCTCACGTTTGGCATTACATTGACGTTTGCAACCGATGCAGAATTTCTGCTCTTCACAATTTGGACTGTTACACAATAAGTAGTGCTGCAGGTTTTCAAACTATCATAAACGGTGAGGCAAATTTTTCTGGTACTGCTGTTAGAATATGCATGTTTTCCCGGGTTTTGCAGGTAGCTGTAAGTGCTGTCACCAAAATCCCAAACATAATAGTATCCGCCTGTGCTGCCATTGGTCAGATAAACCACACCGGACTTGCTTACGCTGTCTATTGTGAATTTCGCTGTTGCACTGCAAGGGTTGCAATCTACTTTAATGTACTGACAAATTACAGTATCGCATTTGTTGCAGGTATCTATCATTTTCAGGCAGACATAATAGGTTCCGGTTTTGCTGAACGAGTGGGTCATCAATCTTCCGGTACCTGCTAGTGTGCCGGCGATGCTCCATGAATATTTCACACAGCCATTGTAAAGGTTATTTGCTTCGAATGTGTAATCCCTGCATTTGTTGGAACTGCCAAATCCTGCTTTGCTCCAATCGCATTTGGTTGGGAGACAACTGATGGTTACTGATGTGCAAAGTACCGTATCGCAATTGTGACAGGTATCCTGAATCTTCACGCAGATGGTGTATGTTCCTTTAGTAGTAAAGGTATATTTCGCATACCTGTTGTCTGAAGTAGAACCACTGGTGTTACCCAATGTATAGGTGTATTTGTAGCAACCTGCATTACTGGACGGGGCACTCACTCCAAGACCAACCACATTACAGGAAATGGAGGAGTATAATTTGGCCCAACTCCAGTCGCACTTACTACTGTCTGCACATTCAACTTTGATTTCTCTGCAGATTATGGTATCGCATTTCAGGCAAGTATCAATCACTTTCATGCAAACCTTGTAAATACCGGTTTTTGCATAGCTGTGTGTTACATATTTTCCTGAACCGTAAGTGCCGTCACCAAAACTCCAGGAGTATTTGTGACAAGGGTTGGAATAGGTGGTTCCGTTTTTATCTATTACACTATTTCCACTAAAGGTAAAATCTCTGCATTTGTTGCTTTGGGTCCAGCCACCTGGCAGGTTGCATTTATCATTGCAGTTGATGGTAATGGTTTTGCAAATTACGGTATCGCATTTGTGGCATGAATCCACCAATTTCAGGCACACATTATATGTTCCATTGCTGGAGAATGTGATACCCTGAACACGTCCGGTGAAATAAGTTGTTTGGTTGGTATTTGCAGGTGTAATTCCCCAATAGTATTTGATACAGTTGGAACCATTATCCAGATTTTTAGCTTCTAAATAGAGTTTCGGACAAACTATGGAATAACCCCAACCTGCACCTTTAGCTGCCCAGTTGCATCTGCTACTTGTACCGCCACCTACTTTTACAGATTTGCAAATGGTTGTTTTACATTTTCCGCTTTTAGAATATACGGTAAGGCAAACTTTGTACGTACCTGGTTTGGAATAGGTGTGGTCGCTGTACTGGCCGCTGCCGGTAGAACCATCCCCATAATCCCAAACATATTTATAACCGCCATAACTTAGTGCACCAAATTTCACATTTCCGCCTGAACCTTCCAGCCAGGTGAAGGTTGCACGAACGCTGCACGGCTCTTCAATCACAATAGTTTTGCAGATTTTAATACTGCATTTTTTCGATTTGTCGTAGATCTTCACACATACGGTATAAGTACCGGGTTTTTTGTACTGGTGGTAAGGGTCTTTACCTACTCCGTAAGTACCGTCACCAAAACTCCACTCGTAATAATAACCGGTATTGCTGTAGGCATAAAATTTCGCATATCCACCGCTGGTGGTGTATTTGAAGTCGCCTTTCAGGTCGCATCCGCTTCCACAACTAACTTTTATTTCTTTACAAACTTCTTTTTTACATTCATCACCGGTATGGGGATCTTTCCATTTCATTACCAGACAGATTTTGTAAACTCCGTTTTTCAGGTAGGTATGGGTTGCATCAACACCACTGCCTGTTGAACCATCGCCAAAACTCCAGTAATAAGTAGCTCCTGAAATGGTATTGGTAGCTACAAATTTGTATTTGAAGCAATCGTATTTGAAAGTAAATTCAGGGTTTAAACTGCATGGATTGCAATCCACTTTAACATATTGATAAATTGCAGTATCACATTTGTTACAGGTATCCTGCACAACCATTTTTACATAATAACTTCCACTGGTACTGTAAGTATAGGTAGCAACCCTTCCTGCTTTTAAAGTAACTACAGAACCGTTTACCATGGTGTAAAACTGGTATTTCAGGCAACCGTTGGAGTTGTTTCCTTCAAAAGTGTATGCCCGGCATTTGTTGGAATAGGAAAATCCGATTCCGGACCAATTACAGCAATTCTTTACAGTGATGGTTTTGCAAACCGAAGTATCCCACTTTTTACAGGTGTCTAAAATCTTCATGCAAACCGTATAGGTTCCTGCACTAGGGAATGTGTAACTGGCCTTAGCGCCCATAACATAAGTGTTGTTTAAGGTGTATTTCACCATTGCGCAACTGTCATACGCGCGCTTATCTGTTGCCCAAAGGGAAACAGTGAGGCATTTGGCGGAAAACTCAAACCCGTTATAATTGGTTTGGGCTTTCACCTGCGAACCGGCCGCTGTGGCTGCCACCATAATAATCGCCAGTAAAAATTTGTATATTCTTTTCATAGTAATTTTAGTCCTTTTAGTATTTGTCTTGTAAATCTTCAATTAGTTGCATTGGTTTTTTATTTTTTTGATACCAGGCCGGAAAATACTTCTCCGCTTCTGGTTCTGCTGGTCCACATGTAAATTCCTGAAGTAAGATTCAGATTCTCCAGATCAATTTTATTGTCACTTACCACAGATTCCACCAATTTCTTTCCCTGCATATCATACAATGAGAATATTTCACCTGCTTCACTGCCTTCAAAGTATAGCGTATTGTCAAACGGATTGGGATATATATTCTTGGTTTGCTTATGGGTGATATTCTTGATTCCAAGCGTAGCAACTTTGGCATTCACTGTTTTTGTCATAATGGGTTCTTCTGTACCCAGATATATGCAAGCCCGATTGGCTAAATCAGTACCAGAGGCTAGCATGGGTTTTAATCCAAGACGGAAACCAATATAGCCAGAGCTGGTCAGTAACTCGGAGTTGCCCAGAGGATTGGGAGTTAATGTCAGATTGGAAAATGTATATGCCACAATCACTTTGTTTGGCAAATATGGGGTGGTGTAAACCAGTCTGGAATAAGGGTGACTGGCACCGGTTTCCTGAATATATGTAACGTAATCCGGTGTGGAAATGGTGTCCCGAACTACTACAGTTCCAATGGTATCTGTAGTAATATTGGTAAACCGTATGATATATTCGATTTTTCCTGCGTTGGGATCCAGCCATGCAAAATTCTCACCGCTTGGAATTTCCGGATACTGAAATTTAGAATTGGCATCTAAAGAGGAGATTACAGTTTGTTGTAAGGTGTCAGTATTATCTGCAGGATAATTATCCGTAAAATTGGCAATTCCGGCATTGAAATCCAGATGGTCATTATTGGTGAAATCTGTAGAAGGGGCAGTTAATTTTACCATAATGGAACTTTCCTCTCCCGGTAAAATGGCTTTGCTTAATTTCCAGGTAAGTTTGGTACTTTGTCCGGGGTCAATTTGAAATGGCGCAGGATCGGATTGTATGGCCTGAATTTTTCCATTTACCGAAAGGGTAATATCCGGTTGTGCGGCAACCAGTCCGGTATTCACCACGCGTATCACATATAATTCGCTGGTATCTTTACGAATTTGCCAGCCTGCGGCCGCTGTTACTCTTACACGTACATTGTTGTAGCTGCTGCTTAAATATTGCACCGGAAAATCAACAACACGTTCGTTAAAAGTATCGGAACGGAACATATAGTTGGATATGGTTTTTAATTCAGGGGTTTTCTCAACAATCGCCTTAAAAACTATAGCATTTTTAGTGGGAATAATAAATGAAAAGTATCCATTTTTTTCTACCGGAATGGTAAACTGAAAACTACCATTGGCATATACATTAACGCTATTTCCGCCTGCGAGTTTGTCCGTAGAAGCCTGGTATTTTCCATCGGGGCTATTATCCTGAAATACCCGTCCATAAAAGCGCTTGAAATTGTCTTCAATTCTGGCGAGATTAAAATTTTCTGCAATACTTGCATTTGTGAATAACCGCACAAAATATCCATATACATATATATTTCCTTCAAAACCTTCGGCTTTAAAAACTTTATAGAATTGCCTGTATAATCTCTCAGTTTTGTTGATAGTGGAAATTCTAAATATGCCGTATGCCCTGACATCCAACTCCGCCTGTGCTTCTCCGCTGAAATAATAATTGCCTTTATTGCTGAAAATATTCGTAACAGAATATAAACTATCAATACCTGCTGCTCTGGTTAACACAGAATTATTTTCCATAAAAAATATCTTCTTTTCTTTATTAGAAGAATCCTCGGAATAGAACAAAAGTTTCGATCCGATATTGCGCATGCGAATAACCAAAGTACCACTGCTTACTGGCGATGTTAAAAATGTGGAATCCTGCGGTCTGTATATGGAAAATCCGGTGGATGTCATTCCGAGAATATTTCTGAATATTCCGGATATATAAATAACTTTTTGGGTGGAATCGGATTCCATTGCAATTACAGGTGCATTTGCTCCAACAGAAGTTTTAATTTTTACAGGGAAGAGATCATTTTTAATAATTTTCGCTAAAAAATTAGCTTTCGTTGCGCCCGCCATAATAAAATTTCCTCCCATAAAAAGGGCATCATTTGCGAGTGTAAGAGATGTAATGGTAGTAACAGTTGATCCGCCGCCAGCATAATATAACCGGTCTGAATGCCAGGTTTGGGTTGTAATATCAAATACCATCAAACAATTGTTTTTGGTATTGGGATCTGTAAAATTTCCCGACAAATAAATGCGATTATTATACAATTCAATATCTGTAAATTCAATGCTTTTTGAATTGATTTGCGCCACCAGTTTAAAAGCAGGTAATCTTTTCCATACGCCACTGAGTTTATAAGCAAGTGAATAGGTAATTACACCGGAGTTTTCTGCTACCGGTTGTACCACCCAAAGTCTGTTTCCCGCGGATTGCAATAATGTAAGATTGCTTGCAGCCTGCAATTCTTCCGGTATCAATATCTGCGACTTCAGCGGCAAGGCAGCGCAGATAAAGATTCCCAGGGACGCAATATTTCGTAAAATTCCTCTCATTTTTTTAGATCTTGAAGCCCAACCGTAAATTTATACCATACTGTAATGTATTCTGTTTAATAGGTACCCCTGTTTTCCAAACAGGAGTAAAATAATATCTGGTTTGCGCCTGAATGGCCCAGTTCCAATAGCCCATTTCCTTTTCAATTCCCAGTTGGATTCCGCTACCTAACCGGTATTTATTCAAATAAGGGTTTGCAGCAATTACCATAGTTGTGGTATCTGCATTTTTAATTCCATGCACATAATCCCATTCACTGCCAGCCCGGTAAACAAATGGACTTGAAATATTTCCAGAGCCATTGAGCATTATGCCGGGATTAAAAGTAAAACCAAAGTTTATTTTTAAATCTTTTTGATATTGGAATGAACGATTAAATCCAATTGGCAATTCCGCCCATATCATTTTTGGCCCATTATTGATATAGATAACAGAATCATGCCAGCGTATTGCAAGATAATATAAGGTGGTGCCATGCGTGTCTTGATATGATAAGAAACGGTCTGCTACCTGGATTACAATGGAATCTCGTTTTTTATCTTGTAAAGCAGTGCCTTCAAATGCTCCGCCTACTGTAAATTTCCAATCCTGATTGCCAAACATCACACCAGCGTCTAGCCTGAGGTTTACCGCAGAGAATTTGCCGTTTACATCCTTCACATTGGTCCATAACACATTGCTATTTCCCAATTTTAAATTACCCGGCGCATAAGTAGTTTGCAGGCCCACATAAAATGGAAGCGTCACCGGTGGGGTAGGAGGTTTGATTTTATTCTTCACCACAGGGTCAATCAACATGGGCAGCACCACCAAATCTGAGGTGTTGTATGCCAATTCTTCCACTTTTAATCCTTTACCCGGAAGCCATTGAAAATCCGGAGCAATTTCAACGCCGTTGGTATTTGCAGACGGATTTTGAACTGTTCCCTGAGATCCGCTGCTTCCTTCGGGATTTGCCGGATTTGTATTTGGGTTCCCGTCGCCCGGATTGTCATTGGCGATATGGATTGGATTTACCCCACCCGAATTCTGGCGGTTTTGCCTTCCGGTTTTATTCGGTTGGTCACTGCCGGCATCTGTATTTGGAGACTGAATAGCGGTGGATGGTCCGGAAGGATTGCCACCGGTTACCTCCCCTTCAGTGACATTCCTTTCCTTGCCATTTTCTCCGGAAGCTGCAGGTGCCTGCCTTTCCACGCCTTTATCTTTTTCCACTCTTTGCATCTCATTGGTATGGATGTTTTTGGTGGTGTTTTCGTTGCTTAACCAATAAATGATACCTGAAATAAATAACAGTAAAATACCGGCAGTCAACAAACGTTTGTTGGTTTTCCGCTTCCACCATACTACTGGTTTCACAGAAGCGCCTTTTTCCATAGCAGCTGCAATACGCGACCAGTCGGTATCCGAAACCGGCAACTCAAAGCCATCAAAGCCTTTGCGTATTGAATCTTCTATATGGTCAAATTCGTTTTCCAACTATGGTTTTATTAGCTACCAGTGCGTCGTAAATAAATTTCTTCGCTCTGGCATACTGGGATTTTGATGTTCCTTCTGAAATGCCCAAAAGTTCCGCAATCTGCCTGTGGGTGTAACTTTCCAGGCAGTATAAGTTGAATATTACGCGGTAGCCTTCGGGCATGGTGTCCATGATTCTAAGGATATCAGTAGCCTTACAGGGAAAAGAATCTTCATCATATACTTCGTCTTCCCGTTCTACTTCATCCGGAAGGCTGGCAAACATGTTTCCATAAGTTTGACCTTTTTTATATTGGTCTATTGCGGTATTTATGAAAATACGGCTCATCCAGGTCTCGGGAGCGCTGTCGCCCCTGTATTTTTCCAAACTATGAAACACTTTGATAAATCCTTCCTGAAGTGCATCGTGAGCATCGTCGTCCGACTTGCAATAGCGCCTGCAAAAAGCCAGCATTTTCGGGCCTGTAAGCCTGAAAAGCTCTTGCTGGGCATGCCTGTCCCCGGCTTTGCATTTCGCTATGATTTCGTGTATTATGCTCACTCACAACACCTTTTAGTCGTGCCCCCTGAATAATGGTTGCACAGTCTCCGGTATTTTCTTCACAAAGAAAATGAATTCATCCCTCATAGGCTTGTCCTCTGTCTTCAAATCATCAAGTCTGTGGTAAGTGTATCGCAGATTAGACGGCCTTTGAGCGAAAGGGATACCCTGTTTGCATCTTCTTGGAGGTACCCCAGGCTTCGCCATTCAGAAAAAATTGCCTGAAAATTTTTTGGAGCCAAAATCTTGAATGAGTCCAATTCCTCTAATCCAAAACCTTCCGACATGCGCAATCGGGTCATTACAAATTCATTGTACAAGTCCTTCTCAGTAAGTATCTCAGATTCCAATGGCAATTCACCCCGATCCAATGCCTCTACATATTTTTTATTGTCCCGAACATTCCAACTTCTTTGCTTTCCTGTGAAACTATGTGCAGATGGGCCCAAACCCAAATAGGGTTTATTTTTCCAGTAATTGGAATTGTGCTTTGCCCTATGGCCCGGCTTACTCAGATTGCTGATCTCATAAAAGTCCCACCCCTGTTGCAATGCCGTGTGATATAAAATTTCATACTGACTTGCTTGTATGTTTTCATCCACATCAGGTAACACGGCCTTTTGCACCTTTTTGTATAATAAAGTACCGGGTTCCACGGTAAGCCCGTATGCCGAAATATGGTCGGCCCCGCATCCAAAAGCCCAGTCCAGATTTAATTTCCAGTCATGATTGTCCAATAGGGGAGAGCCATAAATTAAATCCACGTTTACAGATCGGATACCCGCTTTTAGCGCATCTTCCACGCAGTTTCTTGCCCTTTCTGCGTGGTGGTTGCGGTTCATCCATTGCAATTCCTTATCCTGCAGGCTTTGAATGCCAATGCTTAGCCTGTTGACTCCTGATTTTGCCCAGGCATCCAGGTTTTCGGTAGTTACATCTTCCGGATTGGCTTCCAGCGTAATTTCGGCATTGTCCTGAATGTCAAAATTGCCCCGCATTTTTCGAATCAGATAATCAATATCCTGGTGTGGAACTGCAGAAGGCGTTCCTCCTCCGAAGTATAATGTCTCCAATGCTTCGCCTTCAAAGAAATTGCTGCGCAGATCACTTTCTTTCGCAATGGCAGCAGTCATTTCAGGCATCCCGCGATGTTGAATTGTAAAATGAAAATTACAATAAACGCAGGCCTTTCTGCAAAAGGGAATGTGAATATACAGTCCTGCCATTTGGGCTCAAAATTCGTTATTTGCAGACAGATTCGTGTTGCGCCATACAGTCTTATTTTTGTTGCTTTTGCCCTTGGCAGTCGCGCTATACGCGCAACAAAATCCCATTTCATCCAATGACAGTCTGGTTCTACACAATCAAAAAAACAAGCAGATTTCCGCTTTGCAATGGCGAAAAAATCTGGCTGTTTCTTATCAGGAAAAAGGCTTTTTACTTGCCTGGGCAGATAGTATAGCCCCGGATCAGGCTTTGGTGCATAAAGGAAAGTACTTTGATAGTATTCATGTGGTTTGGAATGACTGGAATGGAAGAAAAACCTTAAACTTGAATGTTTCCGATTATCTGCATTATGCTTCAGAATGGCTCATTCAGATGGAAAATAGCGGGTATCCATTTTCATATATTAAGTTAATGCCCGGCATTCAGGATTCAGCGGGAATTCAATTAGAAGCCTTTGCTGAACGGGGAGATGCTTATACATTCGATACTTTTGTTTTTAAAGGTTTTGAACTCAGTCCTGTATTTATGAAATGGGCTGCAGGAATTCAAGTGGGCAAACCTTATAACCACAAAGCCGTTCTCGTGTTGCAAAACAAACTGGGAGCGGCAGATGGATTTTATATTTTCGGAGATCCTCAACTGGCGGCAATTGACGGGCACCTGTTCACTTTTGTTCAGGCTGGAAAGGCAATGCGGGACCAATTGAGCGGACTTGCCGGATTGGCCACCGTTCCGGGGGGCCGGCCGGTGATTACCGGTGAACTTTCCGGTAAGTTCTACAATATGTTTCGTTCAGGCGTGTATGGGGCGCTGGAGTGGCGGAGTTTTAAAGCCAGATCCCAGGAACTACGGATACAAACTTCTGTTCCTTATTTGTTCGGAATGCCTTTCAATACCAGACTTAATCTGGCTTATGAAAAATATGATACTCTTTATTCTGCATTCACACGTGGACTTTCACTCAAATTTCCGTTGAAGAAGAACCTGGGAATATGGATTGGTGCTAACTATACGGATAGATACAGAATTTATGCGGATTTGAGCACGGTGAGTAACTTCAGGCAGCTTCCGGAAAATCCGCCGAGTCGTAACAGTATGTATCAGATTGGTCTGGAGTTTAGCAATCTGCAATCAGGAGTTCTCCCTGTAAAGGGTTTGGAAATTGCGCTGTCAGCCGGAGCCGGTACCAGAAAATTAGTAAGTGATCCGGAAATTGGAGCCATAACCTGGTTAAATGGCCAGGGTATAACAGAAAACATTTATGACAGTTTAAAACGAGTAGGTCAGATGCAGGTTTCCAGATATAAGCTTCAAACTAAAATTCAATCGTTTGTTCCCTTGAAATCCTGGATGGTACTGCGCACAAGCCTTGATGCATCATTATATCGTGCGCCACAGATTTATTTTAATGAACTGGAGCGTTTTGGGGGAATAAAAAACCTCAGAGGCTTTAACGAACAGAGTATTTTTGCAAACGAATTTTACATGGCAACCGCCGAATTGAGATTTGTAACCGGAAATCAAGGCTATATAGGCCCTTTTTACCATTTGGCATGGTTTAACGATGCCAGCAAATCGAGAATTACATATTCTGGTTGGTTGCAGGGAACCGGTATCCAAACCGGATTTCGCACGGCGGCCGGCATATTGAATTTAGCCTGGGCTATTAGTAAAACCGGTACTTTGCCATTTTCACTCAATCAAAGTCGTTTCCACGCAGGTATCAGCGCCACATTTTGATGAAATATCTGCTGTTATTTGTTTGTACATTGTTTATCAGTGCTCTATCAGGGCAGGAAATAGACAGTATTCCTCAGGATAGTATCGCAAAAATCAATCATGGTCGAATACCATTTATAGATAGTCTCAGAAATGACAGCCTGAGCCAATACCTGGAGGCTCCTTTTCTGATGAAAGTCCCAACTTCTAAAGTGGGCAGAATTATTGACCCGTTCGATCCATTTAACAAAGAGAATTTTCTGAGGCATGGCTTGGGTAAATTCTGGTTTTTTATTGTGAGTATGCTTATTGTCGGACTCATGTTGTATTTCCGGTCTGCTTTTCCAAATCAGCTGGTTTTGCGGGTGCGCAGTTTGTTCAACGGATATTATTTCAGGGAATTGATTTCTGAATTTGGTATCAGCTTTACCTCAGGTTCCGTGGTTGCCGGTATAATTTCCACTTTGGTACTGGCACAGGCCGTGGTAGTTGTGGTGGTTTATTCAGGTTATGTGAACCTGAATTCCATTATCTTTTATTTGCTGGTGGTACTGGTGGTGGTTATTTGGAAGGTTATGCTGCTGTTTGTTCAACGACTCCAGGCGTATGTACTGGATCTGTCTGAAGTGAGCAGAAACCAGACCCAGCGGCAGATTAACATCGATTTTGGTGTATCCATGTTGATTTTTCCTTTTGTAACCCTGGCTTATTTTAATGCTTCCAGATTGGCCGGTGTAGATGTGGCTTTGATAATGGTAGTAATGATTACAGTGTGGTTTACCTTGAGGGTCATATTGGAGTTTATCGGCTTATTTCGAGAATCAGGTTTAAGTTTCTCAGGTATTTTGTATTTTTGCGGCTTTGAAATTATACCCCACGCAGTATTGTTAACCGCATTGTTCAGGATGTACACCGCATGAATTCAGACAGAGTAAAGAAAGTAAAGAGCATTTTAATTACGCAACCCGCTCCCGAGCCGGGTAAAAACATTTATGAAGAATTTGCAAAGAAGCACAAACTAAAAATTGACTTCAGGGCTTTTATTCATATTGACCCACTTGCTCCGCGCGACATTCGCAAGCAAAAAGTAAATTTTCTGGATTTTACTGCTATTATTTTTAATAGCAAGAATGCAGTAGATAATTTTTTCAATATCGCTTCAGAAATGAAAGTGGAAATGCCCGCTGATACCAAATATTTTAGTATCAATGAAAGTGTTTCCAATTATGTTCAGAAGTACATTGTGCCCAGAAAAAGGAAAATGTTTAACGGAAAAGGGACTGAAAAAGATTTTCTGGCCTTGTGTAAAAACCATCCCAAAGAAAAATTCCTTTTCCCTTGCAGTGATATAAGAAAATCTACCATTCCGGATTTTTTCAATAAGAACAAACTCAATTTTACGGAATGCATTATTTACAGAACGGTGAGCAGCGACCTCAGCGATTTGAAAGATGTATTCTACGATATTCTGGTATTTTTCAGCCCTGCGGATATCAAGTCCTTGTACGATAACTTTCCGGATTTTATTCAGAACGATACCCGCCTGGCAGGCTTTGGAACCAGCACACAGCAAGCCATTGATGAGCATAAGCTGATATTGGACATCCCTGCACCTACTGTGGATTCTCCAAGTATGCTCAATGCATTGGAGCGTTATGTTGCACGAGCCAATTCCGAAAAGAAGAGTTAATTTTTTTTACCCCGGTTTTTGGGTCACGTAACATACTTTTTTTTCTTTTCCCGTAAAGAACAAGTACGTTTCACCGCCATCTTTTATTCCCAGTTTTTTCCTGGTGTTTTCTGCGTCTAAAATAAATTCCCTTGCGCTGATATTGGCCTGAGTTATTCCCATTATTTTCAATTCTTTTTGAATCTCCCGCATACTTCCTTCCAGTGTTTTAAGCAGCTTAAAATTTCTGGCAACATGGTTGGGTAGAATGGAATGAGACAAAAAATAAGTATGTTGGGCATTTAGATTTTGCATGCCGTAATCGTTCGCCAAGGTTTTGTTATAACCACATTTTATGGTACCCGAGGTAGCTTCAGAAAAAACATCGAAAGTTACTTTTTCCGGCTGTAGAATCTCGCCGTGCCAACTCCGATTGTTGTCAGTTTCCAGGGAAACCAAAGTAGTTTTTTCGGCAACTTTTGCATGCACATCGCACAAAACTTCTTTTACCTCGCCTTGCTGGCTAAGTATATAAATATCCATTGGAAAACCCTGATTTCGCAGCCATAGCAAATCGGTAAGCGGGCTTAATTTTATGATCCACCGTGGAGCGATTTGGGGATAATTGCGCATGAGTTGAAATACATCCGGGGAGTATTCCGAAACCCTGCCATATTGTTTGTCTCCCTTTGGCCGCCTGTCAGGGTCTGCGAAGATAATGTTATATAAAGAGGGATTTGTTGCCAGAAAATCCTCAGCAGTTGTAGTGAGTCTATCTATACCTTCTATGTGCAGTTTACGAAAATTATACAGAACCAATGCATTCAAGCAGGCGTCAGGGTCAAGACTGGTAACCTTACACCCGGCTTGAAAAAATGCGAGGTCATCTACTCCCAGTCCACCTGTAATGCTCAAAACTGAGTTTTTATGGGCAAGGCTTGCATGAAATTTAGCTACAGCCTCAGAACTGCTTTGTTCGTAAGGTGTTTTGGCAAATAAACATTCTGCCTGCACCATGTTTGGCAGCTTTTTCATGGCTTTGGCCAGGCAGGCCAAATGTTCTGTAACAATGGGGGTAGCCTCTTCAAAAATGGTATGTAAAGAAGAGATATCTGTCCTGATTTGTAATCTGTTTGTAACTAATAAGTCCTGCAACAGACGAAATTTGGCATGATATTCGTTAATTTTGCAATAGACACTGTGTAACATGAAAAAAGCAAATGTAATATGGATCCTGGTTATGGCGGTAGCCTCCATGACGAGCTGTTTTGTACAGAAAAAAGATCGATGTCCTCAGGTAGGACAGGCTAAGCCCGGTTTGGTAGAACACAAATAAGCCAAACCTATTTAACCGAAAATAAATTGCGCCTGTCTGTACAGGCGTTATTTTTTTTCAAATTCCGGCAGAAACGCAGCGCACATTGGTGAATACTGTGTTGTATCATAGTACAGCTCCATGCGATTATTTGTATTTTCGAGGCATCAAACAGCTATTTAAAATAGGAGACACAATTAGCATAAACCACCTGGTGGGACGCGAGGATATTGCGGAATTTACCACAGGAGTGGTACATCCTTTTTATGCTACTTTTGCTCTTGGACGCGATGCAGAATGGGCTTGCAGACAGTTTGTTCTGGAAATGAAAGAGGAAGACGAAGAGGGTATAGGTACATTTTTAAATATTGAGCACCGCTCCCCTGCAATGCTCGGTGAAACCGTAACAATTACTGCAAAAATTTCATCGCTGGAGCACCACAGCATTGTGTGTTCCTATGAAGCAAAAGTTGGCGACAGGCTGATTGCTGTTGGATCCGCGGGTCAAAAAATATTAAAAAAGGAAAAGGTAGAAAGATTGATTCAGAGTATCCAAAGTGGCAAGTAACAAACGCATAGAAATAGCGAATAAAAAAGCCGGTTTTCAATTTCATGTAGAAGAGAAATACCAGGCCGGCATGGCGCTTACGGGCTCAGAAGTGAAGTCTGTGCGGGCGTCTCATGTAAATATGGGGGATGCGTATTGTTATTTTTCCTCGGGCGAATTATGGATAAAAAATTTGCATATTTCTGAATTTAAAAATGCGGGATTTGTGCAACATGAACCTTTGCGGGAGAGAAAATTATTGCTGACATCCAAAGAATTAAAAAAATTATCCCAAAAAGCCAAAACCAAGGGATATACCATTTTCCCAATCCGATTATTCGAAAATGAACGCGGGTTTTTTAAACTGGAAATTGGAATCGGACAAGGGAAAAAACAATTCGATAAAAGAGAAGATATTAAGGAACGCGATGTAAAACGCGATCTGGAAAGATTTAAATAATTCTATTTTTCCGGGTAAATAATCTCAAGAATTGCCGCTGAAGGGAGGTTTAAAAAATCTTCAATTGCCTCATTGGTAATAGAGTTTTGAAATGACAAATACGTTAACCCATATTGCGCTGCAATCAGGGAAGCAGTCATCTTATGATTTGTTTGGACAAAAGGTTTCAATTCTTTTATCCGGTTTGGCCCTTCAATAAATTCAAATATTTTTCCGCCAAAATTATTATTGATAATAATCCTCAAATTGTTGGGTATTAAAGTTGTCCATAAAGCATTAGCGTCATAAAAAAATCCAATATCTCCGGTAACACAAATTACTTTTTGCTCCGGTCTTTTTAATGCATACCCAATTGCCGTACTCATTGTTCCATCTATACCGCTGGTACCGCGGTTGCAATAGATTTCTGAAGTTGAATTTCCCGCCCACCCTGCATATCTCACTGTCATGCTATTGGCCAAATGCAAGGCATGTTCTTTACCGGTGAGGTGCAAAATGTGTTTTACATTGAGGAATTCATTTAAGAACTGTTTCTTTAAAAAAATAGGATTTTCGGTATCTGTTTTCATGCAATGCTGCTTCCATAAATTGCAATAATTTTGGTGAGATTCATTGCCACATTCGATCAAAGATTCCAAAAACAGTGCGGGATCATTTCGTATGATTCTCGGATTGCTTTGAAATGGATCTCCGACAAATCCCGCAGGAGATATATGCCAGTGCTCAAATTCCAATCCTTGTAGATATTTTTTTAATGATTTAGATGTAATGGAAAGGCCAAAACTGATGACCAAATCCGGTTCAAATTCTTCCGGTACCTGAGAACCGGATAAAGCGCATTCCCAATTTTTAACAGAAAAAGTTTGCAGATTGCTACACACATCCGCAAACACCGGAAATGCATTTTGCAGGTTTCTAACCGCATTTTCTACATGGATATTCGGTACCTCCTGTCCGAATAAAAGTAATATTTTATTGTATTGGGATAAATCAGATTTTAAAACCGAAAAATCCGGGATTTTCTTTTCAGAAACAAATGGAATAAAATCGGGAAGGTCAGAATGAAATTCAAATTCTTCTTCAATACCGGAATAAATAGGGTCGCGAAGCGGAATGTTGATATGAACAGGGCCGGGTATAGGGCCGCAGGCTATGTTCACTGCTTCATAAATCAATGTTTCTAATTCCGGCATGCTGAAATCATCATCCAGATCCGGAACTTCATAAGATGCCAGAATATGTTTTTCGAAAATATCTTTTTGGTGAATGGTTTGACCGTCCCATTGGTCAATGAGTTCTTTTGGCCTGTCAGCAGTAATCACCAGCATTGGAACTCTTTGGTAAAATGCCTCACAAATTGCCGGATACAAATTCAAAACGGCAGTTCCGCTGGTGCAAATTACCCCTGCAGGATATTTTTCGGCGAGTGACATTCCCAGAGCCGCGAAACCTGCGCAACGCTCATCGGGGAAGCTGTGTAGCTTAAAATCACCACGTCTCAGCATCCCTGCAACAATAGGCGCATTGCGGGAACCCGGGCTTACTGCCCAACTCACAACTCCGGCCTGCTGTAGCAATTCTGCAATAAAATCGAGATTTTGGCGAAGGTTAGACATCATGCAAATGTATTATAGAGAGTTTTACTTATCCGACACATTAATTGTAATTTATATCAGATTTAAGGGGTAACATTAAAAAAAATGTAATTTGCAGTAATTTGAATTTTATGAAGTTAAAGTTTGTAAATTTAATTTGTGTTTTACTCATTTCGTTCATTTTAACTTTTCCATCATGTTCAGATAAACCTATAGAACGTAACTATACACCAATAGACTCCAGGATGTTTGGGGTGTTGTTCGATATAGGTAGCTACTGGACTTATAAGGATTCATTTGGAATAACGGATACAGTTGTAGTAACCGGAACAAATGAAACAGGTAGGTCATTCGGACATAGTGCCGGAGGTTGGGTTAGTTATCAAATGACATTGTCGAACCATAAGAGAAATGAAATATATCAATCTGAAGTCGCCAGCCACTATTGGTTTTTGAACTGGATGGATCTTTTTTATTCATGCGAAGTTCCTGCACAGACTTGGGTAACCGGATCAACATATACGGATAATTGGACAAAAGACAGTATTTATGTTGAAGGAAAATGGTACAAAAATGTGAGAGTCTCCATCATATCTAAAAACAACAAGATTGATTCTGGAGCTCAGGAGTATTACTATGTCGCAGATAGCATTGGAGTTGTAAGAAGGGAGTTTTACAATGATCATAAATTATTAAATACAAGAAATTTAGTATCTTATGATGTTAAATATCATATTTTAAAAAAGAATCATTGATTACAGAGCTTTCTAAAGGAACGGCTTACTGGAATCAGGAAAGTTCTTCAACACCAGATATTATCCTATAAAGTTCTCTAACCAAATATTTACAATTTTCATTTAGGGTAAAATACACTTTTGTTGTATTATCCTTATGCGTTTTATGATGGGTTGTTTTCTCCTCCTTTTTGTTTGCGCTTGTGAAAACCGCAGCAGACATGCTGGAAGTATACCCATTGACTCCTCTATGTACGGGTTTTTGTTTGAAAAAGGAAGCTGTTGGAAATACCGAAGTTCAGATGGTACAATAGATTCAGTAAAGATTTACGCAACATCGGAGTCCGAAGTGATTTCAGGGAAACCGGAAAATCCGGTTAGTATGGTTGCTTATTTAATGAAAATGCGGAATAAGGTTCGTTCTGAAGATTATTGCCAGATGGTCAATTTTACGGATTGCTGGAAAAACTGGCCCAATGCGCTTATTTATATTGGATTCAAAACCAGAGATTCCATATCTACCTATAACAATTACAGATATTTAGGATTTTATGACAGTTTTCGTGTTGGAGATCGCATTTTTAATAAGGTAATGAAGTGCAGAAATTATGAAAATTATTATGCCGATTCAGGCAAATATGTGCAGATTTATGTGGCCGACAGCATAGGGATTGTTAAGTCTGAGTGGTATTACCAGAATGGTTTATACGAAACCAGAGATCTGGTAGACTACCATGTACGCTACCACAAAATGACGCAATAAAAGTTAGCAGTTTCTCTAAAAAAAATCTAACAGGTTATTCGAATTAGCTTCTAGAAAAATGGATTGTGATTTCTTTCAAATCCGATGTTTGTTTCAGGTCCATGGCCACTATAAACCAAATAATCATCGGGAAGTGTAAACATTTCTTCGCGGATTTTTTCCAGCAATAATTCGTGATCACCTCCAGGTAAATCGGTGCGTCCAATGCTCCCTTTAAATAAAGTATCTCCGCCAATCACCCAACGATCGCTATGATTAACAAAAATCACATGTCCCGGTGCATGTCCGGGTACCAGGCGGATTTCTAATTCCGTGTTTCCAATATTTAATTTTTGACGGTGTTCAAGTGGTAAATCCGGCATGGGAGATGGGGTGTAATTGAGCCCCCAGAGCGCAGCCATTTGCTCACTTCTGTGAAACATTGGCAATCCGTCGGAATGTAACAAATAGGAAATATTCCAGTGGTGTTTTACAAACCAATTCCCAAAAATATGGTCTATATGTGCATGCGTGCCAAGCAGAAACACCGGATTTAAATTCTGATTTAAAATAAAATCTCGCAGAATTTGATTTTCGGTACTGTTGTAATTTCCCGGATCTACAATTGCGCATTCCATACTGTTTTCATCCCAGATTACATAAGTGTTTTCCTGCAAAGGATTGAATGTGAAAACATGCAATTGCATATGCAAATTTAAGACATTCAAAACTGTTTAGATAAATATTGCATTTTGCAGAATGAAAAGGTAACTTCCTGTCTTTTAGATCTTCTGATGGGATTCAATCATCTGTAATGGACAAAAAGAAAATGGATAAATCCTATTCGGGTTCTTGTTGCCTGTGTTCATGAAAATAACTGTAAAGTTCAGGTGCACGGCATATCTGCTGCAATGTGGTTTGAGCCGTCAACAAAATCAGCATCAGAAATAGATCCTAATCTGCCCATGTCAATTTTGGTCATTAAAGCCCGGGAAAGGAGGCACAAATTTCCGAAAAAGGTTGGATCAAATTTTGAGCCGTATTCCCTTCCTCTGCAAAAACAGTCCAATAAACTTTGAAATGCAGGCATATCCGGGTTTTTCGATCGAAAAGAAAAAAGGCTTTAGATGCTTCATAACAAGTTCGCTCTGTTTTATATTCGCGCCTGTTATTGCAATCAGTGGAAGCCGTTAAACAAACAACCGAATTTACTCCCGAAATGCTCGCGGAAGTAGATCGAATCATAAAGCTTTTTCCGGAGGGAAAACAAAAGAGTGCATTATTGCGGGTGCTGCATATTGCCCAGGCCCATTATGGCTGGCTGGACGTGCCTGTGATGGATTACATCGCCAGATTGCTGCATATTCAGCCAATTGAAGTGTATGAGGTAGCTACGTTTTACAGCATGTACGATACCGTGCCCGTTGGGAAAGTAAAACTGGAAGTTTGCCGTACCGGACCTTGTGCAATTGAAGGAGCAGAAAAAATTATCAGCTATATCGAAAACAAACTCGGTATTAAAGATGGTGAAACAACGGCAGATGGAATATTCACTTTAAAAAGTGTAGAATGTTTGGGTGCATGCGGTTATGCACCAATGTTGCAATGCGGAGAGAAATACCACGAACACCTTACGGAAGAGAAAGTGGATGCCCTGATAGAGGCATATAGGAAGAATCCGAAGGCAAATTATATGGGGATGTAAGCAATGGGAAGACAGTTGTTATTGGATAAAGTTAACGTTGCAGGAATAAATACCTACGATGTTTATCGCAAAGAAGGCGGATATAGAAGTGTTGAAAAAGCACTTAAAAAAATGACTCCCGAGGAAGTGCTGGAAGAAGTAAAAACCAGTGGTTTGCGGGGAAGGGGAGGCGCTGGATTTCCCACTGGAATGAAATGGAGTTTCATTGCAAAACCCGAAGGTGTTCCCAGATTTCTGCTGTGTAATGCAGATGAAAGTGAGCCCGGAACTTTTAAAGACCGTTACCTGATGGAAAAAATTCCACACCTTTTGGTGGAAGGGATGGTTACCAGTAGTTATGCGTTGGGTGCAAATCAGGGCTATATTTATATACGTGGCGAATACATGTATGTGCTGCGTATTCTGGAAAAAGCGATTGCAGAAGCTTACCAAAACGGATGGCTTGGTAAAAACATTTTGGGATCGGGATATGATTTTGATTTGGCTGTCACCTGCGGCGCAGGTGCCTATATCTGTGGAGAAGAAACGGCATTGATTGAAAGTCTGGAAGGAGAGCGTGGTAACCCCAGAATTAAACCTCCATTTCCGGCAGTAAAAGGTTTATGGCAAAATCCAACAGTGGTGAATAATGTAGAAACCATTGCAGCGGTTGTTCCAATTATTAATGATGGTGGAGCCGAGTATGCGAAAATTGGCATTGGGCGTTCTACGGGAACCAAATTAATTTCTGCAAGTGGAAATATTAATAAGCCCGGAGTATTCGAAATTGAAATGAATATTACGGTGGAAGAATTCATTTACAGCGATCAATATTGTGGCGGAATAAAAAATGGCAAAAAATTAAAGGCCTGTGTTCCGGGTGGTTCTTCAGTTCCGATTTTACCCCATTATCTGGTTTGTAAAACAGCTGCAGGGCAAGACCGTTTAATGTCTTATGAAAGTCTTGCTGATGGCGGCTTTGCAACAGGAAGTATGTTGGGGTCAGGCGGCTTTGTTGTGTACGATGAAGACCAGTGCATCGTAAGAAATACCTGGAATTTCACCAGATTTTACCACCACGAAAGTTGTGGTCAGTGCAGCCCTTGCAGAGAAGGTACCGGTTGGATGGAAAAAGTACTGCACAGATTGGAATATGGCCACGGTAAAATGGAAGATATTGATTTGTTGTGGGACATTCAAAGAAAGATTGAAGGCAATACCATTTGTCCTTTGGGAGATGCGGCAGCCTGGCCGGTTGCAGCGGCCATACGCCATTTCAGAGAAGAGTTTGAATGGCATGTAAATGAACCGGTTCGCTGTTTGGAAAAGAATTACGGACTAGTTGCAGAAAAGGTATTTGAACCGGTAACCGCCTGATAAAAACCTAATTGTTGCATATTGAAAAAAGCAATTCTTGCGACAATTGACCTGCTAAAAATTTTAACCAAGTCTGGAATTTCTTTGCAGGTAAAACTGCAGGTATTTTATGCCGTATTGCAGCTGAAACTGCGCAGAAAAAAACAATCAGACGGCTCGGTTTTTATTCGCTTTTTTGGCAAGGAATTTCACGTTTGTAATCCTGCCGATACCCAATTTATGATTAAGGAAATATGGCTGGAGAAACCCTATGAATTGTATCCAAAAAAAGGTATTGGTAAAATAGCGGATGTTGGCGCCAATCAAGGATTTTCACTGTTTTATTTTTATCAGAATTTTGGAGATATACGATATACCGCAATGGAACCCGATGAAAGAAATTTTGAATTATTGAAAGAAAATATTTCTGCAATTCCATTTTCCGAAAATAACAAACCCGAATTGTTGAAATTTGCGGCATGGAATAAGAACACAGAACTTTATTTTTCCGGAGATAATTCGACTTCAACAACCAATCGCAATTTTTCAGAATCCGGCAATTCCGCAATAAAAATTTCCGCAATAGATTTCGGAAAATGGTTATTGGAAAATCCATGTGATTTGGTAAAACTGGATGTGGAAGGGGCGGAAGCTGAAGTGATGGATTCTGTGATTCAAAATAACTCTCTGACCTGTGCAGGACACTGGTTAATTGAGTTTCACACTGAGCGATTTGGAGATAAAGTGTTTCAAAAAGTGAAATCCGCATTTGATGTTGTTGGATATACATATGAAAAAAGAGGGATCATCGGATATTTCTATAACCTTAAAATGTCTGAGAGTGTGGATTGACGAGCGTTTTAACTCATTTGTTTTATGCATAAAAAAAATCCAATTTCATGGTTTGGTTTAACTATTTTTGCACGGAATAAAGCCAATTTCTTTAACGAAAATGCCATTAGTTACCATAGACGGAAAACAGATTGAAGTGCCGGAGGGCACCACCATTCTGAATGCCGCCCGAATGATAGGCGGTGATGTTGTTCCGCCGGCCATGTGTTATTACAGTTCCCTGAAAGGTAGCGGTGGTAAATGCCGCACTTGCCTGGTGGAAGTGAGCAAGGGAAGCGAAAAAGATCCGAGACCCATGCCTAAGCTGGTTGCAAGTTGCAGCACTACAGTGATGGATGGAATGGAGGTGAAAAATAAAACCAGTGACAGAACTTTGGATGCGCGAAAAGGAGTTGTGGAGTTTTTGCTCATCAACCATCCTTTGGATTGTCCTATTTGTGATCAGGCCGGTGAATGTGACCTGCAAAATTTGGCATTTGAACACGGTATGGAACACAGCCGTTATGAATTTGAGCGTCGCGAATTTGACAAAATTGATATTGGCGAATATATCAAATTGCACATGACACGCTGTATTCTGTGTTATCGTTGTGTTTACACCGCGGACCAGCTTACGGAAAAAAGAGAACATGGAATTATAAAAAGAGGAGACCAATCGGAAATTAGCACTTACATCCAGAATGCGCTGGATAATGATTTTATTGGAAATGTAATTGATGTTTGTCCGGTAGGTGCATTAACAGATAAAACATTTCGGTTTAAAAGCCGTGTTTGGTATACCAAACCAATGGATGCGCATCGCAATTGCAGCAAATGCAGCGGAAATGCCGTGGTTTGGATGATTGGCAATGACATTGCCAGGGTAACTGCGAGAAAAGACCAGTATGGTGAAGTGAAAGAATTTATTTGCAACGAATGCCGTTTTGAAAAGAAAGAAATGTCTGACTGGACTATTGAAGGGCCAAGACATATCAATCGACATTCGGTAATTTCTGCAAATAAATATGAGACTCCGATTCCCGAACACACCACCTTATTGAATAAAGCCTGATGGAATTTTCATTGATATTGGAAAAAAGTATTTTGGTATTAATACTCACTGCAATTACACTTGGAATTGCAACGTATCTTACCTATGGTGAAAGGAAGGTTGCAGCATTTTTGCAAGACAGGCTTGGTCCAAATCGCGCCGGAATTTTTGGAATTTTTCAACCTTTGGCAGATGCCGGTAAAATGTTTTTTAAGGAAGAACTTATTCCCAAAAATGCCGAAAAATGGTTGTTTATTTTAGGTCCCGGAATTGCCATGGTTACTGCTTGCATTACCAGTGCAGTAATTCCATGGGGAGGAGATTTGATACTGGGCGGTCGCACCATATCGCTGCAGGTTGCAGATGTGGATATCGGGATTCTGTATATCATGGGAATTGTGAGTGTTGGTGTATATGGAATTATGATCGGAGGATGGGCTTCCAATAATAAATATTCACTTTATGGTGCAATTCGCGCCAGCTCGCAAATGATAAGCTATGAGTTGGCAATGGGACTTGCCTTGATTGCAGTAATCATGATGAGCGGCGATTTGAGTCTTCGCCATATTGTTGATGAACAAAGTGGCTGGCATGGAATGAAATGGAATATCTTTTTTCAGCCACTTGGATTTATTATATTTTTTACCTGTGCATTGGCAGAAACCAACCGCGCACCTTTTGATTTGCCTGAATGTGAAACAGAGTTGATAGGAGGTTACCATACCGAATATTCTTCTATGAAATTGGGATTTTATTTGTTTGCGGAATATATCAATATGTTTATTTCTTCCGCAGTAATGGCATGTATTTATCTTGGCGGATACAATTTTCCGGGAATGGATGCAGCCTGGTTTTCCACGCATCCCAATTGGCTATCCATGATTGAAGTGGGAGTGATGTTTGCAAAAGTATCTTTCTTTATTTTCTGCTTTATGTGGATTCGTTGGACATTGCCTCGTTTTCGTTACGACCAACTTATGCATTTGGGCTGGAAAGGCCTTATTCCACTGGCCATTGCCAATATGGTGATTACCGGTGGATGGATGCTGTTATTTGGGAAATAAGGAATTAAAATAATATAAAAAAAAGCGGAATTTATTCCGCTTTTTTTATGGAAGAATATAATACATCCCACTTCTCACTTCTGACTTCCCACATAAAAACCCGTAGCTCGTACCCGTCCCTCGTAACCTTTAGGGTTCCATTTCCCAATATACATTACCACCTGAAAATGGACTGACAAATGTGACAATAAAACTCTTTGCGGTGAGTTTTTTTACTGTCCATGTTGTTTTGAATTTTGGTTCGTCTTTGTCTATTAGAATTTTGGAATAATTCTCGATGAATTCCCATGTTCCCTTGTACCCGGTTGTGGTTAAATCATAGGTGCCATCTTTGTGAAAATCCATATTCAATCCAATGGTACCCGGGTCAGGATCCCCGTTGTGCGTGGATTTGGTAACAGTCCAGCTTCTGCATAAGGTATCCTCAGGAATATTTCTGGGTTTTACAATGGTGTCCTTTTGGTTGTCATTGGTATTGGTTCCGGATTCTTTTTTACACGCGCAAAAAAGTATTCCAAAAACTGTCAATACCATTACAATTTGTTTTGTTTTTACAATTTCCATTACTCAAAGACGGAAGTATGGAATTGGCGTTTATAAAATGGAGAATTTGTTGGTTAATGGTGAGAATTCGATGACCAATGGACAATTTAAATGGGTGTTTAATTGACAGAATATGTTGTGAAATGAAAGTAATCGGTTAATTTCAGGAATAGTTATGGAGTGGTAAATTATTCTGATAAAATTTGCGGTAAATTAAAGGTTTGGATCGGGATTTACAGGAACTTAAGATTAACGAGATTAAAAATAAAAATGGAGTTAGACGAGATTACATTTAAGATTATTGGTTGTGCGATGAAGGTGCACAATACACTTGGCGGCGGTTTTCAGGAGGTTATTTATCAGAGATGTTTGGCTATTGAGTTGCATAAAGCGCGTTTGGATTTCGCCAGAGAAAAGTCCCACAAAATATTTTATGATGGCATTCATATTGGCACGAGAAGAGCTGATTTTATTGTCGATGGAAGAGTGATGATCGAACTCAAAGCAGTTATTGAATTGAATGAGGTTCATTTAGCCCAGGCAAAAAATTATGTAATCGCATACGATCTCCCCATTGGCCTGCTCATCAATTTTGGAAGTAAAAGCTTGCAATACAAAAGAATCTATAAACCAAAACGCTTTGGTGAAGATAATCCCGATAATTCAACAATGTCCTAATCCTGCCAATCCTCTAATCCGGAAAATCCTGCTGCCGGAGGCACAGTGAAATAATTTATAAATAGATGTGTTCTTTACTTCCGTAGTTGAATTTACTTTTCAATTTCAGATGCCCATTAAAGTGCTTTTCCTTTATGTATCAGATATCTTGCCTGTATATTTAATTTATAATATGCGTAATGCCCCGAGATTAGATAGTCCGGATTATAGGCATCATCATCCATTTTTGCTCCGCGAAGCACACCGGTAATGAAATTTGACCCGAAGGAAATCCGATACCATCTTGGGAAATGAAAATCCAGTCCCAATCCGCAACCTGCACTCCAGCCAAAATCCTTATATAAGAATCGTGAGTAATAGCCGTCCCAGGATTCTGTTTTTAATTGGCGAAAAACCCAGAGTCCATTTTCTGCGTGGAAGGAGTAAATAAATCTATTTTTTGTATTGAACAATGCAGTATAATTTAGGCCAATTTGCTGCGCACTGTTGCGAATTTTTAGCAGATAATTTGTCCTTGTTTTGATGCTACTAAAAATATCGTAATCTGTTTTTTTGATTCTTGCATAAGATACACCGAAAATATGATGACCTCTGTGTAAAATGTTATAACGGAATTCGGGAAAAATCGTAAAGCTTCGAGGATTGTCAATTGGTGCAAATGAAAATGTACCAAGACCAAAGGACTGTCCAAATGAAAAGTTGTAGAAGGCAATGTGAAAAATAAATAAAATAAAAATGCGCATATTATATACGAATATAAGAAATAGGGTAAAAAGATAAAAAAAATTAAAAAATCTATTCTGAATTGCCTCGCTATTCTCTCTAACGCTCTTACGCTCTCCTCCCGCTATCGCTCTAACACACTCCACAAAAAAAGGCCACACCATTCAAATGCGGCCTTCTTTGCTTAAAGTAATTTACCGTGTGTAATTGTAATTAAACTTCTTCCCATTCGCATTAAATTCCGTGTTGTAGTTATGGTCGTCTAATTTTTTGATATACCACCAATAACTCATGCTGGCGCCGGTGAACAAAACAGAAATGGAATTGGAGTCAGTGTCATTCCATTGGTAAGTACCAACTACGGTCCAGTTTCCATTGTATAAATACTGAAATTGCCCGTCCGTAAATTTGTACTGCCCGGTTCCGTTTTGTGTTTTTTGTACATCGTCTTCGTAAGTCTCACTTAGCACCCATGTGTTTTCCAAAAGCGATTTCTGGCTTACTCTGGTTGTGTTGTTATTGCCACCACCGGATGTAGGTTTGTCTTTTTTGCATGCCGTAGATCCCATGACAATAATGGATGTGGCGATAATTAAATGGTTTAATTTCATGCCTGAATGACAATTTCCCAATATTTTCTGTTGCCAGGTGCAAGCGGTGTATCACAGCATCATTGATGGACTGCAATGAATCAGTTTTGAAATGTGAAAAAACACTGACAAACCGATGGGCAATTTCAGGCATCTCTTTATAGTCGATTGGCGTCTATTTAAATGCTACATTGTATGACAAACAGTTTAAAAGCGTTGACCATCGGGGATACTTTTTTTTCCCGAAACTCGAAATTTGTAAGCATGTTATGGCGCAACCCGAATTGGAAACTCCTTTTATCCTGCACCCTGATTTGGCTCGCATTTTTTGCCTATCGTACCTATTTCTGGCAAGATATACGCATACATAGCCGGCAAATTGTACTCAATACCCTGGCCGATGCATTTTTATCCTGCGCATGCGGATTTCTGATTTATTACCTGCAAATCAGAAAAATATTCGGTCGAATTTTCTTACCGGTTGTATTGGCTTTGATTGCAACCTGTTCTTTTATTTTATATCAGTCACATATTTTGGTTTATGGTTCATTTGGCTTGTTAACACCGGAATTCCGAGGGTTATTTGATTCGGTTTGTTTTCAATTATTGGATTCTGTTGCAATTGTTATTTCCGGTGCATTGGTGGTTATTGTTCAAAAACAACATTATGATCGAAATCAAATTGAACGCGCAATGGAAATTATGGAACTTGAAAACCAGAGAGTGGAATTAAAATATTTGAAAAGTCAAATGGATCCTCACTTTGTTTTTAACGGGTTGAATATGATATACCACCAGGTTCCGGAAAATAACGCTGCAGCGAGAGAAAGTTTGTTACAATTTTCCGGAATATTGAGATACCATCTGCAATATGCGGCGGGAGACAAAGTATCTCTAAAGGAAGAAATGGACTATTTGAAATGCTATGTTTCATTTCAGAAGAAGCGCACCCGGGATTTTATGGATATTCAGGCAGAATTCAGAGCATCTGGTGAAGATATGGGTATTGAACCGCTACTGTTATTACCACTGGTAGAGAACGCAGTTAAATTTTGCAATGGCAACCAATTGGGAAAAGGTAAAATGAAATTGATCATGCGTTGTGAAAATAAAAAATTGGAAATTTTTGTGCAAAATACGTATTCACCCAAAACAATTTTGAAGAGGCAAGGCAGTAATATAGGACTTCGGAATTTAAAAAGACGTTTGGATATACTTTATCCTGGAAGACATTTTCTGGAGTTGGTAAATCAGCCGGAAAAATCATTATTCACTTGTGAATTAAAAATATGGTAATGCAAAAAATGCGTTGTTTGATAGTGGAAGATGAGTTTGTTGCCAGGAAGGGCCTTCAGGAAATGTTGCAGAAATATTCCAATTTGCAGGTAATAGGGGAAGCGTATCATGCAGCTTCATTTGTAAGTGCTATGCAGAAATTAAATCCGGATTTGGTATTTCTGGATATTATGCTTCGCGATGAAAATGTTTTGGAAAGCATGCAGGAATGGCAGAATAATGTGGAAATTGTATTTACAACAGCCTATGCGGAATATGCGATAAAAAGCTATGAATTTCCGGCAATTGATTATTTGTTGAAGCCAATAGAACCGGCCTTGCTGGAGCGTGCAGTGAGCAGGGCTTACCATAAATTTCTTCATAAAAACCTAAACCGCAAAGAAATTTACCTGCGCTGCGATGGAAAATACCACAGAATTGCATTCAATGATATTTTATTTTTGGAAGGCATGGAAAATTATGTGATTATTCAAACCATAAACAAAAAACTCATCTGTAAATGCACCATGCGTTGGATTGAAAATCAATTGCCAACCGAACATTTCCTGCGCATTCATCGCTCCTATATCATCCATAAAGACAAAGTGGATTTGATAGATAAACTCACCATACGAATATCAGATTTTAGGCTTCCCATTTCTCGGGAAAACCGCAACAAAGTTTATGCAGCATTGATACCGGATTTAAATTTGAATCCGGAATAGATTGAAGATAAATTCTCTTCTTACTGTACCCCATTGATCGTGAATAACTTGAATATAAGTTGAACCTGTATTATTATAGTTTTGGGCGACAATGAAACTTTTTCGGAATCTGCTGTTATATCTGGTTATTATTGGTATTGCAATTGGAATTGTGATCGCACTTGATAAAAGTGGCGCTGATTTGGTGAGCACCGGACATGATCAAACAGAAGTAAATTATGTGGACAAACCGATTAAAGATGCAAGTACATTGGCGGACAGAGATTGGGACAAATATTTTCATGACGCCAATAAACCATTTATTCTGGTGTTGTTACAGTTGGTGGTAATTATTACTGTTTCCAAGCTGTTCGGCTTTTTAGCGAGGTTGGTTGGACAGCAGAGGGTAATTGGTGAAGTAATTGCAGGTCTGGTTCTTGGCCCTTCTCTATTAGGGTTGATTTGGCCTGAATATTATAATTTTTTATTTCCTGCTTATTCTCACACCAGTTTGTATGTTTTAAGCCAATTAGGCCTCATCCTTTTCATGTTTGTAGTCGGTATGGAAGTCGATATTTCTGTATTCAATAAAAAAGGGAATCAGGCGGTATTTATTTCACATACCACCATTGCCTTTTGTGTAATTCTGGGTTTTGTTTTAAGCCTGATTTTATTTCCATCAAATTCACCACCGGATGCAAATTTTACAGAATTCGCATTATTTATTTCAGTGAGTTTGAGTATAACCGCATTTCCGGTATTGGCGAGAATTTTACAAGAACGCAATCTCATGAAAACACCGTTGGGCAGTTTAATGATGGCCATTGCAGCTGTGGATGACGTTACTGCCTGGTTTTTACTTGCAGCACTGGTGGGTGTGGTAAGCGCAAGCAGTATTTCGGCAGCATTGATTACAGGGGCGTTAATGGGCTTGTATTTGTTGCTGATGTTTTTTGTAGTGAAGCCTGTGTTGAAAAGATATATTGGAACAAATAAAAAATTATTTGGCATAAATCTATCTCAGACCGGTGTGGCATTTATGCTGTTACTTTGTTCTTCTTTTTTGGCAAGATTTATCGGAATACATGCATTGTTTGGTGCTTTTATTGCCGGAATTGTAATGCCTGATATCAAAGAAATGCGGGAATCGGTAAGTGAAAAAGTCAGGGATGTGGGATCCCGGTTATTATTGCCGGTATTTTTTACGCTCGCTGGTTTGCGTGCGCATGTGGAATTTTTAAACGATCCCAAATTGATATGGCTCGGTATTATAGTTTTGTGTTTTGCAATATTTGGAAAATTGTTGGGAGGATTTGTGTTTTCCAAAATAAGTGGTCAGGGAATGGGCGATTCCCTGCGCATTGGCGCACTTATGAATACACGTGGATTAATGGAGATTATTGTATTGAACATTGGGTTGGATCTCAAAATAATTGGGGCGGAATTGTACACCATATTCTTGCTGATGGCATTGATAACTACCTTTTTGTCTACCCCTTTGCTCAATCTCATCAACCGATTGATTCCGGGTTCAGATAAATAAAATTAAAATAGCACCTTTCGCGGTTTGTCATTTTTTTTGCCTGCTTTCGCCGCAAAAAAATCGCCAAACCCCTTCAAAACATATTGCCATCCCCGGGTTGAAACCCGGGGCTAGCAATATGTGACCCCTACAGGGTCGAATACTATGATCGTGCATTGTTAGCGATATTTATTCCCTGAGCGACTATGAAAACGGAGAAAATTTGGTCAATTGAAATGCGATCAAACGAATCCGAAGGATTCGAATATTCTTGGAAAAATTAAAATAGCACAATTTGTAGTTTGTCATTTTTTTTGCCTGCTTTCGCCGCAAAAAAATCGCCAAACCCCTTCAAAACATATTGCCATCCCCGGGTTGAAACCCGGGGCTAGCAATATGCGACCCCTACAGGGTCGAATACTATAATTGTGCATTGTTAGCGATATTTTTTCCCTGAGCGATTATGAAAACGGAGAAAATTTGGGCAATTGGAATAAGAACATTCGAATCCGAAGGATTCGAATGTTCTTAATAATACAACCTCTGCTGAATACGACCCCCTCGGGGTCGAATAGCCTTTTATTATGTTTTTTAAGAACATATAATCCCTTCAGGATTAAAAAAACAGTTTTATCTGATTGTTTCGAGATTTGTGAAAATAGCACAATAGCGATCCCTTAAAAATGAATAACAATTTTGCTATTTGAAATGCAATCAAAGAATCCGAAGGATTCAAATGTTCTTAAAAAATCACCTTCCTTTGAATGCGACCCTGAAGGGGTCGAATATAAAAACCCTTTAATTTAATGCGAGCATATAATCTCTCGATGATAAATGTTGGTACGTATTAAAGACATCCAACTGACGTCCCCTAATTATTAGGACTACCCGGAGGTATAATTTCCGGATGGTTTTTTTTACAAATAACTGATAACGAAACAGGAATTGGATGCATCTATCAAATACATAGTTTATGGCAGAAAAATCTGAATTTATTAAAGACCAGAATGGCATCTGGATATGGAATCCAAATCCTATGGAAGGGGAGTCTGTGTTGTGGCATGGCCCGGTGAAAAATGGATTTGCTGAAGGAAAAGGACATTTAACCTGGTATTATTTTAAGAGAGTAATTTCTACATATAAAGGGGAAATGCGATTGGGGAAACCCCATGGTCATGGCGTATACCGATTTGCCGATGGCGATATCTATGAAGGTTCCTGGGAAAATGGCGTGCGACAAGGCTTTGGGAGGCATTGGTATTCCGATGGAACGAGTTATGTGGGGGAGTGGATTGCAGATTTGCCGGTTCAAAAATTGCAGGATTCCTGAAAATCCTTTCACCGGATCTGGCAACAGAACATTTTTTTTGGTCTAACTTTGTTTGGTGCTCGCCCATTACAAACTTTTACTCTTCTTCATTTCCAGCTTTTTATTTCAGGGACTGTTTGCGCAGAATAATGAGGTGTATGTAAAAGTAAGGGATACCTGGCAGGTAGATTTGCAACATTATGATTATTCCTGGTCCGGAATTAATAAAGCCTTTAACAAATACGGTGTTCAGGTATCGGAAATTGAAAGGCCATTTCCGGATTCTGCATTTGATTTTTCATTGAGTAAAATTTACAAATTAAAATTCGCCAGTAATCTCAGTGCAGATTCATTGAGTGCAGACTTAAACAAAATTCCATTAATTGATTTTGCAGAACCGGTGCAGCATATTTATTTGCATTATACACCCAACGATTTAAAACCGATGCAATGGTATCTGCCAAAAATAAATGCGCTCGGAGCCTGGGATTTTGGCAAAAGTACCTACCAATGCAGAATTGCTTTGCTGGATAATTCTGTACTCATCACACATACAGATTTAAGTAGTAATATCTGGACCAATTCTGCCGAAATAAGCGGTAATTTTTTGGATGACGACAGCAATGGATATGTGGATGATTCCCATGGATTTGACGTAGCTGATTGGGATGCTGATGTGAATCCACCTTCAGGAATTTCCGACAGTTCTTTTTGGAACCATGGTACGCATTGCGCAGGAATATGTTGTGGCGTTACAGATAATGGAAAGGGAATTTCCAGCATCGGATTTAAAACAAATCTGATACCCGTAAAATGCAGCAGAGATGCTGATACTACCGCAGGATTGCCTTTTGCGGCAGGTGGTTTGTATTATGCATTAAAATTAAAACCCAATGTAATTTGTATGCCTTTTGGTTTCCGGAATTTTTCCAAAACCTGGGAAATGCTGGTGCAAAAAGCGCATGGCATGCATATTTTTCTGGTAGCTTCTTCTGGAAATGACAGTGCAGATATCCTCGCATATCCTGCTGCATACGGAAATGTATTTTCTGTTGGAGCAACGGACCAAAATGACAAACTCAGCTCTTTCAGCAATTACAATAAAAACCTGGATGCGGTTGCCCCCGGAGTGATGATGTACAGTTGTCTGGCATCAGGAAATAACAATTATGGATATAGGAGCGGAACTTCGCAAGCGGCAGCGCTTACAGCGGGATTGGCTGCATTGATCAAATCGCAGAATTTCAGTTATACCACCGACTATGTGGAAGCAAGCCTAAAGAAAGCATGTGACGATGTAACGGCATCCAATGCAGGCAAAACCGACAAACTGGGAGCTGGTAGAATTAATGCATACAAAGCGGTAAATCCCACTGCTGCGAATGTGAATTTTTTGCAAAATGAAGATTTTTATCTCTTTCCAAATCCCACACATTCGGGCTTTACTATCAAAAGTAAAGTATCGGAAACTCCTGTATTTTCCGTGCAAATTACTGACGCAAACGGTAAAATTATTTTAAATGAAAACAACATACCACCGGGTTTGTATTCCGGTTTTTATGTACCGGTAGATAGTTTTGTGCCTGGAATTTATTTCGCTCGAATTACATCCAAAAACAAGTTGTTGCAATTGCCGCTGATGGTGAAGTGATTAAATTGGAACGCGCCCAGCGCACGTGTTTCACAAATTTATAGAATATCAACACAAAATGTTGAGTCATCTTTTTTGCGTAACTCTATCGAAACTATTTTTGAATTGATGTTTGGGAATTCGATTACCTAATTAAATTCAAAGTTCCAGTCCTGATTTCAAAAGGTATGCTTTCTAAAAATGCATGTTCGAATTTTATACGATAGATATAAACGCCTTCCGGACATGCCTTATTGTTAAACGTCCCATTCCATGCGGTTTCCCCGCTATATATTATTTGACCCCACCTGTCATAAATACGCAAATCTGCCAACTTCCAGTTTTTAGAAACAGGATAAAACATATCATTCAAATTACTTTCATTTGGAGTAAAAGCATTAGGTATGAATATTTCATCCAATTCATTGGTTCCACAAATTGACCCGGTTATCTTTACAGTATCTTGCTGGATACATTGCCCAATAGTCTTTAATATTAAGAAATCCAGTTTCTTTGGGTTATAAGATAAATTTGAATTGGATGAAATTAACTGACCATTCCTATACCATTCTGATGGTACATAACCA
>JAGXTF010000116.1 GCA_018333525.1 Bacteroidota bacterium | reverse complement strand
CCTGCCGCAAAGCGTTCTCTGCATCGCGGCGTTCGGTAATGTCTTCTAATATCTCAACTGCTCCGATAATTACACCCTCTTCATTGTAGAGAGGTGCCGCGGTAAAGTGCAACCACAAGCCATTAGCATGCAGGTCAGGGAAAAAGTCGATAGCTTCATAAGCACCGGGGATAAAATTGGACTGGGAAAATCTATCCTTATAGTACTTTTGTACGACAATATCAGTATCCTTCGCAAGTACTAAGTCAGCTAAAACAGGTCGTTTTTCGCGATAAAATGGCTTCCATTGATTTTGTGTAAAAATCATGGATTCTGCTGAGTAGCCGAGTACGTGTTCGCAAGCTTTATTCCAGTGGGTGACTACATGATCCGAGTTAATAACAAAAGTGGGCACCGGACTACTGTCAAGAAATTGAGTTACGTTTATTCCGCTTTTATCGAGAGAAAAAATCTTACGCGGTTGCTCACCCAAAAAAATTGTTTGAGTAATACTGGATTTTTTTTCGTCACCATTCAAAAATATTTGAGAAGCATTTCTTTTAGGTTTGGTCGAATCATCGCTATTCATGATTTATTACCTTATTGCGGGTCAATTTAGCAAAATATTTAACACCTCGGCGCACTGTTCTTTCGCCTCAGCAATCAAATTGACGTAAACTTCTGGTGACAAATTTAGGTTTTGGTAAATACATGGTGAGATATCGGGAGCGAATAATTTCTCATTTTCGGAACCAATATGATGAGCCAAAATATTTGCAAGACTAACTATCTGAGTTAACTTTGAACTACTCATCTTGATCTTGTCATGATGACAGCCAACTGCAGTTTGGATTTCTATAGGGAATTTCCAATGTGCAGTTATAAGTTGTGCGACTTCAGTATGAGTTACTCCCAATATCTCTAGCTCGGCAACAATACGACTACAATGATGTGTCTTTAGGTACTCATCAACTTGTAAATATTGAGCTTGAAATTGTGTGGCAAGAATTAATTTCCCAATGTCATGTAGTAAACCAGTAGTAAACGCTAAATTTTGATCAAGCTTACATAGCTTTGCTAACTGCTTTGCACAAATTGCGGTAGAAATTGAGTGAAGCCAAAAAGAATGTACATATGTCGAATCAACCGTTTCATCAGAAAGATTTGCTATTATCAGAGTCGCATTCGTTAATGTCTGTATGCTGTAAAAACCGAGAATAACAACTGCTTCGTCAATGCTACTAACTTTGTATGAGAGCCCGTAAAATGAAGAGTTTGCTAGGCGCAGTGTTTTTGCCGTGAGTACCTGGTCTAACGCGATTTTTTTCACAATTTGTGCTCTATCAACATCCTCCTTCGATATACTCTCGAGTAACTCAATTGCGATGGGAGAAAAGCTGCGCATCTGGTGAATTTTGGATTTTACTTCTTCAAGCGAAATTTTGATCATAAATTCTCCAGCATAGTATTGACTACAGGGTTATCTTAAAAAAATTGATGACCTGGATATTTTTTATGTGGTTTAGAGAGGCAATTTTATTTCAAATCAAGGCATTCAAAAGTACAATAATTTTCCCATTCGATTTTGATTTTCCACCCATTTTTTTCCAATAGACTACATACTGACTCGAAAAGATATTTATATTAAATTTCCCTTCGTCTTCAAACTCGTCAATTCCAAAACTAATTTCAGGAATAGCATTTTTTATGCTCGTCCCAAGTTCAATCAAATAATTTGAGCATATCTTTTCGGCGAAATGATTAACAAATACAATAGTATCTTCATCATCAATGCCAAAGATAGGCGCGGGAACAAATTGCAATGCCTCGCGCACAATATTTAAACTAATTTCGTCTCGAGAAATTTGACTCTCTTTCCGTTTAAGCATATCTGCCAACAAAAGGTTAGATCGTACTAATTCCTGATTCGTAGTTTGAATTTGAATATTCAATCTGCGGTTTTCATCTTCCATTTCTTTGTATTGAAATGCGTCACGTATATTTGTTCGCAACAGATCATCATCCCAAGGTTTGGTTAAAAATTTATAGATGGCTCCTTCATTGATGGCGTCTGTGATGTACTGAAGCTCAGTATAACCCGATAGAATAATACGTACTGTATCGGGATATAATTCTTTGGCAGTGCGCAAAAAATCAACGCCGGTCATTACTGGCATTCTCTGGTCGGAGATAATGACATCAATCCTGTCATTTTTTAGAATTTGTAGTCCTTCATGTCCACTTTCCGCGGTATATATTTTATAGTTATCACGCCTAAATAAACGTTTAAGCGCATTTAGAATATTTGGTTCGTCGTCTACAAGCAAAAGGGCTCGGTCGGGCTTCTTCAAAGCTAATAGATGGTTCGCTAGTAAAGGGTTGCCTTTAAAGAAGTTGCTTATTCCTTCTGCGTTTAATGGCTTAGAAAAAAAATTTCCCTGTATTTGATCACACATACTGTCGCGAAGAAACTTACATTGCATTTCCGTTTCAACTCCTTCTGCAATTACTTCCATGCCTAAATTATGAGCCATGGAAATTACCGCCTTCGTAATTGCCGCATCTTGGACGTCGCCAGGAAGTTGTTGTATAAATGTTTGATCAATTTTCACGAAATCAAATGGAAATCGTTTAAGATTATTTAAGGCAGAATATCCAGTACCAAAGTCATCAAGTGAAAGAATAAAACCTTTGGATTTAAGATTGGCTATTGCTTGATCAATGTCTATATTTGTGTCTAACAGAGTGCTCTCCGTTATTTCTAAAGAGATGTGACTCGCCGTTATTCCACTGGCGGAGAGCAATTCGAGTAGTCGATCCGAAAAACAAAGATCCCCTAATTGCTGGGGGGAGATATTGATGGAGACGCACGGAAGTATTATCCTCTCTTCCATCCAATAATGGATATCTACACAAATTTGGCGGACGATCCATTCACCAAGAGTGACCATAAAACCGACGCTCTCTGCGATAGGAATGAAGATGGATGGAGGAACTTCTTTTCGAATAGAATGATTCCATCGCAGGAAAGCTTCAACACCCGTTTGATTGCCAATTTTAAGATCAGCTTTTGGTTGATAGCACAGCTCGAATTCCTTCGAATTTATCGCTCTTTGAAATTCATTAAAAATACTAATCCGTTCGCCTGGATTTGGTTCGCTCAGAAAAGAATAAAATTGAATATTTTTATTTCTCAACATTGCTGACTTTTGCATTGCAATTTGTGAAAAAAGGTAGAGCTCGTCTGCTCGCTTACTATCAAAAGGATAGATCGAGATTCCTAATGAACAAGTCAAATAATATTCGTTATGATCTGCAACGAAAGGATGCTCCATTGCCTTGCAAATTTGAGTGGCTATTTGTGGGATGTTTTCTACTCTGCCAAAACTTGAGAATATGATTGTAAATTGATTTTTTCCGGTATAGAAAATCGAGTCTGATTCTAAAACTGCACCACGTACACGTTCCGTTGTAATTCTAAAAATCGGGTTGTCGGTTTCTGATCCGTTGCCAACCTCAATATCATCAAGGTCACTTAGCCACAAATTAAAGACAGCAAAAGGATTCTTCGCATCTGATATTGATTTTATGGAGGATATGATGCTGGAGGTTGTTGTAATGTTCATATTGCTAGTCTCTCTAAAATATAAAGAACAGCAAGTCAGAGTTAAGACTTATCGAAAACCTCGATCATACTTATCTCTTCAAAGATTGTATTTAATGATAAATAACCGTACTAAACATCTGAACGAAAAGGAAGATGCACAGTGAAACAAGTTCCTTTACCTACAGTACTATTTACTTCAATTCTGCCACCATGTTTTTTGATGATGCCGTAGGAAAGTGACAACCCTAGCCCGGTACCACTGCCAATGGGTTTAGTAGTAAAAAACGGCTCGAAAATCCGATTCAAATTTTCAGGCGGTATTCCAGATCCAGTATCTAAAACTTTGATCCATACACCTTCCTTTTCACAGCCAGTGCTGATCTTGATCACTCCATTTTCTTTTATCGCATGTGACGCATTCACTAGTAAATTCATGATTACTTGATTGACTTGCGAAATTACACATTTTACTGGAGGTAATTGCCCATAATCTTTGATGACATTTGCCTTATATTTGATCTCGTTATTTACTATGTTCAGGGTGCTGTCTATGCCATGGTGTATGTCCGCTTCCTGCCAATCAGTTTCTCCTACATGAGAAAAATCTTTGAGAGATTGAACAATATCTTTGACCCGCTTCAAACCATCCATGGATTCATTGACTAAATCATGAATATCGTCCTTCAAGAAGGCTAGGTCCGCCTCATCACGAATGACATTCATTTTTGCAATGATTGATTCTTGCGAACCGTCCTTGATTAGTTTTTCAATTTCATCAATAACGGAAAACAATTTTTCCACATAATTTTGCAAGGTACCTACATTTGAATTAATAAACCCTATGGGGTTATTAATCTCATGTGCAATACCTGCAGCTAACTGCCCCACAGATGCCATTTTCTCTGACTGTAATAGCTGCTCATGCGCTTCTTGCAGCTTCTTGATGAGCGATTGTTGCTCTTCGCCTTTTTTGAATAAGGCCTCCTCCATTTTCTTGCGTTCCGTGATGTCCGTAAGTGAGCCAACAACCTCAACCGGATTACCTGCTTCATCACGAATTAAGCGCAGCATGTCGTGCATCCACACGTATTGACCGCTGCGACTCATAAATCGATATTCGTACGTGCGCTCTCCTTCAGTAAACAGTTTCGCGATACTGGAGAAAATCTGAGGGACATCTTCTGGGTGAATGTGCTCAAACCAGAAATTGGGATCAGCGAGCATTTCTTCCGGGTGGTAACCTAAAACATGCACAGCATTATTGCTGACAAAGGTCATTCTGAAGTCACCTGTTGGAACACTGCTATAGATGATGGCAGGGGTATTATCAATTAAATACTGCAGCCTTGCATTGTCAGACAGGTTTGTAGGCGAAGCGAGCGAGGGAGTTGAACCTGTAACAGGAGGTAGGATGCTAAATTCTTCAAATTGATTGCTCATAGTCTTCGCTAAAGGTAAGGAACAACTTCAGAATTAAACTGCCTTTGACAAACTTCCTACCGCTCTCATATTAGGCTAGATGCACCTAAAGTTACATTGAAAAAATTGTAAAATATAAACAAAATTTCACAAATTGCAAATACTGGGTCCTTGATAAAACAAGTTATATGTATAGTATAGAATAATAGGATTTGCCTGCCGGCAAGTTACCCATGTTGCGATGCAAGAAAACATTGTCTGGCAACGGCTCCTATGAAAGATGCACTCTCAAGTCATTGAAAGAATCTAAGCAAAAAGAGAACAGTCATGCAAGTATCTCAAACTATTTTTCTTGATGGGCAAGCACCTCAGTTTCCACTTTCTCACCCACTCAACGCTGGCCAGCTCGTCCTTTTTTTTGGCAGTTCTTCCCTGTTATCCAATCCGGCAAATTTCCAAGTAGTTCGAACAGCGTTCCCGGACGGCATCATCGTCGGCTGTTCCACTGCGGGAGAAATTCATGGCACAACCGTGAGCGACGACACCCTGGTCGCGACTGTCGTCGATTTTGAGCACACTCCACTGCATTTTTCAAAAGTCGATATTCAGGAAGCGTCACAAAGCTTCAGCGCGGGTCAAGCCTTGATTGAATCCTTGCCTGCAAATGACTTGACACACGTGTTGATATTCTCCGACGGACTAAAAGTGAATGGAACAGAGTTGACGCGTGGACTCAAAGCGCAATTGCCTTCCCATGTAGAGGTAACTGGTGGCTTGTCAGCAGACGGCGCGAATTTCAAGAAAACCCTGGTATGCGCAAATGATCTTCCGGCAGAAGGACAAATCGTGGCAGTTGGCTTGTATGGACATCATATCAAAGTCAGTTACGGTTCATTGGGGGGATGGGATTCATTTGGCCCTGACAGGCAAATTACGCGTTCTATTGGTAATGTTCTTTATGACCTGGATGGCCAGCCAGCGCTGGAATTGTATAAGAACTATCTGGGTGAACACGCAGCCGGATTGCCGTCCACTGCATTATTGTTCCCTCTATCTCTACGTAACGCCTGGCAACAAGGCACCGATACAAATTCGGGTAGCGGAATCGTACGTACCATTCTGGGTGTCAATGAAGCTGATCAAAGCATGACTTTTGCTGGCGACATGCCCGAAGGCGCCTATGCACGTCTGATGAAAGCAAATTTTGAACGCCTTATCGACGGTGCGAGCGAAGCTGCGAAAATTTGTGCAACTCCCATGCAGAATAAAGTGGCAGAGCTTGCTTTGTTAATTAGCTGTGTAGGGCGAAAACTGGTTCTCAAGCAAAGAATTGAAGAGGAAGTCGAAGCAGTACGTGAGGTCCTGGGGCAGCAAGCCATGCTTGCCGGTTTTTACTCTTATGGCGAGATATCTCCACATATGTTTGGCAGCCCTTGTGAACTACATAATCAGACAATGACTATCACAACGTTCCGAGAGACTTGATTTATGCACAGCTTGCTTCGACGTCAGATAAGCCGTTTGTTTGGTGACGCTAAAGCCCTACCCAGGGAGCTGGATAAACTCTTCCAGGCAATTAATGCAACTTAT
>JAGXTF010000115.1 GCA_018333525.1 Bacteroidota bacterium | reverse complement strand
ACTTTGTATGTGCTTGCGGCCGCAAGCACAAAAGCTAACCCACAGACACCCAGATGTTGTTGGTAGTTTCATGGCTTCGCCTTATGAAACATGAACACCAACCGCGGGAAGGTCTTCGCTTGAGAAATAGTAAAAGGTTGCGCTTTGTATGTGCTTGCGGCCGCAAGCACCAAAGCTAACTCACAGACATAAGTGAGTGGTTAATTCTTCGGTTAATAGTCTGAATCTGCAAGACTTAAGCCATCAATTCGCAAAAGCGTTTGAATTCACTTTCGGCAAGTCAAAATCAAATACTTTATTGTGAATTTTTGCGGCTTGTCTCAAGGGATTTAACATGTCTGCAAACTGATCCAAATACAGACTTTGTTCCCCATCACTCAGTGCTTCGGCAGGTTGGTTGTGTACTTCTACAATCAGCCCATCGGCACCGGCTGCTATGGCAGCAACAGACATAGGTGGAACCAAATTTCTAACACCGGTTGCCTGGCTTGGGTCTACAATTACCGGCAAATGGCTCAACTCTTTTACGAGTGCAACAGCGCTTAAATCCAATGTATTTCTGGTGGCATTTTCAAAAGTGCGTATGCCTCTTTCGCACAATACTACTTTGCTATTTCCGCCTGCTAAAATATATTCTGCTGCCAGCAGCCATTCTTCAATGGTGCTGCTCATTCCGCGTTTTAATAAAATGGGTTTGTTGATTTTTCCCAAAGCGCGCAACAATGGATAATTCTGCATATTGCGTGTGCCAACCTGCAACATATCTGCGTATTCGCAGAGTTCATCCAATTTGTCCATGCTCATAATTTCTGTAACCACGGCCATTCCAAAATGGTCTGCAGCCTTTCGCATGAGTACCAGACCCTCTGTTTTTAAACCCTGAAAGGAATATGGACTGGTTCTGGGTTTGTATGCCCCGCCTCTCAAAAATTTAATTCCGAGTTTGGATAAAAATTCGCTGATGGTAAAAATTTGTTCTTCGTTTTCAATGGCGCAGGGTCCTGCAACCATCATCAGACTTTCTCCGATTTTAACGCCATTGAGTTCAATTACGGTGTCTTCGGGCTTCCATTCTCTGCTGACCAGTTGGTAGGGCTTGCGATTCTCCATTTAATTGTTTTAACAAATAAATATTAATTCAGTTTGGTATAGGTAACAATGAGTTTTGTTTTGCTATGGTCTATGGCCACCCTGCCGGCCATTACCGGTTCTGCAGTGGGGTGTGTAAGAAACAATCCGTAATTGATGTCTTTCCCTTCGTTTACGTAAGAATTCAAAACATCCTGTATATGCCTGGTAATATTAAAAGTATAAGTTCCGTTTACTGCATCATAAATTCCACCAAATGCGGCTGTGCCCGCGTCTTTAAGCAAATAGTTTCTTCTGCTGCCTGCTGAGGATGGCCGAAATAAATTCAGTCGCAGTGGCGCGAAAAAATTATTGTCTACGCTCGCTTTGTCTATATAAAATACCACCTGGGCTTTATTAATGGCGATATTTCCGTCTTTCACGAGGTCAAACAACTTTGGCATCCTCAATTGCGTTTTAACGCCATTAAGGGCCTGTACGTAAGTTGTGTTATAAGATTGATCCGGAAATTGCAACTGACTGCGTACAGATTGCGGAAATGGACCTGTTGTCCCCACGGTAACCACCCTGTTCTTATTGGAAAAAGTAAAAACAAAAGTGGATGTATCTGAATAATACAGCATGATACAAGCCCGGCTTCCCAGTGTGTTTTCACCGGCAAGGTCATAAACGCCAATTCCACCTTTACCAGATGCCAAATTATTGTCTTGCGGCAATATGGCCAATCCCGGAAAACTGCTGTTCAGTCCTTCGTTAGACTGGTATGCAGCTTTTGGCATCTGCATGAGCTTTTTTGCCATTTCCATACTGAGTTTGATGCGCACACCGGGATGCAGGGAAATATTTCCTTTTTTGTATCGCATGGAATCGTATTTCCCCGAAAATATTTTTCCGTTGTAATAGGATGCCAGGGAATTGTCGTGTTCAAAGGTTGAAGTTTGGTAATAAACTTTAGAGGCATCTATGGGTATAACCAGCGGACAAATTTTCCATAATTGGTTTGAATTTCTTTCACCATAAAAATTCAATGCATCTAAAATCGGGATATATAACACGGCGGAATCCGGATTCAGGGTATTGGGAAAATCGGCACTTGGCTCCAGCAAAGCTGAGGCAGCATAGGCAGATGCACGGGTATTGCCCAAAAGAGCATCCGTCATATTTCCAATAAGAGTATAAGACAAACCGTTGCCTGGAAGTGAATCTTCCATAACGGTTCTGGAACTCAGGTCAAAAGTTTCTGTGCGAATGAGCTGGTACTGGGTACCATCACCCTGACCTTCAATTACGATATTGCCTTCTTCCTTTTTACAGGAAAAAAAAGCTCCTGTAGCTAACAGGAGCATTATAAATCCGGGTTTCACGATGCAAATTAAATGTTTTCAGTTTACCTGAGACATCAATTGCTCGTAAAAAGTTACATACTGTTCTTCAAAACCTTCATCGGAATGGCGAAGTGTTGGCTTTTCAGCCAAATGGTCTGCCATTTGATTTTCCATGTTAATACCATTGGTAATCACAGCATCGGAATGCCTTACTGCACCAATGTGCAGGCCTTTGAGATCTGAATCTGCGTAGGTGCCCATTTGTTCCTCATCAATGGCATTGAGACCAGCTTTGCGGGCGAAGTCTTTGCCGAGGTTTTCCATGGAACTTTCGTCATATACACTGTAAATCACTTTTGCATTTCTAAAAACGGGTTCGTTTTTATAGATAGTCTTCAAATACAGGGGAATCAAACTGGTCATCCAGCCCTGGCAATGGATGATATCCGGAGCCCAGCCGAGTTTTTTGACGGTTTCCATTACTCCTTTGCAGAAGAAGATGGTGCGCTCGTCGTTGTCGTCGAAAAATTTGCCGTTATCGTCATTGTAAATCGCCTTTCGATGAAAATAGTCTTCATTGTCAAGGAAGTAAACCTGCATTTTGGTCTGCGGGATGGATGCCACTTTAATGATCAAGGGATTGTCGTTGTCATCAATAGAGATATTGATGCCTGAGAGCCTTACCACTTCATGTAACCTGTTTCTTCTTTCGTTTATTACACCAAAACGCGGCACCAAAACCCGGATTTCATTATCGCGCTCTTGCAATGCCTGAGGCAGCATTCTGGCCAGGTTTGCAAGGGGGGATTCATCTAGGAAGGGGGACATTTCGGAACTAACAAACAGAACTCTTTTCTTCGTACTTTCCATATTATCTGTCGATACTTTTGAGTTTACAAAATTAACACAAAAAAACCGTAATCTCAAAAGATAAAGTGAAGAAACCCCTTTATTTGCAAGGAATTAGCACTTGTTTAATTGAAAATTTTTTACTATAGAAGTTCTCTTCGGGATTTTCTGGAATCCACAGAAAAAAATATTGGCTTTGTTCCGACAATGGGGGCACTGCACCAAGGCCATCTTTCCCTGGTTCATGCTTCAAAAAAGGAAGCAGATATTACCGTGGTAAGCATCTTCGTAAACCCACTGCAATTCAACAATCCCGACGATTTGAAAAAATATCCCCGCACAATTACTGCGGATCTGGCTCTTTTACAGGATGCCGGTGCAGATGTGGTTTTTCTGCCCCAATACGAGGATCTGTATCACAATAAATCCAACGTTTCTGTGGATCTGGGTCCAATTGAAAATGTTTTTGAAGGCAGTTTCAGACCCGGACACTTTCAAGGTGTAATTGAGGTGTTATTTGCATTTTTTTCTATTGTTAACCCGCAAAAAGTTTTTTTCGGACTGAAGGATTTACAGCAATGTTTGGTGGTGGAAAAACTGATTCAACAGCATTTTCCTTCCATTCAGCAATACAATCAGCCAACCGATAGAGAAGCTTCGGGATTGGCCATGAGCTCCAGAAACAAGCGATTAAGCCGGGAGGGGTTAGTTGCAGCCTCGTTTATATACGAAACGTTGTTGCAACTGTCCACACAATCCGGCGACATTCAAAAGCCCATTCAAATGGCCTGTGATGAGCTCAGATCCCGCAATATAGAACCGGAATATCTGGAATTGGTGCAATTGCCTGAGATGCTGGTTCTGCATGAAATAGATAAAAGAAAAAGAATGGCCCTGGTTTTTGCCGGGTACATAGAAGGTGTCAGACTTATTGATAATGTGCTCATTCCTCAATAAGTGTCTGAATCTATCCAAATGGTTACCGGGCCATCGTTGGTTAATTGAATTTGCATATCGGCCCCAAATATTCCGGTTTTGATTTCTTTACCCAGTTGTACTGTACAATGGTCTATAAATTGTTCATAGAGGGGAATTGCCTCCTCTGGTTTGGCAGCCTGTATAAATGATGGGCGATTCCCGCGGGAAGTTTCCGCCCAGAGGGTGAATTGGCTGGCCAGCAATATTTCGCCACCAATATCCTTAACGGATAAATTCATCTTACCGGCCTCGTCTGGAAAAACTCTCAGTTGCATCAATTTAGCGGCCATTTTGGGCAATAGGCCTGCATCATCTCCGTTTCTAAAGCCCACCAATACCAGCAAACCGTTACCAATCTGTGTGTGGGTTTTGTTATCGATATTCAGGGAAGCCTGAGTTACCCTTTGAATTAAAAGACGCACATACAAATGTATCGGATTGCAAACAATTCCATTTTCAAGTTTCTGGCTTTTCAAACTATATTTGTAGCCTTTACAGACCCCGTAGTTCAACGCCTGCCCGACTGAGTCATTCAGGCGGGGATACCCGCCCGAACGTACCGTTCGGTACGGGCGGGGAATAGAAGTTCCCTAAACATGATTTTTTGGCACACATATATACTTAAAAGTTTGAAAACAGGTGAACTTTATAAGGGCCATTGCGAAGTTCTGGAACGCAGATTAGCTGAACATAATTCCGGAAAAACAAAAAGTACAAAAGGTGGTATTCCCTGGGAAATTGTGTGGTTTGAAAAATTTGAAACCCGAGAAGAAGCTATGAAACGGGAAAAATATCTTAAGACTGCTGCAGGCCGAAGATATGTGAAATTCAAACTATATTTGTAGCCTTTACAGACCCCGTAGTTCAACGGATAGAATAGAAGTTTCCTAAACTTTTGATACAGGTTCGATTCCTGTCGGGGTCGCGATTTCGTTGTTTTATTGTTTTCTTCCCCTACAACAAACGTTTATTTACGAATGATAAAATGGATAAAGTTACGGATTCTTGCTATTCAAAAATTTAGCAAAGGGAATGCGTATCTGTTTGCTGAATATTCCTCCCTTGCATTTTTGCTCATTTGCTTAATTCCAACTTTACGCAATATCACCGAAGAAAATGATATCAATATTTTCTATAAAGCTGCAGAGTCTTTAAGAGCAGGACAAAGCATGTATGCAAAGCCCCATTTGTATGGTATGTGGTATTATTACAGCCCGTTATTTGCCACAATTCTGGTTCCATTTACTTACTTCCCTATGCAGGTGGTTAAATTGGTATGGTGGCTTTTGGGACTGCTGCTTATTCGGCGAATTCAAATACTCACCTTTCAATTTCTGGGGATTGAAAAGGGGAAAAAAAATATTCCACTATTACTCATTTTAACGGTTTGTTCCCTCCATCCGATTTTTATGAATCTGCTCTACGGCCAGCTTACAATTTTTATTGTATGGTGTTGTTTGGAAGGCGCAATTGCCTTTTCAAATAAAAGAGAATGGAAGGGAGCACTACTTTTCGGATTGGGAATTAATTTCAAACTTTTACCTCTGTTTTTTCTATTTTATTATTTTATAAAATCCAATTATAAATTTCTTATAAAAATTGTAACCGCAACAGTACTTTTTATTGTTTTACCTTATTTATTTATTGAATTTCAGTTTCATACAGATCTTCTGGTGCAATGGAAATCCATGATTAATCCTTTAAATGATGAGCATATAAATACTGCAGGTGAGGGTGGATTTACTGACTTCGCATCTATCATTACGAAGTATTTCACCTCTATTGCCATTTCAACGGAAGGACAGTTCAATATTGCAAGACTTACAGAATATGAAGTATTTTTAATTCAAACAGGTTACCGGCTTTTTATTCTCATTTTATGTGCCTGGTTTGTTTTGAGATTTAAAAAAATAAACGGAATTCCTGAAAATGTTAAAATATTTTCTGAAATATCCTTTATCCTCTTGTGCACCATTTCCGCTTTTCCCCACCAAAGGGATTATTCGGTAATGTTGGCTGTACCTGCATTTTTGTTGTTGCTATATACCTGGTTTTGTATGGATTTCAGGCCTCCTAAAGCACTCCTGATTTACATGGGTATTTCAGCAATAGGTATGGGATTTTTATTGTTTCCACAATTGCTTACCCATGATATAAAATATTTTTTTTACGAAAAAAGAATTCCAGGTATATTCACCATCCTCTTTACTCCAGGATACTTTTATTGGATATGGCTTCTTCGAAAAGCTACAGGGAAAAAAATGGTGGAATAAAAATTGTAGATGTAACCTAAATTTGTGAAGCGATGGCGAAACCAAAAATTCTACAATTCATTGCTGGAATTGTCTGTTTTTTGGCTTGGGCAAACTCCTTAAAAGCCCAGGATACCATTACTATCTGCAAGGATGTTCGCTCCATTACATTTAGTATTATTACCACCCAGGGAACAGCAGTTGCCTGGGACTGGACTATTTTCGGAGGAACGTATTCAGGCCCAACAAACAACAGCACCTGCGGTCCTGTGGCATATAATTCTGTAGGAATTTTTAAAACCACCTGCAATGTTACTTTTGACACTGGGGATGACAGCCTGCATACTTTTATCATTCGGGTATTTGATGGAAAAGTAAATCCGCAGACTTTGCGGGATACTACCATGTGTGGAAGCGTGAATCTCACTCTGGATGCCGGTAACGCAAGTCCGATTGCAAAGTATTTATGGTCACCGGGCGGACAATCCACCCAAAAAATTACGGTGAATCAGCCTGGAACCTATAAGGTGAGCGTTTATACCGTGGATGATTACAGCTATAGCATGGCATGCCCGAGTTGTATCGCCTGTGACAGTGTTACCTTGCAATCTGTGGTAAAACTAAGCCCGAACCCGGTGGTGAATCTGGGTCCTGACCGGTTTATATGTAATGATAATCCGGTAGATTTAGATGCCGGAAATACAGGTGCCGGTTTCTTATGGTCACCAACAGGTGAGACTACCCAAATCATAACCACAGCTATTTCCGGAAATTATTCTGTTGTAGTTACGAATTCAGATGGATGTTCTGCTACAGACGATATTTTTCTTAAAGACAGCTGCCCGATGTACCTGTTTATTCCCGATGCCTTCACTACCGATGACAATTTGTTTAATGACAGTTTTAATTGGAAAGGGAATATGAAAATGAAGGAATATAAACTGGTGATTTATAACCGTTGGGGACAAAAGATGTTTGAAAGTGAAAATCCTTATCAGGCGTGGGATGGCAAATATATGGATGAGCCCTGTCCTGAGGGTGTTTTTGCGTATCTGTTGGAATGTGTGGATACCCAACAAGCCAGACATGTACGCACAGGATGTATTACTATTCTACGATAATGGAAAATTGGATAGAAACAGATAATAAATTGTATCGAAAATTCAAATTCGACAGCTTTTCCAGGGCTATTTTATTTATGTCCACAGCGGCTGAAAAAATTGATGCTTTGGATCACCATCCCGAATGGAAAAATGTATACAACAGAGTGGAGGTATGGCTCTGCACCCATTCGGAAGGGAATGTAATTACAAAAAAAGATAGGGAACTCGCTGCCATTTTGGACAAAATATATGAAGAATTAACGTAGATTAATTCTTATACAATACCCGAGCTTTCCGCGCATAAAAAAAGCCCAGAGGATGTTTGAAAACGAAGGCGATACCCCAGGGTATTAATGCCGGATTTTTTCGAATCAATCTAAATATATGTATATAAATTACAGCTTCAAATGCATTGCGATCAAATGCATTTATTTTTTTGTTGTGTCGCAGCGAAATAAGCAAAAATTTCCATATTAATTTTAATTCAGCAGGTTTAAGAACGGCAGAATTCCTCAAGAAATCGCGCATTAAAGAAAGTTCATTCTTCCCGGGTAGCCAATCGAGTTTTTCAAAATTGCCACGCATAATATTTTCCAGTTTTCCAACAAAATCATATTTCAAATATTTGCTGATTCTTGAATTTTCATCATCTTCCAGATAGCTGCAAAGTACTTCCGGATAAATGCCAATTCTACCTTCTCCCAAATATTCAGAATAGAATTTATAGTCCTCCAGATATTCAAATTCTGCATTATAAACAGGTTTATCCGGGTAATTTCTAACCATGGTTGAAGATTGCACCAGGGGATTTCTAAAAAACAACCATGCATCGAGAATTGCCGGATCAGTGGGCCATTTCACTGTTTTCACCTTTCTGCTGTTTCGCACTTGCACCCAGGTTCCCAAAATGGTTAGATGGGGGTGAACCTCCATAAATTCATATTGAGCCGCCAGCCTGCCGGCAAGGGAAATGTCATCTGCATCCTGCCATGCAATGTATTTTCCCTTAGCTTTTTGAATCAGGAAATTGCGCGAAAACACAATTCCATTATTCATATCTGCGGAAAATATTTGAATGCGCTTGTCGTCAAATGTGCGAACAATATTTTCAGTTTGATCGGTGCAGCCATCCAGATAAACAAGCAATTCCAAATTTTGGAAAGATTGATTTAACACAGACCAGATGCTTGCCGAAATGGTTTCTTCTGCGTTAAAGGCCGGTATTAAAACACTTACTTCAGGGGATGTCATGCGTTGCGAATGATGCGATTTTTAAGAGGTTTTACAAATTCTGAAGCGTGGTTCAAATCCAATTGGTCTAAAAATAAAGTGTTTATATTTTTAAATTCACTTTGAATAATGGTTTGAACTATAGAATCCATTTCCAAATTTACGTAACCATTTGCCAAAGAAACCAACTCGGTAAGACCCCCGCCACCATTGGCAAAAACAGTTGTACCTACCAAAAAACTTTCATGGGCTACGCGGTTCCAACCTTCCTTTACCTGATTGCAAATGATGGTTGCAATACTCTCAGCCATAGCCTTTAAATAATTGCTGAATACAGGAAAGCAAATAATTTCGAAGTCGGAATCTGATATGGGCACTATGCTGGAAAAATAACAGGTATAACCTTGCTGAAACAGCTTGGTCTGCAGCTCCAAATAACTGTTCCTGTCGATTTTAGAAGAAAATTGACCGAAATGGATTTTCTTATTTTTATGTTCTTTCGCAACCTTGAAATCTACATAAAACGCGTTGTCAAATAAATTGGGAAATACAAATAAATTGTCCTTAAAATTCCAGTGGTCTTTGAAATATTCAAACCAATAATGCGACACAACCACGATATTTATTTTTTTGGATTTACCTGATGCACGATGTAAAAAGGAATTCAATAAATAGTAATATAAAGCTCGCTTTTTATCATCCGGATCATAGTTGTGCACAACGAGAATAATTTCCGATCTGTTGAACATATTTCGCAGATAAACCGGCCATGCCAGTCGGGATACAGTAATGATCACATCTGCTTTAGGATGGGAAAACGCTTTAAAAAAAAGGAGAATCCAATGGAATAAACCTCTGTAGTTTTTCGAAAATCGAATTTCACGAAATTCACCAATTGCAGATGCCAAAGTGTGTTCTAATTTATATCCCCCTGTCTCCTGGGCTCCATGAGAGAGATATAAAATTTTCATTTCTAAAATTTGTTATTGAATTCCCGGTTCGGATTTCGAAATAAAATCCTGATATGCAAGTCGGATACCATCTCTCAATTTGGTTCCGGGTTTCCAGCCCAGGCTAAAGAGTCTGCTGCTATCCATAAGTTTTCTGGGTGTACCGTTTGGCTTGGAATTATCAAATACCAGATTTCCTTCAAATCCAACGATATCTTTTATCAAATTTGCAAGATCTGCAATGGATATATCTTCCCCATACCCAACATTGATAAATTGCTTTTCATTGTAATTCAACAAAAGGAAAACCAATGCATCGGCAAGGTCATCTGCATAAAGAAATTCACGCAACGGGGTTCCATCACCCCAGATTACAACTTCTGATTTTCCAAGGCTCCTGGCTTCATGGAATTTCCGTATCAATGCCGGTAATACATGTGAATTGTCCGGATGGTAATTGTCATTAATTCCATACAAATTGGTTGGCATTGCGCTAATAAAATTACAACCGTATTGTTCTCTGTAATATTCGCACATTTTAATTCCTGCAATTTTTGCAATCGCATATGGTTCATTGGTTGGTTCTAAAAATCCACTGAGCAAATAATCTTCTTTTAATGGTTGCGGAGCGAGTTTAGGATAGATACAACTGGAACCAAGAAATAGTAATTTTTTTACACCATATTTCCAGGAATGGTGAATTACATTGTTTTGTATGCAGAGATTGTCATAAAGAAATTCAGCTCTATAGGTATTATTGGCGAGAATTCCCCCAACTTTTGCAGCTGCATCTATCACATAATCCGGCTTCTCATTTTTAAAGAATGTTTCCACCTCAGATTGATTTCGCAGATCTAATTCGCGTGAAGTTCTGGTAATGATATTTTCAAAGCCATTGCGTTGAAGGGCGCGAATAATGGCTGAGCCTACCATTCCATTATGTCCCGCAACATAAATTTTGGAATTAATTTCCACTTTGCAAATTTAGGGCAGTTTGCCCAGAAGCCATATCAAAATTACATTTCGTCATTTTTCATTTTCACTGGTAATGGAAAACATGTTTCGTCTTTTGCCGTAAAATGGTGTTTTTCCCCTTGAAACATGCAGCCAGACGACTCTGGTGGACGCGTTTTGTCTTGCCCCAAAATACCTGAAGTAGCCTTTCGAATTAATTTTGAGCTGGTTTCTTAATAATTGTTTTCTTTGTAGCCATGAGTAAATGGTTCAAGTGGTGTTTGATTTTAACGTTGGTATTTACAACAAACGCATCCTGTAAGAAAAAAGAGAAACCTGCAGATGCCCCTGCTAAGGAAAAAATTATGCAAATTCAAACTTCATTTGGTGATATTTACATCTGGTTATTTAAAGAAACTCCTTTACATCGCAACAATTATCTGAATCTGGCATATACCGGATACCTGGATAGTACTACATTTCACAGGACAGTAACAGATTTTGTAATTCAGGGAGGGGATCCAAATTCTAAAGATTCCGATAGTACCAATGATGGTTTTGGTGGTCCGGGTTATACAATCCCTGCTGAATTTGTAAGCACTTTAAAGCATGATTATGGCGCTGTAGGAGCAGCCCGCGATGGAAATCCACAAAAGGCATCCAATGGGTCACAATTTTATATTGTAATAGACAAAAATGGAGAACATACACTCGATACACGTTACACTGTTTTTGGCAAAGTGATTTCGGGAATGGAGGTGGCTGTAATCATAGCAAAACAGGCGCAGAATGCAAACAACAGGCCTTATAAAGATATAAAAATGAATGTGAATTTATTGGAATTCACTTCGGATGAACTGAAATCCCAATTCAATTTTATACCATAAAAAAAGCCGGAGTACTCCGGCTTTTTCAGATGTTTTAATTTTCTAGAATTTATATCCTACTCCAAATTTGATAGGCGCTTTGGCAATTCCAACTTCAGCAAAAATGTTGATGTTTTCGGTTGCATAAAAACGTGCGCCAAAAACTGCTTCAAATCCCAATGGAATTAAAGTTTTTGTAGAAACAGGGGTGAACGTTGGGTCGGTGGAAGTATATTCATTCTTGGCGGTGCGATATCCAATTCCAATTCCTATATATGGGTCGAATTTATCGGATTCACCAAAGTGTACATTGGTTCTCAACAAAGCGCTCCATGTGTTTCTTTTCCATTTGTAGGTGTAATTACCTGTACCCATAGAATCATCGCCTGTCCAGCTAAATGTGGTGCCTACATAGTTAAAACTGATTCCCAATCCGATTTTGTCTGAAACCATATTTTCTACACCTACATAAATGGGTCCGAAATTGGAACTCTTGAATCCGGGTTCATCTTTATAAGTGCTTGCAATTGCAGAGCCCAAATTGCCAAAACCATAACCGAGACTTACAACAGTGTTTCCCTTTTCAAAGGGTTGCGCATTTGAAACTGTGGCGGCAAGTATGCCACAGGTTGCCAATAACAAGTTTTTGAATTTCATAGGATGAATAATTTGATGAAACGAACATAGGAATAATTCAATGGGGTACAAGTTAGAGTCGTCTATTTATAACGATTCTAAATAGTGGATAATTATTCGAAGTAGTTTTTGGTATAAAATCCGCCCTGCCTCAGATAGTCTTCCTTCTGCATCAGTTTAATATCGCCGGCCATCATATCTGCCACCAATGCATCCAGATCGTATTTTGGAATCCATCCAAGTTTTTCTCTGGCTTTGGAAGCATCGCCTATCAGAAGATCTACTTCAGTGGGACGGAAATACTTGGGGTCCACAAAAATTACTTCTTTGCCAATTGCAGGGGCAGTCGTTTGTCCCACGTGTTTTTGAAACAGTTCGTCATCGATAAATCCAATGACTCCTTTTTCGTCTACCCCTTCTCCATGAAATTCCAAACCAATACCCACATAGCTAAATGCTTTTCTGATAAAATCACGGATGCTGGTGGTGACTCCCGTAGCAATTACATAATCATCGGGGTTGTCTTGCTGCAGAATCAGGTACATAGCTTCCACATAGTCTTTTGCATGGCCCCAATCGCGTTGGGAATTTAAATTTCCCAAATAAAGCTTATCCTGCAGGCCAAGGGCAATTCTGGCAGCAGCCCTGGTTATTTTGCGGGTAACAAAAGTTTCACCCCTTATCGGACTTTCATGGTTAAATAAAATCCCGTTGCTCGCATGGATTTTATATGCTTCGCGGTAATTTACCGTAATCCAGTATGCGTAAAGCTTGGCTACTGCATAAGGCGATCGGGGATAAAAAGGTGTTTTTTCGGATTGTGGCACTTCCTGTACCAATCCATATAATTCACTGGTACTTGCCTGATAAATACGGGTTTTTTCAATCAGTCCTAAAATCCGCACCGCTTCCAGTAACCGAAGAGTTCCGATTGCATCACTATTGGCAGTATACTCCGGTGTTTCGAATGAGACATGCACGTGACTTTGCGCTGCGAGGTTATAAATTTCATCCGGTCGTACTTCCTGTATAATGCGAATCAGATTGGTGCTGTCTGTAAGGTCTCCATAATGCAAATGCATTTTTGCACCAATTTGATGGGGATCTTCATAAATATGGTCAATTCTGTCTGTGTTGAAAAGGGAACTACGGCGTTTTATTCCATGTACCTCGTAACCTTTTTTAAGAAGAAATTCTGCAAGATATGCTCCATCCTGACCCGTAATGCCTGTAATTAACGCTACCTTCATTATTTTGCGCGAAAATACGCAATAGCGGCGTATGGTAATAATATACTCCGATTTTATGAGCCCGAGGCTGCAATACGTGTTGGAAGAGATTTTCAAACACCGCCTGGGTATGCAGTATCGGGTAACCCAAAATATTTCGGAATATGAAGGGATAAATGACGGGATAAAAATTAATTACTCTGTAATTCCGCGTTCCGGATTTCATATTATTCCGGTAACGCTGTTAAAAGAGGAAGCGGTGAATGAGTCTTTACCGGAATTTGATATGGGTGGTTCTTTTCCTGTTTTGTTTCCGACAAATTCTGCATTTGGGTTTGATATATTTTCTATGGTATTTTGGTTTTTATGCCGGTATGAAGAATACCAGACACACGATACCGATAAACATGGGAGATTTTTACCAGGTAAATTTATTCCGGAACCTTTCAGATCTCTACCTATAATCGATATTGCACTGAATGCATTTTATCAGGAAATTGGCGTTCAATTGGTGAATAAATATGGTGTGTATCCAACTTTGGATATCGATATTGCATTTGCACACAAAGGACGTACACCCTTGGTTTGGCTGGGAGGGTTGTTGCGTTATTTTTTAATTGGGGATTGGACAAAAGCAAAAGAAAGAATTCAGGTTTTATTTGGCAAATCTGACCCATACGACAGTTTTGATTATATGATTGACACCTTGAAAGGCAATCCTCATAACTGCCGGTTTTTTATTCAGGTGTCAGACCGGGGATTGTATGACAAATCCATCGCCATTTCAAATCCATCCTTTTCCAAAATTGTTACCAGAATTGCATCGCAATTTGAAACAGGAATTCACCCGGGATATGAAGCAGGTCAAACTGCTGATGGCATTCAAAAAGAAAAAATCCGACTGGAAAAACATATTGGAAAAACCATCACCAGATCCAGACATCATTTTTTGAAAGTAAAATTACCAGAGACATACCGCAATTTGTTACAAGCCGGAATTACCCACGATTATTCTATGGGATATGCAGACCGATTAGGTTTCAGAGCCGGTACAGGACAGAGTTTCAGGTTCTTCGACCTGCTAAAAAATGAAAGTACCGAATTGGTTGTTCATCCCTTTTGCGCTATGGATGTTTCCCTAAAAAATTATTTAGAACTCCATTTAAATGATGCAGGAAAGGCTATGCAGGAATTGAATGAAACTTGCAGGAAACACCATACGCCGTTTTGTTTTATTTTTCACAATGAGAGCCTTAGCAATTCCGGGGATTGGGACGGTTACCGATCCATTTTTGAGAAATGTCTGAATTAAAATACCTGAGACATAGTGAAATTGACTTTACCAAGTGGAATGCTACTGCAGATGGCTGTTTGAATTCCATGGTATATGCATACAGCTGGTATTTGGATGCCATCTGCGACAACCAATGGGATGCAATAATTCTGGGAAATTATGAAGCTATTTTTCCGTTGCCATGGAGAATAAAATATGGTATCAAATATGTCTATCAACCATTTTTCTGTCAACAACTCGGTGTATTTGGAAAGGGGAATCCGGAAATTTCTCAGGATGATTTTATTGCGGCCATACCTGATGAATTTAAGAAAATACATTTACAATTGAACTATGGGATTCTTGTAAAAAAATATTTGCGAATTCGACCAAATTACATGCTGGATCTAACTCCAGAGTATCCGAAAATCGAAAAGAAATTCAACAGGGATGCCAGACAAAATTTGAAAAAAACCGCAAATACAAACATCCAATATGTGGAAGATATAGATGCCGGGGAAGCAATATTATTACACAGAAAATTTTACGGGGCCCAAAATCCGGAAATTGGCGAAGCCGATTATCAGCGATTTGAAAATGCCTGTATATCTGCTAAAAAGGAAAATAAATTGTTTACCATCGGAGCCATTTTAGAAAGGGAGGTTTTGGGCATGGCCGTTTTGATGTTATCCGGTAATAAAGTTCATTATTTGTTATCTGCTCCTACCGATGCCGGAAGACCGTACAGCATTATGCACGGCATCATACAAAATGTAATTGAAAAATTTGCCGGAACGGGCAGGACCCTTGATTTTGAAGGCAGTGAAATACCGGATGTAGCCACATTCTATAAAAAATGGGGTTCTGAAAATGTACCTTATTATGTGGTACTTAGAAAAAAATGGTGTTTATTTTAGAATGGTATACCGAACACATTTTAATTTATAAAAGCCTTCTTTGGCATTTCATATTTGCATATAATCAAGGTGCCTGGCGGCTGTAGGGCAATCCATAATCTCCGGAAATAATACCTCCTGTATGAATAAAGTATAAAAAACAGATGGTAAAAACAGCCTGTGAAATCCAAAAGAGCCAAATATATTTTTTGCCAAGTGGATATATCAATTTCACCAGCGCAATATGAACAAAGGGCGTTGCACCAATCAAGTAGTGTGAGCGAACCGGGCTGCCGCTTAGCGTAAGCAGTATACCTGGAAATAAAATAAATGCGGCGGCGTAAAAAACAAATTCACTGTATTTATTTATTGTATAATTTTTGTTTCTAATGATTCGCAAGCAAGCTTTAATCAAAGCGAACAAAAAGACAAATCCAATGACAGCAGTCAAAATTACCGGAAGAAAAAAAGCCATTTTAGAAAATGGCCATACATCACTGCCCAGAGAATAAGCTGCATTTATTCCAAGAGGGTCGATGAGTAAATGAAGAAAATATTCAAATTTAATGATGTTGGAAAGAGAGGCATCCGAGGACGTTGTATGTAGCAGTAAATCTTTTATCCAGAGTAGGGCGGGAATCAGGCCAATGGCAAATCCGAGAAGCATTAATCCTATTTGTTTCCAACTGTATTTTTTGAAAATAATAGCTGATAGAAAAAAACCTGCAGCATAGAAAAAGCCAGACAAATGCAATTGACCCGCAAGTGCGAAAAATATTCCGGTGAATATGACCAGTAAAAAGGAATTTCTTTTTAAATAAAAATACCAGATACAGGAAGTAAAAACAGGCAATAAATCCTGAGCCCAAATTTTTCTGGAAAATAAAACGGCCATTAAATTTACTCCTGCGAGTAAAACTCCCATTTTATATGTGTAGCTATCCTTTTCTGCCAGATTCGCACAATGTGCCATTAACAACAAAGCAAGAAAGTTCAGAACCATAACCATCATTGCCATATGCAATGGATTGTTGCTTATCCATGCAAAAAGGACGAATGGCCAGGCGCTGAATCCGGCATTTTCCAGACCAATGCCACTTTTCATTCCAATTGCAGGTAATTCCCCGGTTTCAATTGACGTGTTAGCCATGGATACCATCAATTTCTCATCGGCTTTATATTCCATATCTGCAGGCCATGCAAAGCGAATCGCAAAGATGACAAGCCATGACAACAGTAAGATTAGCCGGTAATTCCGGGTAAAAAATGGCGATTGTATTTCAGGCATTGATGCGGGTTATCTCGCAAAAATAACCTTCACCACTTCTTTTTTGGTATCTGAACCAATAGAAAAAGGATAAGTACCAGGAGCCAGCCCCAAAGCATTGAAATCAATGGTTTCATGATATATACCGGGAATCAGACTGGACCAATTTTTTTGATAGATTATATTCCTGCCTAAAATATCGCGAATGTCAATGGTGATATTTTGGGTTTCCAACACTTCAAACTTATAAGTGAATTGTCCATTATTTGGATTTGGATACACATAAAAATTCAGCGCATTGTTCTGAAGGATATTGTTCGGACTTTTAATTCCAATGGTATTGTTGGTGGTATCCCTGCAACCTGAATTATTCTGAACCATCAAGACAGTCTGAAAGGAATCATTGCGGAAATATGTATGGGTACAATGGATGCCATCCGCTTCTACTCCATCACCTAAATTCCAGTGGAAAGCAGTGATATCCGCATTTTCATCCAAAGCTTGAAATCGCACGGTTTCTCTATCTTCCATTTGATAAATAAATGCAGCTGTTGGCTTTGGTAACACCACAAAAGTGAAGGCACTGTCGGCCTCGCATGCGCCATTTTGCAAATGCAAATGAGCATGGTAAGTGCCAGCCGTGTCAAATTTCCTTTGCACCAATTCGCGTTCAGAAGAATCAGAATCTGTGAAATTCCATTTTCTGATGGGAGCATTTCCACCTGGATTTTCCGAACTGTCTTCGAATTGGAAAACAGTTTGACCCGCACAACCAATGGCAGGACTGTAAAAGAATTTCAATTTGGGATTTCCTGTCACATATATGGTAGTTTCAGATGTATCTGTACAATTTTTATCCGAATTCACAATTTGTTTCAGAACAAATTCGCCATATTCACTCAATATGATTTGATTTGGATCTGTTAATTCCATATCATTTTTGTACCAGTGAACTACGAGATTGCCAGACGGCAAGGAAGCGGAATCAAACATAGATACGGTACCATTTTCACAGAAATAAATACCGGATGTTGCAAATTTGGATACCGGTGAAGGATTGACATTTAAGCTGATCTGTTGTGTATCTGAACAATTGTCGTCGCTGCTGGCGAGTAATTCCAATAAATAGTTGCCTGCATCCGAAAATGAATGTGTAAATGTTTCGTCATCCGTATTATATCCGTCTGAACATTTCCAGTTCAGGTGTACCATTCCGGATTCAACAGATGAATTGCTAATAGCGACAAATTCATTGTTATTCAAACATAATTCTGCAGCGGTCAATAGTTTTATTTCAGCCTTAGGTGTTGGTAAAACAGTAACTTTTTTATTAATGGTATCACCACAAAATGCGCTTGAAGTTCCAATTAAAGTAATCTCATAATCGCCGGATTTGAAGTACTGCACATCGGGTGAATTTAAAGTACTGGTTTGTCCATCTCCAAAATTCCAAATAAAATTCAAGCTGCCATCGCTGATAGAACTGGAATTTGTGCAATGAAATAAATTTCCTGCAAAACATTGGATATTGTTATTGGTGGAAAATGCCAAATTGGGTTGGGGCAATACTTCCAGAGTTTTCAATTCAGTTGCGGTGCAACCAATTTTGTTTTGTGCAACCAGGCTCACATTGTAAAGTCCTGGAATATTGTATTGAAGGTTTAATGTCTTACTGTAGTCTTTTTGATTGTTGTAATTCCAGTAGAAAATGATCCCTGTATCCTGAATTGCCGAAATATTATTCAACACAAATAAATTTCCTTTTAAACATTGAATTGGATTGTTCACCTGCATCCTGACATTCGGTTTATCCAGAATTTTAATTCCGAGACTTGCAGTATCTCTGCAATTGTTGTCACTTACTGCAATTAATTGCAATAGAAAATCTCCTGCACTTGCATAAGTATAAGATGGTTGAGAAATATTGGACGCACCTCCATCTCCAAATGTCCAATTGTAAGTAAATGTACCTGACGAAATTGTACTTTTATCCGTAACAACCACTTGATTTCCTTCCAAACATTGTTGGGCATTGTTCACCGTGAAATCCAAATTCACCTGGGGATGAATTTTAATGGATACACTGCTTGTATCTCCACATCCATAGGTGCTTGAAACCATTAAGACAACAGAATAATTTCCGGCAGTTGCATAACTGTGGTAAGGGGTGGCGGCGTTTGAAGAAAAACCATCACCGAAAGTCCAGACATAATTCAAAGTGCCATCCTGCACGGAACTATTGTTGCCTGAAATGAACAGGTTATTCCGCATGCATTGTGCTGTTGTATTCAAAGAAAAATCTGCCACAGGATTGTCGTAAACCCTCAATGGTTTTGTTAATGTATCGTTACACCCTGCACCTGAAACAGCAATTAATTTTACAGAATAAATACCGCGGTTGGCATAAACTTTAACAGGGCTGGCAATTGCTGAATAAGTGCCATCCCCAAAATCCCAGGAATAATTTAAACTACCTGATGCAATTGCAGAGGTATTTGCAAAATTAAAAATATTGTTTCGCTGACATTGGTCACTATCGTTCATTTGAAAAGCAGCATTGGCCTGAGGTGACACAGTAATGGATAATGCAGCACTATCCTCACAACCGAAAGCACTTTGAGCTACCAATCGAATATTAAAGTTACCATTTTTACTGTAAGAGTGAACCGGGGCGCTATTATTGCTAGTGAAGCCATCTCCAAAGCTCCAGCTATACGATAGAGACCCATCTGAATTTGTAGAATTATTTGATGTAGTAAATAAATTACTCCTTAGACATTGAGAATTGTTGTTCACACTGAAACTTACTGCTGGTGCGCTATATACCCTTAAGGGTTTTGAAGCTGTATCCAAACATCCATTATTGGTTTTGGTAATCAAAAGCACATTGTAATTTCCTCGTGCAGTATAGGATTTTGTAGGGGATATGGAAGAAGAAGTATTGCCGTCACCAAATCGCCAATCGTTGGTAAAACTTCCAGAGGAAATACCCGAATTGTTGGTGAAAATAAAATTATTTCCGGCATAGCATTGATCAGAATCGTTGACGGAAAATTTCACCGTTGTATTGGGATAAACATTGATGGATTTAACAGCACTGTCAACACATCCATAACTGCTGGTAGCAATTAATTTTATATTGTACGCACCCTCGGAAGAATATGTATGTGAAGGCGCACTGGACGATGGTTTATAGCCATCCCCAAAATTCCAGGAGTATGATAAACTTCCATCGGTATTGGTGGAACTATTTGTGGTTGTAAATAGGTTTGTGCGTTTGCACTGATTGGAATTATTGAGTGTAAAAACAACAGATGGTGCACTATAAATTCTCACTGGTTTTGAGGCAGTGTCTTTGCATCCATTGTTGCTTGTGGTAATTAAATTTACGGTGTAATTACCTCTTGTTGCGTATGATTTTGTTGGCGAAGTGGAAGAAGAAGTATTGCCGTCACCAAATCGCCAGTCGTTGGTAAAACTTCCGGAAGAAATGCTTGAATTGTTGGAAAATATAAAATTATTTCCTGAATAACATTGATCAGAATCGTTGACGGAAAATTTCACCGTTGTATTGGGATAAACATTGATGGATTTAAC
>JAGXTF010000114.1 GCA_018333525.1 Bacteroidota bacterium | reverse complement strand
TTTAATTGTTCATCAGCGTACTGTCAGCTTGTAACTGAAGCAAAATAAATAAACTAAAGTTGATGATTAAAAAAAAATGTTAAGCAGCGAATAGTCACCCCCGAACAACAGTTGAAACAACAAAAAAAGATTAATGGTATAAAAAATTTTAAGTAAAAATATTAAGCTGATAAATTAAAAGTTGAGTTACGATTTATAAGCTAATGCGTTTGGTCAAAAGTTACATACAACGATAGGGCTTTGTGCCAGTTGTGGTAATAGCGTTCCGTCAGTTGATAACAAATGTTTAATATAAATACTAAAGATGAAGATTAAAAACAGAAGCCCAATTGCGTTCCGTCAGCTTGTGCAAAAGTTGATTAATGATTTGCAGTTCATTGCTTATCCGTCAACCCACAATTGCACAAAACCCCATGTTGCACGTAGCCTTTCGTCTTGTCATACTGAACAAGACGAATATTTTTAAATATTAAAAAAAATAGTCAATGTCAAAAGTCACAGAACTACAAAAAGAAATTAAAGAGCTAAAAGAGTTTGTCGATAAAAGAGTTGCTGAATTAAATGAAAAATACTCAACTAATAGTCCTAATGGAATTGCAGTATTTGTAATGCCAGACCCATTGCATCATAAACTAATTTTTTGTGTCGATTTAAACTGTGTCGTATAGTTAATCATATTTCTTGTCAAGATTGTGCTTAGTCAAATAGTCATCTATCTCAACTTTAACAAGAGCTGGTTCATTCCAGTAGTAAACATATACCTCTACTATGTTTAAGTCAGCACCAAACTTGATTAAATGAGATAAGTTGTCTGTAAAAAATTTATGATCTAAAAAGAATTGATTTTGTATGTCTTTGTTTGATGGGAAAATATAAATGTTAGCAATTCTTAGGGATTTTTGAATGTCTAAAAACTGCCCTTTTAAATGCTTGTAATTCTCAACAATTTTTGTCGCTTGGTCGTAAGTAAAAGTCATATAATAAATTTTAAATTAGAGTGTCAAATAAGGTTACGTGCAACGTTCAGGCTTTGGTGTTTGTGGCGGAATTTGAAAAACCAAAGCTCGTACAAATGTTGATTAGAAGTTTAAAAGTTCATTGTTCATACTAAAAATAATTATATAATGTCAAGCAGAAACAAAAGCCCATAGAAGCACAAAAGTCGAGAAACAGCGTTATGTCCGCCGACATAACACCAAGCCTTATGTTGCACGTTCGGCTTTATTTTTCGGCAAGTAGCAAACTTATTTACTGTGTTTTGTCAACCGTTAAATTATAGCCGTACTGGCTTACGAATTGTCAAAATAATAACCAATAAGTCAGTCGGCTACTACATTATGTCAACTAATATAAAAAATCCTAATTCTGCAACTGTAAGTTTTGAAACTTTTTGTGAACCAAAAAAGTCTTTAACACAAAAAATTATTTATTGGGTAAGAAGTCGTCTGGGTTTACGGAGCTATATTTTGCAAAAATATGTTCATACACCTGCTGATAATATTCGTCTGCCCCACGCATCACGTTTTCAAAAAGTTCATCAGATTCCTCATTGCTGTTCGTGTACTTGTCGCAAAGAATAGAAATTGTCGCTTTTTGATGTGCTAAAATTTTTATTAGTGTGTCAAGTTGAGCCAAAGGCATTGTTTCCTCTGTCAATTTTAATTTTATGTTCATAAAAAATAATTTTAAGGATTGCGAATTGTTGACTAAGCTGACGTGCAACGGTTTGCAGCTACCCGAAGGGCGGAACTTTTACCACAAAACTTGATTTGAAAAACTAATGTTTGATTAACCACAAAACTGTCTTTGGAACACGAAACCCCGCCTTTTGGGTAGGTGCTGTTATAGCCAGTGCTTCTTTCTTTCATTTCGTTCATTTTCTTTTCAAGTTTACAATTAAAAATACAAGTCCGCCTAATGAAAGTCCGATACCAGTTAAAAAACAAATTGTGCTTAATGGGTGTCCAATGGTTGTCGTAAAGCCAAAACCACACAATAACCAACCAACAATGACTGAGCTAATTGATAATATTACTTTACTGTTTTTTGTCATTGTATAATTTGTCAAGTAAGTTGTCTGTGTTGTGAGAAATAAACAAAAGTGATTTGGCTAGAGTGGAGATTTCTATTGTCAACGGTTGCGATGATTTAATGAATGGAATTAATTCGTTGTCAATTTTTATTTTCTGCTTGTTGTCGCCACGTGTCAATATGTAAGCTGAGTCTTTTTTATTAATAACATCATAGTCGTCCGTTTTAAAAGTTAGTTTTTTGCCTTGTTTAAGGTCGATATACTTTAAAATATTTGTCCACGAAATGGCAAGAAACGGAATAAATAGAAGTCCAATAATGTATAAGCCACGTGTCACAAAACCGTCAGATGGTCGTTTGCCGAAAATGAACATAACACCTGGAATAAGTCCAACAATAATTACTAAAGCAAGAGTAAACAAAAGTCCTAACACAATTGAGATTTTGATGTCTGCTCTTAATCGCAAAATGTCGTTTTTATTAAGTTCTATTTCTTTCATTGTTAGTTGTGTCGGTCTTTTAGCATTGGCTATAACGTTCGAGGCTTTGCGTTTGGCACGACGGACGAAGTACGTCGTGCTTGAACAAAAGTTAATTAAAGATAAATAGTTTAATGATTATTTGAGTTGATGATTAGCGTTCGGTCAAGCCAGTTACAAAAGTTGAATTGAAAAACTGAAGATGTATGGCTTGACCCGTCAGCCGTGCTGACGCAAAACCTTTTGTTGTATGTAGCTTTATGAAATAGTAGGAGTGTGTCAACATGAACAAAGTTTTAATTGTTCATCAGCGTACTGTCAGCTTGTAACTGAAGCAAAATAAATAAACTAAAGTTGATGATTAAAAAAAATGTTAAGCAGCGAATAGTCGCCCCCGAACAACAGTTGAAACAACAAAAAAAGATTAATGGTATAAAAAATTTTAAGTAAAAATATTAAGCTGATAAATTAAAAGTTGAGTTACGATTTATAAGCTAATGCGTTTGGTCAAAAGTTACATACAACGTTTTGCGGCTTTGTGCAGTAGCGGAATTGAAAAACAAAAGTTGAATTATGCAGACAAGTTTATTTGAAACACAAATGTTGAATGATAGCACTAACCCGCTATTGCACAAAACCCCTGTTATATGCCGTTTATTTTTCTCGGTGTAAAATTTAAAATTAGATAAAATGACAAATAAAG
>JAGXTF010000113.1 GCA_018333525.1 Bacteroidota bacterium | reverse complement strand
CCCAATGTATTCTGCCTGATCGTTAGCCCAGATAGCAGCATAATAGGATTCTCCTCCTGGTCCGTGCATAGGACCACCCTTGGTCTCAAAAATACTTTCAGCTGCCCTGATTTTTGCAAAGGCAAATGCTCTGTTTAAAACGGTATCGGGAGTTTCCAAAACTAAATTATTCCTTACCTGCTGCACAAAAGACAATCGCTTTGCCATTTCATATTCCGCTTCTATTTGTAGAGTTGGCTCTTTTAATTTTGCACCTGAATATATCAGTGAAAAATGAACAGACTCATTGGGTTGAAGTTGATAAGAGCCTCCATGATACCAGTTAACCTGTAAAGCAAAAGCACCTTCCGTTCCCATTTTAGGGTCAGTTTGATAAATACTAGTTGACTTAGGAATTTCTACTACACATTTTTTTCCTGAAATATTTTTAATCCGATAAACTTCACAATAAACAGGTAGATCTGTTGATGGAAAATATTGTCGTGTTAATTCCAGCGTATTGGATACCCTAGAGTTAACGGTTAGTATACCGTTCAGGCTAATGCTGGTTACTTTTTCAGCGGTAATGGGTCGATAGTTGACCGTTACCATTTCAAAAGCGTCCTGTGCAAATCTGCGGGTTAAACTAGCGTGTGTATTATTCGGAATGGTTCTAAGCATAGGCCAGACCAAACTTCGACTAGCATGGAAAGAACTGTCGGAAGCAACACCGTACCTAAGTACACAAGAAATTTGCTTACCGCTCAATTCAATATGATCGTCGTGTGGAATACGATTACCAATGAACCACTCAATTGAACCGTCTGAATTCATTTGCCAGCGGCGATCGTCTTGCGAGAAGGCTGGAAGTGTAATAGACAGAAGCGTAACTACAAGAAAAAAATTACGTAGCGAATTCATGAGAGAGAATTATTTATTGGTTGGAATATGGATTTAAAGTACTCTTAATATTGATGCTAATCTGCTGCATTCCAATCCCACAAAACAATATCCCATGCAAAACCACCATACATCAATTCATTGATGACTTGAAATCCTCTTTTTTGATGCGCTTTAAGAGAACGAGCATTTGCTTGAGCAATATCCGTAATGAGGTAAGTATATTCTTTTGAAAGATAATCCCTGAAATGTCCGTATAGCTTTTGCACAAGGTCTTGTCCGCGGCATTCTTTTGCAACACATAATTGCCCAACTACTACATAGTTAACATCCCTTAATAATTTTCCGTTGTATTCACATTTATCAATGGCATCAAAAAGACCTTCAACAAGGTCGTGCCCATTTCTAATATCTTTTGTTGCAACCAAAGCATAACCAACAACTTTATCACCATCCTTTGCAATGATGGCAGGAGATGCTGAATTCATCGCCTGTAAATATTCTAGCGTAAAGGCAGCAGTTAGGAAACCTTGGTCAATGGCCTCTTCGGTAGTTATGTTCTGCTTTAAATTCAATGCTTGTAAATCCCTAATGCCAATTATTTCACTCGGCCTAGATACCCTTGTTATATCAATCATTGTAGTATTCATATATAAAAATAAGGAGCAATAATTAGATATGCCAGTTTAATAGAAAGCTTATTTTGACATAAGACCAGCCACCAATAATTACTGCTAAAATTCTTACTATATAATAAAGTAATACTCTAGTATATTCTTTTGATTTTGGAACGTTAATGATCATTAATTATTTGTTACACTATTCATGAATCAACACTTATTGAATTTTGAATTCTATCTTGTAGAAAATTACTGGATTTAACTCATTTTAAATCTAATAAGATATTTTTTGATTTTATTTTATTCCAAGGTTTATCATGTAATCCCATTTTGATTGAGTAAAATATTTTGAAATGCGGATTAATACAAGAATTAACCAATTCCTCTTTCATACTTTTGTAATCAGATGCCAATAAGTTTTCACTTGAGTGTATGCCAAACAAATAATTGACTTCTTGTAAAATTGTAGGAAGCAGATATCACTTAATAAATTGTCTAACTTTAATTTCTTTCGATTTAGGAAGATTTCTGTAAAGAATCAAGCACATGTGACATAGATAAAGGGAATGTAGAAAAGTTAAATGATAAAACTAAAATGGAATACTTAGTAAAAGATAAAAAACTTGAATTAAAATATCAACCAGGCAAAGGTGCTTGGACTTATCATATTCAAGTTCCAAATACGAAACACATAGTAGGTAAATGGGGTTTTATGAAAGTTGCTGGCACTATTGACAACTATACAATAGAAAGTTTGAACCTAGCCAAATTAGGTGACCAAGACAAATTAATTTCAATCAACAGCGAAATCAGAAAAGCAATTAATAAAACCGGCGGCGACACTGTAACAGTTACGCTTTATTTATTGACTTCAAAGGAGCAAATTACTAAGAAAGAGATTTTAGATACTTTCAAGGAATCAGGAGTACTAAAACCGTTTAAAAAACTAACTGAGGACGAGCAAAGTGCCATTATTGAAAAAATCACGGCTCAAAAATCGGATGAGAAGCAAGTGAAAATGATATTGAAATACATTGAACAGCTGAATAAATAAAAAAGGGCCATACTATCAAAGTATAACCCTTTTACTTTTGTGCTCCCCTTACAGACGAAAGATGCAGCTTTTCTCTTATCTAAAAGCTATTATTTGATTATAAAACATGTAGTTAGTTTATTTAATATTATAGGAACAATAATTAGATATGCCAGTTTAATAGGATGCATATTTTGACATAAGACCAGCTACCGAGGATTACAGCTAAAATTCCTGCTACATAATATTGCAATGATTTATTATATTCTTTTGATTTTGGAGCGTTAATTATCATTAATAATAGCAAAACAATAATATGAATGATTGTAAAAGCCATTTGATAAAATCCAATTAATAAACCTTCAATATTTATAGTTGAAAAATAAATTGCAACCATCCCAAATAAATAAATGAAAGAAAGCAAAAAATTAATAAAGAAAAAAGACAATATTTTTTTATTAGTTACATTCTCCATGGCTTCTTTTTGTTTTAGAATTACCGATC
>JAGXTF010000112.1 GCA_018333525.1 Bacteroidota bacterium | reverse complement strand
AACACATCTAAAAATGCGTCTTCAGACTCCGGTATTCAGGCTTCGGATACAAACGCAGCGCTCAAAAAGGAAGAAGAAGAATATCAAAAAGATTTAGAAAACTACAAGAAAGAAAAGGAAGAAGCAATTGCAGCTAACGAAAAAACCATTGCTGCTTTGAAATCCAAAATTAAGTTGGAAAAAAAGGAAATGCATCTGGAATATGAAAAGAAAATTGCTGTTTTGGAACAAAAAAATCAGGCCATTAAGGTAAAGCTCTCCGAATATAAATCTGAAGGAAAAGACAAATGGGAAAGCTTTAAAAGAGAATTCAACCACGATATGGAAGAACTGGGAAATGCCCTGAAAGAATTTGCAACGGACAATGAAAAGTAACACCTGTCCTTATCATTGAAACAAGGTTTAATTTTGAATTCTGGTTTCAGGGGCTTGCGCATTGTATTGGCAACATTCTTCTTGCTGCTCAGTTGCGGCGTGCATGCACAGTTGACCTTCTCCAAGCTCCCGCGCGATTTTGCACTTATACCCCGCAGCTTAAAAAACAACCGGGGAGATGCACATTTTACAGGAGAAGTTTCCGCTGCCTATTCCAAAATAAATTATACCGTATTGCAAAATGGCAAAGCCTTTTTAAATCTGAGTAAATCCCTGATATCCAGCGGGAATATGGCTCCATTTGACTTTGGAGTTCTTCTGCCCGCGGGCAAATACAACTATCAGATTCATCTGCATTTTATTGGAAAAGATACCCTGAAATTTTCCGTTTCCAATTTGATAGTAGGCGATGTTTACATCATTCAAGGCCAGAGCAATGCAGTAGCAAACAGTTATTCAGGTCTGGCCAATACACAATATAAAGATAGTTTTATCCGAAGTTTTGGCAATTCCACTTATGATGCAACAACCTCTGTTTCGGATTCCAACTGGTATATAGCAAATGGAGACGGATATTACAATAAAGGTTGTATTGGACAGTGGGGGCTGGTTATGGCAAAACACCTGCTGGATAGTTTCAAAATACCCATTGCAATTATCAATGGCGCTGTAGGTGGAACACCTGTATCCTCTCATTTGCGATATAATCCTATTCCGGAAAATCCCTATACCATTTACGGGCGACTTCTTTATCGCATGCGCAAAGCCGGCCTGGATAAAAATGTAAGAGGCCTATTCTGGTTTCAGGGTGAAAGTGATGGTCCCAAACCCTATTTACACGACAGTCTTTTTCGAATTTTATATGCAGATTGGACCAGGGATTATAAGGGAATGGAACTGAATTATCTGGTGCAGGTGCGCGGTTATGGATGCGGAAATCCGGGACCTGAAATGATGGAGGTTCAACGACGGTTTGAATTTACATTAACGAAATTAAAAGTCATAAGCAGCAATGGATTAAATGGTCATGATGGCTGCCATTATTATTTTCAAAATGGTTACGGGTTATTGGGAAAACAATTAGCTGCCCTGGTATCCAGAGATTTATACCACAGCGGCAGAAAAACCAACATAGATCCTCCGGGAATAGATGCCATTTATTGGAATCATGCAGACAGAAATCAAATTGTACTGCAGATGCGTCAGCCCAACGACAGCATATTTGCCGATGCCGGATTTGAAAAATTATTCTATGTCACAGGCGATCCCAATGTGTTTATTTTATCCGGAAACATCACCAAAAACAAAGTGATTTTGAATCTCAATCAGGGTACCTGTCTCCCATTGTATTTGACTTATATGGGTCAACCCTTAAGCCAACCGTGGGTGAAAAACAAAATCGGGGCGGGTTTGGTAAGTTTTAATAAGATTAGAGTTTTAAACCAACCGCAACAGAACAGCTATTATGGTTGCGCTGGTGAAAATTTACAACTAGGTTCAGACTCCATTGCCGGTTGCTTGTATAAATGGCGCAGAAAATCCGATAATAAAATTTTCACTTCGGCTAAAATCAATCATATTATAAATGGAAATGGATATTATGAACTCATCATTCAATACAAAACAAACGGTTGTAATTCCGATACCACACAAATTGGTGTATACCAGGACAATACACCGCGTCCTTACTTAGGAAAGGATACTGTTTTATGTAATAGTGACAGTCTGCATTTAGAATTAAATTACCCTTATGCAAGCCTAAAATGGGTTCAAAATAACCAGATAGTATTGGGAAATAGTTTTTTCACCATTCAAAGTGGAAATATCATAGTAGCCGCCACCAGCAGCTTGGGCTGTAAATATATGGACAGCCTGTTGGTAAAAACCTCATTGCCGGAAATCAAAATGCAAAGTCAATTTCTGGTTTGTCCGAATAAGGATACATTAATTTATGGACCAAAAGGTTTTGTAAAATACGATTGGAATCCGGGTCAATTCAAAGGAGATTCTATCCGTTTAAAAACAGGTGTTTATACAGTGGTGGCGGAAGATTCCCTCGGTTGTACAGACAATCATTTATTTGAAATTAAAGATTTGGTTGTAAATGAAATTTCACCTTTATCTAAAGCAATTTGTACAAACGATTCCATACTCATTCAAAGACCGGAAGGATTTATTTCCTGGAATTACTTTTCCAATTCCTGGCCGAATAGTATTTGGCAAAAACCAGGAATATTCGAAGTGCTGTGCAGGGATTCCAACGGTTGCGTCTCTAATTTCAATATTCGGATTACTGAAATAAAACTCCCTGAATTTCAGTTGGGAAATGATACCGGTATTTGCGAAAAACAGTTTGTGGAATTGGAATGTAAAAGGCCCGCACAAATTTACCGCTGGAATGGGGTAAGCACATCCAGTGCCACTTTTAAAGCGAGTGACCCGGGAATATATGTGTGCGAATTGACAGAAAATGGATGTACATTTTCTGATAGTCTGAAAATATTTCGTTTGGATAACCCTGTATTTTTTCTTCAAACGGACACGGTAATTTGCAGCAATACTTTTTGGGAACCTGCACTCCCGGAAAATTATAAATACTGGTTAAACGGAGAACCTGTATCCGCCATCCGAATGACATTGCCAGGTCAATATTTTATTCGTGCACAAAACCCGGATGGATGTTCCATTACCAAAACCACAATTCTAAATGTCAAAAACTGTGTAAATGGAATAGAGACAAAATCCAAAGAATTACGTTTACCTTTCCCAAATCCGGCAGGTGATTTTATTGTAATTCCTTACCCGGAAAACACCATATATATTTATGATATGTTCGGAAAATTTTTATTCCGGACCCAATCAGAAAATGGAAAATATGATTTGAGTTTATTAAAATCCGGCTGCTATATAATCCTTTGTGGAGACCAAAAATTCAGGATGGTAAAGGAATAAACCGTAAGGGATATATTCTTAAAAAACAAGTCCCAGATTCACACTAACTGCTTCGCTATAGCGAATTACATAACTGTTCCAGGAAGTGGCAAACCGCATTTGTTGGATATCATAACCTACTCCCAAATGCAGCATAAAATCCTTATTTGTATTTAATTGTAAACCAATTTGCGGATTATACATAAATCCGGCATCATGGAATCCATGGCTTGCATCCCAGCCATATCCGGCGGACATACCAACGTATGGACTAATAGGCTTGTCAAAGGGTTTGTAACGAAAATCCAAAAACACTGGAATAACAGAAAATCCCGAATTGTCTGTGGTAAAATATTTAAATCCGATTCCCAATCCGGCAGCCATAAATTTATTTATCCTATAGGCATTCACTACGGTAAACTTGGATACATTTAATCCGTATAACCCGGTAGCACCGCCAAAACCCAGTTCCGCCAGGCATTCATAGCCCTTTGCCAGTGGGTATGCATTTCCGGCTTTTTTTGCTGCAGGAGCTAATTCTTCATGAACAATTTTTAAAATTTCCTCCAGTTTCACTACAAAAATGCTGCTGTCAGCTGTTCTGATTGTGTAGGAAACCAATGGAACTTCTTCCACTATTTTTCCTTTTAATATGGTTCCGGATTTTAAGTATACCACGTCTCTTGTAGAATTTTGAGCATGTAAAAAAGACGAACAAATGAAAAAACTGATAAATAGAAAAAATTTCATATTGAGCAAAGAAAAGAAATTCAGAGATAATTCTTTGTATCCACTCAAATTCTCTTCTTCACCTATCACTTCTTCACTTATCACTAATTCACTTCTTCACTCGGTTAATTACTTCGTAACACCGTCCCTCGTAACTCGTAACCTTTCGGGGATTATCTCGCTGCGCTCGATGATCCCGGAGGGGGAGGCTGAAATCCAATGAATTGCCTTTTTTGCAAAAGGCAATTTTATTGGCGGCTTCCGCTCGCTTGCACCGCCTTTGGCGGCGCAGACTCGCGGCTGCCGCCAATAAAAAAACCC
>JAGXTF010000111.1 GCA_018333525.1 Bacteroidota bacterium | reverse complement strand
AGCCATTACCAAAGATTTGGGTCTGGACAAGCCCAAGTGGCAGCAGTTTATTTGGTATATCAATGATTTATCTCCCTTAAGTTTTTACAAAAAAGAAAGCAAAAAGGTAGAACTGGCCGGAGGCGTGAACCTGATAAAGGCTGGAAATACAGTGGTTAAAATCAAATGGCCATATTTACGAACTTCTTTTAGAACCAAACAGGCAGTTTCAGGTATGATAGTTTCGGCATTTGCAGGAACGCTGGTTCTTGCATTTAGTGCGATAATACTTGCATTATTAATAGGTGTGCCTTTGGGAGTGTTGGCTGCAAGGCGACAAAACTCATGGCTGGACAATACTTTGGTGGGTATTTCCACCATTGGAATTTCCATGCCTTCTTTTTTTAGCGCCATGCTCATAGCCTGGCTTTTTGGTTTTGTATGGAAACAGTACACCGGATTGAGCATGACAGGCAGTTTGTGGGAGATTGATGCATTAGGGGAGGGAAGAAGCCTTGCATGGAAAAATTTGATTTTGCCAACTATTGCATTGGGAATTCGACCATTGGCGGTATTTGTACAATTAACCAGAAATACCATGGTGGATGTGTTGCAGATGGACTATGTAAGAACTGCGCGTGCCAAGGGTTTGAAAGAACGTTCCGTCATTTGGAAACATGCATTTCCAAATGCCATGAATCCACTGATTACATCAGTAGGTGGTTGGTTCAGCAGTTTGCTTGCCGGGGCTTTCTTTACCGAGTATATCTTTAACTGGAAAGGGCTTGGAAAGGTTACGATTGAGGCGTTGCAGCAAAGTGATTTGCCGGTTATTATGGGGACGGTGTTATTCACAGCCTGTCTGTTTTTTGTTGTGAATATCCTCACGGAGATACTTTATTTTTGGATCGATCCGAGATTGCGATATGAATAAGATCTATTTGGTAGGCTTACCGGGAGCGGGAAAATCACATTGTGGAAGGTGGCTGGCGGAACAGCTGGACTGGAATTTTATGGACCTGGATGGATCTATCGAACATTCTATGCAAAAAAGTATATCGAAAATATTCGATGAACATGGTGAAGACGTATTTCGACAAATAGAATCTGATGAATTAATGAAGACCAAAAAATTGCGAAATACCGTAATTAGTACCGGCGGGGGAACCGCGTCCTGGGGGGATAATATGGAATGGATGCAAAGAAATGGTTTAACAGTTTTTATTAACACTCCAATAGACAAAATTGTGTCGCGAATTATGTTAAATGCGCAGAAACGTCCCATGTTTGCAGGGCTTCAGGAGGGTGAAATCAAAGAAAAATTGTCGGAAATTGAAAAAAAAAGAGGGGAATTTTACAGTAGAGCGAAATTAATTTGGAACAGAGAACTCCCTAACGACAAATTCTATGTATCTGTAAGTCAATTACTTGCGCTGTATTCCGCACGGTTCTAAGGATTGTGTGAATTAAAGGTGAATAATTATAGGCTCTGTAAGCGTTTTTACTGCTTGACATTGTGAAATCACTTGTTACTTTTGAGACCGTAAAACCCATTTAAATATATATTCAAATGAACAAGTCAGATTTGATCGGTAAAATGGCCTCAGATGCAGGCATTACCAAAGCTCAGGCGCAAGCAGCATTGAACAGTTTTGTAAAAGCAAGCACCGGCGCTTTGAAAAAAGGCGACAAAGTAATCCTCGTAGGATTCGGTACTTTCTCTGTAAGCAAACGTAGCGCACGTAAAGGTCGCAACCCACAAACAGGCAAGGAAATCAACATCCCTGCAAAAAAAGTGGTACGTTTCAAAGCTGGTGCTGACTTGAGCAGCACAGTGAAGTAATTAAACACTCACCCAAAACAAAAACCCGGCATCGCCGGGTTTTTGTTGTTTGTGGGCACAACTATTTAATTCCTATTTCACAATTTATTTCCGGGTTTGTCATTTTTTTTGCTTTCCTGCGGAGCAAAAAAATCGCCAAACCCTTTTAAATCAAAAGTTTGTAAACCTGCCACCAGTCCACAATCTGTACTTTCCCAATCCCGACTGATATCATTACATTATAATAATAGAATCCATTATATTTTTTTGAAACAACACCTATCATTTATTCCATAAAAATATTTTCTGTGTTTCATTTTTGGAATTTTGCAGATTTTAATGGTATCTGAAATGCCACTTTATTAAATCAATTTTGAAGGATATCCGATTAAAATAAAGTTCAGATATTAATTTGCACCGTGCAACCAACCACTCTCCGCCAGCAATTTCTCTCCCATGTTGCCCAAACCAGTGATGCACCGCTGATGCTGGAAATAGCTTCCGCTAATGGCAACTATCTCTTTGATATACAAGGAAAAAAATATCTCGATTTAATTTCCGGAATTTCGGTTTCCTCTTTGGGACATGGAAATACCGCAATTGCCAATGCGATACAAAATCAGGTTAGCAAACATTTGCATACCATGGTTTATGGGGAGTTGATTTTAGAACCTCAGGTAAAATTGGCTGAGGCATTAGCAAAAATGTTGCCGCCAACTTTAAATTGCTGTTATTGGGTAAACTCCGGAACGGAGGCCGTGGAAGGGGCCATGAAACTGGCAAAAAGGGTAACCGGAAGAACTGGTTTTGTAGCGATGAAAAAAGCATATCATGGAAGTACGCAGGGTGCACTTAGTTTGATGAGTGAGGAATATTACAGCGCTGCATACCGGCCATTACTTCCGGATATAAATTATATAGAACAAAATAATATTGCAGAATTAGATAGAATTACGAATAAAACTACTGCGGTTTTTGTGGAACCGGTAATGGGTGAAAAAGGTGCAGTGCCTTGTAGTAGCGCCTTTTTGGATGCATTGCGCAAGCGATGTAATGAAACAGGTGCATTATTGATTTTTGACGAAATTCAAACCGGAATGGGGCGCACAGGTAAATATTTTGCATTTGAACATTACGGAATTGTTCCGGATGTGTTGTTGCTGGGTAAGGCGCTGGGCGCGGGAATGCCGCTGGCTACATTTATTTCTTCAGCAGAAAATATGCATGCATTATCTGTAAATCCGGTACTTGGACATATCACCACATTTGGTGGTCATCCGGTGTCTTGTGCTGCGGCACTGGCGGGATTAGAAGTTCTCACAGATAATTATGCATCATTTGAAGTTGAAAAAAAATCGCAAATATTTAAAAGAGAATTGTCAGTAATAGGAGATGTAAATGGCCTGGGACTGCTGCTTTCTCTGGATTTGAAATCGGCAGACAAATGCAAAAAAGTCATTGAAAAATTGTTGGATAAAGGTATTTTTTCCGATTGGTTTTTGTATGCTCCGCATCTTCTGCGCATTGCGCCACCGTTAACTATAACAGAGGAAGAAATTCTATTTGCAATTCAGGCGATTGGGGATTGCGTTTAGAAATTAGTATAAAAAATAAAATATATTTTCATTGTCGGTAGCTTTCAGCCGAATAACAAATTCGCGGATAACCAAAGCGCTGAAAGCGTATACCGACAATGGAACGGGGGAATCCGTGAGATGGTGGTTAAATAAAAAAGTGCTCCGGTAAAGTACAATCATGTAAATTTTAGAAGATTTGGCCAGCAGCCTGAAGCCAGCAGCCTGAGGCCAGCAGCCGGATTTCTTCGGTAGCTTTCAGCCGAATAACAAATTCGCGGATAACCAAAGCGCTGAAAGCGTATACCGACAATGGAACGGGGGGAATCCGTGAGATGGTGGTTAAATAAAAAAGTGCTCCGGTAAAGTACAATCATGTAAATTTTAGAAGATCTGGCCAGCGGCCAGCAGCTGGATTTCTTCGTCGGTAGCTTTCAGCCGAAATCCAGGGATATGGATAACCATGTTTTTGAAAGTAGTAATATCTGGGGCTTTGCGTCGTTGGTGGCTTTCAGCCGAATAACAGCGACGCGGATAACCAAACACGCTGAAAGCGAACACCAACAACGGGAAGCAGCTTCGAAGGGGAGTTTGCACCTAACTTCTAACTTCTGACATCTAACAACCCACATCTAACTTCTCACATCCAACATCCCACATCTCTTCCTTTCCTTGTATTTAGGGGTTCTTTGCCTTAATTTTGTATATTCAGGTATAATAACACTAAATCGTATGAAAATGTGGAAATTGACAGGGATGGCAGCGCTGGCCATTCTAACCATAACGGGAGTGCAATCCTGTAAAAAAAGCGCCGATGCAAACATGGACGCAGAAAATATTACATCTGCACAGGACTTTGCAACCTCAGAAACCGAATTTGCAGGGGCATTTGATATATCGGATGATATTAACCAGAGCGATGGAAAAATCAAAAAAGGGGCTTCTACCATTTTGCCTTCCGGGGCAGTTTTTACCTGGATAGATACCTCTTTTATAGATGGAGATGGAATTGAATATTCTGTTGATTTTGGCCCATTAAAAACAACCACACCCAAAGGGTTACTCTGCGGAGATGGAAAATATCGTGCAGGTATTTTGCATGTAACAGTAAGTGCCAGGTACCTCAATATCGGAACTGTTGTAGCTGTAACTGCCGCAGATGCGGATAAATACTACAGTGGGGATGGCGTAAATATGTTCCAATTACAGGGAACCATGGCCATTACAAGAACAGGTGCAGAGGAAATTACCGTTGTAATTCAAAATGGAAAAGTAACAGATATGAATAACCTCACTGCAACTTTCCAGGGAACAAAAGTGATCAAAAGAATTGCAGGTGGCAGCACTCCCGGAATATTGGGAGACCAGTATGAAGTAACCGGAAGCGGCTCAGGTGTGAATCGCGAAGGAGATAATTATACCTGGCAAATTACTACCCCATTGCTCAAGAGAATTGAAGCAGGTTGCGCCAGAACTTTTGTAAAAGGAATTATTGAAATAAAAAATATTAGTGCCAACCGCAGCCTAAAAGTGGACTTCGATCCATTTGGCAACGGAGCCTGCGATCGCACAGCGAAAGCAATTATTGGCACAAGAGAAATTATCTTCACTGTGAGATAATCTTTTTGATTCAGAAACGAAGCTGCTTCCTCCACCGGGAGCAGCTTTTTTTTTGCATTGAATTTGAATGGAAAGTATGATAAAAATTAAAATACTGAATTTATGCTATAAGAATTTTATTTAAATCCGCCTTTTACCCAAAAAGTGAATCCCCATCGGAATAACAAGCCAATACAGTATTACAAAAGATATTTAAATACAGTAATGAAAACTGATTTTAACTTTTCATGATTTTATGTTAAAATGTGATATCATTTTAAACTATATATAAACGCGTTGCAACCCGGTTCTGGCCCTTCAGAAGAATTGCGTAGGAAAACAAGATGGCATTTACGGCCGGTGTTACCGAATAGTGAGTGCATAGCGCCTGCAGTTTTTGCCATAAAGTGAGCCTATACCGTGTTAATACCCCTCGCAAAAACCTTTGGCGCGTTGTAAAAATGCCAATCGTAGTTTTCAAGCAATTATTCTGCGGGCCTAGCCTTTG
>JAGXTF010000110.1 GCA_018333525.1 Bacteroidota bacterium | reverse complement strand
CATCTGGAAGCCAGTAGGATTACATATATCTGAGGGAGGACAAATTAGCGGAGCGATTAACCTTTTTGCAATTTATGGATTTGGAGCAAATAATATTTGGGCGGTCGGTTCCATATCGTTCAGCAATCCTACCCCGCCGCCGATTTGGTATGACAGTAGTTTAATTATCCATTTTGACGGAAGCCAGTGGAGTGAGGTTTCAATTACCAGAAGAAAATTGCTTCCATCAATAGGAGGAACGAAACAGAATCTTTGGGCGGGAGGGTTAGAAGGTACATTATACCATTTCAACGGAAGCTTTTGGAGTTTAGATACTTTACCCGTTTTTTATTCCTCTCGATATGTCTGGGGCGTTCTTGCAATGGCTTCTCTTGACCCGATGAAAACAGTGATGAGTTTAACAGTATTAGACCAAACAAATGGTTTTACTACGAATATTTTTTTAATGCGAACCAAAACGTCGTGGCAGATTATAGACTCCTTTAAAGTAGATACAAGTAACTTGAAACCTAAATGGGGACACGCAAGGTTTTGGACATCTCCGCAAGAAAAACTTTACTCTGTCGGACACGGGCTTTTTGTTTATGCTAATAACACGTGGAAGAAACTTTATCAAGGAGAGAACGCACTTTCGGGTATTGGTGGAACAAGAGAGAAGCACATGTTTGTATCAGGAGCGTATTCAACTCTTTTACATTATAATGGGAAAGATTGGTATTCATATTCACCAATAGCAGATCCGACACTTGGATATTCTGCACTTTGGTGTTCTGAAAATGAAGTTTTTGTTTTAGCAAATGATGGATATAAAACATTTATTATTCACGGTAAATAAAAGGAAGGAGGGAAAAAGTATGGACTGAATAAATAATAAACCACAGACAATGTTACAGCATCATCTGTGGAGTAATCGGCAATAGCAAGGCTTCGATGTTTCACTACTCCATAGCAATGGAGGAGAGTACCTATTTTATTTGCCGACACAAATTAGGAAACATCAATCAAAAAATAAAATTTTCAATTAACATTTTTTTAACAATTAATTATTAGGAATTTATTTATGCTTCTTTTCAATCAAAAACTCAAAATTAAATTTATCACAAATGCAACTTCAGTACTGTTGCTTACAATACTTCAAGTGCTATCTCTTTGGAGTCAAGGAATCGGTATAATGAGATACTATGACATTTATCCGCCTGCCGGTACATATTATGGACAATCACTTGGAACAGCTGTCGGGAGAGAAAGCGGGTCAGAGGGTTATTATGATGAAACGTATCGCTTAATTTGTGGAACGGATATTTCTCCTATCTCCCAAAACGCGATTGCGCTTCATGCTACAATTACAATACAAGTAGGCTATGTACAAACTGTTCATAAACCGGTAAGTATTGTAGGATACCCGGCTGGACCTAATCCTACTAATATAAGTCAAGCATGGAGCACTCTAACTTCATCAACAGTATTCCGAAGTGGAATTACAATGGGCAGTACAGGACAGTATGTTTTACAGTTTGATCGCACTAATTCTAACGATTTACCTTTTCTGCAAAGTATAGAAAGTAGTTTGGGGCAGCAATACTTCAACTTTGGACTACGACTATCTACGATAAGTGATGAAAATCTTAACCACACTGCTATATGGTTTTCTTCGGTCGTTTTGTTAATTCAATGGGAAACTAAAGATGTAACAGTAAAGAACAATTTTGCAGGTGGAAAATTCAAAACAGATAATCTTCCAGACCATCTAAATGTTCCTGAAACCGGCATAACTTTCCCCTGGCTAAAAAATAGTACACATACGTTATTAGCGTATGATAATCAAACCCCTCCTGATGGTTATACGCGGAGTTTTGATAATTGGTCGTCAAATATTTCTGGTGAACAACCCACAACTCTCCTTCAAAGAAGTATTACTGTAACTGCCAATGGAATTTTTTCTGCCAACTTCAAAAAGTTATTCAATGTTGGTTTTCAAAATCAATATGTCAGTGTTGGTAATGGTGGGCAAATCGTTGTGAATGGCGGAACAGTTAGTTCTCCTACTCAATCTTTTACGGTTAGACAGGATAACACAATCTTAGCACAAGCCCTCAACACCACAATTAACGGTATTGATTATACATTTACGAATTGGACAAGAAATGGCGTTGTTGTAAGCACTAATACCAGCCAAACATTTACGCCAACAGATCACTCAACATACACAGCAAACTTTCAAGGGGTGCCGCGTCCGGTAACTAATTTACAGTCGGTCGGTTCGATTGGTCAGAATGTGAGAATTACATGGACTGAAAACCCTAATCCAAACGTTTATTATACTATATATCGTAAGCGACCACAAGATGGTAATTATGTCCTTGTAGGTGGTGCCTCGCACGGTACATCTACCTGGCAGGATCCTGATTATACAGTTGGGACAAAATATAACGGTGACAATCTTGCTTACAGAGTCACGTGTGTTTATACGGTCGAAGGGACTTCATCGTTTGTTGGTATAACCATATTTGGCAATGAAATTTATGGATATGAAAAAGGTGTTGCCTTAAATAACAATCCATCAGATACACCTTCTGAATATGTATTATCCGATAACTACCCCAATCCTTTTAACCCGACAACGGAAATACAATACGCTTTACCAGTAGATGGAAATGTATCGCTGAAAGTCTTTGATATTTTCGGCAAAGAAGTTGTCACACTTGTTGATGAATCAAAATCTGCTGGTTATTATACAGTAGAGTTCGATGCAAGTAAACTTTCCAGCGGAATCTATTTCTACAAACTCGTTGCAGGCACTTACGTTGCCACGAAGAAACTTGCGGTGATGAAATAGTTTATTGTAGATTACCTTAGAAAGATAAATTATCGTGCTGCTCGCATTTTTTGTGGGCAGCACAATTTATTTTAAAATGTTCTGAATATATTCACCCCACAAAAATCTTTAAGAATTGTTCAAATGAAAATACTATTTTACACTCTTCTCTCCGTTCTCCTTGCTTCGAATCTTTTCTCACAATCATTTGTGCTTGATGCAAATGTAGAACTCACCGCTGCAAAATTCTTACCGGATAACATTCCCCAGCGGCGTATCAATACTAATTTCAGGAATGACGACCCGTTCAATGCTGTGAGAATAAAACTATTTCCGCGGTTGATTTTCAATGAAACATTTTCTATCGAGGGAGATTTTCTCTTCGATAATAAAATGCATAAAATCAACAAGCCAAAAGAAAAAGAGTATCTTCGCGCCGATGGTTTGTTTTTAAGCGTTCGAAATTTATTTGATAACAAAATAAATTTCTGGATCGGAAAAGTTTTTTCGCCGGTTGGACAATTTACTCACCGGAGTTACTCTCATCAAAATCCGCTCATCGGTTTCCCGCTTGCATATCATTACAAAGTTCCGTTCAGCGGATATAAAGCGTTTGATGAAACGACAAGTTTATTTTTTCGCGATAATATGCTGCCCGGAGTAACCACGATTTACGAAGCCTGTTGGATGACAGGAGTTACCGCTTTTGGAATCTGGAATAATGTTGAATATACTGCCTTCGCCGGGAAAGGCGGGCTCTCGAACCCTGAACCAAAAGAAGATGGAGGTTTGCAGTATGCGGGTAGAATTGGTTATGTATCGGAGAATTTTCGATTTGGTGTTTCGTACGGAATTGCACCGTATCTCGAACATCGAGGTGAAAAACTCCCTTTAGGAATGGACGCAAGTGAACCAAAACATAAACTCTTGGGTTTGGATGCTAATCTGTATAATGAAACGTGGAAAGTATTTCTTGAAGTATTCCTAAACACGTTTGATACACCCCAATATCAAAAAGAAAAATCAATTCAGGCATACACGTGGTTCATCGAAGGACAATATTTTTTGTTTGATAATTTTTATACTGCCTTTCGATTTGACCAAATGCTTTATAGCGACATTACGAACCCTGTAACAAAAGCAAAAACTCCGTGGGGATACGATGTAACAAGAATCGAAGCGGGTGTGGGTTATTCTCCGTTTCGCGAACTGAATATCAAAGCAGTCCTGCAGAATAATTCACTCGCATTTCCGACAACAAAAAGAATAACGATTCTTGCACTACAAACAACATTCAGGTTTGAAAACATTCAACAGTATTTTTGATTTTTACAAATCAGAAAATATTAACGTATCGTTTGAATATTAATGCAGATGGAAACAATTCTGCATTTATTTTTTAGATACACCTGATTGAATATATTTTCGCCGAAAATTTTATACTTAATGAAATACTTATTATTATTTCTTCTCTTGTTTTTGGTTTCCTGTGGTTTCACAAAATTCCCAATCTGGGAAATTCACCGTCAACAACCACTTATTAATATTCAAGATACCCTTAAACCGAATTCACGTCCGAAGCTTCTTACATATCCACCACTAATGATTAAATATGGTGAAGTAAAATTTATTGAAAGTGAATCAATGAAAGTGGGTTTTGTTGAAGTCATTAGTGACTCAAGATGCCCATTAAATGTAGTATGCAAATGGGGAGGACGAGCAGATATTCAAATATGGTATTCTACATTTCCGTTAGATACAATTTCAATAAAACTTTCTTTACTTCGAAGTCAAGAACCAACTTATACTGATACTTTAGGTTACCGATTCCAATTAATACACCTCGAACCTTACCCTATTGCTGGAATTGATAGAGATTCGTCAGATTATACAGCATACTTAAATGTTTTTAAATTCTAATTTAGACTTGAAATGAAATCATCCACACTTCTTTTAGTACTTGTTCTCATTACTTTCTGCGTAGAAAGTTGTTCATATGGAAACAGAATCGCAATACAAGTCACTAAAATTAATGAAGCTCATTTTGAAAAGAGTCATAGTCAAGTGGAAGTCTATTTTGAAGAAACCCAACCTCCAAAAGAGTTTATGCAGATAGCGTTTATTGAGGTAACTGGAACTGAATATTCTTCGACAGATACATTATTATCTGCCCTGAAAACAAACGCACAATCAGTAGGAGCAGATGCAGTTATTATGGTGAAGAAACAATATAAAAACCGACAAACTGGAGAACTTATATCTGAACTTATGAATAAAGACATAAAACCAAATGAATATTCCGCACCTATATTAACTGGCATCGCTATCAAGTATAAATAGTTAAACAAATTTGATATGAAAACTTCAAAAAGCAATTCCCTCTTTACCAAAGCGCAGAAACATATTCCCGGCGGAGTAAATTCTCCCGTGCGAGCATTCAAATCCGTTGGAAGAAATCCATTATTTATTTCCAAAGCAAACGGCTCATACATTTTTGACGTTGATGGAAATCAATTCATTGATTACGTGATGTCGTGGGGACCGATGATTTTGGGACACGCACATCGCGAAGTTCTTTCTACGCTAAACAAAGCAATGAAGAACGGAACAAGTTACGGCGCACCAACGGAACTTG
>JAGXTF010000109.1 GCA_018333525.1 Bacteroidota bacterium | reverse complement strand
CAAGGGTTGATTTCTATTTTAACAAGGCCAAACAATGGCAGGAAGAGTTGGAACGGTTGCGTACCATTATTCTGGATTGTGGATTGATCGAGGAATTAAAATGGGGTTGCCCTGCATACACCTGGAATAAAACAAATGTTGTATTGATTCATGTATTTAAAGAGTACTGTGCCATTCTTTTCTTTAAAGGAGCATTACTAAAAGACGATTATGGATTGTTAATCCAGCAAACAGAGAACGTTCAGGCGGCCAGGCAAATGCGTTTTACCAATGCACAGGAAATAGAGGAAAAAGAAGCCATCATTAAAGCTTATATTTTTGAAGCAACAGAAGTGGAAAAAGCCGGATTAAAAGTAGAACTTAAAAAAACCACTGAATTTAAAATGCCGATAGAATTTCAGCACAAATTGGAAGCGATACCCGCATTAAAAAATGCATTTGAATCGCTCACCCCAGGACGACAGCGCGCTTATCTTCTGCATTTTTCCGCACCCAAACAATCCAAAACCAGGGAAGCCAGAATAGAAAAATATATGCCGCATATTTTGGAAGGTAAGGGATTAAATGATCTTGAAATCAGCGAGAAGAAATGAATACAAAGGTTGACGCTTATTTCAACAAATTGGATAAATGGCAGCCAGAGCTTGAAAAACTCAGAATGATTTTGCTGGATTGTATGTTGGAAGAAGATTTAAAATGGGGATCCCCATGTTATTCTTACCACAAAAATAATATATCCATCATAGGCGGTTTGAAGGATACCTGTGTGTTGAGTTTTTTTAAAGGTGTATTGTTAAGTGACTCACACAAACTTCTGGTTCAGCCCGGAGAAAACACCCAGTCTGCGCGTATTATACCGTTTACAAATGTGCAGCAAATTGAAAAACTGGAACCCATATTAAAAGCTTACATTTTTGAAGCGATAGAAATAGAAAAATCCGGTTTAAAAGTTCCATTTAAAAAACCCGAAGAATTTGATATCCCGGAGGAATTTCAGAAAATAACTGCTAAGAATTCTGCATTAAAATCTGCTTTTGAGTCATTAACTCCCGGCAGACAGCGGGCTTATCTTTTGTTTTTTTCTGCCCCCAAGCAAAGCCAAACCAGAATATCCAGAATTGAAAAATATATAGAGAAAATTATGCAGGGTAAAGGTCTGAATGACTGAATGATTACCACTCCCCTTCTTCGGGCAATTCCAAATCTTCGGCTCTTAAATCTGTAGGTTCACATTTTAATTGTTTCGCCGTCTTTTTTAAATGTGCTACAAATTCTGCATGCACTTCGGAATATCGGTTAAAGTACTCTTCAAAAAAACCATAAACTTTCTTAAATCTGTTTTTTCCTGCAGGATTCATCAAATGCAATACATTCACATTTTCCATTACCTGCAATAAATAGGGATCATTTACATCCATGCCTTGCTGCACCAGGCTGGAAAGCTTGGAGGTAGTCACCGGATCCAATTGATGCATCGCCTGTAAGGTGCATTGTTCCAATTCACGCAATGAAGATTGATGTGTTGCGTTGGTTTCCATATATCCCGCTCTGTATCGCAGTATGGCAATGACCAGAATTATATCGGTCCAGAAATACCGAAAACCTTTTATTTTTCCGGAAATAATTCTATTCCCATTTTGGGCGTTTTCAATTTCACTTTCAAATGTATTTAGTATGATGTAATGCGGATGACTTTCTCTATCCACTGAACTTTTGATATGTTGAACGGTGGACAGCAAATTTTTCAGATCGACAACTTCGCCTGATATGGCAATTCCGGTTCCCCGTGGAGTGGGTAATGACAAGAGCATAAACAAAGGTATACATATGGTTTGGGAAATGGAACACAGCTTTAGGCTGCAAGCCACAAACTTCAAGCTACAGGACTCTGGCTGCTGGCTTGGTAGGGCTTTGATCTGTGGTTCGTAGATATAGCTTCGAGCCTCGAGCTGCGAACTTTGTTTGTGCGAGATTTTGAATGAAGAAAATGAAAATAATGAAGGAAATGAAAAAATGAATACAGCCTCCGGCTGCCCGCCACCGGCCTCCGGCCAATTATTGTATGTGAGTGAAACGAACCATTGTGTCGAATTGTTACAATGTGATAATTTCTATAAATGAGTTAATACAAAATCCTTTGTTTCTTTTGTGTTGAAAAAATGAATACAGGCCACTGGCTGCTGGCCGTTAGCTATGTATGGTCTTTGATCTGTGGGTTCTGCCCGCCCATGCCGGTACGGACGGGTCCGCGTTATTAAAATGAAAGGAATGAAGAGAATGAAAAAAATTCCAAGATTAACTTAGGACATATCGATTTTTTTCAAATCAACGCATACATCTTTATTCTCGGTCACTCGGCCACTCGGTTACTCGGTCACTTTAAACGAAACACTAACAACTACCTACTAAAAACTGCCTACTATTTTAAATTTACGCTCCGATATCATTGATATCATCCATCAATTTGGATGTTCCAAAACCTTGATTGTTTTGGTCTTGCAAAGTCCAGTCGCTGGTATGTTTGGTCTCAATCCAGGAAGTAGAAGTGCGTCTGAATAATTTTGCCTGAAGCCCAAAAATCTTCCGAATATTGGTTTCGATATCGCTAAATCTGCTTTCATTGGAGATCACCAATACTCCATCATTTTCGGTTATATTTTGAAAAGTGAGATTTTCCTTTTTTTGAATTACCTCAGAAGCATTGTGGTTATCCAAGGGAAATAGTTCCATGCGCAAAAAAGGAAATTGCGATTCAAATTGCCTTTTGAATTCGTTAATCCGGTCGCCGTGGTGTATTTCAATTGGCATTTATAGGTAAGATTTACGCGTTTACAAAATTGAAACCTGTTCATCCATTTCCACGTTAGCCGAATCATGGATAATTGTGATTTTAATCACAGACATAAGATTCTGGTAATGTTATTCAGGCTCTTCAACGCCTTCTGTTGCCGAAGGAATTTCTATGACAAATTCAGAACCTTCATTCAGATTGCTTTCAAAAGATATATCGCCATCGAGCAATTGAATGTACTTAAAAACAATATTCAAACCCAACCCTGTTCCCTGTATATTGGTTGCATTTTGCCCCCTGAAAAAGCTCTTAAACAGGCTTTTTTGATCTTCCTCTGATATTCCAATTCCCTGATCTTTTACACGCAACACCATTAAATTATTTCTTTGAGAAGCGCTTACCTCCACTACCGAATTTTCCGGTGAAAATTTAATTGCATTGGATATCAGGTTGCTGCAAATTTGTCTCAGAATATTCTTATCCGCGAACACATCTCCCTGCTCTCCGTCAAATGCCAGAGTTATTTGTTGTCCTTCCTTGGTCAATCCACGCAACTCGTCGGTAAGCTCACTAATGAATTCCCGAAAATTCATTTTCACGGGTTTCACACTTATCCGTCCTTCTTCCAATCTGCCTAAGGAAAGCACATCATTGAGTATGGCTGTTAATCCATGCAGCGCAGTTCTTACTCTGCTAAAGTGTTTTTTCTGCTTTTCCTTTTCGCCTGTTTCCAAATATTGTTCCGCCAAATCGATTGATGACAATACAGTTGCCAGCGGTGTTCTGAATTCATGAGACACCATAGAAACGAATCTGGATTTCAAATCATTCAGTTTTTTTTCTTTGCTCAAAGCATCGTGTAATTCGGACTTGGTTTTTTCCAATTCCAGAACAGCTTCGCTCAGAATTAGGGTACGCTTCTTTACTTCATTTTCAAGTTTGGAATAGTAAGCTTCAAGTTTGGCATCTGCTGCTTTTTTCTCCGTGATATCTACAATAAAAGCAAGTACGAAATTTTCATCCTCCACTTGAAAAGGACTAAGGCTTATTTCTACCGGAAATTCCGTCGCGTCCTTCTTTTTGGCAAACAAATCCATGCCTTTCCCCATTGGCCGGGTGTGGGGATTTCCAGCATAGGATTCGCGATTCATAGCATGTTTGCTTTTTGCCGAATCAGGGACCAACAGATCGATGTTGCTTCCGGAAAGTTCCTCCAGCGTATATCCAAACATACGCATTGCAGCCTGATTCACATGAATAATTTCCCCCGTATTGTTCACCACGATCATACCTTCAGCCGCGTGGTTAAAAGGTATTTTAAAACTAAGATCCTGCATGCGAGACTTCCAAACCATGATGATATGCACAAAAGTATGAAATTTGAAAATCCTTTCTAGGAATTTCTGCCGTAATAGTAGGTTTTAGCTATTTTTGCGGAGTACCTTGATGCATTACCCTATATGAAAGAGACATTACTCGTAATAGATGATAACACGGCTCTGCGGGAGAATACTGCTGAATTGCTGGAACTGGCAGGCTATTCCGTGATAACCGCGGCAAATGGAAAAGAAGGCCTGGAAATGGCGCAACGATTTTTGCCATCCCTGATTCTTTGCGACATTATGATGCCCGAATTGGACGGATATGGAGTTTTGAGAACTCTTGAAAATATTCCTAACCTGGCAGGTACGCCATTCATTTTTTTCACCAGCAAATCAGAAAAAGGCGATTTCAGAAAAGGCATGGATTTAGGTGCCGACGATTACCTGGTAAAACCTTTTACTGCGGATGAATTGTTGCGTGTTGTAGGCGCCAGAATCAAGAAGAATGAAATGCTGAAAAGCAAATTTCAGGAAACACCTTCGCAGGCTCCACAAGATATCGAAGTTGCGAATCTGGAAGATCTTTTGGAAGGACATAAAATAAAAAAATACAAACGAAGAGAAACCATTTTTCAGGAAGAAGATGTTCCTGCATTTTTTTATTATGTAAAAAGCGGAAAAATAAAAACCTTTAAAACCAACGACCAGGGTAAAGAATATATCACTGGAATATTTAATGAGGGCAATTTTTTCGGACACGCCTCGCTGTTTGACAAAGGTATTTTCACAGAGTCTGCCGAGACTTTGGAAGATTCTGAGATTGTATTAATCCCCAAAGAAGATATTTTCCGAAAGTTAAATGGAAGTAAAGATCTGGCTTTAAAATTCATCAAACTGATATCCAACAATCTGGCGGAAGCTGAAGAAAAATTAATTAATCTGGCATTTAATTCCGCAAGAAAAAAAGTTGCAGACGCTTTGTTATATTTTTACGAAAAATACAAAGACCCCATGGATGAAAACGCTGTTGTCAGCTTTCGTGTAAGCCGGGAAAACATATCCGCCATTGCAGGTGTTGTGCCAGAATCAGTAAGCAGAAATCTATCTGATTTTCGCAATGAAAAACTCATCGAAACCGCTAAAGGAAAAGTGACGATTCTGAATTTAAAACAATTGCAGAATATGAAGAATTGAAAAAAGGCTACTGGCCTCAGGCCGCTGGCTGCTGGCTTGATCCTCAATTATTTGTACAATTGTAACTTATCACTTTTCCACTTATCACTTATCACTTATCACTTATTCACTTATTCACTTATTCACTTATTCACTTATCACTTCTATGACATCGAATAAAAACACAATTCACCTTTTCATTTATTACTAGGAAAACGACAAGCCATGACTTGTCGCTACATGCAATTTACCACTTACAACTAACCGTAAAATTCGGCTGCCGGCCTCAGGCCGCTGGCTGCTGGCTTGATCTTCTAATATTTGTAAGATTGTATTTCACTTCTGCACTTTTTTACTTATCACTTTTCCACTTATCACTTCTATGACATCGAATAAAAACACAAATCACCTTTTCATTTATTACTTGGAAAACGACAAGTCATGACTTGTCGCTACATGCAATTTATCATTAAATCCTTCTCCGCCGCTGCTGGCTTGATCCTTTAATTGTATTTCACTTATCGCTTTTTCACTTATCACTTATTCACTTATCACTTTTTGACTTTTTCACTTATAACTTCTATGACATCGAATAAAAACACAAATCACCTTTTCATTTATTACTTGGAAAACGACAAGTCATGACTTGTCGCTACATGCAATTTACCACTTACAACTAACCGTAAAAATCGGCTGCTGGCCTCAGGCCGCTGGCTGCTGGCTTGATCTTCTAATATTTGTAAGATTGTATTTCACTTCTGCACTTTTTTACTTATCACTTTTCCACTTATCACTTTTCCACTTATCACTTATTCTCTTCTACTCTTACTTTTCTTTTCTTATCTAAAATTTTAATTCACAACCATTCGAATGCATTTATGTGACTATTGTTACATTTGATATTGACAAAACTCACCTAAAGCGCTGATTACCCGCACATTCCGCGACATGCATCCTGTTTAGCTTTGCAATTGCATTGAATAAAATTCAATCGAAAAGCAAATGAAAATTAAATTTATTTTAAATCCATGGATTCTATTTTTATCATTGGTATGTTTAATAAACGCATCCCGCGCGCAATCAGTAGGTAATGGAAGGGTTGAAGCCCGTTTTTCCATTGACGGTGATTTGATGGCGGATACTGCATTTTTTGGCAATGTATCCGTATCCTCTTCCAAAGGAAAACCGAGCGATGACTGGTTTAAAAATAAATATTCCGGAAGCGGAATTGGAGTTATCGATACTTCAGGTTCCTGGAAATATAAAAATTTACTGATTTCATCCGCAACTGCCCGCGATACTCTTGTTTTCACCATGCCAATGTCAGTTCCTAAACTTACACGCAGTGGTGGATTTATCATGCTGGACGCATTGTATGCTAGAGATTATTTTGATCAGGATCAAACCGTTATTACTTCCGGTTCCAAAACTGTGGATGATCCGTCGAGTTGGAACATTGGTTCAGGCACCGTGCAATCGAAGGATGAATTAATGGAATTTTATTCGCATGTAAGAAGAAAAGGAGCTACTGTTTGGGATTCCTTGTTTTTCTACTTTGGTGTTGGCGTTCATGGAATAACCGGAAATAAAAACGTTGCTGCAGAGTTATTTGTAAATGATGTACGTTT
>JAGXTF010000108.1 GCA_018333525.1 Bacteroidota bacterium | reverse complement strand
GTCTGATAAAGAGAGTTGAGAGGGCCCGGATGAAGTTTTCAACTCATCCGGACACGATCATCTAAGGTCCGCCTTAAGGGCGAACCTAAGATTCTCGGGAAGTAGCGCAGGCCGGTAGCGCATCTGCTTTGGGAGCAGAGGGTCGCAGGTTCGAATCCTGTCTTCCCGACCAACAAAAAGCCTTGGCGAAAGCCAGGGCTTTTTTATGCGCAGCAAGTCTAAACCGCGCTAGCGGTTTAAGCGCAGCAGCGCATAAAAAAGACCATTTCCGCGCAGCGGAAAAAGGCGGCCCCCAGCCCCCCTTAAGGATCATTAAAAATAATCCTGTAGTACTGACCACGAACTGACAAGGTTTTCAAGGTATTGTGCGCCATTTTTATTGTAGTGTGGTTTAAACATTTGATATGTTTTCATTGGATGCAAGGAAAGTTGGTGTCGATTTTATAGAATGCCTCTCGATATCGAAATGATCAGCGATTTTTATGACTTTGGGCATTTGTATTTGTATCACAAACGGGGTAAATTCGCCTCTATCCAATGAAAAAGGCTTTGGCCCTGCTTCTTTCTGTTTTTCTGCTTACCGCTCAGTCGGGTATGGCGGTAACGGTCCATTGGTGTGGTAAAAAAATAGCCTCTGTACATTTCTTTTCAGCAGACAAGCACGTTTGTGCATGTGGCAAGAAGAAAATGAAGTCAAACTGCTGTAAGGATAAAACAGTAATAATTAAGACGCAGGATATTCAAACAAAGGCATTCAAAATAGCGATTAAAGTGGAGTCAACAGATTTTAACATTTCTGCGCCAACTTTACTTCAATATGAGCTATCCCCATCGCATTGTTTGAGAGTGGACGATTTTTATCATCCACCACCATATAAACCCTCGGTTCCTATATTTCTTCAGGACAGGGTTCTGATTATTTAAAATTAATTATTTAAAAGTGCCGCTTTTTACGCGGCTTTTCGCGGTTGCTATAAACCTCGAGACTGTTCCTGTTTTATTATTTCCCAAACAAAAATGACAAAATCAATATACACAATAGTTGCCCTGATGTTCGCAATGACGATTTCCAGGGCGCAAACAACTGCAATGCAAATCAATGGCCCCGATTGTAAAGGTGTCAACCACGACCTATTTAAAGAACTGGACTCAGGCAAGGCCGTGGTGGTCTTTTTCTTCATGGATAACTGTGGCTCCTGCCCGCCACCCGCCAAAAAAGTACAAACCATGGCAAATAACATCATGAAAAAGTATCCTGGTAAAGTAACCGGTTATGCGATGCCTTTCACTTATAATACTAATTGCGCCGCTACCGCTAACTGGGTGAGCAATAACTCACTGCCCTTATATGCTCCATATGATAGTGGTGTAATTCAAGTGGCCCATTATGGCGGCTTCGGTATGCCAACGGTAGTGTTGCTTGGTGGAAAGGATCACAGAGTGATGTTTTCGACCCAGAGCTTTTCAACTTCTGACACAGGGATCATGCGCGATTCCATTTTGTCCTTATTTGGAGATCCCTCCCTGAAAATCAAAAGGCAAGCCTCGTTTTCCGAAGCAACTATTTTTCCCAATCCTGTAAAGGAAAATATGCTTTTGCAATTCAACGTGAATAGCTCTGCGGAGTTACAAATAGAAATATACAGTATGTCCGGTAATATGATTTCAGGCCTGTATAATGGTCAGGTAACGCAAGGTCTGTTTACGAAAGAAATTCAAACAGAATCCTTGTCGAATGGCACATATTTCATTCGAATTAGATCACAAGAGTACTCTGAGAATCGCTTGTTTGTTGTAAATCATTGATGATATATGAACAGGCTCATTTACTTTTTTCTGATTATTTTCGTTTGGTGCGTACAAACTCAAAGGCTTGGGGCACAAAATCCACTAATAATTCCTCAGACCCTGTCAGGTGACACCTTCAACCTTGAAATCCAACAAGGTACAACCCAATTTTATTCAGGAATTAATACACCAACATATGGTATAAATGGAGTTCTATTGGCTCCAACTCTCATTTTTAATAAGTGGGATACGGTAACCCTGAATGTTAAAAACAGCTTGAAAGGGAATGGAAATTCTACCACCATACACTGGCATGGCTTGCATTTGCCCGCAAAGTATGATGGAGGTCCGCATCAACTTATTTTACAAAATTCAACCTGGAGTCCAAAATTCAGAGTTCTCAATAATGCCGGCACCTTCTGGTATCATCCGCATGGACACGGAAAAACGGATCTGCATGTAGCTAAAGGAATTGCCGGGTTGATTATTATTCGCGATAGTGCTGAAGCCAACTTGAATTTGCCCCGTAATTATGGAACTGATGATTTTCCGGTAATTGTTCAATCAAAAGCATTTGATGTTTTGCACCAGATTGCAATTTCTACGGAAGAAGATACTGCAATTCTTGTAAATGGAGTGGTAAATCCATACCTCAATGCACCTTCCCAGGTTATTCGCTTAAGGTTGTTGAATGGCTCTTCCATGCGCAGTTATAACTTTGGTTTTACTGGAAATAAAGAGTTTTCCCTCATTGCTACAGATGGGGGTTTACTTGACAGTTCAGTGAAGCTTACCCGTGTCAGGCTCAGTCCTGGAGAAAGAGTTGAAATATTACTGGATTTGCAGGGAATGCAAGGTCAAAGTATATTCCTGAACAGTTTCAGTTCTGAGTTTCCGAACGGGATTTATGGGGCAAAAACGGTGAAAAGCATGATGGGTGGTACTATTCCGGATTATAATCTGAATCCGTTGAATGGGCTGGATTTTGGCATTTTGAAAATCAATGTGCAGACACAAACTTCAAATCCGGTTACAACAATTCCGAAATATCTGGTACCACTGATTAGGAGAACAATCTTTAATGTAAGCCGGAATCTAAACTTTGCTCCCGATTCTATGATGGATCCGACTTCTCAGGTTTCCGGTCCTTTTAACATAAATGGAGCACATTTCGACATGGAGGTGGTAAACATAAAAACCTACCTGAATAATTCTGAGAAATGGAGGATTACAAATAATACTGCAATAGCACACCCGTTCCACATTCATGACGTGCAGTTTGATATTCTGAATGTGAACGGAGGCTCGGTTCCAGCTTATCAAAGAGGAAAGAAAGATGTGGTTTTGGTTATGCCCCAACAATACGTAGAATTTGTAACAAAATTCGAAAATTTTGCGGATGATAGCGTGCCATTCATGTACCATTGCCATTTACTTCACCATGAAGATGATGGGATGATGGGAAGTTTCCTGGTTGTGGATACAACTACAGCGGGATTATTCAATAAAACAAAGCATGAATCTTTAATAATTTATCCGAATCCTGCTTCTGAGTATGTTGGAATAAAATCGGATTTTGATTTATCCGATGCCGAAATACTGGTTATTAATTCCGTTGGAAAAGAATACTATAAGGGTAAATGCGTGCAAAATATTTTATCCATAGCCAATTTTCCAAAAGGAGTCTACTTCATAAGAATAAAACAAAATAAGAATCTGATTACAAAAAAAATCATCGTACAATGAAAAAACAAATATTGGTATGCGCAAGCGTTATATATGCTTGTTGCGCACTAGTTCGCGCCCAACAAAATATCGACGCATATGTGGTAAATCCGGACAGCAACCGATTTGTGGTTGTTGCTTCAACTCTAAATTCACTGTCTTCGCCGATGGATTTGGATTTCTATCCAGATCAATCAAAGCGACCAAATGAACTTTGGATTTTGAATCAGGGAACCTTCAATTCAGGAGGTAGTACAGTCATTGTCTCAAAAGCCAATCAAAGCAATCGCACGTGGAAATATGTAAAGGATGGCAATGCCTGGCATTTTATGGCTTTGGCAAGTTCCTTGGCTTTTGGGGATAGCAATTGGACTACATCACAGGATATTTTAGATGCGAATCACTCAACAGGCAAATACACTGGTCCAACCCTTTGGCCAGGGAATTTGAGTATTTATGGTGTAGTAGGAAATCCAAGTACAACGCAATTCAACGGAAGCCATTTGGATATGATACATCAAAGTCCCTATGGCAAAGGAATTGCCTTTGAACGAGACAACGTTTATTGGGTAATGTCTGGCTATGATGGCACTATCAAGAGATATGATTTCAATAGCGACCATGGCCCTGGTCAAGCAGACCACGGCGATGGTGGAGTGAGAGTATATTCTGATTTCAAATTTACACGACACTCTACTTTACCTGCGCACATTGTCATTGATCAAAATCGCAAGTTTTTGTATGGTTGTGATCCCATTGGAAAAAGAGTATTTCAAATCGACATTACATCCGGGTCTTATAATGGCACTATAGCTCAAATCAACTCCGAAACCCTTGATGGGGGATATTATGAATTTCGCGGGATTACCATGATTGACACCTTAATTAAAGGATTGGTAGCACCTGTTGGTATCGATATTTACGGTGACAGACTCATAATATCAGACAATGGCACAGATGAAATAATTATTTACAACATTTCTGATAATTTTAATGAAGTTGGTAGAATAAAACTTACATACACAGCAAACCCCGACCCCATGGGTATTAAGGTGGGACCAGACGGAAGGATCTATTTCGTAGATAAAACCAATAAAAAGGCTTACATGATTGACAATAATGCGGTTTGGCCATTGAGTACAAAGGTTATAGACGAAGTTGATATTCAGATATACCCAAATCCCGCTGAATCTTTGATACATGTTGAGCTTGCAGATAATATTGTTTTTGAAACAGGTGAAATTCAGATACAGACTATGCTCGGTAAGACACTATTGAGTTCGCCTGTAAGAAGTGTAAACGCAGTTCTTGACATTTCCGGGCTTCAGAATGGAATATATCTAATTCAGGTGCGGATTGGAACCAAGGTTCTAACTCAAAAAATTATTAAACAATAAACAAGACCATGTTTCACAAAATAATTCATGCTGTTTATAAATCATTTCGATACGTATTTGTTAAAAAATGTTGTAGATAAATTTACAATGATGCGTTTCATTGCTTGTGCAAAGGTCCTCCTATCCACTACATTAATCCTGTTATTTCCCAGTTGTGGAAACTATAATAAAAATACACAGAAAAACGCGAATTCTGACTCTTTGGTCAAAGCAATAGGTTTGGTTAAGCAATGAATTTTAAATGAAAACAATAAAGAATTCAAAACACTATTATTTTTCTCCCGATGCGGTTTTTAAAAACATCGACGATCTTGGGGTTACTGGAATGCACATGACCAATTCTTCTATGATGATGATGGGCAGCAAACTAAATCTGCAATATCTCTCTGAAAATAAAACCGGTCTCGGAACCAAATATAGATGGTATGGAAGAATGATGGGGATGGCGATGGACTTTACCGTGGAAGTAACTAAGTGGATTGAAGGCAAAGAAAAAACCTGGGAGACCATTGGACCTACCAAGCTTATCATTTACTCATGGTATCAGATGCATTTGGAAGTTTCAGAAAAAGCTCACGGTACAGATGCCGAATTATCAATCAGCTATGAAAAACCAAAAGGATTGTTTTATAAAATCATTTCTTTCCTCGTTGCAGATTGGTATTGCAGGTGGTGTTTGAATAATATGTTGGATGATGCGGAAAAATCACTAAGTCATAAATAAACATTTGGAAGATGATGCGAAAAGAATACAAATTAATTACGACTGGATGAGGTTAAGGCCTGTCATATTGTTTATCACCGCAATCCTCACGCATGCGGCAATTGGTCAAAATATTGTTACCGGTAGACTTCAAATAAACCACGTGATAAAAGCAGTGGATAATATGGACAATGGCAAAATAGAGTATGAACGATACAGTTGTAAAGTTGTTTCCGGGAGAACAAAGAAGCAAGCTTTAAATGCTTTGATTTTTTTAATAGATGGTATTTTAAATGAACATTTAGATAAAAATCAAATGCCACATAAATTTATTCTATCAAAGGGAAAAATAAGCAACCAATGATAGGCAATTTCATAACATGGGCCCTTAAAAACCGGATTATAGTTCTCCTCATCGCTGCTGGGGTTGCTGGTTACGGAATTTATTCTGTAAAAAATACCCCGGTTGACGCTATACCTGATCTTTCAGAAAACCAGGTTATCATCTTCACAGAATGGATGGGTCGCAATCCACAAATCATTGAGGATCAGATTACATACCCGCTGGTGAGCAATCTTCAGGGAATTCCCAAAGTGAAGAATATTAGAGCGAACAGCATGTTTGGGATGAGTTTCGTTTTTGTAATTTTCGATGATGCTGCTGATATTTATTGGGCCCGCACCAGAGTGCTGGAACGATTGAACTATGCGCAACGATTACTTCCGGAAGGAATTACACCAACCTTGGGACCGGATGGTACCGGGCTAGGGCATATTTACTGGTACACGCTGGATGCTCCAGGTTATGATCTGGGTGAGCTGAGGGCTTTGCAGGATTGGTATGTTCGTTTTGGCTTACAAACCGTGGAGGGGGTGAGTGAAGTTGCTTCCTTTGGTGGATTTCAGCGACAGTATCAAATCGTTGTAGACCCATACAAACTGCGTTACTATGATATCCTTTTAATGGATGTCGCCAACAAGGTAAAAGCCAATAATAATGATGTTGGAGGACGAAAATTTGAGCAATCTGATATCGGATATATCATCAAAGGATCGGGTTATATTAAGGATATAAAAGAAATAGAAAATATCCCACTTAGAACAATAAACTCCGTGCCAGTGAGAGTTAAGGATGTGGCCGCTGTACAGATGGGAGGCGAACTCAGACTTGGAATCGTAGATGAAAACGGTGAAGGTGAGAAAGTTGGTGGGATTGTGGTGATGCGCTATGGCGAAAATGCCAAGGACGTGATTGAACGCATCAAAGAGAAATTAACAGACCTTGAAAAGGGATTACCGCAAGGTGTTAAATTTAAGGTGGCTTACGATAGATCTGACCTGATTGATGCCACCATATCTACACTTAAAAATGCAGTAGTGGAAGAAATAATAGTTGTTGCCATTGTCTTGTTCCTATTTCTGTTACATGTAAGAAGTGCTCTGGTCGTAATTATTACCATTCCCATGGCGGTTCTTATATCATTTATTATGATGGGGTGGTTCGGAATTACTTCCAATATTATGTCACTTGCAGGAGTGGCGTTGGCGGTTGGTGACCTGGTGGATGCAGGTATTGTAATGGTAGAAAATTCAATGAAGTCTATAAGCGGGGAGGATAGTTAATGTTTTCAATAAAAAAGAAAAAGGAAATGTTGTCTAACAAAGAAAGAGAAAAACGAATAGAAGCCTCGTCCAAGCTAATAGGTAAAGCGGTATTCAATTCTATTTTGATAACGCTGGTTTCATTTAGCCCAATTCTGTTTCTCACCGGGCAAGAGCATAAACTTTTCTCGCCGCTGGTTTGGACAAAAACCTTTGCCATGATAGGTTCTGCATTCGTGGCCATTTTTCTGGTTCCTGTTCTCATGACGTTATTACTAAAAGGCAATGTCCGACCGGAGAGCAAACATCCTGTTTCCAGATTTTTTCTATGGATGTATAATCCTATCATCCGTTGGTGCTTAAAGTGGAAGAAAACAACACTTGCTTTGAGTATGGCATTGGTGCTGGGAAGTGTCCCCGTAGTACTGAACCTTGGTACCGAGTTTATGCCACCTCTTGATGAAGGCTCTTTGCTCTTCATGCCAGTTACATTACCTGATGTTTCCAATTCTGAAATAAAAAGAATCATGCAGGTTCAGGATAAAATAATTATGACTGTGCCTGAGGTTAGCAATGTTCTCGGAAAAGCAGGTCGGGCAAGCACAGCAACCGATAATGCGCCAATTAGTATGATCGAGACCATTATTTTATTAAAACCCCAATCTGAATGGAGAAAAGGACTGTCTAAAAATGATATTATCACTGAGCTGAATTCCAAAATGCAGATTCCGGGTGTAATTAACGGCTGGACTCAACCTATTATCAACAGGATTAACATGCTTTCAACCGGAATCAGAACCGATGTTGGGGTTAAAGTTTATGGTCAAAATCTGGATACCATTAACCAACTGGCCCAAATGTTCAAAAAAGAACTTGAAGGAGTGGATGGGGTAAAGGATCTGTACGTAGATCCAATTGTTGGCGGAAAATATATCGAAATAAAGATCAAAAAGGATGAAATAGGGCGGTATGGTTTATCGGTAGATGATGTAAACATGTTTATTGAAACGGCTTTGGGTGGCATGAATGCGACCACAACTATTGAAGGCCGGCAGCGCTTTACTGTCAATATTCGTTTTGCACAAGACTTTAGGGACAAATTGGATAAGCTGAAAAGAATGCAGCTTCAAACCATGGATTATGGTCCAATACCACTTTCTTCTGTTGCGGATATTGCAATTACAGAAGGCCCGCCCATGATAACTTCTGAGAATGCAATGCTTAGAGGAACGCTGTTGTTTAATGTACGTGAGAGAGATTTGGGTAGTACAGTAAACGATGCAAAAAAGAAACTGTCGGCAGCGATTAAGAAGCTACCCCGGGGATATTTCCTGTCATGGAGTGGCCAATATGAAAATCAGGTAAGAGCCAATGAGAGGTTAAGATTAATCATTCCAATTGTTCTGGTCATTATTATGGTAATTCTATACTTCACATTTCACACTTTTCGCGAAGTTCTGATTGTACTTTCAGCGGTGCCGGTTGCACTGGTAGGAGGCGCATATTCCCTGCACTTCTTTGGTGTTAATTTTTCAGTGGCGGTGGCAGTTGGATTTATTGCACTTTTCGGTGTAGCGGTAGAGACAGGTGTATTAATGCTGGTGTATATGAACAACTCTATTTATAAGAAAGTAAATAAAGTTAAAGCGGCAAATACTGCAATGACAAAGCAGGATATTGAGGATGCTATTTATGATGGTGCCGCGCTGAGATTGAGACCAAAACTAATGACCGTCTTAGTAGATATACTAGGCTTATTACCGGTTTTACTGGCCACAGGAACTGGCAGTGATGTGATGAAACCCATTACGATACCATTCGTTTTTGGATTAATTACATCTACGTTATTTGTGTTAATAGTTTTACCTGTGCTATACGCCATGGTAAGGGAATATGAATTGCGAAAGCATGGCAAATTAATAGTGAAAGAGTTTGAAGATTAAAATGTACAAATAGGCGCAATGAATAGGCAAAAGATATTTTACGTAAACGCTATTTTAATTGTTGGATTTTTATTCAACACAATAAATAGTTCAGCCCAGGTAATAAACCTCGACAGTATATTGAATGTCATCGAGAAAAACCACCCTGAGTTGAAAATGTACGAAGCTCAGGCCAATGCTTATGCTGCCTACGCGAAAGGAGCTAAAGCGCTGGAACCACCTCAGTTTGGAACAGGGTTTTTTATGACGCCATATAACCCAATGATGTGGAAAGCGGATGGTTCGAATACCGGAATGGGTTCGGTCATGTTCTCAGCGCAACAAATGTTCACGAACCCCAAAAAATTGGATGCCAATGCAGATTATATGCAAAGCATGGTCAACATTGAAAGGGAGATGCAAGGGGCGACCAGGAATGAGATGTTTGGCATGGCTAAAATGCGCTATTACGAATGGCAGGTACTAAAAAGGAAACTTAAAATACTGTCAGAAAATGAAGCCCTGTTGGAATACATAATCAAATCCACTGAAATTAGATACACCTATGGCATGGATAAGCTCAGCGCTTATTATAAGGCAAAGGCAATGCTCGGCGAAGTGCAACAGATGAAACTGATGGCCGAAACAGAAATCAGGCAATTGATGGTGGAGCTGAATACTTTAATGGCAAGGGATAAGAATATGGAGTTTGATATTGATTCAATTTTTTCACTGAAAAACTATGACTCATTATTGGTTGATTCCGCGGAGATAACGAGCAAGCGCAGTGAATACAGGGCCTTATCAGCGAATATCAATTTGTTAAGATCAAAGCAACTTTTAGAATATTCCAAACGCTTACCTGATTTTGGATTACGGTACGATCACATGTTTACTTTCGGAAAACAGCCGCAATTGTTCAGTCTTATGGCCATGATGACCGTTCCGATTGCACCCTGGTCATCCAGGATGTACAAATCATCCATAACCGGGTTGGGTTTTGAAATTGAAGCATTGAAGAGCAGACAAGAATCTCTTATCAATGCAACTACGGGGAACCTTGAAAATATCAAATTTCAGATCAGAAATAAAAAGCTGCAGATCGGCCTTTATGAAAAAACGATTATTCCGTCATTACAAAAAAACTATCAAACTTTACTATTGGCCTATGAACAGAATACAGAGGAGTTGTTTATGGTCCTCGATGCCTGGCAAAACCTCAAGGTATCTCAATTGGGTTATCTTGACCTTTTAAACGATTTGCTACAGTTACAAGTGCAATATGAAAAACAACTTGAAATAAAGTAAAACCGACCATTGAAAAGTGTAATTTTAAAAATATTAATGTTCCTGTGTTGCAGTTTGGTTTTGGGATGTACCGGAAAAAAAGAAGCTACCGGGCATAAAAATCATGCCGAGCATGAGGAACGTCATATTTACACTTGTCCTATGCATCCTGAGATAGTGCGATATGCACCAGGTAACTGCCCGATTTGTGGGATGGTGCTGGTAGAGAAACTCAAAGATGGAACAAAGGCCGCAGACCGATCGCTGGACATTTTACTAAAGCCTACCAACCAATATGTCATCAGTCAGGTCAAGACCACTCATCCGGTTGAAAAGGTGATTCCGACCAGTGTTATGGCTTTGGGAAGAATCACATATGATCCAAGATTGATAAATACAGTGTCTGCCAGAGTTTCAGGTAGGATTGAAAAGCTCTATGTACGTTCACAATACCAGGTGATTAGCAAGGGACAAAAGTTGATGGATATTTACAGTAAAGACCTTGAGGTTGAGCAGCGAAATTTTCTGTTTATATGGAAAAACGATGCGGATAATATTTCCTTGATTCAGGCCTCTGAACAAAAGTTAATGCTTCTTGGTCTTGCGGTGGAGCAGGTTGAAAAGCTCAAAACCAGTGGTGAAATATCCGGCACCATAACCATTTATAGTCCTTATTCTGGTCATCTGCATGGCGTAGCTCAAGGCACCGATAATTCACAAATGGGTAATGAAGTTATGGCTTCATCAGCTACAACTGCATCGGAATTACCTATAAGAGAAGGGATGTATTTTCCCAAAGGACAGACCATTTTTAATATTTATAACACGCAAAGGGTATTGGCCTTATTAGATGTTTTCCCTGAAGCTCAAGGGTCAGTAAAAGCAGGCCAGAAAATAACCCTTGAAATAGATGGGCGCAAGGATCAGCCTATGGAGGCTATCATTGATTTTGTTGAGCCTGCAATAAGAGAAAATAAAAAGATAATCACGGTTAGGGTTTATATCAGCAATCCTGGCGAAGACATTCAAATCGGGACTCTTGTAAAAGCCCGATTTAATGACAAGAAAACAATGGGACTTTTCGTTCCTTCTTCGTCAATTGTCAATCTGGGCTTGAACTCTGTGGTTTTTGTGAAGCTGGACGGATTGTTCAGAACACGGCGCGTAGAAACGGGAGATAAATCAGGTGATTGGACTGCAATTATTTCTGGAATTAAATCCAACGATGTTGTTGCTACTAACGGGCAAATGCTAATGGATAGCGAAGGATTCATAAAAATGGAGAGCAAATAAATGCGGAAACAAACGCTATATTTTATTTTAATGATTTTAATTATTTCTTGTGGGGAAAATAAGAAAAACATTGGCGCTACGAATCCGGCTGCCCTCTCGCCAGGTGAGCTTCACTTGAGTGATCAACAAATTCAATTGGGAAACATAACTACAGATTCATTAAAGAAACATGAACTCGGCGAGGACATTTTATTAATGGGAAAAGTAAATGCCAATCAAAACAAGATGGTTAGCATTAGTTCAAGAGTTATGGGTAGAATAGAAAGGCTCTATTTTAAAACTACCGGGGACTTGATTTCTGTTGGAGATCCCTTGTATGAGATTTATAGCGAGGATTTGAATATGACAGTCAGGGAGCTTCTGCTTGCTACAGAAAAGAAGAAATCCCTGAAAAACCCTGATGTCGATTATGAAAAGATTCTTCAAACCGCAAAAACCAAACTCATTTTGTATGGTCTTACCAATGAACAAATTGGTCGGATACAAAGCGAAAAAAAGGAACCCTTTACGGTGAAAATTCTGAGTAAAGTTGCCGGGGTTATTTACTCGATCGATACAAAAGAGGGAAATTACGTAATGGAAGGAAATAATATTCTCCATTTGACCGATTATTCCACCGTATGGGTTGAAGCACAAGTATATTCAGACTTTATATATGAGATCAGGCCATCTATGGAAGCCAAAATCAGCTTCCCATCACTACCTGGTAAAGAAGTATACGGCAATATTGGTTTCGTAAATCCGGAACTGAATCCTTCATCCAAAATCAATTTGGTTCGCGTAGAAATTAAGAATCCCAACAATGAGTTACAACTTGGTTCACTGGCGTATCTAAGTCTATTATTGAAAAAGAAATGGATTCTTTCACTACCAACGGATGCGATCATCAAAGATGGCAAGGGATCCACAGTTTGGTTACAGTTTGGGAAAAATAAATTCAAGAGTAGGATGGTGCAAACTGGTATTGAATCAAATGGATACACAGAAATATTGGACGGTTTGAATGCAGGTGATGTGGTTGTTGTTACTGGTGCATACCTGCTGAATAGTGAGTACGTTTTTAATAAAGGAACCAATCCGATGGAAGGACACAGCCATTCAAAATAATTGAAATACAATAATTGAATAAAATATTTATACCGAAAAAATGAAAAATATATTTTTTGCTGCGGTACTTGCAATAGTAACCATGGTTGCCTGCAATGGCAGCACAAACCAAAACAATGGAACAACTCAGAATTTTAGTCTGGACACAACCAAATTGAAATCCGGAAGCACGTATTATCAATGCGAAATGGACCCTGAAATCGTATCGGATAAACCAGGAAAATGTCCAACATGCGAAATGGATCTTACGGAAATAAAAAAACACTAAAACATATAATATTAAAATAAGAAAATGGATGACAGTATTACAAATATAACAATGTGATAAAATATTTCATCCCCTACGGTTATTTCTTCTTTAATCAACCAACATATAACTATTTTGTTCATGGTATAGGAATAGTTCGAATTGATTATTTAAAGTATGGGGAAATATGGGAATTGCAACGATATCAAGTTGAATTATTGTAAATTTGCAGAATATAAAAATAGAAATATTAGAACTTACCTAAATATAAAAAAAATATTAGCCTAAAATTGAATATTTTTCTAAACAAAAAGGTAAATAATATGGAATTCGAAACTAAAATTCTGAAATGGATTCATTCCATTGAGGTTCATATTCGGAGGTAATTTCATTTAAGTGAAGTTGCAAGCCCGATAATCGCCTGGAGGCACCCATCGAATGTGCTATTGGGGACAGTCTGAAGACTGGATTATTTTAATGCCACACCTTACCTTTGTTATATGTTAAGGCTTTTTGGTTGTTTCGTTTTTGTAACTTATTTTATATCATCGGCTAATGCTCAGATTTTCAATGCGGTATATCAAGCCGGATCAGGCGCCTCACCAAATATTATATTCTCGAGCGGGCGAAATGGCCAGGTAATCATGCATGGCACTTTTTCGGGGACCGTTGATTTCCAGCCTGATACCGGTGTTTTGAACCGCACGGCCAAGGGCAATACGGACATGATTGTTCAACTGCTCGACGCAAATTACCAGGCTGGAAAGTTTGTTCAGTTTGGCAGTTCTGGTAGTAAGGTAAACGGAGGATTTCAAACCCAGGATGATAGCGGCAATTATATACTTCGTGGTTCTTTCAACAATACCATGGACGCGGATCCCGGACCGGGTCAATACTTGTTAAAAGCTAAAGGCGCCATGGATGTTTTTATCATAAAGCTGGATTCTGCATTTAATTTTAAATGGGCAGGGCAGATAAGTTCGAAAATTACCACTACTGGTGTCTTGTTTAAGCTGGATAAGAATAATAATATTTATGCATTGGGCACTCTCAATGATTCAACCGATGTGGACCCTGGAAGCGGAGTGTATAATTTATATGGCTATACAACAAAGAATAACTATTTCGTGGCAAAGTATGATCCGTCGTGCAAGCTTTTATGGGCAAAAAAGTTTGGATCGACCAATTTGGCTTATTATTCGTTGGCAAAACGAATGGAACTTGACGATTCCGCCAATTTATATATCATGGGAGACTGGAGCGCGGAGATGGATTTTGATCCTGACACTTCGATGGTAAAGTATACAGCAAATGGAGCATTTGATATTTACATTCTTAAATTGGATATCAACGGAAAATTTATCTGGGTAAGGCAAATTGGTGGGGCGGGAGCGGAAGTGAGCACAGATCTGATCTGTGACAGAGGCCGTCTTTATTCATCGGGCAGCTTTCAGGGTACCGTCGACTTTGATCCTGGTTCCGGAACGTATAATCTAAGTGACTACAAAAGTATAGTCATGCGAGGTGACTATTATCTTTTACAGTTAACCACATCGGGAGACTTCATAAGAGCAAATCAAATCAAAACCTCCGCCTATTTTGATCAGCAGATATTTATTACTCGCGACGATTGTGATGGGATTTATGTTTCAGCCTCGTTTATGGATACCGTTTACACCAGTCTTTCATCTTACTCTGATTTTGTTACAGCCCCCTTTGTTACCGGGACTAGAAATATATTTGCTGCAAAATATGATACAACAGGAAAACTTAAGTGGGACGTGACTTTTGGAGGGAGTGGTACTGAACAGGCGGGTCGTATTCTGATCTCAAATTCTAACGATGTGCTGATCAATGGAACATTTGAAAATACCATGGATTTTGATCCCGGGCCTGATTCAACAAAATTAGATCCAGCTAAGGGACCGTGTTTTTTATTGAGTCTAAATCAGAAATCTTTCATAACAACTGCCAAATGGCAACCGGGTACTGTTTGTGTTGGTGAAAAAACCACTTTGCAGATTACAGGCAATCTGGTAGGGGCCGAGCGATGGTACCTGAGGCAGGACTCATGCACAGGACGTATAATCGATTCAACCACAGGCGTGGCTTTTAATGTGTATCCATCACAAAAAACCACCTATTTTGTTTATGGTGCTGGTGTTTGTGCGGCGCCTGGTGAATGCAGGTCGGCAGTAGTCAATACCATAGCGTGGGGAACACCTGAAATAACAATAAACTGTAGTGATACAGATGCCGTAATTTGCAAAGGAACAATTGTAAAATTCGGATCTTCGGTAAAATTTCCCGGTACCGCAAAATATCAATGGAAGCTCAATAACAAGGTCATCGCTTCAGGCGTTGGAAATAGTGCCGGAGTGCTTGAATTAGATAGCATAAAAGATGGAGATAGCATATCATGCACAATGACCTCAAATGCCGCTTGTATTACGAAAACGACGGCTAATTCCAACGTAATTCGTTTTGCAGTTAAAGTATGGCTCACTCCGATGGTGGACATTACCACATCCGATTCGGACAACATTATTTGCCAGGGTAAGCCATTTACTTTACAGGCTCAGGCAATAAATGGAGGAAGTACTCCTGAATTCAACTGGATCCGCAATGATACATTCCTCGGTAAAACCGGTCACATTTTTAAAGATAGCGCGATACAGGCAAATAATCGCTATGTCTGTCAATTGGTTTCAACGGATGAATGCCTTACGGATAACCCGGTGTATTCTGATACGGTGGAAGTAACAATGGCAGTGCCAAAGGACTCCAGCGCCAGTGTGGATGCCTGCGGTCAGATGGTCTACGGTGGGCAGATTTATGCAAACGATACTGCGGTGGTGGGCAGATACAGTAATCAATACGGTTGTGATAGTAGTTTTACGTTGCACATAAAAGTTCATAAGGACTGGTCCGGAAGTCTGGACCACCGGGCTTGCAGAAGTTTTAATTATGCAGGAAATATATATTCAAAATCCGGTACCTACGATCATCATTTTACTACCGTTTACGGGTGTGATAGTTTGGTACAACTGAAACTTGTTATTGATGATGTAGCAACAGACATAATTGTTAAAGATACTTTTCTCTTTGCTTTAGAGGATAGTGCAGCTTATATATGGCTTGATTGTGACAGCGCGAATAAAACCATACCGAATCAGAATAGCCGCTATTTTACACCGCAGAACAACGGAAATTATTCGGTGGTTGTAATGAAGAATATGTGTAAAGATACTTCCACATGTGTGCTGTTTGCAAATCTTTATGTACCGAAATTAATTTCGCATAATGTCCTTACCATCTACCCAAATCCGGGCAATGGGATGATTTATTTCCAATCAGGTATTTTTGTTTCGAGAATTAGTTTAATAAATATCGGTGGCAGCGAAGTGTATCGGATGGATAATCCCGGAATGGCAGGAAATATAAATGTGACCCAATTACCGGCAGGTATTTATTATTTAGTTGCGGTCACCAATAGCGGGATCACCACGGTGAAGCTCATAAGAACGGACCTGTAATACTGTCTCGTCCTGAAAAAACCTTACACATTTTGTCGTTAGTCCTGGGTGACAATTTTATCGTTTTTTTCAATACATTTGAGTGACCCAAAAAATGACGAAAGGCTATAATTTTAAATTTCAACATCATATTCTAATGATTATTGGAATTGCGTTATTTGTTTTTTCCGGGTGCAAGAATAAACCTGAACACATATTCCTACCAAGTGATTTCAAAGATGTCATGCTTTTCGACACAGGATCCTATTGGATTTATAAAGAAGTTGGTGGATTTGAAGAAGACAGCATTAGGGTTATAAAAAATGATGAAATCACCACGAATATTGGTTCAAATGAAAGAAAACCCACTTATATTAAACATGAATTTATTTCTCAGTATAATGGACTTAATACCAAATATTCACAACGAAGCACCAGTATTGCTTTAATATTATTGTCTACAACACCAACTGATGCATCCGAGAACGCAACAATAATTGCAAGGGAGAGTTCATCTGGTCTTCTCACTGATATTTTAATTTATCCATTTCAAAAAGGGCTTATACACAGAAATTCTGACTTCAATGAAGATGAGCGAATTGATTCAATTTTGGCTGAGTTATTAGTGGGTAATGTTAAATATAATAATGTGATTAAATACTACTCTCCACACAGTTATTTTTTCTTCAATCAACCCACATTTAACTACTTTGTACATGGTATTGGAATTGTTCGAATTGATTATTTAAAGTCCGGAGAAATATGGGAATTACAACGATATAGAGTTGAATTATTGTAACTCAACAAAATGTGAAAATGAAATATTTTTTAAAGTTGAATTTATTAATTTAAAAAGAACCAAAACGATGCCCGGTTCCCGACATGTGATTGTTACATATTTATCGCTGTCTTCAGATTCTCCACGGTTACTTTACAATTTAGTACAGGTTTGTAAGATAAATTTGTTTAATGATTTAATAGTTCATAGTTTTGTGAACTAATGAACAATAAGGTTTCAAATTCCAAGAAAATTTTTGCGGTTCAGGCAGATGTTTGCAAAGCCCTTGGAAACCCATTACGCATTGAAGTTATTGATATACTGCAGGATAAAGAACTGTGTTTTAGCGATATTTTGAAAATTACCGGTGGCTTAAAGTCAAATCTATCCCAACATCTTTCGGTGATGACGTCAAAAGGGATCCTCCAGGTGCGAAAAGACGGACAGTGCAATTATTACTCTCTGTCATCAAAGAAAGTTGCAGAAGCCTGCATTCTCATGCGCGAGGTTCTTATAGATGGATTAAAGAAGCAGAAGGACTTGCTTGAACAGTTTTAAGAATGAATAACACAGAAGAAACTATTTTGATATTGGGTGCCGGAACCGGTGGGATTGCTGCGGCACATGAACTGAGCAAAAAATTTGGAAAGAAACACGGGTCCAGACCAGTAAAAATCATACTGTTTGAAAAAGAGGAAAATAATGTATTTGCACCATCCTTACTGTGGTTGATGGTAGGTAAGAGAAAACCCAAACAGATTTATCGAAAAACGTCCAAACTTGCTGGCCATGGAATTGAATTGGTAACCGGTAACATTGAAAAAATTGACCCTGCGAATATCTCTGTCACCACGAATGGCAAAACATACCAGGGTAGTTATATGATCGTTTCCCTTGGAGTAAATCAGGCACCTGAGTGTGAACTTAATCTTTGGGGGCATGATTTTTATTCGCTGGAAGGAGCCTCGAATTTCCATGATGCAATTCGCAATTTTAAAGGTGGAAAAATTGCAATTTTAGTTCCTTCTCTTCCCTTTAAATGCCCTGCAGCTCCTTATGAAGCAGCTATGCTCGTTGAAGCTTTTATTCGTAAAGAAAAGCTCCGCGAAAAAACGGAAATTTCTCTTTATTCTCCGGAATCAGGACCATTGCCGGTAGCCGGGAAACAATTGTCCGATGGTGTAAGGCAAATAATGGGCATGAAAGGAATTCAGTACCATTCGGACCATCAATTGATGTCAGCGACCGAAAGGACCCTGACATTCAGCAATGGAAGCACTTTTGAATATGATCTCCTGGCATATACACCAAAACATTCGTGTCCCTCGGTAATTAGTGAAACCGCATTGATTGGAAAATCAGGTTGGATAGAAGTCAACGGAAGTACTATGGAAACAAACTTCCAAAATGTTTATGCTATTGGAGATAACACATTTATTCCATTGCATGTTGGCAAACCACTGCCAAAAGCAGGTGTATTTGCGCATAAACAGGCAATAACTGTTGCACAAAACATATCAAAAAAGATTTCAGGAGAGAAACCAGATAAAACTTTCAATGGTGAAGGCCAGTGTTTTCTTGAATTGGGGGATGGAAAAGCGGGATATGCAGGGGGGAATTTCTATGCATTCCCGGCGCCTGAAGTCAAAATGAAATCTCCTGGTTTTTTGTGGCATTGGGTTAAAATTTGGTTTGAAAAGTATTGGTTCTATAAACATTTCAGATAATATGACTACAAATACAAAATTCGCATTTTCTGTGCTGGGTGTTATTGTGTTTTTGTTAATGGCAATGCAATTCGCAACGCCAGAAAATCAAGAGCCATGGACCTCAAAACAACTCATGCAGCCGGCTGAATTGGCAAAGAAGATTTCTAATGGAGACACACAGGATATTTACATATTTGATATGGGGCCTGCGGCTGAAATAAAACATTCCATTCACATTGGCGAAGGACAAGACACTAATAATATAATCAACCTGCAAAAAATGTTAAACCCACTGAATAAAAATGCAAATATTGTAATTTATTGTGGTTGTTGTCCATTCAAGGATTGCCCGAATATCAGGCCTGCTTTTCAGTTGTTAAACCAAATGAAATTCGTCAATCATAAACTTTTAAATCTTGAAAATAATATTAAAGTAGATTGGATTGATAAAGGTTATCCTTTGAAAGATTAACCCAATACCCGCTTGTAATAATTCCCGAAAAATTTCTTGTAATAAACGGAGAAATTGTTGTAAAGAATGAATAAAATAATAAAATAAAAATGAAAATACTGCTGATTATTAACGATGCTCCTTATGGAACAGAGAAAGCCTACAATGCAATGAGGCTTGCAAACCAATTAGGTAAAGATCATGAAAATGTGGAAGTAAGAATATTCCTGATGGCGGATGCTGCAAATTGCGCTTTGGCAAATCAAAATACACCAAACGGTTACTATAACATAGAGAGGATGATGAAACTCGCCCTCACAAAAGGTGCAGAAATAAAAATTTGCGGGAGTTGTGCAGAAGCAAGAGGACTTAAAAATGCACAACTCATCGAGGGAACAAAACTCAGTTCCATGGCTGAATTAACGAATTGGGTTGTAGATAGCGATAAAACTCTGGTGTTTTGATATTTTTTCGAATACAATAACCTTACACTCTTTATTGTGGTAAGATAAAATTATTAAGTTTTCACTTATGAAAAAAGTTAATCCATAAACCATGCAAATTCCTTTATAACCACATTCGCTTTTTTATTCCAAATCCTGCTTTTGTATTAACCGACATTTATTCTACTTATTTTTCCCATAAATTTGAACTGTGATGCCTATAAAGTCATTCCACCACAGAAAACTTTTGGTGTTTGTTGCCGTGGTCTTAGCATTCCCCTTAATCAGTTTGGCACAACCGGAAATTTATTTGTCCAAATCGGGGGATCCGGATGTTGTAATTACCTACGACAATATCACAAAAACCAATTGGACCCAGGCAGATGTGAATACGAGTTTCAGTACCAGTGCATACCGCGAGATTTTCACCAACAATAAAAAAGATACACTTAAAAATCTGGTTCTCGGCCAGCACTATTATATACAAAATGTTCATGTAAACGGTATTTCCCCAATTGGTCCATATACCGGCTTAAATATCTATGATGTGGTTGGCTATGCCTTGCCGGATCTGTTTGCCACCAACGCTCCTGAAATAGTTAATACCATTCCCCGGACTTCCATCAATTATTTATCCGGAATTAAAACAGTTATGGAATTGTATTACGATACTTCGAAGAAATTTAATTCACCTTTATTCCGAAATCTTAGTAATACCAATCCATCTCCGGTATATGCAGGATTAAATAAACATGGCGCAACCTATTATTTGAAAGCAAAGAGTACTTTTAAAAATCAGGTATTACCAGAAAAAATTATCAAAGTAACCAATAATTTTAAGCCTGTATGGCGCTTTTCAGGGTATTCCTGCGGCAGTGTTTCTAAAGCGCTTTTTCGTTATACGCATACATACAGTGGTGTAAAACTAACCCAAAATAAAATTTGGATCCGGCAGGGCGCCCAGGTGGATTCATTTCTGCTTACTGAAGATTTTGTATACTATGTAACCTTGATAGATTCACAGGACATGCAGGTAATTTCATGGATTCAGTATGCAGATGGTTTGGATACAACAAATTTGCGTGATACTACGATTGTACCAAGTCTGATTTATAAAAATCCGCCTGTAATTTCCGCTGCGATGGTTGCTGACCCTGATGTGCTTCGCATTACCAATTACGGATGTGCAGCGAATATGCAGATTAAATGTTATGAAGACACAGGTCGTACCAAATTGCTTTTGGATACCAACATCATTATTCCAACAAGCGCAGGGCTGGATTATAAACTTCGGTTCAATATTTTCAAAAACAGCGTGATTGATTACCGGTATACGCGAAACATCATTTGGTCTGAATGGTACAGTTTCTCCAGAAATGAATTTTTTCCGTTATTGGATATCTATATTAATGATTTACAAAATGCTGCTGGGGCACCTGAATATAAAGTTACCAATTGCAGTGTTTACAAAGGCAGGCTGCTGGAGGTACAATTTGATACCACATCCGGTTTTAATTCTAACAGATTAAAAACCATTGTATATAAAGATACCCAACTATATTATTTTCCAAGCTTTTTTGTTGTGGATCAATATGTACGGGTTCGACACAGCAATGGAACTTACAAATCCAACTGGTCACATCCGTACAACAGGATCTATCGCTCAAAAAACGCTCCGGCACCAGGTTGTAAATGTGAATTTCCCTATATTCATTTTGGGTCTGCAAACTCACTTTCTTCCAGCGGGGCCAAACGTCAATACCTGTTTGGCAACAATAGGTCTGAATTGAATCAAAAATCCACTGCAATATATTTTAACGATACAACCCCTATTCCAATCGGTGATAGTGTATTTGTTAAGGTCAGATTTTTCTCTGAAATTGATACCACAGATTATTCTGGTGTGACAGCTTGTAAACTCGACAATCCATTTGGTTTTTGTCCGGATCCCTATATTATAAAAATGTACAGACCACCAAATGCAGATTCATTGCATATTTGGTTTATCAATAAAAATCCGTATTTAAAAGAGGGAAATTTATTGATCACGGCAACTGCGTCTAAAAGATATTCCTTCATCAAAAAACTGCATCCCGATAGCAACCATGTGGTGCTCAAACTGAATCAGATACCGCCAAATGGCATGTTTGCCATTGTTGCAAATTGCAATTACATTTCGAAAATCTCCCAAATTCCAATCCATTGGTTAAATACCAGCACTGTATTATCGGTTCATGAAAATTCCGATTTTTCAGAATCAGCATATTTCGATTTTGACCATCAAATTCTATATACATCGGATAAAGTAAAATTATGCCATGTATTTGATCAGGCAGGTAAACTTGCAGGAGTATTTAAGTCTTCTGCAAATGGAATTGATTTGTCACATCTGGCTAATGGTACTTATTTTATTCAGTTTCTTTCAGAATCTGCAAATGGTAAAATGAAAATAATTGTTGCAAAATGAATTACATAAAGGTTATATTATCTTTTATTATTTTCCATATATGTTATTTTGAATCGAAAGCCCAATCCTATCAGATAAGCGAATTGCAATGCTCCGGTTCAATACCCGCAGATCTGAAAAAAACAATGGGTGAATTTGTAAATGGTCAAAATGACAACAAATACTCCAAAGGGAATTTGCTGGGTGTTTATAATATTTTAAACAGTGGAAATGTGCTCTATGGAACTCCGCTGAATGAAATGATTGAGAGAATCGGACAGCGCGTTTTAAAGACTTCTGGAGTAGATGCAGATGTACATTTTTATATTTTGCGAAGCGGTATATTTAATGCATTTGCAACCGATGAGGGATATATTTTTGCAACTACGGCATTGCTGGCCCAACTGGATAGCGAGGATGAACTTGCATTTATTTTAAGTCATGAATTGTCGCATTTTATTTTCAAACACAGTCTTAGCAGGCAAATCCAAAAAGAACTGACACTGAAGGAAATTAACCAACTCGCAAAAGCAAGACGCAAAAGCCATAATAAAGAAGAAGATATGGAATTGTCTCTGGATGCTTTTTTAAGAACATTTTATAAATATTCCAGAAATCAGGAATCACAGGCTGATAGCATGGGGCTGAATTTATACCTGCGCGCAGGGTATGATCCTGCGGCAGTATATGGAGTATTTGAAAAGTTGGAATATGCTTTTCCTGTTTTCAATAAATACCATTTTCAACCACAATTGGTGCTACCCAGAAATCAGGAAATTGCGAAAGCCATGACCGAGAGATGTTTATTAAAAAGCAATTCCACCGCCTGGGAAAAGTTATCCCTCGACTTCAAATTATCAGAAATTGAAAAAACGGAAGATAGTCTGGAGCAGTTCTATCGCACACATGAAGATAATAAGGCGCGCCTACAAAAATTGAAAATGCGACTCGAATCTGCTATTTCCACGGATTCAAAACCGATGAATATGGAACTTCAATTTGCTGCCATTTCTGAGCAGTTCGTTTATCATATGCGCAGTACAAATTACGGCCTTGCACTGGTTTATTTAAATGTTCTGGACCAACATCAAAACGGGAATATTAAAAATCTGGATGTGTGGAAATCCCTGGTACTTTATCCCTTATTTCTCAAGAAATATAACATGGGAAAACAATCCATAGAGAATGATGAATCGGGTGATGCTTATTCAGAATTTAAACGACTGTTCATAGCGCTTCCCACTTCTGAATGGTATGTATCCGCTTTACACTATTGCAAACTAAGCAGTAATGACGAACCTGAACTGATGACAAGGACCAAAAGGCGGTATTTGGCATTGCTCCACAAAGAGATGCATGTATTCACGCGCAGCACCGATACTACGGATATTTCATTGAGTATCCGAAACTGTCAGGGAATGGAACAAACTTATAATTGGGAGCGCAAGCATCCAATCCAATTCCAGGGTACATTGGAAAGTATGGAGAATGTAAATGGCGATGCCACCATTTTGGTTCAAAATTCCAAATTGGATAAGAAATTTGCACGAGGTAATCAAAGTGGATTTGAGTTGCCGATGGCAAATGTCGGTGGACCTGTTTTTTATTTATTCCGAAACAAGAAAAAATCCATGCAATATGCCCAAAAAATGGAAGATTATGTGAAATATTTTTCGGAGGAAATTGTATGGGCCGGCAAAAAAAACAAATTGAATTTCCGGAATTATAATTTTCAGAATAAGGATAGTACCAGCACGGAAGAATATAATTTTTACCACGCGTCCATGGGTATGTTGGTGGAAAAATTAGAATTGAGAAACCTGAATGTAATTCCGGTTTCCACTATAATAAATCAGGAAGTTTTTTCAAATTCGGGAATTCAAAAATTGAATTTCACCTTTGGGGTAGGTAAGGAATGGCCCAAAAAGGCAGTTACCCTGTTTTTGGCGAAACAATACTCGGCTATGTTCTGCCTGCCTATTGGTTTTAACGTGTCTTCCTGGATTGAAGATAACTGGGGTTCCAGATTGGTAATGGTAAATATGGTACTGGATGCCAAAAGCGGAAATATCGATTATCAGTCAGAGTATTCGTATAGTCAGGACCTACGCTACGATTTATTTTCCGGAATTGCTTACCGAATGTCTAAAGATATGAAAAGATATTATAAATTATGAAATGGAATCTGTTTATACTACTCCTGTTTATGGCATCTTTTTCACATGCTGAAACTACTCCTGCTTTCAGGGGATATAAATTATCCGTTTCAACAGACTTGCAGATGAATCCATTTTTTATGTTGGGTGTCGCAAAATATAAAAACACGCTGATACAGGGTATGAGGCCGGGAATCGGAATAGAAGCTCAGGCTACCGGTGGATTTTCAGTTTTTCTTTTACACAGCAGATTCAAGCATTCATTTTCCATAGAGAAAGAATTGCCAAGGCCGGATTATATGGGTAATGATTACTACCGTTCTGACGGAACAGCAAATTATGTATATACGGAATTCCAGATTCGGAAATACAGCACCAGTTTTGGATATCTGGCTCCCTGGGGCAGATTTATTTCATATGGATTGTTTCAGGTGAATTTTTCTACCGATTTAAAAAACAACCAATACAACACTTATGATGAATTTGGTAACCCTATTGTTGTTACACTGAGAAATACCAGGAGCGGAAATAATGTATACCGGGGATTGGCAATGCAATACGGTAAAAAATATTATTTGGGTAAAACAAAAAGGGTATTTTTTGAATCGCGATTTGGATATAAATTTATTTTCGCAAGCCTGGATGCATATTATATGCGTGACGCAACCATACCGGCATTGGCAAGATTCAATGCTGTCCGGAAATTTAACAATTCATCTGTTTTTTCTTTAAATCTTTCATTAGGTGTCTCACTTTAAATTAATATCGAAAACCCGTCTGTTTTTCATTGCATTTACATTGCTGATGTATGGTTGTAAACAGGAACCGCTGTCATTCCGCGATACCGATGTTACAGTTGAGATGCTGAAGAATGGAAGAAATTTTGAAAATTATCCGTTGCGGCAAATTAATAGTACTTATAACAATGTTTCTGGTATTAGCATGTATGCGACATCCATTCAAAGTATTTCCGATGATGATTATCCCCATCAAATACTATTTGTGGACCCGGTGGATACTTCGAATAAACTGACTTTAAGGCTTAATAATTACTTCCCATATACTGAAAAAGGGATACAAATACGCGGCTTTATTTCCGGGAGCCTCAACTCTGTAAAAGGCGATCCGAAGTTTATTGTCAAAAGCGATTTTGATTCAAGTGTATGTTATTACAGGAACATAGGTAACGATTCCATGGATATTCTGCTTGTAAGGCTGGATGTAACTTCACCTTATGTAATTGTCAATAAACACGCCGGGGCCAGCTGGAGAGGACGTTTCCCGAGGAGTTGGGTAAGATAAACATCTGAAGTTTCTGGGTGATTTTATCTATTTGCTAAACAAGAGTTCAATTATTATGATACAGATGTTTTAAATGTTTTTATCAGATTCCACACCCATACACCTGGGCAATTCGAAAAGTAAACATGGTCTATTGATTCAAACAATGAATATAATTTGAATAGTGTCAGTTTTTTTTACCAACCAGATCCTATTTGAACTAACGAATCGATGCCATGGTTCGCAATAAGTCTGCTGCCCAGGCATAAATATTATTGCTCAGTATTTCTTTGCGCATAGACTGCATACGTGAATTTTGTTCATCTAATTTCATTTCAAGCGCCTGCAGAATTGCATTCGCCGACTTGTCGGTATCATAAGGGTTTATGACTATAGCCCCCTGCATCTTTTGAGAGGCACCTGCAAATCGACTTAATATGAGCACTCCATCTTCATTGTTTCGTTGCGACACAAACTCTTTTGCTACCAGATTCATTCCATCGTGTAGGGAAGTGACCATACAGAAACGGGCCGTTTTGTAATAGGGCTGAATTTCATCATGACTGTGGTGTTTTTTTAATAATAAAATGGGTTTCCAGTTCTTGGATTTAAATCTGTTATTTATGCGGTCTGCTTCCTTTTCAATTGCCAAAGCGGTATCTGCATAACTTTTGATGGACATGCGACTTGGAGCCCCAATTTGAACAAAAGTAAATTTGCTTAGGTAATCTGGATTTCGCTCCAGAAACAACTCGACGGCTAAAAATTTCTCAATTATTCCCTTTGTATAATCCAAACGATCTACACCGATACCAATAAATTTTGTCTTTATCCCATGTTCCTTCATCAGAAATTCTATATCTGGTTTTACCTCCTCATTATTTAAATCCTTCATGGTAAAATCTATGCTGATAGGAAATGGTTTGATAAGAGTAGTATGCCCACCCATTTTTACAGTAAAATTCTCCCACAAAACGCGGCTTTCCAGAGAATTGTTTACGGTTTCCAGAAAATGATTGCAGTGATATTGGGTATGGAATCCAATAAGATCAGCGCCTAATAATCCGATTAATATTTCTTTTTGCCATGGACAGATACCAAATGATTCCGGGTTAGGCCATGGAATATGCCAGAAAATCGCAACGCGGGCCTTGGGTTTTTTTCTTTTAATTAATTCAGGTAACAGTGCAAAATGGTAATCTTGTATCAGTATCAGAGGTTCTTCCTCATCCAAGGTTTCTTCCAGAGCTGCATTTGCAAAATCCTCATTTACTTTCTGGTAATAGCCCCAATCTTCAATTCGGAATATGGGTCTGGTATGGGCAATATGACAAAGCGGCCAGATTCCTTCATTAGAAAATCCGTAGTAATAGTGATCTTCTTCTTCTTTGGTCAGCCACAATCTTTTTAGCGTATATTTTGGCTCTTCCGGAGGTACACGCAGTCGGTTATTTTCATCTACGGTTTCCTTATCCGCATCTCCGCTCGAAGCTGCTATCCATAACCCTCCGCATGCCTTTAGGATTGGTTCCATGGCGGTAATCATGCCGCTGGCAGGTACCAAACATTTTATTTCTTTTCCGGATCGAAAGTGCATATAGGGTTCGCGGTTGGAAACCACTACCAACATTTTGTTCTTTATCAAATTCCGCATCTCTATTTTTAAGCGTTCCGGTGTCCAAATTGCTTCTGATTTACTTCTCAGTTTTGCTTCTTCCTCAGCCGAGGCTTTTGCTTCATTCATTGCCCTGGCAATTTGTGTTATTTCTTTATGAAGGGGAGCTAGAAACTTTGCAGGAGGATTTTGTTCCAGTTCTTCTACATCCCCCATTCGCGCAGATTTAACCCAATTCACTATTTTATTTATGGGGCCAAATATCCCGTACCTTATTATCAAAACAGTAATTATAGAAACAAAAAATGCCTGAAAAAACCAACGGAGAAAATTCCGAAACCAGATATCCCCAATAATATTATCGATGTATTCTGCATCCGCATATAATATTGCTACATTGCTGGCAATATGTTGGTGGTTTATTGGTTGAATATATTGATAAATTTCTTTGCCATCGATATTTGTGAAATATCCAAATGCAGTGTCTGCAGCTAATGCTTGTGTAGCATAATCTACTGAGTGCGCCCTGTATTTGACAATTTCCGGATTGCCAATATAGCGATTTTCGTTTCCAAAAATGGCAAACCCTTTCAAGCCATAATTTACACTCAGTTGTTTGGCAAATCTATTTATATTATTTTCAGAAACGCTGTCAAAGTAATTGGAATCTCTCTTAATTATTTCCTGAACAACCTGTTTCACTTTAAATTCCAATTCATTGTTTAAATTTGTTCTGTCTGAGGAAATTTGGTAATAAGTGAAGCCAAATGAAACCAAGCCAGAGGCCAAAATTATTGATAGGATTAATGCGAGATTAATTTTCATTTTGATATTTCTTCTAAAAGTCGGTGTACATTCTCAATTTCCTGAATATGGTATTTGGCCGCCGATTTGCCACTTCCAACTTTTACCGTATGCGATATTTCAAGTTCGGAAAGTAATTCAAAAATTTCTTCGTCACTTGCGTCGTCACCAATGGACAAAATATAATCGAATGAATCACGATGCATTACATATTGAGCTGCCTTTGCTTTACCAAGGTTTGTAGGCATAATCTCCAGTACTTTGTCGCCATTCATAATTTGTAATTCAAACTCGGATACCTTTTCGTGTAATTCAGATTTTAATCGGTTAACACCTGAATCATCCAATTCTCCATCCAAAGTTCTGAAGTGCCATGCCAGGGAGAACGATTTTGATTCAACAAATGATCCGGGATATTGCTGCGTCCATTTGTCCAATATTTCAAGGATATAAGGCTTCCAATGATGGTTGTTTTCAATTTTGGGCCTCCACTGATTGTTTTCTTTTACCATGGCGCCATGGTCGGCTATCATATCTAAATTCAGATTTCCTAAGAAATGCTCTATGCTCAAATAGGATCTGCCAGTGATTATTGCAACCTGAGTTCGTGCCTGTAGGTTCAGATTGTGAAGCAAATTCTTAATATAAGGGGTTGGTACCGCGCGCTCCGGAACTGTATCAAAATGAACCAATGTTCCATCGTAGTCCAATAATATCAGTCTGTTTTTTGCCTTTCTGTAGCTGTCAATGATTTTCGTATTTACCGTATTAAAATCCATATTTATTTCTGCAATATTGTTTATTAATCAATTAAGTTTCGGCGGACATATGAAAGTCCGGTGTATTTAAATAAATGCAGGATTACTGATTTAATTAGGTGGACAATTTTCACATTTCGCAGATTCTTGGTATTGTTTCCGGTTTGAATTTATAAGGTAAACCGAATCACAAAATCTACGGAGAGTGTCTTTAATTTAATAAGGCAAATTTACATGGTATTAAATGAAAATAACATAAAAAATATGAACAGTTACTTCTTAAAAAAGGAATATTCTGTTTTTGCCTGAAATTTTCGATTTCATAAGTCAATGGTAAAAATTGAAAATGTTAGTCATACGCAGTTCAATGCTTAGGAGGCGCCTCTAACCGATTTAAAAATGGAATGATTATTCATGTAATATTCTAGAATTATAGAACGCATAAGAATCTTACCAAATAATTAAAATGACAAAAAAATGACAAGCGGTATTCGGCAAATTGTGGAACAGAGATTCGCAAAAATATGGAATCGGATTCAGTCCGTTTGTCAAACTATTTTATGCGAATGTCAATCAATTTCTTTGCGGAGAAAGGAATTCCATTTGCCCGGTTAATTTAAGGCGAGTTAACCTGGAACAAAATTTGGAGTTAGACAAGTCTTGAGTGATATTCGGTTATATTGTTAAATTCCAAAACCGGGCCTTTCAGGCTATAAGAATTACCGGTTTTAAATTCAGATCCAAAATAATTAAATATATTTTCCCTTTCAGTGCGCATTATTTGAGAAATACTAACAGTTCTTATCCCATTTTTTTTAAATTTAACATTCTCCGGATTCACAGTAAATACCTCCTGATGATATCGCACCATTTCCAGGGAATTTGGATGATGTTGATGCCTAATCCACTCCATAAAATTACATTTTCTTTGGGCATGTAAGCTTGTACTGTAAAGAGTTGATGAACTCCATAATTGTGGCAATTGGGGATCTAAAATCTGAGCATGCTTTCGCTGCCCGTCCCAAATAAGAACTATTATTTGTACAGGGATTTTCTGATCGATAAGTACCAGCGTGAATGGCGCTACACCGCGAAAATCAGAGTGAAGGATAAAGTCCCAATTGTTTTGAAAATTAAATATTTCCAGAGGAATGCGACCTCTGCTTTTTGCATATTCTTTTTTAGACCTGTGTTTTACAAATGCACCATTTAACAAACAAGCAGATCTACCTGACCTGGAATTAACAATCCAGGTTCCAAGCGATATTTCGTCCATTGGAAAAATTAATTCATCTCCACCGGAAATTTGAATTGCAGGTAATTTCGTTTTTCTTTCAGGATTTTCATCCCGGCTGGAGGTGAGTATAAAACCAGTATTCATTGGAATATAGGATACAGTACACATGGCTATTCGCTTTATTCGAATGATAACAATTCCCACACGTATCTGATGTGGATACTTTATCCAATTTCAGTTACAAATAGATAACAATCGGGAATAAATATGGTTGTAATTACTTTTGGGAAAACAGATGGTCTGTAGTGGCAGCAGAATGACAACCTCTGCACATTCCGGACATCAGGTCCGCACCGCGCATTTTCATTCCATTATCTGTTGCTATGGTTCCGTCCATCATAAGCACAAAATACTCCCAGTCTCCACCGGCAGGATTGAATCCATTACCGCGCTTAACCATGGCAGTGTACTCATTAACAGTTGCTGTGGGGTTATACGAGTGTTTTACTACCAAAGTGCCAACCGGGTATACGCCATTGTTCGCCTTTTGATTGTTCTTAATGTATACCTCCCGCTTTACAGAACTGTCATTACCGCTGTGTGCAATCCCCCCTAAAGCCGGATCCGGTCCTTGATTGGTTTTTACCAGAGTCCAGGTCATAAAGTCCTTGAAAGTACTGTCATTTGCAACGAATTCTTCAGAAGGGGTTGTCTTGGAATCTGATTTTTTGCATGAATCGAAGGCAAAAGTTGCCATTACCAATGCAATGACAATAAGTGTTAAATGTGTCTTTTTCATTTGATTTATTTCTAAGCTATTTTTGAAGTCGCAGGATATTCTTAATCCTTACGAAAAAAGTAAAATATGACATTTTAATATCGTCGGATCAGAGAATGCATTGGTGATATTTGGTAATCCATAAAATACATGAATGAAGCAACGCTAACGGATTTAAAATTTGTTGACTTCATTCGAAAAAGTGAACAATATCAGGAGATTGCAGGGGTTGTATGAATGGCTTTTTTATTGATCAGGGTAGAATCTGCGTAGCCAAAGTCTGTATCAAATTCGTGTTCCGGAGAAATAATTCTGATTGCAACTTTTATTAACGCCAAATGGTGTATGGTGTGCTCAATATTATATGCCAATTCCCGGCGATAACTCGATAAAGTATCAAAAGAGGTTGTATCCATACCAATGAGTACAGTATGTATCATGATAATGGTCTTATCATTTTTAGTAATATTTGCCAGTATTTCATCTATAAATGACAGTGCAACATGCGGATTGGATTCCAACTCTAAATCTCTTGGTCTTTCATCGTAATTCACAGCACCGCAGTAGTGACCATTAATCAGAACCTGGAATAATTCCAGAATGTGTCTGGTATGTTGCCCTATTGTAGCATTATCCATGATTCCTATGGGTTGAATATATTGGTTGTTCGAAACGTTGAGGAGAAGGCCTTTGAGTTGTAATAGCAAATTTTCTACCCGAACATAAAGTGGATTTTTTGTTTTCAGATTCATACTTTCGCTCCATTCATTATCCATGTTTCATTTTAATTTCTTTTGAACTAAAAGGTTAAATCCTATTGCTACACAAAATCCAAAGAATAAATGGGTTAAAATACTTCCGGCAATCATTAATTCCATGGATCCATTTCGGGCAGGTGGCATTCCTGCAACTGCACCAATTACACCGAATCCTATTTGCGCCAGTATCCAGGCCAAAATACCGAATATTACACCATTCAAATACCAGGATTTTGTGTGGAGTTTCCAATTGTATAAAATATGAAACATAATGGAGAATGTTATCCCTATCATTAAATGAATGATCCAGCCGACAAACAGACTTTGATGCATAATGTGGGCCATCATTTTTGGAGGGTTCATTTCAGGAAATCCCAGATTCGACAAAACGAGCATCAGGATAGACATTCCTATGGTGGATACCACCCCAATAATTACAGAATTTAATAGATTGATCTTCATTGTTTGATTTTACAATGAAGTCGAAACTTTTTGCAGTTCCTTACAATTTTGAATCTGTTTTGCCGTAAAGTTTGGTCAAAATCCGTTGTTCCAACTCCTGGGTGTCTCCGGTGGTTGAAGGATTATAATCCACTTCATTTACCTCTTTCAATTTCTTGTTAAGTGCATTATTCTGCTTTTCATACATGCGACAAGCGCTACATGCCATTTTATGCAAGGTCAGGTCCAGCTTTTCCTTTAGAGTTAATCTGAAATGTTGTTTTTTTTCAATCAACCCTGCAGCTTCTTTGCAGGACAACATTAGTTTGTTTTTAATTTTCCCCATATAATTAGTTTTTAAACCAATGTTTTTCCATGCACTGTCTTAATTGCAATTTTGCGCGATGTATGAGTTGCCAGAAATTATTTGCGGATAGGCCTAATTCTTCAATAATCAATGCACTTTCCCTGTCATCCATGTATTTCAACTGTACAACAGCATTCATTCGCGGGGGCAAGGCATGAATACATCTTCGAAGGATATTGGTAAATTCAGGATCATCAAGTAAATGTCCCGTTTCTGTTTGGCCGGGTCTGGTTTCCGATTTCCAGTTTCCGTTTTCATCAAAAAAATCACCAGACTCATTTAATTCCTCCAGGCTATGGTGACTGGGATGTCTGTATTGTTCCCGAAAGTGATCTGCAATTTTATTTTTTAATATAGAGAACAACCATCCTTTTACGGAGCCAATGTCCTTTTGTTTTCGAGAAGCCATTAGCGCATTTTCAAAAACAAGTTGAACAATATCCTCTGCAGTTTCCCTATGGGATACTTTAGTCATGGTATAAGCCAGTAATGGTTTTGTATGCGTTTTTACCCATTCGGTAATTTGTTTGTTTTCAATGCTTTGGTCAATATTTTCGGCGTTCAACATCACTTGTTACTTTTTAGTGGCGACGCCAAAGTTATCAGATTTTCCGGATCAATTGTTCCCACCGTCCGTTGCAATTCGTTTCCGGATGTATCTAAAAAAAGAAGAGTTGGTAACGATTGAATGCGATAGGAATGAGAAAATATTTTACCCAATGGTTGGTCTATATTCATTTTTACATTGATAAAGTTATGGTTAAAAAGGGAAGCTACACCTGAATCGAGAAATGTTGTTCTGGCAAGTCGTCTGCATGGTCCGCACCAGTCAGCATAAGCGTCTACAAATATCACTTTATTTTCCAATTTTGCTATTTCGATAGCTTCGTCCATACTTATATACCTGAATTGAATGCCTTGCGCAGAATTAACGTTTGAATTGCCTCCGCTTGCGAAAATATTCAGGGAGTAAATAATTACTGCCAGGATTGGAATAAGGGCGATTATTCTGAAATTTACATACTTATTGAATTTTTTTTGATTCATATTGCTAACAAGTTGGGTCGATTATGTATCCATATGTTAAATAGGGGATAATCTTCGTTCTGAATTTGTTGTACTTATAGAAGTCGCAGGAGTTTGTAAATCCTTACAGGACAATTTCAATTTCACAAAATTAATAGGCAATAAGCATACCCGAGCTGGAAATCCCAAGGTCTGATTTTACAGTATAAAAGTAGATTCCGGGTTTCGGATGCATAGTAATTCGAATTTCGTTTGCAAGATATAACCTCATTTTAAAGCTCTCTCCTGAATGAATGGAATAAATGGCGAGAGTTACACTATCGCGATAACTTTCTTCGTTTAAACGCAGCCAAATTGCATCATGCGCGGGATTTGGGTATAAGGTGACCCAACCTTCTGATTTCGAAGGTATATATATCGAAATGGACTCTGTTAAGCCTAAGGAACGAAGATTCAGTCTGTAATAGTGCTTTCCGCGAAGGTTTTTTGCCGTGTCGGTATAGGTATAATTTCTTGGCTCGGAAGGGCTTCCACAAACTCCTGGAATTGAACCGATGATGCTGAAATGAATGGAGTCTGAAGATCTTTCGATTTCGACCCCGTCGCAAACATTTCCTGTTGTTATTGTCCAGCTGAGTATAACTGTACCCCGATGCTGCGAAACTCTATAGTTTTCTACATACTGGCCAAATAATCCAATGTACCTTATTTGTATGAAGATGAATATAATAAGTTTTATTCCGGTTTTAATGAATTTTATTTTGGATCTCATACCAAACGTATCAAATAAAATGTAAAGATAATATCGGCTTGAAGTACATTTACAATTTTACAATGACAAGGGTAAATCATGCGAAACGTATCATTCGCATGGAAATTGAATTCAGATGGATGAAAAAACAACCCCGAACACTCTACATTTCCACCGGGGCTATAACGGGTAATTTTAAATAGTTCATTTAATTTTTCAATGTGGAACCAGGAGCCGGCACCCTCGCCAGCTAACCATTGCGAATGGGAGGGTATGCCATCTTTTTTTTCCGGAGCGGGTAATGTTCGTATCATTAGATTCTACTTATTTCATGTTTAAGACAATTTACATTGTGCACAGGCAACGGACTAAAGGTCCAGGGAAATCGAAGTTTTAATTTTGAAAAACCCGGCAACATTCCTGAAATCAGTATGGAACGAACAAATCGGGAGCAGTTTGTACCCCTGATTGTAAAAGGGCCATATGGAATAAATCCGGTTTCCTGCATTTTCAGTGCTCGCATGTAGGCTGTTTGAAATCGGATAGTTGTTTGTGCTCCTATAGGTTTGCCATTTCCATGGCAGGATGGATTGTTTTCAAGTTCCAGGAGTATTTCTTTTAAATTTCGTACATACCCTGATTTATCATCCATTTCTGCTCTGGTATTGATTTTAAGATCCGTGTCCGTATCTGCGTTTCTCACCCTTCCGAACCCTGCAGGGGCATGGTATCTTCCAAAATCAAAATACCGGCACTCTCTGTTCAGTGGATCAACAAGGATGATTGCCGCATGGCCTACTTTGTAATAGTTATTTTCATTTATTCCAATTCTTTTCAATATAAAATCGTACCATGAACCGGCTTGCTTGCAGAGTGTTTCCGGCCAAGCTACAGCGATTCCTATGGAAATGGGGTCCGAATGGATGCTTTCCATGGACGGCAGATATTCCCCATAAATTTCACTTGGAATAAAATTATTTCGACGCGGAAAATTATGAAAGGATTCGAATTCCATTTCAGTTTTCAATTGGGTATAATCTTTTCTGAAACTGGAGATTTACCCGAATAGGTGAATCCTGAAATCTCTACATATTCTACTTTTGGAACCCAAAAAGTTCCTCCGGTAATTTTTACATATATCTTCTTTAATTCTGCAATAGAACCATTAATTTGACATAATATGCGAAACCCTGATTTGCCTATTCTTTTTAATGTCAACTCTCGTTTTGGGTAGGATACGAATTTAAATTTGACCATTTCTTTATCTTTTTTTAGGTACGTTAACCCGTATGCATATTTTTCCTGTATCCAGGTTAAAG
>JAGXTF010000107.1 GCA_018333525.1 Bacteroidota bacterium | reverse complement strand
AATCCCGCAAACGCTTTTCAAGCCGGGAAACAAATTTATCTCCCGACCTTTCCGCCTCTCGGAAATCAGCCCCGACTTTTATTGTTGCTCTCGGTTCGTTTGCCATTTACTTCAACCACGCCTTCAAAAAAGCCTGCATTCTTAGTTTTTGAATCCGCTCAACTTCTTCCATAGCTTTGGAAAAAGCTGAAAAGAAAGAGCCTTTGACATATCCGCAGGTCTTAAAATCGAATTGACAACCCGCTTGATGACGGGCGTAGATCTCGCTGATTTCGGAAATTATTTCTTCGATCAAATCCGGCTCCTGACTTTCTTCCGGGTTGATCGGAAAGTTGCCGTTGCACCTGGAACAATTCGGACAGGCTTCTTCTGCCTTTGCCTGCCAGGTTTTTCCGGCCGCCATCCGGAACGATGAACATTCCATTCCCGGACAGCGCGAAAAACTCAAACCGTTTTCACCCAATTTTTCACCGTGATTTTCAAAAACGAAGGTGCGGATCTTTTCCGAAATTTCGTCAACTACTTTTTTTGCTTGATAATTGCCTTGGCAATAAAATCAATAATTTCCTCTTTAACCCGAACCGGAACAAATTTACCGTTAAAACCTTCCGCCTCTCTGGTTTTCATCTTGTCATAAAGGGCGGCTTTGCCTTCGACCGAATTAGGGAGGGCATAATCGCCGATTTCCTGCAAACCTTTAGCCTTATTACCAAAGGGCATTTTTTGCGAGTTTTCCAATTCTTTGGCAAATTCAAAGTTCGATTTTTGCAGATAATGAACGGTCGTTACGACTTCCCCGTTAAAATACAGATCGGCGTAAATGATCCGTTCATTGGCGACTGAGAAAACCACCTTGCCGTTGCTGGTTTTCGGTTTTTCGTAAGCCACGACCGCTAAAAAACGGTTCATCGTCGGAATCTTGAATTGGAGCAGGTCAAAGGCATCTTTCCAGTTTTCCGGTTTTCTGCCGTCTTCCCATTCAACATTCTCGACCTCACTGACCAGATTGTTCCACAATTTGCCGAGTGCCTGAGATTTGGCCTGGGCGATGGCGTTGCCGTCATCCACAATTTTGAGTTTCGAGTTGGCGGCAAACTCAAGATAACGGGCATCGCTCAGAGGTTCAAAAGTCAAAATAACCGGTTCCGTGTCTTCTTCATCAAGCCAGACCGGAACTTTCTGGATGGCTTGCCCGTCGAAAAAAACGGCTTTACCGGTTGACGGAACATTTTCGGTTTCCGCGCCGGCGCTGGTTTCAAGATTTGTATTATTTTCCAAATTTTCCATAAATAAGATTTCTCCTTCAACTTTGTTCAGGTTTCTCCAAATTAAAAACGCCCCGGTGTTTGGAGAAACCTTACAAAAGATTTGCACCGGGGCGCATTTTCCCTCGCAGGAAATCAACCGACGTAAGCATTAAAATTCGGCACGTCCGATTTTATTAAAAGCGTTAAAGGCATAATATTGCCGACTGCCAAAGGCTCGGTGGTGATCTTGATCCCTTGCGTTCCGCCGTCTACTTCAACGAGTTCCGCCGTCGCGATGACCGCTTTATTGAGGTTGAAGGTCGCTTCAAAATCGTGGGTCTCATCGATGGCCCCGCCGACATATTTCAGTTCAGCAGAAATGATGGCACCCGCGATCATTTTTTCGACCGGATCGAAGTCCGTGACCAATCCCGGAGTCAAAACGCAAATCGCTTCAAAGCTCACCGCTTGCCCGCGAGTTCTCATCCCGCCGCGAATCGCCCCTAAATTGGGATCATCGTCCTGGAACAAAGCACAGCCTTCATACCCGGCGTCGGTATTTAAATTTTCGTTGATAGTGATATTCGCCGAACGAAAATCACAACCTAATTCAACATCAGTTCCACCCATCGAGGCATCGTCATTGAAGATTAAAGTTCCGGCGGTTCGCTTGATAAAATGCTCGGTCATTTCCTCATCGAGGAGAACGTCCTTTCCGGTTCCGTAATACTGGACGCCCGAAGGATTGACTCTTTTTCCGGACCCGCGCCACGAACCGGCGATCTGCATATCCGGCGTGGTCCCTTCATTTGAAAAGGAAATTTGCTCGCACATCATCGAAGGAAAACGAACGTCATGGATCCTGTTCGCCTCGACGGCCGGTTCACCGACCTTGGAAACTAAAGGCCGGGTGGGGAGCTGGTCCGAAACATAAGGATCAAGAAGTGAAAATAATTGTGTAAAAACCTCATCGGCGACCACGACGGTCGGAGCAGCCACCATGCCGAAAGCCATCACGCCAAGAAAACCCAATAATTCAAAGGTCGCTCGTTCCGTTCCGCTAAATGTGACGTCATCACGATCCTTGGTGGTTTTTGTCGCAAAGGCTGATCCCGTCGAATAACCGGCGTTATTGACGTTCGGAGATGAAAAAACAGGCTTTTCATAACCTTCTTTGCAGATCTGCCGGAAACCGTCGTTAGCGATCGCCATTTCGGTTGTGTAGTTGGTTTGAACTTTGCCCCAGGCAAAGACTGATTGACTTGTTTGTGCCATAAAATTATCCTCCAAAGCTTTGGCCCTTCAATTTGCCAAAGATTATTTGTTTCCTCCGACTTGAGCTTCAGCAATGGCCAAGGCCAAAGGTTCCTTATTTAAATCCGAAACATTTTCGAGATTTAATTTTTCGGCTTCAGCCAAAAGTTCATCCTTATTTAATTTCAATAAGGGTTTGAGTTTTTCCTTGACCAATTTTTGGCGCTCCTGGGCGGCTCCCTTTTCAGTTTCCTGAAACCGTTTTTTCTCGATCGGCGTTTCCGGAACCTCACTGGAATATTCGAATTTGCCGGTGGCCATGGCAACTTCCGCTCCCTTGGCGGAAAGCTCAATGGTTTGGTCCTTTTCGACCTGGAAATGATGATCTCCGATCCGCTCGTCCACATTTTCTTTCGCAACTAATTGATGACGCATATTTTTCTTTTCCTTTACCTCGGGTTTATTAAAAGTCTTAAAACACAAACCGGGATCTTGACCGTTCCGGGTTTGATCCAATCGTTAAACTTGTTGACATTGCCGACATTGCAGACTCGCGGGGTACCTTCTTCATCCGCCAATTTTGGATTGTTATAAAAAGCCTTAAGCCATTCCGTCGCCATATCTTCAGCGGTTTGCCTGGCCGCCAGTCTGTCCGACAATTTCTGGCTCTCCGGCATTTTCAAAAAGTGAACGGGAATGACGGCATTGTCTTCCCGGATCTCGCCGCTCCCGATAATGACCGGACTTGAAGACCTGACATCATCGATCCTGATGATTTTGCCGGGCTTGATCTCCTCATAAATATCCGCCTGGATCTGGGCATTCTTGAGCGGGGTTTCATCCGCCGCCGCTTCGACCAGTTCGGAAGTAAACGAAAATAAAATGTTGGAGATATTTGCCATTCATTAACCAAGCTCTTCCAAAGTTTTGGCGATCCCCCGTTCAATAAACGGTCTGTCGTGTTCGCCTTCAAAAATCGGATCGAGATGCGCGACGTAATTTTCAAACTCGATCTCGGCCGCCGTCGGCCCCACGACATAAGCCCTTAAAGTTCGCTGCAATGTCCCGGACCGCTTAGCCGGCGGACTTCCCGTCCTCGATGGCGGCGGATCGTCGATCAAAGCTCTTAATTGCTCCGGAACCTCGTCCGCAAAATCTTTGACGAGCTGAGCTGTCACCTGCTCGATCGACCGGTGCAGGTCCTTCCGAAATTCCTTTGAATCAGCAATTAAATTCATCGCAGCAATCTACCTGGACGGGATGCGAATACTCGATATTCGGGCTCAGATTATCGCCGGCGACATCAACGATCAGATAATTTTCGAGGGCTTTGGCAGCATCCTTATACAGAGCTTCGCGCTGTAAATCGATATTCTTAAAGCTGACATATTTATCGGTTGCCGATGAATTCATATCCCTTTCTGATTCGAGAATTCCGCCATTCCGGAAACGAGCGCTCATGATCAGAAGCAAAGCCCGGTAACCGAGTTTCCCCTGGGCTCGCCGGAATTGCCGAACCTTGCGAGCCTCGGTCCCGACAGCTATTTCAATTTCGGTCAAAACAGCTTCGCCGCACATCGAAGCGATCTCGTCGATCCCTTCGTCCAGACATTGAGTAATTTGGGCAGATGAGATCTCGGTGGCGGATTCCGTCACATACAAATCTTTGAATTCGTCTGCCGTCAGCCAAGCCATAAATTATTTCACTCCTAAAATTGCCTCGGCGATCTCCGCTTTTTTAGCATCCTTGTGGAATTCCACTCCGAGTTCAGCAGCCTTTTGGACCAGCTGGTCACGGGAATGTTTTATTAGCTCTTCCAAAGTATCGTCACCACCGGCAGCCAATTCAGCTTTTTCAGCCTCTAATTTAGCGATCCGGGCTTCCAGGTCAGCGTTTGCCTGGGCCTTTTCCTCGGGCGTTTTGGCTAATTGGGCAGCGGAAGGCAATTGCTTCAACCGGGTGGCTAATTTTCCGCTTGGCAATAAAACCGAACCGCCGCCTTTGATCGTTTCTTCCATTTGTTTTCTGGATAAAGCCATAAAGATTTTTCTCCTTTAATAAAATTTTTTATGGAACGGGAGAAAAATCCCCCATTCCTCAATTCATCGAATTATTCGAACGGAATTTCGTCGAAATCGATAGTTTCTTCGATCGAACCGGTTCCATAATCGGGAGCAACTGTTAAACAGGCGGTCGCCTGCATCAAATGACGACGCGGGAATCCCCGTCCGACTCCCCAATAAGTGACGCTCGGCGGATCATCGACAGCTGTGGTGTAGCCGACCGGACCGCGGGCGTTCATCGGGAGCTGGCCTTTGATGGTCGAACCCGGAATATTCGAGATCAGAGCTTCGGTGACGACGCCGTTGGCAAAATCGATGACGCTGGCGTTGTTATCGCTCTGGGTCGATTCCAGAATGACCTTATTGAGCGGAAGGAACGGACCGCTTTCCAAAGCGCCTTCCCGGGTTTCCGTCCAGTACCGGGCATCATAGATCTCGATTTCCTTCAAGCCGAAAACATTTTTTGCCAAATTCTTTTGATAATCGGTGTCCGCGGCATTGAGATTGGTAAAGGAAACGTTCGGCGCCAGATAGGTCCGGGCTTTGTTCTGGAATTCGGTCGTCGCGATGGCGGCATTGAACGCGGCCAAGGTTAAGACCATCCGGTCAAAAACGATGCCGTATTTGACCTGGCCCAAACGTTTCGCCATCAATACATCAGCCACGGGAGTGGCATTGGAAGCGTCCGTCCATTCATTGACCGGCGTGATCTTCAGATCCGAAGGCATCCCGAAGGTGACGCCTTCCATCTTGATGCCCAGTTTATCGTAGGAAAAACCTCCGATCCGGGCGGCGATATTCAAAGTTTCGATCCGCTGGAAAACCCCTTGGCGCAGATTGTCGATGATCCTCGATTCCGTATAAGGGAAAAGATCATCCATGACCTGAATGCCAGCCATTTTCGTTTGAAGCTGATTAAGCTCAGTCTGGTTTAAAGCCGTCCCGATCTTCAGATTCGGCGGATTGGTCGTTTCCAGAAAGAGTTTTCCGGCCGAATAGACGCCGGCGCGTTGGCCGTCGGCGATCAGGTCGGCGATCAGAATTTGCCCCATGAAGCGGGCCATGATCTCGCCTTCGGCCGCCGGGACCATCGGAGTCCGGTTCGTAAATAAAAGACTTTGCGGAGTTCCACGTTTGTCCTGCAAAGAAGACATCAGTTTATTGACACGCACCGCACCTAAAAGTGTAATTGGATCCATTTTTTATTCTCCTTAATTGTTAATTGTTAATTGTTAATAAGTTAATGTTTGGAATTAAGAGTTTTCTTCAATTAACCATTTACCATTAACCATTAATTTTTAGTCGGCGTAATCAATACGCGGAAAGGCTGCTTCAAATTCGGTGACAGTCGGCCCCGCAGCCAGTGTATGAGTGCCGGTTGTCATAATGATCCGTTTTTTCCAAACGGTTCCGCCATCGAAGACCTGCGGGTGATCAGTGACGACATTGTTGATGTTTTCACCATACCCGTGTTGTTTAACGGTTTTGTTGATGATGAAACATTTGCCTCTCGATAAGGTTTGCCGCCCATCGGTCGCATCCGGATCATAAGGACCGTATTCGCCGCCAGTCTCAACCCCGGCTGTCGTAGTCAAAATAGTTACGGCAAAAGTATCGCCGCCACCCCCGGTCAGATCCGCCGCGGATGAAGTGACCGCATCCACGTTCTCGGCATCCGGCGGGAAAGTAATCGTGTAAACGAAACCCGTTTTGGAAACCGTCACATACGGGGCATAAGGATGATCAAGCGCATTGATCAAAGCCTGCAAAGCCGCGGCTGTCACATTCCAGGGAATATCTTCGATCGTGTGACCGAGGATGGTCAGCGGGAAAGTTCCGCCGGTCGGATCGTCGTCTCCGGAAAGATCGACCGTCTGGACCTCGGATTTAGTGACCTCGCAAATGATCTGCCCGTACCGAGCATATTTTTCACCGGTTTTGATCGGGGTCTGATCCGTCAGCAACGAGTCCGCGCCGGCGGCTGCAAAAAGTGACCAGTCGAGCGTAATTCCGCCGACCTTGAAGGCCGCATTGACCAGGCTGGCAAGAGCGGCAACGTCACGTCCGGTTTTATTCAAAACTTTTCTTCCATAAGTACCCATTTATTCTTCTCCTTTTTATTAAATTGCCGTTATTTAACGACTTCGAGTTATTTAACGACTTCGAGTTTTTTAGGCTTAGGATTTACCGTTGCCACATACGAATCGGTCTGAGCTTCGATCTCTTCAGCCAATTTGGCATCGACCGATTGCTCTCCGATCAACACTTTAAAGCCGGTTGAAGGCTCTAAAATCTCTTCGGTCAGTCCATGTTTCGGACGTGCTTCCTGGGTGGCCTTCAGATTGGCGACCCGCGAACCCGACTCCAGGGGCGATGCTTCATCATCTTTAGCGGCCTGCAAGTAAGTGGATAAAAAGCCATCCTTTTCCGCCGGATAAAGCCGGCCGGCCGTAATTTCCGCGGAAACGAATTTTTCAGCATCTTTCTGAAGCTGCTCGCGTTTTTCCTGCTCGCGATCGGCTTTCATTTTTTCCAGTTCGATCTCCGCTGCACTTTTGGCAGTCGATTGAGCCTGGTGATCACCCGAACCAGAAGAACTGGCATTCGATGATTCGTCAGCCGGCTTTTCAACCTTAGTTTTCTTTTCTTCAGCTTCAGTTTCAGTTTCCGGTTTTTCTTCAACGCGGAAACCGAGTTTCGCGCTCATTTCTTTAAATGTGTCTTTCCAACTCATTTCTATTTCTCCTTCGTTTTCCGCGCCGAACGACGCTTTATTTTTGCCTTTGCGGGCAAGTTCCTTGATGACGGTTTCGAGACTGCCCACCCGGTCAGCCATTCCCGCCTTGACAGCATCACTGCCGCATAAAATTCCGCCCTGGTTAAAATCAGCAATCACATCGCGGTTAGTTTTCTTCCCGCGATTCCGGCGAACCGCTGAAATAAAGACATCTTCCATCGCGTCAAGTTCAGCCTGGAATTCCTTCAATCCTTCCTCGGTATTGAGGTCCAGCCGTTTTTTCGGGGCATTGCTGGAGGTGACCACTTTTTTATTAAAACCAAGTTTTTTATAAGCTTCGGTGTCATCGATCCACATTGAGACGACCCCGATGGAGCCTAAAAATGCCGATTTATCACAAACCACTTCATCGCAGGCCGAAGCGATCCAATACGCACCCGAACAACCCAAACCGGAAACATAAGCCGACATGGGTTTTTTGCCCCGGGCATTGTAAATATGCTGCGAAAGTTCGTTGATGCCGAAGGCTTCCCCGCCGGGCGAATCGATATTGAAAACGATTGATGAAACATTCGGATTGTCGAGCGTGGTTTGAAAATCTTTGAGCAAAGTTTCGGTCGAGGTCCCGCCCGAACAGATCTCCGCAAAAAATCCCATTCTTTTAGCGATCCGACCATAAACGTCAATAATGGCCACCCCGTCGCGGATCTCCACATAACGGGTATTCATCAGCCTTTCGCCGCGTTTGGTCGTCATCGCTTCCGGAAGGGGTTTGCTTTCAGCCTCAGCCGCAATTTCTTCGAGCGTGTCGAGTTGGCGAAAAGCGACCATCATCATCACGTCGAATTCGTGCTGGCGCATCGCCCAGACCGAAGATGATAAAAAATCTAAAACTTTGCTCATAACTGTTCGTCTTCCTCCCCAGCTTCAGCCGGCCGATTTTCCGGTTTTTTGTCAGCTGACTTTTCCGCTTTTTCGCGAGGGTCCACGCCGAACTGGGCATCGAGCTGGCGGAAATGTTCCTCGGCAAAGGTGTAACCGGCTGAAGCTGCCGCCTGGACATCAGTCGCCCAATCGTTGGCTTCGGTATCGCCGAGAAAACAATCCGGAGTTAAATGAGCTTTTTCTTCGCCGAAATTAACGATCGTCAAAAGGCGGAAAAGGTCTTTTTTGACGGTTGAGGAAATTGCCCGGCGAAAATTCTGTTTGCGGATATCGGAAACGTCCTTGGCAGATTCGCGAGCCGCCCGGGCATCTTTATCCGCTTCACCGGTGGTCAGGGCATCGCCGACAATAACTTTGCGGATCTGGGAGTTTTGATATTTAAGGGCAGTGGTAAATTGCTGACCGGTCCCCTGGACCTCGAGCTGCTGGATGGTCGTCCCGTTCGGAGCGGTAACTACCGAATTGTTGGCAAAACCTTCGAGGGCGTTCATTAAGGCTTTTTCCGGGGTAATAGTTTTCGGCCGGCCGTTTTCCAGCACCGTGTTTCCACTGGAATCCTTGACCGGCATTTCACCTTTGGCAGGACCGGTTATTCCGACTTTTTTCGGGATCGCCGAAGTGCGGCGCCATTCCTTCCATTGTTTGCGGGTGTCCTGTTTGTCACACCAGTCTTCAAAAGCGGCATCGATCTCCTCGATGCCGCGGGGATCGTTGTCGCAAAGCTCAAAATTAAGAACAATAAAATGATCCCGGCGGATGACCTTTTTCCCGTCAACCGTGACTATCCCCTCGCTTGGCTGAAAAAGCTGATTGACCGGAACGATTCCCAAAACGTTTAAAAATTTATCGCAGAAAAAAGCAACGGATGAATTCGGCTTCGGATTGATCCGGTCGAGTACAAGCTGGTCTTCATCCGGACGAAGAACGATCTCAGCCACTTTCACACCGTCTATAAAAGCTTCCTTGAACATTTCGCGCAAAACCGTCTCCAGTGGGCGCTGCGGATCGGAGGTGGCGTTATCGATAAAAGCGGCAATTTCTCCGGCTCCTTCGAATTCCGGATCATCTTCATTAGTGACCGAGGGAACGACCGTCACGCTTTCGCTGAAAATGGAATCGGCCAGCATCGAAAGCGATGATTTGACCTCGGAATCACGGCGGAGCCTTTGCCGGGCTTCAGGAGTTAAAAGCGGGTTGTAAGGATTAAATTGATCGAGATAAAGGGTATCGGCGGACAACCAGGAATTTCCGCCGACGACATATTCGCCCTGGAGTTCCTCATCCGATTGTTTTTTAGCGGTTGTTGCTCTTGGCATTTTCGCGGATAAAATGGAAAACGCCTCGTGATCCTGATCTCAGAATTCACAAGGCGTTGTTGATCTTGCTTTTCGACACCGACTCCGCGGCATCACAACATTGTTTTCACTCTAAAAATAATTTATATAACCCTGCTTGTCAATAAGATTCATACTTTACCCCGGAACCCCGGTTTCATAACTCCCCGCCGGAGGGATCGCGTAACTCAAACGGTACCTGGTCGAATCACCACTATGATCCTCTGACTTGAAATCAACATCATCACGGTCTTTATCCGATCTGGGCAAAACCGGAACGGTCCTGATCCAGTGAGTGCAGTTGTTAAAAATAAAAAGGCCAGGCTCCTCCATCGGAAATTTATGAGCGGCTTTTAAGAATCTGCGTAATCTTTGCCAACCCTGTTTTCTGCTTCCCGGTTTTTTATCGGCTTTGATCCAACCAACTCCGCGCTCGAGCATTTCGTCGGCGATGGAGATAGATATTATTGGATCAGAATCCCAAATCTGAGTGTCGGCGGCCCCGTCATTTATAGTTAAATTTAGGAGAATTCCCTGATGTTCGCGCTCAACGATCCCGTCAGCGATTTCGTGAGCTAAAAGCTTACAGCCTTCGTTGGGTTTCCCGTTCCAGCCATACCATTCCTGAATGGCGAACATAGTCCCGCGGGGATAAGTAATTCCGTTCGGTGCGATAGTTCCGTCGCTTTCCGCCCACCAGTTGACCGAAAATGGTGCGGAGCTGCCCCAATCAAATGTCCGGTCCACATACCAGGAATATGGAATCTGGAAAGGAACAATAATATGAATTTCCCGCCGGAAAAGATCGTCAAGCATTCCGCCCGCGACAATATCCCAATCTCCGTAACGCCATGCCCGCAATAATTCTTTATCCCCACCAACTGAGGCTTCGACTCTTTTCCAATAATTGGGATCATTTTTGGTCAATAAAGGGTTGTCATCCAAGGTTGCCGGGATATAAATGCGCGTCACATTTTGTTCCGGATCAAAAAAAGGTCGCATCGGAGGAGAAGGATCGACATAACGAGCCTTGACCCAGTTGTGACCCACCCCGCCCGGATTGGCCGTCGCCCTGAAAAAACAAGGAACACCGGCTCCCGAACGCAAACAGGCGCGGAGTTTGTCAACCGGTTTCGGGCTTGGCCAGTTCGTCAGCTCCTCAAAACAAATCCAGGTGTATTCATGTCCTTGATATTTGGTCGCGTCTTCGTCACGTTCGAGAATCCGCATTTTGAGCATGGCGCCGTTCGGGAAAAACCATGTTCTTTTTTGGGTTCGGTAAACCGCTCCAACCAGAGGAAAGATCTTTTGTGCGAATTCCTGGACTTGCTCAAGCTCATCGTAGGTTTTCCGAAAGAAAACCCCTTTAGCGTTCGCGCCGTAAAGGTCCTGGTGGGAAAGCCAATCACCTAACATTCCGTAAGTCTTGCCGCCGCCCCTCGCCCCGCCGAACAGCAGATCTTCAAAAGGACAGGCGATCATCGCTTCCTGGGGAGTCCCGGCCTGGGTCTCAAAAGCAACTATTTCTCTGATTGGGGTTGATACTGTTCGGACCATTCTTCAGGGGATTGTTTAGGTGGAACCCGGACGACGCTTGAAGTTAAATTCACGTCAGACTCAATCTTTTCGGTGAACAATTTGTGAATTTTTCCAATATCTCTTTGTGCTTCGTGTGCCGAATACATCTCAAATTCGACCTCTTCATAAATAATTTCGGTTTGTTTAGTAAGGGGTTCAATTTCATCATCGGAGAGTAAATTATTGATTTCTTCGTTGGGCTCGGTTTTACTTTGTTTGATGGTTCTCTTGGTTTTGATTTTTTTAAGCAAATGAGTTTTATTGTTCTCTCGGGCCACCTTCAGGCTGAATTTCCCTTCTTCATCAAGAACATCATCTACATCACCTCTGGCAATCTCTGCAAGTCTCGCTATTGTTTCATTTACACCCATCGCGTAAACTGCCAGCTTGTCTTCGATATACTGCGAAACCTTAGCATTTCTTAGCAATCTTGAAGCTGTGACGGCGAGCGTATTATTATCGCCCTCATATTGAGCTAAACGAGCTGCCTTGGTGCCATTAAAAAGTGCATCCCCGACATAAAAATCAGCAAAGAGCTTTTGTTTTCCTTTGAGAATTGTTTTCTGTTTTTCTTCACTCATCTTTACAGTGCCGGTTTTTCTCCCTCAAATGAGGAGCCTAATTAGGCATTTTAAGCCGGGTCCCATTTTCCATCCCGGACATAACCGTGAAAACCGCAATCAGTGCATTGAAAAGACGGGGATAAAGTCGGCTTTTCAAAGTCACCGTTGAATTCCCAAACCGGACGTTTGTCATCATCCTTAAACATCGAACGATCAAACCAAAAAGAAGCCCAGCATTCACCGGATTCATTCTTTGGGTTGGGATGGGTAATGATCCCGCCGATCCGTTTGCCTTCAGCTTGGGTCCAACCGATAAAAACCCCGTTTCCCAAATCTAAATGTTTTCTTGGCATAAATATTTCCTTTATCTATTCAAAACTTCTTTCATTGAAGTCCAATCGGGTATTTCGACTGTTTGCCCTTTTAATTCATGACTGCAATCATCTAAAAACTGAATCATTCCGTCTTTGACAAAAGAATGACATCGGGGATGAGATTTAGAACCAAAGACCAAAATTGATGGCGAAACGGTTGGGTTTTCCAAATCACCGTTAAATGTCCAGGGAGGCGTCTGGATCGAATGAAGCGAACCGCAGCCCGGACAATCAAAAACCCAATAATCATCTTTAACCTTGTGAACTTTAGCCATAATTTTATCCCCGACAATTTCCGCAAAGCTTGTTTATATCCGCCTTTCAATGGAGGACGCTTGTTTCGCTGAAGGTTCAAATTTGCATTGTGCACAAAATCCCTTCCCAAGCGTCCGTAACTATTTCAAACAATCCCCGATTTTTGATCTCCCCCTGTTAAATTATGCTTGGCTATCTCGGCAATGGCCATTTTGAGGAATTTTTCTGATGTTTTTTGCGCTTTTATCAACTCCAGAAAATCTGCCCGATGATCATGGCAATCATTCTCTAATGCACGTTCGATAACGGCGGACATTTCATTGATAGAATTATGATTGCCTTCCGAGTGGGACAGTATTTCCCGCACATCTTTCAAGGTTCTCCGGTATTGGTGATTCGCTTCGTCTAATTGCAGAGCTTCCCTGGCAATCAACTGGCAGTTTTTTACCCAAAGCGCCATTTCGTTCTGAACTTCGATTAAAAGGGTCGTTTCAGAACGATGAATATCCGCTTGAGTCTTTTCGATTTCAACCGCGGTTTTTTGCCTGGTTTTCCGGTCAAAAAGCCATTTCAAAAACGCGCCGAAAAACAAAAATCCGGCACTCATCAAAATTTTCAAATAAGTGTCCTGACTGAATAAATTTTCAACTTGAAATAAAAATCCTGGGAGCATTTTTTACCTCAGACTGTTTAAGTTTTTCAATTTTTCCTGAGTGACTAAGATACTTCGCCATAAACCATCAATCCGCTCAGGTAATGACTTTTCCATGCCTGGAAATTCCGGCCCGGATAAATTCAATTGTTCAACTCTTTTGCGGGTTCGACGAAACACTAAGAGCCACGAACCGCACCAAAAAAAGATTGCCGCGAACAAAGACAGATTAAACGTAAGTTTTAATATTAACCCTAAAAAAACTGTTCCGATAATAATTACGCAGTAAACCCCTAGCGCGTTGCGTAATCGGTATAAAAGCCTGGTTGATTGCAGCTTGAGGCGATCTGCCAGAAGGTTTATTTCAAATGAACATAAAAAAATAAACAATCCGAGTAAAAGTTTAAGACTGGTATCAATAATTGTGACTAATTCCATAATGGATCACTCTTTTTGGGAGAATGTTTTAATTTAAATTAATGTTTTGCCGGAGCCCCCTTGAAGACCCCGGCTCTTTAAACAAAAAAAATGAAATTTCAGGCTCTTTAGAAATTTATTCGAGTCTGACGATGACCGGTTCCGAACGGGTTTGTTTGGGTAAAAACGACTTTTTAAGCCCGTCTGATTTCCTTTTTATTTGATTATTGGAATAAACACTAAACTCCCGGACAGTTACCGGAAGCGGGTATGTAGCAGAATTGTTTGACACATTATCCGAAAGGATAATATCGTTTGGCGGGTTGGCTGCGGGATCTGCGATCGTCGAGAGAATTCCGACGATGAACGCAAAGACTAAAATTGTTAAATTATAAATTCGGAGCTTCATCGTTTTCTTCCGCTTCTTCGGCCGGAACTTCAACCACCGGCGCGTCCCCCGCATTGTTTTTAATCAGGTCGATGGCCCGGAGCATATCGCCTCGATTTTTGTAGCCTTCCGAAGAAAAAAAAATCTCTCCGTTAGCCGCGACAAAACGAAAATACCAATTAGCTTTTCTACTCTTGAAAATTTCAAATCTCATATTTTCCTTTTTGAGTTTTACCCAAAAACGTATACTTCCGATTTCGGTTTTAATTGAAAAAGGGTATTTTGAAACCGAAACTGCTGGCCGCAGATTTGACGGCATCAACCGGGACTGCATATTTTTCAGGTTTAGCCGGATTGATATTGGTCCCTTCCCAATTAGCCGGGTAAACATCGGGCGGAAATAAAAGATTCAGGTAATTGCGGATCCTGATCAGCCATTTGGCGTATTTGGCGGCTGAAGCAGGTTTGACCAGGAAATTACCGATCATCGGTAAAATAAATTGCAGCAAAGTATCTAAACTAAAAAAATTCATTTTTTCTCCTCTAAATTTTCGACGGCGTTTTCAATCTCGCCGGGTTGAATGTTTTGTAAATTCGTACTTTCGGACGGCGCTGAAACGATCACATCGCCCGATTCCGTGTTGGCCGATTGGCTGGCGGTTTGCTGACGCTGCATACCCAAGGCGGTGAATAACGCGGATAAAATTAAACCTGTCCATTCTTTGTAAGCGCTGTCGTTGGTATAAAAATAAAACCCGACAAATGTCAGCGTTAGAAAAAGCAAAGGTATCCATGCCGGGAAATTCCGAAGGAAGTATAAAAATGGTGAGTCGTGGTTCATATCCCTAAAGCTTTTTTGGTGCGATCTCCAACCATTCCGTCAGCAATTAAATTCCGTGACTTCTGAAACCGTTGGACTGCCGATTCCGTCAAGATTCCAAAATCAGAATCAATCTGGTGATGTTTCATAAATCCTTTTTCAACTAACTTTGTTTGGATCAATTTGACCTGTTCACCTTTCGCACCTCTCCCGATAACGCTATTTGTAGCGACTGTCGGCGGTGTGACTGGCTTTCCGGTTACGGTTGGTGTTGCGCCTAGATTCCATTCTTTCTCACTATTGAAAAGCGACTCGTCGGCTACCACCGAAATGTGTAAATGATGTTTATGCGGATTTTTTCCGCTATATTTGCGCCAAATCCAGGGTTGTTGTTTGCTGGAGATAATCTGACCGTTCCATATAATATATTTGATCCGGGGGTCTTTATCTTTAACCAAAACTTTGGCTAACCAGTGGCAATCTATCCCGACGCCATCGGCCGGGTTATTGTCAAAGGTAAAATCGCGGGCGGTCACGACTCCGACATTATTTTTATCCTTGACGTGGGGTAAATGGTCGCTGGTTCCCGCCTTCTGATGCGCAACGTCTCCTATACCGCCATCCGAAACTTTTGACCGATCCGGAAACATTTCATTTAACTGTTTCCGCAGAACTTCCAAACTTTTTGCCACATACCAACTCATAATTTTCACCAAAAAAGAAAACGCCTCGTGATCCTGATCTCAGAATTCACAAGGCGTTGTTGATCTTGTTTTTCGACACCGACTCGGCGGCATCACAACATTGTTTTCACTCCAAAAATAAACTTTTTATTTTAAAACTGCAATCTTTATTTAGGTTTGCACTTTTTCCATTTTACGAGCTGACCACAGCCCTTGCAGGGAAAGCCCATATAAAAAGGCTTGCCCTTAACTAATTCTTTGCCAAAAAAAAGATCTATACCATTGGTTTGGGCAACAATAGTTAAGCATTTTTTCCCTGAAGGAAGTAAATTTTTACAGCGAAAATTAACCAGGGGTATTGTATTTTCCATTAAAAAGGAGAAAGAATTCCACTCTGAGCGAACGGAATTATCAATAAATTTGTTGAATTTTATTGATTGAGGGGTGTGATGATATTAGCAGAAAAATTTCTATTGTGGAATAATGTCACACAATAATTAACAAGAAGACTTTAAGGGAAAAATAAAATGAGCCAATCTGAACAGGAGGTCTCTCAACTACTCAAAAAATCGCTGGATTTCCATGGGCATAGTTTTCATTATGCAGTAATGAAAAAACTGGAGGAATTAGGAAACGCACAAACCCCTTGGGGGAATTTCTTGACGGAGTTTCCGGTTCAAAACAAAGGACAAAATTCTCACATCGACTTTGTTTTGGGTTCCGTCGACCGGAATACATTTTTAATTGCTGAATGTAAAAGGGTTGATCCCGCGAAAGGAAACTGGTGTTTTGTTAAAACCCCTTATTTTTGGAAAAATGACCAATTTATCCAATTGGACAAAATCGAAGGAACAACTGCCACCGGATTGACAACTTCCCGAACCGTAATGGATGTTCATCCTTACAACTTAGGTTTCGAAGTTAAAACGGATCAAAAAGGTGACGGAATTGGAAGTAGTGATAAGTCGCCGATTAACGCTGCAATTACTCAGGCGCTAAGGAATACCAGTGGATTCATCAATTATTGTTTTGAGAAATTAAGATGGACGAATACAAATCAGCAACTTATTTATAGATTTATCCCCGTAATTTTTACAACCGCTAATCTTTGGGTAAGCGATGTGGACATCGGTAAAAGCAATCTTTCCGATGGTAAACTACCAAATGATTTAGTAAACGCAAAAAAAGTTGATTGGATTTGGTTTAATCAAAATCGCCCAGACACACTTTCGCCGGACCTTTTTTTGTTGGGAAAACAAAATTATCCCGTTTCTTACGAATATTATAAATTTTTACGGTCAGTTGCTATAGTGGGTTCGAGCGGTGTTGAATCGTTCCTAACCAAGGATTACCCAAGTTACTTGCAAAACACCGATAAATGATGACGATAGCAAAGTTTTCCAAATTGTGAAACCAACAAATTAAGTGATTTCCTCTTGTTCAACTTTCCAATGCTTTCGTTCAATATATTCAGATACCAAATCATCTGATATCCCTATAAACTTATAGGCTACTTCAATTATTTTCTTTTGAGTTTTGATATAGAACCTGTTTGCAATTTGTTCATTAAGTAATTCTCCGTAATATCAAGCGGATTGCACAAATTCTAATCTTAGTTTCGCTCGTTACTAAAAGACCTTCACAATTCTTCCACAATACTCGACATTGATTGATCCACGCATTTGTTCGTTCGACTATCCACCGCTTGAAAATTACCACAAATCCTTGTTTTGCTGGATTTTCTTGTTTTGATGTTGCCTTTTGCTCCGGCGTGATTTTGGCTGATATTTCAATCTTTATTTTATCTCTTAATCGCTTTTCTATTTTCTCTATCTCGTTTTCCAAGAACTCTTTATGATAACCATTATCCAACAAAATCGTGATAATGTGTCCTTCGGGCAAGTCAAGAAAATACTCTTTGTTAGCTCTGATTATTTCGAGCATTCCATCATCATCACTTATATTTGCCGCCGTGCATTTAACAAAATACGGATTCCCCAACACATCCACCAACAAGTGTCTTTTGATTCCATTCGTGCATTTGTAGTGACAATATCCTTTAGTTTCAATGTTTGCCGTATCCGTGTTTTTGGCACACATCGAATCTCCTAAGAATAAACTTGGATACTCGCTTTTTTTTGCTTTTTGCGCTCTATTTTCGCTAAAGTTGTCAAAACTTCTTCCCAAGTTCCATCAAGTCGCCATCGCCGAAATTGGGAATAGACCGTTTGCCAGTTTGGAAAGCTGTCTGGTAAATCACGCCATTGACAACCGTTTTTCAGTTGGTAAAGAATAGCATTGACCATCAAATGCTTGGTAATAAAGCCTTTTTTCGTTTTACTCTGGGGTAACAATTCTGCTAAAACCTCAAATTGTGCTAAGGTTAAATCTGTTGTATATGCCATTATCAAAGTAAAAACGATTATGGTTTTAATTGCAAACAGGTTCTATAGTATTCAATTTCATCTTCAGACGATGCATGTCGGTCCCCGATTATGAAGTTCAGCGCAATATCATCAGCCAAGGCATAATGTAGATCTCCCCATTGGTCGCTGGTTGAACTTACAAACGTATATTTTGGTAAGTTGAGTGTTTGTAAAGTTTTAGAAATTGGATCTGAATCGACGTGAAATGAAATCCCATTTCGCCATTTATTCAACACATGATCTTTTAAATATTGATGATAGGGGTCCTTAAAAAATCGAACAAATGGTTCTTTTTTTTTGAAAGAAATTGGAAATATTCGTCCAATTTCGGGGATAATTCGAAAAGCCTCATACAAGACACCGCTAAGGAAATAAAGGGCGTTTTGAGTTTGTCTGAGTCCTTTAGGTGAAAAATCATCAGTGAAATTTAAGTATGCTTCTACACAAAACATTAATTGGTTTATGAATCTACCAAGCCTTATTATTATAATGAATTTAGGATCATCTTTTAATTTTTTAATTTGGTTCTGAGGTATTTTAATAAAGGTTATTTCTGAGTGTTTGTTCATTTATTTATTTCCAATGAGTTTATTTTTCTCGTGACCTCCTTTTTGCTAAGGTTGCAGCCGATGGGTTATCAAGACGCGGTTTGCCCCGACCTTCGGGTTTAACGAAATTCTCCAAATCCCTTTCCGGAATCTGCCAAACGTCGAAACCAAACCCGGAATCGACTTTTTTGGCGTTCGGTAACAACCCGCGCTCGCACCATCCCTGGACGACCCGCTTCGTAACTCCGTATTTTTCCGCCACTTGTTTTGCCGTTAAAAACTTCATAGCTTCCTTTTATAACCTACCTACGAAAAAATGTCAAAAATTATTTGCATAGGTGCGCTATTTTGTCTTGACATATTCGCATAGGTGCGTTATTATTAAAGAGTAGGAAATAACCTACTCGGAGAAACAAACAAATGATGAACAACCAACCAAAACAACTAACCAAATTAGAAATCGGTGATGAAATCGGTTTCGTGACCTTAGCCCAAAATGTTGACGATAAAGACCGCGTGGTTTTCTTTCCAGTGGTTGAAGTAACCACCCGCGACGGAGAACGTGCTTACCGCTATCTTTATCCCGACGGCCAAGTTTCGGCTTCAGCTATCAAAGAATCGAATCTTGATAACTACACCATCAAAATCCACCGGTGCGAGGTCATCGCACCACAAGTCGAAAATGTTCCAAATTTAGCAATTTGCCTAAATGACCGCAAAGACGAATTCAGAGGTGCCTTAAAACGCGGGATGGATAATGACCTTCAAGTTTCTGACGGCTGGGATAAAGATTCTTTTTTCGTGACGAATCGCACTAATAAAAGCGAATATCGGGTAGAGTTTGAAGCGGTTGACGGGCGGGTTTATGCAGATTGTGAGTGTGCTGACGCCCTTTATCGGAAAAGAATTTGCAAACATATAGCTGCGGTTTTGGAAGATAATTTTTTTGGAGTCGTCGAATCAATGGGAGTTGAATTGGTCTAAAATTCAGGCGGGTAAAACCGCCTCACAAATCGGGAGGATAAAAATATGGAATGGAAATTATACGCAAACGTCAAAGACGCATCCTCGATGCACAAAACGGAAACCGGCTGGGAACGCGATCAAACGATTCATATCAGTTCGGCTAAAACTTTAGGTTGGGAAAATATCGAAATAAATTCGATGGAAGATTTTGAAAAACTTCTTTCTGAAAATCCGAAGGTCAACCACGTCATGTATTACTTCGGATGGTGTCCGCGTCGCGGGACTGACCCCGAAAAAGCGATTAAATGGGTAAAAAAATTACTCAAAACTAAAGACGAAATTAATAATTCGAGGAGATAAAAATATGGGATGGGCCAGCGAAAGAGCAATCGGGATTCACAATGAATTGATCGCAACCGATGAGGAATATGCCGATGAATATTTTCGTCAGGATGCCGAATATCAAGCCTGGTTTGAATGGCTGGAAGATTTGATCGAAGAAGAAATTGACTGGTTTGAAGATTTCAGGTTGGCGCATGACGGTTATTGTGAAATAGATGAACCGATCTTTTCAACCGATTTGTCGGATGACGACATTCCATTTTGATAGGTAGTTCTGACTCCTACTTAAAATAGGTAGTTCTGACTTCCCTTTTGGTAAGCATAAAAACAGCTGAAACACCACAAAAATTCCAAATTACGTAATTTGCGTAATTTGGAATTTTTCAGTTTTAAATCCCCATTGTGCAAATATTGTGTAAATGAGGTGTAAATGACCTTGAATTTTATCGATTGAGTGAAAGTGGGTTTTGAGGGTTTTGTAAGTAGATAAAGGTAAACGCTCTCGCGGGTGCCGGGTAAAAGTCACCTCCGAACACTGCAAAACCTTTATTCATCATTTTGAACCTTGCAAAAGTAAACCTAAAATAAAAAAAAAATCCATCAGCTCCCACCATTTTCACACCATTTCATTTTCTAAATCTAAAAAGACTTGCAACATTGAATTGCAAGTCTTTTTATTTTGCGGTTTAGAGTATCGGGATGGCGAGATTTGAACTCACGACCTTTCGCACCCCAAGCGAACTAGCTATCCTTAACTACCTCTAATCACAGCCAACTACATCAATTTTTATGGTGGGAATTAGACTTGATTCGCCCTCTTTTTATGTCACCATCCCACCATTTTCACACCATCTTATTGATTGTTAATTTTTAATGGTTAATTGTTAATTGTTTTCCGAACTGACAAAGATCGTATCCTGCTTGACGTTGTTCGTCAAAACCTCCAAAACGGTTCTTAAATTATCATCGAGAACGTGAGAATAGATTTGGGTCGTTTTGACGTTTGAATGTCCAAGCGAAGTCTGGATCATTTTTTCGGTGGCGCCGATTGAGAGCAGCTCGGTGGCAAAAGTATGGCGGAGGTCGTGAAATCGGAATTCTTTGATTCCCGCATCATCCAACGCCGAATGCCAGGATTTTGAAAAGGTCTTGAGCCTGGCGCCGGTCCGCGGATGGGTAAATAAAAAATCTTCTTTGTCTTTTGCCAGGGAGGTCAGGATCAGCCAGGTCCGGACCGCAACCGGCACTGTTCTCTGTTTTTGCTGTTTCGATCTGATTAACGTGACCGCCTGGTTTTCATAATTCAAATTCGTTTTTCTTAAACTTAAAATCTGCCCGCGCCGCCAGCCGGTAAAAAGCGCAATCAAAACAATCGCCAGTAATTGTTTTTTATCCTGTAAAACTTCCAAAAGCCGTAATTTTTCAACTTGAGTTAAATACCGTTCGCGGGGTTCCGGTTCGGGTAGTTTTTTGACGGATTGACAGGGATTTTCCTGAATTTTCCGGTGTGTTTTAGCTAATGACATAATTGCCGAAAGCGTGGTCAGCTCACGGTTAACCGTGGAAGGCGAAACGGTCGGACTTTGACATTCGGATAAGGTATGCAGCTCGTGAGCGCATCTCTGGCAATGAACTTTTTCAGATAATCTTTTTTTCTTATATGATTCGATGTTAGCGGGAGTGATCGTTTTTAAATAACCGTCGCGGAAAAACTTTTTCAGGTTATTTGTTTCGGTAACTTTTTGTTTATAGCTCGGATTATGAAGATAAGCATTGGGAAGGTAAACATTATCAACGTAATCGGTAAAATGAGTTTTATCTTTAAGAAATTCTAATTCCCCGTGATGAATTTGGGCGATCAGAAGATCTTCAGCGGTTTGGGCATCATCTTTTGTTTTAGCGGTTTTAAGTGATTTGTGATAACGAACGCCGTCAATGGCGCCTTCAGCAACCCAGGTGCCTTTATTGTAGTTAGGGTCTTTTCTGGTGACACGGTTGCCTTTGTAGCGTTTATAAACAGCCATACAGAAGTAAAAGGTTTGAAATTTTGTAGTTCACGATTATTGAATATTATCATTCTCAATGTCAATCTTTTGCTTTTTCGCGGCGAATTTTCGCTCCTTTTCGCGCCCGGACCATTCGCGGATCTCCGAATAAAAGAATCGCGGATCGGAGCCGACATAATCCACCGGCAAGGGATTATCATCAGGTTCGCGGTTCATCCAATTGAGAATGGATTGCTTGTTGACCTGCCAGAAATCGGCGAGCTGCGCGAGCGTCATTACTTCCCGGGGCTTTGGGCGGGAAAATTCCAGACGGTCTAAAACTCTGCCGGCAACTTCCTCAAGTTTTTGCTCCAATTCGTCTTGCTGAATGATAACTACTCCATTCATAATTTTAATCCCCGTTTTTGAAATTCGTCTCTCAGTTTTTTCTTTGCCCGCTTTTCGATGTACCAAATATCCTGTTTATTGCATCCGCAGACAAAGGCTATTTCTTCAAGCATCAGTTCGACTCCTCTGGGCGTGACGGCTGAAAGGATTGTTAGCCCCGCATCTAACCCGCCGTCCTCCAAAATTATTTCATCACTAAACTTTTTAATTCCCCGCATCTTATTTCTTCTCCCTGTTCCTGAAATCCTTACTAAACGGGCAGTTGGAATAGTGACTGATATAAAGATTCTTATTTTCCCGCCGGGCAAATTCAATTTCCGTTTTAGTAGCAAAACGATAAATACCTTTATTTCGATCAATGACCAGGTTTCCTTTTTCGTGCGGCTTGACCTCGATCGGATTTGGACGCGGATTCGGATTCCTGGGTGTCGGCAGAGCGGTCATCCAGATTATTTCGGCTTTGCATTTGCAGATATAAGGCATAATTATTCAACATTCATCATTTCTTCAAAAAGTTCCTGAGTTCGTTCGCCATTGTTGTATCTAACCGCTAATGGTTTAAAAACAAAGTCTAAAGCAAATGAAGTATTTACACCCGAAAAACCTTCCAAATCCAAATAAACCTGTCTGATAAAATCAAAATGCTTTTTCGCTTTTTCCCAATCCAAATTTTCTGTTTCCATTTTTAAAACTCCTCATTTATCTTCCAAAAATTCAGCTTCCAAAATCTCATTCGATAAGTGCTTGCACCGAAACCGGCATTGAGACGTTTCCAGGCGTTTGCAGGTCTCAAAATGAACCATCCTCAGTTCGTTCAATTGATTCCGATAGGCTCTGGCACGGGCAAAACCGATCAGTGCCAGAGCGAGCAGTGAAATTATGACGATCAAAACTATTTCCAAATCAAACCTCCATCTTCAAAACATCAGGTCAAAGCTTCAAACCCTGTCGAGTTTATGTTTGTAGTAATGCCCGGCGGTTGTAAGCCGCCAATGCCTTGCCATAGTGTTCCCGGCAAAAATCGGTTTCTCCCGAAGTTCCTTTTTTCGTGTGAATTTCACAAAGGGGTTTATCACAGGTTTTCCATTTACCGTTTTTTTGTTTTTTGACCGGAAAATCGCATAAAAATTCGTGTATCCGCGAGCAGTAATAACAAACCTTTCGTTTTTGTCCGCGTGAACAAAGCAAACCGGTCGAATTTCCAATTTTTATCGGCGTGCAAGGCATTATTTCACTCCTAAAAACTTTTTCCGCTGCCTGAGCTGATCCCTGAGAGCGTCAACCAATTCCGATAATTCCGACAAATCCATTCTTCCGAGGTCTAGCAATTCCCTTTTGACCTTCAAAAAGACCAATTCGTTTTGGATCTGACGAATTTCCGTGATCAATTCGCTGCGGTTTGTTTGTTCAATTCCTGTATCAGCCATGTCCAATCCTCCTCCGGGTAAAATTTTTGATAAGGCGAAAGGTCTTCACCTTCAGCCTGAAGCTCGAGTAAAAATTCCAAGGCTTCATTTCGGTCAATTTCCCCCGGTTCCTCGTATCTGCCAGCGTTCTGCCAATCTTTTTCGGGCGGTTTGCCGGTCAACTGCACAGGGTTTTCGCTAAAGACCTGGGGAAGTTTTCCCGTTTTATTGGGGATGAAAACCCAGCCCTGCAAATTTGTCGGTTTGCCGTCGAATGACCGCCAGATCGTCCAGCAGCTGCGGAAAAACTCAATATCGGGATTTTTGCCGATCTCCTTGATCAGCTGATCCCACTGGTCTTTATGGGGAAATCTTCCGCTGATCTCCCTGACCATTTTGACTGCCGGATGTTCCCGGCGATTGTCGGGCTTAGTTTCTGCACAATCAGGACTCAAGCCGTTTTTGGGATTGATTTTTTTTGGCGTAGTTTCGGCTCTTTCCGGACTCACCCCAATTTTTGAAAAATCAATCTCAAAATGTTTTTCGGCGGGAATGGCGTCAGCCGGTTCCGCGCTATAACTGGTTAAATGGGCTGGTTTAAAAGGCTGGTTAAGATTTCCTTTAAAGAGAGTTCTAATAATTAGAACAAAAGTTCTATTCTTTAGAACCAGAGTTCTAATAATTAGAACAAAAGGAAGACTCGTTAAAAGCCTTTTGAGCCTCATTTTCAAAATTTCCTTATCAGAAATAAATCCTTTCAACGGTCGGATCACGCCTGTCGGATAAACTTCAATCCAGCCGCATTCTTCTAAAAAATCTCGGAGCATCGAAACGTTTGATTTCGGAATGCCCGTATCGTTGACGATGGTTTTACCTTTCGGGAATGCAAAACCGGAATTCCGGTTCCGGCATTTACAGTAATAGCCGTAGAGCGTCAGCGCAGCGTGTTTGATCTGCCCTTTTTCGCTGACGAGTTCAAATTTTGCATCCGTGTAACAAACATCGGGAACATACGCCATAACTTATTGAAGGCCTCAATTCAAATTTCCGATCGGAGCATGAAGAACAAGCCAGACCAGGCGCGAACGCTCTTTTTTGAGCCTCAGCGGCTCGCGTAGAACCTTTGTCGGAGATTCTTTTTGCTTTGCTCTACTCATTTGATTTATACTTCTCCTATCATTTGATTTTTTCCATTTATTTTTGTAAAAAAGTCGGAGCTGGTTACTCCGGCTTTTTTCATTATGCGAACTGATTCACTAAAAACATCGTCAATCCGATGGCGACGATCCCGGCAAATATTAAAATGGTAATATGCCCGTTTGAACAATCCCGGCAAATATTTTACTTGCCGAAACAATTAACGTCCTTTTGGCAAACGAATTCGCCGTGACAATAGCGGCAACTATGAATGTGAATAACTCACCGCCTGTTCGTGAACCGCTAAGAATTTCTTCAATGATCTCAAGACCATCTTTTTATTGCGGATTTCTTTTTCATTAAATTTCGGACGGTGCGACAATCTGATAATTTCTTTTTCGCATTCCAAAATTCGTTCCTTCAAAATTTTTAAGTCTTTCGGATCAAGCATTTCACCTCTTTTGTTTATCCACCGCCACATCCCCATAACGCAGTCATCGCATAAATATGTATCGTGGTTGATATAGTCATCAGCTGAGCAGGGTTTGCCGCAAGAATCACAATCCATCACGCCGCCTCTTTTATTGTGTCGAGATTATGGGTAATTTCCTGCCGGTCGCATTTGGAATGAACAGCTTGCCACTGAAGCTCCCCGCCAAACAGGAAAAGGTCGATCCAACCGTGTTTGACGCAGTATTTTTCGCGTTTCCAGTATGAAGTTTTACCGTGATTGACCTTGATTTTCTGTTCGTGAATATAACCGTGTTTGATTAGATTTATCATTTGCCATTCTCCTTTGTTTTGCTGCTCAATTGGATTCGTTGGGGTTCCCAAACAAGAATTCACTTGCTTTCTCCTCTAACATTTTCTCTAACAAATCTCTAACAGACCTCTTACACCCAAATCGTTTCGATCGACATTGTCGTCATTCTCCATAATCGCAAAGAAAAAGGCCTTCATTGCTTTATATCCGCCTGCCAATTTAGGCGATAAAGCCACTTGATTCATTTGCCATTGAAAGTTGTCATAACCAGCTAAATAATTAAAAACTTCCGCCTGCAAATCTGCATCCATTTCCCAAAATATTTCTGCCAATTCTTTTGGCGTTAAGTCTATTTCCCACTCAATTTCTTTTTTCATTTTTCTCCTTTTTTTTTGAATCCGGCGGACAGATTGACGGGCAACCTGCAACCCTAGATACCAATGCTATTTTCTCCACGAAACCCAAAGAACAGCCGCCGAAACCGGGTGGACATCGTTTCTTAAAAAAAAACCTTGAAGTTTGCTAAAAACTCTCAAAACCTTTCCGATGTCCATAAAATCTTCAGTTGAAAAGTTGAAAAGTTGAAACAGTTTGCTTTTTCTCAAAAAACTAAACGGAGATTTTCCTTTTGTTTTTTTACGACCTCACCCGGTATTGCTGGGAAAGGAAGGTTTCAACTTTTCAAATCAAAATTGGCGGTTTGGTGAATGTCAGTTTTTACATTACTCACATTTTCTATTTATTTTTTTAGGGTTTGGGTTTTACTTCCCAATCAAAAAAAAATGCTTTTACTTTCGTGTTCAAAGCGTAACGCCCAAACCGCCAAACTTTTCAAAAAACATCAAATTCTTTTAATCGTTTATCAAAATATTTATCTTCTGAGTGTTCCCAACTATGTTCGCCCATATAAATCATTGCGTTTGGGTGTTTTCGTTTAGCCTGGCAATCATATGGATATTGGCCACGTCCGACCGCCTTTAAAGTGATTGTCGGAAGTGACTTATCAAATGGATTGGCAAACGTAATTTGTATTGGTAACTTTTCTTCCATAAAATTCGGTTTTGGCGGTCGGAATACTGGTTGATGAAATAAAATAAGTTTGCTAAACCTCTCAAACTTCCCGCGCTTCAAGGTACAGCGCGTTCCGAACCGCCAAATTTTCAAAATCCTCAATTGAAAAGTTGAAACATAACTAGGGTCGCGTGGATTTATTTTTACGACTTTTCCCGATGTTGCTGGAAAAAGAAGGCTTCAACTTTTCAAATCAAAATTTCAAAAATCATTGATTGAATCCGGCTTTGAATTTATCGCCGCCGGATATGCTCTGAGATTACAAACCTCAATCAAATGAGAGTCGCTTTCTTTCAGGTTGTAAGCTGTTTCAACCGGATGCGCCGGTTCCCATCTCCGGCAAAGGAACTTAAATCTCCGCGCAAGCCGTTATTTCGGCGGTGGAATTATTCAACCCGCTTTTCAGTCTTTCCGCGTAAGTTTCGGTTAAACAAACAAATGCCTTGGAAATATTTGAACAAAAAAGAGGTTGTCCGGGATTCAATTTCCCGAAACCCGTAAAATACAAAACCCGGTTGTTTTCCTTAATGCTGATTAGATAAAAAAGTTTTGTTTTTACCATGGATATTCCTCCTCTTCTTCATCATCAAAATCATTGTCAACCTCAATTGCCGACTCATCGCCGGGTTCCAACTGACGTGAAGCCGGTTGCGGTAATCCCCAAGCCCAGGTCGGACGTGAACTGTTCCGCCCGGCGACCGCCAGAGCTGCAGCTTCATCCACGATCGTCAGAGCGTAGATCGAACCGACCCCGATGTATTTGGTGTGAGTCGGCTTCCCTTCCCCGTCAATCACATCCAATCTCAATAACTGACTGCCCGAAATATCGGATTCCGTCACCAGACCGACTAAGGTAGTTCTGCCCATCAACTCAACGACGGCAAAATTTTCCAGTTTCTTTTTTTCGATTCCCAATTTATTTTTCTCCTTTTCCAAAATTTAATTTACAAAACTGTTTGCCTTGTTAAGTTCGGTAATTGCCCATTGATACATAAATTCGACATCAATATCTGTTTGGTTACGACTTGGATCGAAAACAAAATTCTTTGAAAGTTTAGTTTCCGTTAGCTCCGGTTTATCGTATGGCGGAGGGTTCAAAAAAGGGGTTTCGTAATGCTCCATTTGAATCAGCCATCCTAACGGCGTTCCATAGACTTTGTATAAACCTCCTAAAACCTCACAAATTGCATTTTCATAGGCTTGGTTATTTCTTTCTTCTGTCCTGGTAAAACTCGTTAAATATTCTTCCAGATTTATGCAAAATTGAGGCGTAATTTCGCAGGGAACCTGATATGCCCTATCTGTTTCAGGATTTATTTTTATTAACCTGATATAAAGCATAAAATTATTAAATGACAACGATACATTTCCCATTATTTTTCTCCTTATTCTAAGTCTTCAACTTGTAGATAAACCGTTTTAATCACTGCGTTTGCTTGACATAATGATGGCTGAGACGTTTCAATGATTTTGTAGAACTCAAGATGAATATTTTGAGTTCTATCGTCCATTAAAATTAAAGTTTCCTGGTCAAATTGTTGAAGGTGTCCAATTAATCCGCCAACAGTCAAAACCTCTTCGGACATATCTGTTGTTTTTTCTATTTTTTCTCTGTCAGTAGGCATTATTTACCGCCCAATAAAAATTTCAAAAATCTACTCAAAGGAACTCACGCCGGAGGGGGTTGGGATAGGTCATCAATCTAACTGAAATAGGCAGTTCTGATTCGAAGGTGTAAC
>JAGXTF010000106.1 GCA_018333525.1 Bacteroidota bacterium | reverse complement strand
GCAGGGCGCTGAGAATGGCCGCGAGCCGCTAGACGCGGGCTAGCTCCGTCGTTGATTTGGGTGTTTGGAATTCCCCGTGCCCTCCGTGGTCCTTAGCGCTCTCCGTGTTGAAAATTGAATTGGTCGCGAGCTGCGAACTTCGGACTTAATAAGATCTGCGAGTAAAACGAGCCATAGTGTCTAACTGCTGCGATGTGCTCACTACTCAAAATGAGTTAATACAAAACCCTTTGCCCGCCCGTGCCGGTACGGACGGGTGTCTTTGTGCAAAGAGCAGCGCCCTTGCGTCTTTGTGTTTAAATTCTTCCTAACGCTCTCCTCCCGCTAACGCTCTAACGCTCTAACTCTCTAACGCTCTTTCTTGCTTTTCTCAAAAAAAAAACCTTCATTTGAACAAACCCCTCCAGAAGCTGTATCGCTGCACGCTTCTAACCAACCCTCTGAAAAGGCAACGCCCGAGACAAGCTACGGCAGAGCCACGGCATGAAGCCGCACGCGCTACGCGCCCTGGGATGGTTTTACAAAAACTTTATTTTATCGGTTTCCAGCACAAATACCGCATTTGCGCAAACCCGCTACCAACCCCGCTAAGCGCACGCGCATGTGACTGAAGGGGCGAAGCTGTGGAGTGGGTGATTTGGGGAGGTAATATTGCATTTAGTAGAATTTCGATCTAAAAATATGTGCCATTTTGTTGCGCCAATAAACGTGTATAAATGGATGTTTGGGCATTTTGTGGGGTGAAAATGTATATTTGTAAAGGACGCTAAAACCATCCCAACGCTTATCAAAATGGCAGGATTGGGGTGGTTTTTTTATTCAAATAAGCATGTTAGCGGTAATTAAAACAAAAAAATCCAATCAGAGAAATATGACAGATCCTTCATCATTGACAACAGCTATTGACAATGCTTCGAAAGTTGCAAATACACCACTTTTCACTACGGTTATTGACAAACTAACGGGATTTCGAATTAGCCAATGGGCAGCAGAAGGAGAGGTTAGAAAGCAACTAATTCATGATGAATATCAAAAAGCTAAAGAAAGTGGAATTGTTGGTATGCAGTATATAGAGTACCTAAGGCATACAACAAATTTGATTGATACTGCTACAAAAAGTGCTAAATACATTGACCCAGATAAACCCAACGATATAAAAATGGACAATGACTTCTTTTGGAATACTGTTGAACATGCCAAAACAATTTCAAATGAAGAGATGCAAGAATTAGTCGCAAAAATCATTGCAGGAGAATATAACCAACCAGGAACTTATTCAATGAGTACTCTTCAGACATTAAAAATGTTAGGAAAGCAAGAGTTAGAACTTTTTGAAAAAATGTGTTCTTTGTGTATCAACACAGAACAAATACCACAAGAAATATTTTCATTACCAGACAGCATCAAGCCATTATTGAATTCACTAGGAATTGACTTTGCTAGCTTGCAGACATTACAAAATTTAGGTCTCTTTTTACCCAATGGCATGTCTAGAAGTATGGATAATCCTGACAAAAAGAACTTTGCTTTGAATTATTTAGGCAAAGCAATTCGATTTAAACCGACACATGAAACAAATTTTACAATTGATTTGCCGGCCTTTTATGGACTGTCAAATACAGGAAAGCAAATTTTAAATCATCTTAGCCCAAAATTCAGAGATGAATATTATACATGGTTAAAGACAAATTACAAAATACCAAATTACAGTTTGAATGAAGATTAACTACTGCTAACCCGGGATTTGTTTCAGGGGAGTTGAAGAGCAACTTGAAGCTTTGTACATTTATTGAACTTTAGAAATAAATTGAAACTTTGTACTTCGAAACCCGCCCGAACGCAAAACCTCAATACGTTGTGAGCAACTTTATGAGTACTAGGCATTTAACTTAGGACAAGACATGAAAATAGAATATACACGGCTTAATACAGCAGATGCGAATTTTGAAAAAGAATTTTCAAAGTGTGAAAAATCTTTCTTTGAAATTCTGTCTAACGCATATCAAACTTATTATGGAATTGAATATCACAAAAAACGAATGATAGATGGTAAATCAATTATCTATTTAGCATACGTAGACAATGTATTAGTAGGAGTATCATATGTAAAATTTAATTGCAGGCGTGGTGGAACGGCAATTTATCCAGACAAATACAAACGACTTGGACTTGCTGAGAACCTTGTAAAACTATCTTTGACTGACTTTCCGAAACAGTATTCAATACTCAGCACAAACTTGGAACACAGTTACAAGATGATTTCACTTATGAACAAACTTGGCTTTAAAAGAGCAATGACAGTTGAAGAAATACAAAAAGTTGTCGGAGGTGAATTTCACCTATTGTCAAACTTCAGATTGGATAACGAATATATGATTTTTGACAGAGAAAGTGAACGTAGAGGTGGCAGCAAAAGACAATTTCTAATTTTAATGCACACATTCTAACTTATGAAACATTTAGATAAAGACACAATCATCAAATTAATTGCTGCCTTCGGAGTAGTGTTGGCAGCATTTATTGCGGGTATGCTTGGTCTTTTTGCACAATGGAAAATTAAACAGTTCGACAACACACAGAACGAGAAAAAGGAGAAGGAAAATCAAAAACTTAAATTTTACATACCCCTATTACGGTGTTTGTATGAACTTGATGAACGTTTTCATAATGTTATAAAAAATCTTGAAACCGATTGGCTCCATAAAGAGCATTTAGATAGTATTAAAGGCGGAAAGGGATTTGCGGAAGACCCAAATAAAAAGGGGTATTTTATAATCAGTAGCATTTATCTAATTGCAAGTTTTTTTGGGTTATCAGAAGCAATTAAGAAGGGGGTCGATACTACCAAGTTCTCATATGACAGATACAAAATCAAACGATTTGGGTACAAAATCAAAAGGCGGTTATATAAGACCTTTGGTGCCAAGCAACGATTTAGCATATTTCAATTTGACCCTGAAATTACAAAAGTATGCCGTCTTTTTCAATATGAAGAACTATTCAAAGATTACATGAAGGAAAAATCATTAGTTAATCCAAAAGATGCTTGCAAACTTCACAAGCATATTCAGCATTCCATTGGCGAAATGATGCTTGAAAAACAGGGAGAAGAAAGCTATCGCGTTAAAAGTTTTAGAGAATTTTATGATGCTTACCTTAACGATGAGAAATTTCGCTTCTGGTTTATTTTAATAGAAAACCTCTTTGTTGACCTATCTAATTTTGAAAAGGATAAAAGCATTGAGAAGAAAGTGGAAATGAAAAATGACATTAGACCGTTAAGAATAATAGCAATGCAATATTGGTGTAGGGTATTAATGAAAAACATTGCTGCTGAACTTGATTTAGCAGAGTTCAATTTGCAAACTCGACCGCCAGAAGATGTACTAAATGGATTAAGCAAGGAACTCAAAGATGTAATTGTTAATTACAAGTCTGACAGAACAGAAACATATTTACTCGGAATAAAACTTAACGAACATTAAAATCAAATCAATATGCAAAATCCAATAATTACTGTGATTTATTCACACGGAAGAAAAGGTTCTCCATGGTATGGCTTTAAAATTGAAGCCTTGAGGCCTGTTGCCCTAAAGATGGGTATAAATATGATTTCAATTAGGTATCCTGAAGAAATGCCTGTTGAACAAATGGAGGACGTATTATTAAATGTTGTGAAGGACAATGTGAATGTTCCTGGCGATTTAGTATTTTTAAGTTCAAGTAGAGGGGCCTATATCTCAACAAGAATTTCACAAAAAGTTGATGACCTCTTCAAAACAGAACCCGTTCAAGTTGATGATGATAAAATTCTTCCAAAGAGAAATTTGTTGGGACAATTCCTAATTGCTCCTGCTTTTTATATTAAGCCGGACTATTATCCAGACCAAAATCCAACTCCAAAAGAGGGTTTGATGACCACAATTATTCATGGTTTTGAAGACAATGTTATTGATTGTAAGAATAGTATTCAGTTTTCACAACGCTTCAAAGCTCAACTTCACTTGGTTGACGGGGGACATAGACTTAATTCACAACGTGACAGGCTTTGTTTGCTTTTTGAGAGTTTCCTTAAAGACTGTCAAAAAAACTCGGACAAGATATTCGTTGAGTGGTTAAAACAAAATCCACAACCTGAAAGCGAACCAGACGACATGAAATAGAAAAACTGCAGGTAATAAGACATTGCCAAAATCGGGAGTATTGTGCTTCTGCTACACTTATGCGCTTGGACTAACTTTGGTTTTTCAAATCTATAGTTGTGATGAAGCGACCCACCTTTGGCAATTTCCGAACCGATAGTGCAAACCCTATGACCAACAATGCAACTAGTAACCAGACAATAAAAATAAAAGTAATGGATATAACAGCAATCAAAATTTTTAAAGTTGATATACATCAACAGGCAGTTGAACCAATCGAACAATCGGTTTATGGAATTGACTTTGACAACTATCTAAAAGGATTGGTAAACTTAATTACAACAGGAAGTAGTGGAAGAAATTTTCGTTTTGACAGTGATACCACAGAAATAAGAGGACAAATTTCTAAGATTTTTGATGGACATGAATTTTCCTCAATAGCGACAACAACTGTTAACAGACTTCTTAAAAAGGAACAAGAAGCACAAGCAAAAATGGCTAAACTCGGAGTGGAAATTCAAAAGGGTATTGTAGTTCAAGCCCTTGTAACAGAGAACGACATTAGCAAATTCGTAATTTGCAAAGCAGACCATAGCGATTTTTTAGATGAAATTAATTTTACCATTTCTAGGAGACTACCATTAAAAAAGAGAGTATTTAAAGCATTTGTTTGTAGCCTAAATAGTGACAATACCGTAACTAATGTTTTGGTTTATGACACAAATCCAAATCTATCGCAATATTGGTGGAAAGAATTTTTAGAATTAACAAAAGTCTATTCGGATGAGGATAATACTGAAAATGCATTTGGCGCAATTGACAAAGGAATATTCACGAAAATAAAAAAGAAGTACCCACAAGACTACATGCACTTAAGAAATAGCACAGTTCGATATTTTAGAGCAAACGACAATTTCGATATGCAAAATTATTTGGATACTGCAATTGGGAACTATACTCCATTTGATAATAAATTGGATGTAGAAGAAATCAAATCCCAAATCAAAGAATTACCTACAAAGCCAAGGGCCCCATTTGATGTTCAATTTACTATTGTAAAGTCGAAAATTAGAGCTAAATTTTTGAATACCATTCCATTGACAAGTCAAATTGACTTACACCTAAAAGAAGATATTCCGAATATTGAAACAATAATTACAGCCGAGAAAGATGCAGACGGAACAAGGTATGTTAAAATTAAATCGGATCAAGGCTATCAATATTTTAGCAACGGACAAAACGGAAACAGCTAATGCAATTTGTTGATAAATTTCTTCACTGTTTTTTTTCTGATTATTCACTAACCAGCGTTTCAGAGAATGACAAAGAATTTATTAGTGAATTATCAGTTAGAAACTTTTCATCGCCTGACATTGAAAGCATTCAAACTGAATACAATTTTTTACAACCAAACGACCAACTAACTTTTATAATCACATTTGGTGATGCTGAACCAGTTTCACTTTATTCTATTTCACTTGACTTTTTAAAATTCAAAACGGAACTTGAAAATGAATACAAACATCAAGTGGGTGAGCTTATCAATGCAACTCTCATAATCACTAAAGGTAAAGTTGCAAACAACATTTCTATTTATGATTTAGTAACTTTCACAGAAACACTTCAAAAACTATCAGTTGCTGAGGCATTTGCAATTTTCAATCGTGTTTTATCCAACACAACTTTTATAAACTTCACTGTGTTGAATCTTGACAAAGCATTCAACACAGCAAGTATTTTCTTTACACAATTAGATGCTAACACAACTGCTCACACATTTAACGAAAGGCGTAAGCGCCTTGACAGCATTCTTTCGGCAAGTAATTACATCAACATTGAAGATCACAACTTAACGCCTGATGATTTTCAAATGCAAACTGAAAATGCAAAACACAGTGAGTTGTGTTCGCTTTTTAACCATTTTGCTGTTGTTCTTTCTGTTGTTTATTTGTTTGACATCACTTCGCTAAAAGAAAATGAACTTGAATTTAAAATCAATGGGTATAAATCGATCAAAGGAAAAGTTGATGTAAAATCGTTGCCAATAAACTCCACAAGAGAATATTACAATATTTATAATTGGGTTTATTGTGGCGGAAATATTAATGACAAAATTGGCCTAGCAAGAAACATTATTTCACTTCACTTTGAAAAAAGTGGTTTAATAGAATTAAAAGGGAATCCCTTTCAATCTATTCAATCTAGCTACAAAGTTTACGAGAAGCAGAACATCAAACAATACATCGAAATCAGAAATAGAATTTCTGACCAGTTGCTTGACTTCAACAATAGAGCAAATAAAGTTATTGAAACTTTTGCAATTGGTTTTCAAAAAAGTGCATTAGCTTTAATTTCATTTTATATATCAGCCATTGTAATTAAGGTTCTGAGTAAAGGGGATTTCGTTAACTTATTTTCATTAGATGCAACATTACTTTCAATTGCATTTATCTCAGGTTCTTTTATATACTATCGAGTAGCCAAATGGGAAGTAAGGGAACAAAGACAACGGTTTATTGATAGTTATATTAATTTAAAAGAAAGATATATGGACCTTTTGGAAGCTGAAGACATAGAGAGAATACTAAATTACGACAAAGAATTTAATGCTGATGTGGCATTTATTGACAACAAGTTAAAGGCCTACAGCCGACTTTGGTTATGGTTTTTAGCAATACTTTTATCGATAACTATTTTGTTATTTTGCACGTACAATTTAGCTCAAGTATTTGACACATTATTATGGAAACTACTTCTTAAATATACCTGTGAATTTTAAAATATAGAGCACAGAATGGACAGACAGTAAGAAGGGCAACAGCTATTTGGGTTTAGTGTCAGCCGGGGTGACATTCAAACTATTAGATTTATGCTTCTATTAAAGTTCAGTGCTGGTTGACAATTTTGTGATACGAGACCTGCCCGTGCGTAAAGCAAGATACCTTTTGTGACAAGTTTTTCGGACACCAAACGATATATAGACAAAAAAATTTGAATGAGAGCAGGAGACATAAATAAAGTTGCACCAATTCTAAGCCTACTAATTCACAACGCAATTGTTAGTTCAGTTCAATTCGCAGTGACAAAATGCAGAACACTTAGTAACAGACCACAAGAGCCGGACTTTATTGCTTCGTTGACCATAAATTTTTCGGCTGACTTGTTTAACATTCTGAAAGCTGTTTTTTCAAAGAGCAAATTTTCCGTGACAGGTGTTCTGTCATCAAAAACCTTTGGCTGACATCGGACTAAGTAAAGATCCCGAAATTGGGGATATTTTATTTGTTTATGTTTATACAGATAAGAGCGGTTCAAAACAATTCAACTCGCTTCTTCTGCAAGCAAAAATATCAACAAAAATGACAACGGTTATAGCTGCAAACGATCAACATCAATTGAGACTTTATTCTGACTGGCCATTATTTACTTACAAAAGAGCAGGGCGACTAAATGGGGTAAAAAGAGATATTCTTCCAAAAGCAATTAATGACGGTGCCCAATATTTACTCATTGACGATAACCCAGTTTATGGACTTTCTGGAATGCCAGGGACTTTTCCAATGGGTTGTGCAACTCCCGCTAGGACTCTTAGCATCAACAGTGACCTGGCAAATGAAATCATCGACTTTCTAAAATTTAAATCTGGTAGAGCCTTTGAGCAAAATCCTGCAACGACAAAGGACGATTGGACAAAAATGATTTGGGAATTATTAGATGTAACCAAGGCAAAAGCATCAAAACGGAGAAACGCTGGACTGACAAGTTTTCCAAGACTATCAACTAATAAATTTGACGGGCTGTGCTACTTTATGACAGAAACAAGTTCTATGTTTCAAGACTTACATTCAGACTTAAGTCACGGGGACTTTAACGAAAATTTTGATAACTATTTAGATGAAGAAAACTTTTCGCCTTCAGTTGTATTAATTGAAAGTAATGAGCAGACAGATGAAGAATAAACCGACCGCTTACAGCACATTTACAATAGGCGGAGAGACATACTTCTTTGACGCAAATGTGGTTAAAGAAAGTTCAATTCTATGAATGAACAATTGTGCAAAAAGCCCGCCCAACGAAAATCTGCAAAACATTGTAGGCAAGCCTTTTTATCAACACTTTTCAAATAACATGACTACTATTTCATCTTCAACACAGCAATCTTTGAATTTATATGAGGCTCTTTTTAATGATGTAAATCAAGGGACATTAAACAGACAAGCATACCCAGGAAGTATGCAACTTGTTGACGATTATGATAAAATTTCTAGCGCATATGAGTCAGATATATTCTTTGCGAAGTATGGAGTTGGTAATGCGACTTCTATAGTTCACAACCCATTTGAAAGACAGCGTGCCTATGAATTGTTACTTAAAATCCTGAAATCTATAGACCCAGTTAAATATCAGAAAATACACAAAGGAACACCATTCTATTTTATAGGATGGACAACTTATCAATATCGTGACCTTTCAAAGGCCATATTCTACATGGATGCTGCCGTAAGTGAGGACTTAAAATTTCCGGATGTTCAAAGCAAAGCATCAACAAGACCAGCACTTGATTTTTTTTTGTTAAGCTCCGAACCTGGCCCAACAGGCCTTTCTACCCATCTTGAGTTACGAAACATAATTGATATAACTCTACAGACATATAATACAAATGGTGGAGGAACCATTTCCATTGACGACTTTCGCAACAGGTTTGTTGTTGATCTTTTGTATTCAGGACCAAAAGAACGGTCGCTATTAACAGCTCTATACACGTTTTTGTTGGAATATCAAGAAAAAGAAAATCAAATCAGTCTGCGTAGCGATACAGGCGGTTCAATACAACCATTTTTAGACCATTTATTTGACGGCGCAAGAGTTCTTGAGTCACTGTTAGAAAAGCGTGGTGGAACAGGAAATACATTAAACCCAAAAATTGTAAATGCGTCAGCCATTGCAGTGAATCGAACTGCTTTAAAAAGTAATAACACACTTGCTGACGCTGAGTTAGAATTCAACAATCAAGTAGCCGCAGGTAGTTCATTTCAGGACAGCAACTTTGCATCTGCATATATAATTCGTAACACAACAGGACATAGTTTATTATGGCCTGACCAATTTGCAAATGTAAGTTCATATACAACGTTGTATAACAATCTTGTTAACTCCATATTTTGGACTATAGAAAAACTTTGGCTTAAAGAATGACACTTAAGGCAAATCAGACTAAGGCAGCCAACAGCCGTTTTGCAAAAGCAGAGCGTCGTGCTTCTATGACAGTGAAGTGCTACTTTCAAGCTCTGTACATTTAATGATGTTTAGTGCTTTAAACCCCGACTTCGCAAAGCGGCAAGATGTAAGAAACAATTGAACGAATACATAGAATATGGCAAAAGAATTTTACAAAAGGTTATTGGATTATTACGAACAAGTTGGACAAGTTCTCAGAGGGGAAGCTGATTCAGCTTCAATTTTCCCAAACTCAAGCGACATTGGTATTTCAAGAGAACTAGTTTATGCTCAATTTCTCAGACAACACGCCCCATCTAAATGTAATGTGTTTTTAGGAGGTTTCCTTTTTGGAGAAGATGGAGATGAATCAAAACAACTTGATGTTATCATCACAAATGATACTGCTCCACAATTCAATTTTCATAATAAAGATGAGAAAGGAAAATCATTTGGACCAGTAGAAGGTTGTTTAGGTGTTGCTTCAATTAAATCTATGTTAGATAAAATCCAATTGTATGACTCTTTGCTAGGTATTGCTTCAATACCAGAAACTAAACCACTTGGAAATAGAATAAATCCAATGTTAAAATATGAGGGTTACGAAAATTGGCCTTATAAAATAATATACGCGTCAAATGGAATTTCTATTGAAACTATATTTCTTCACTTGCAACAATTTTACATTGACAACCCACAAATCCCAGTACATCGTAAACCAGACATAATACATGTTGCCGGTAAGTACGTAATATTTCGAGTTCAAAAAGGTATGACTTTCCGAAACCCCTTAAATCAAACAACTCCAACAGCTTCAATAGGTGATTTCATTAAAATTACCGCAAATCCTGACACTCAAGCTATAGTTTGGACATTTAATAATCTTCAAAAGAATGCAACAGTGGCTAGTCATATTAACTTTGATTACTCAAGTATAATTAATAACCTATACGGTTCATAAAACCAACACTGACTAGCAGTGGTTTTGCAAATAGCGGGCAAACTTGCTTTTTAGAAACATCTGTTAATCGTTCAGCATTCGTGCTTCTATTGAATTTTTGTGCTAATAATCCACAACTACGCCAAGTTTGAAAACGTTGGCGGCAAGGCTTAAACAACTAAAATAATTTATATGACAATCAAACATGAAAAGAAAATTTGTTTCGTAATTTCACCAATCGGTGACGCAGATACCGAGACAAGAAAGCGATCTGACAAAGTTCTAAAACATATAATTACACCTTCAGTCGAGCAACTGGGATACGATGTTGTTAGAGCAGATAAAATCTCTGAACCTGGTATTATTACTACACAAATTATTCAACATATTGTTGATTCACCTTTAGTTATAGCCGACTTGACTGAAAGAAACCCTAATGTGTTCTACGAGTTAGCGCTTCGACATGCCATTCGAAAGCCTCTTGTCCAAATGATTCGAAAAGGAGATTCCATTCCTTTTGATGTTGCCGCAACCAGAATAATTCAATTTGATATTCAAGATCTTGACAGTGTCGAACAAGCAAAAGGAGAAATTCTATCTCAAGTCAAATCTTTGGAGGCTGGAAAAGGCGAAGTAGATAATCCAATATCTGTTTCATTGGATTTAAAAATGTTAAAGGAAAGTGGAAATCCAGAACAGCGTTCTTTGGCGGATGTTGTTGAAGCAATAACTGACTTAAGAGGCTCAATTATCTCAATAGATAAAAGAATTAATAGTCCAGAAGGCTTGATATCACCTGAATATTTAGACAAGTACTTCCACAGAATGCGAAACCTGATTGGACCCGACTTTGCGTTGTTCTCAAAAGAAATTCGGTACGAAATAAAAGAAGTAATAGAGCGGTTGAGAAAGTTTATCGAAATATCCAAACAAACCGAAAAAAATTCGTTGGAATTATCTAATGTATCCGACAGGCTTGAACGTATTAGTTTAATGTTTGAAGAAATTTATTATAGACAAACTAAATATAAATTCTAACAGCCAGCCGCCAACAAAAGTATTTTCACAAGGAGGGCTGGACAATATAACATCAACTATATTCAAGCATCAGCAGTGGTTCGGGCTTGGTATTCAATGTTCAGCTTTAGTTCTTGACTTCAACAGTAGTTTTTCAATTTAGAATTTGTTCCGGGTTGGACAATTAATGAATTACTCGCCTGCGTAAATACTCGAACGTTAAGTAATAACAAATAAAGATTGTAAAACATGACGAACTACTTGTCTCTTAAGTTAAAACAAGTAGATTAAAAAAAATGTAAACCAATTAAATCCAACACCATGAAAAGCTATCTCATCCTCATATTGGCCATTTCTACCAACCTCTCGTTCTCACAAACTCGTATCTCTCAAATGAATGAATGTGAGTTTTTTGATTATCTCAGAAAGCTTAAAGTAAATAATTATGAAAACCGCGAATTTGAAAGTGTGAAGGCGGATTTTTCGAAAAGGTCGGAATTGTTGGTGAAACTGGAAACCTATTTTACGGTGATTGGTGACACCATGATTTTTCCCTTATATGTGGATGTGCCCAACGACAAAAGGGCTTGTACCACTTTGGTCAAAAAGTATATTAAAGTAATTGACAGTCTGGAAAAGCAACATGCGAATGCCAGACAAAGTGCTGAAACCAGACAAACCACTGCGGATAGTTTGAAAAAACCAAGCGATAAACACAGACAAATTGCAATGGAGATGGTTCGAAAAAGTGATTCGGCATTTATTTACTTTTTGTTGCTGGAACTTACAGATCTCAATAAAATGGAAAACGGGAATTCCCAGTTGTATCTGGCGGAATTCAAACAGGCCTATACTTTAGAACTGCTGTATTATTTAATCAAAGATGAATATTATGCGGAAAATGCAGATTACGGAATTAACAAAATACCCAATCTCCAAAAAGAGCAGAACCTGCAATACCTGGCGCGGAGAATGGATATTCTCGACCATAAAAAGTTGGTTTTCTATGAGAGTTTTAGCAGCAAACCCGATTTCTTTAAAGGTTTGGAAATACAACACGACAACGATGTTTTTTTGTTCATCCCCGGAATGAATCAGGACAGAGAACTTACCGGTGGATTTAAATTTACGCTCGCCACCGATTATTTTAAAATGCGCTGGTTCCGGCCCAATAAAAAAAGAGAAGATAATGTACTTACATATCAAACATTGTCTTTGCTGGGCAGCGGCTATACGCCTTACATTCGTTATAGAAACAACTTCGCACTGGCAGACTCACTGCACCAATATGACCGGCCATTTTCTTCCTTCTTTTGTTTTGAAATGGCAAAAAACAGAACCTGGCGAACCGGACTGGTGAGGCAAAAAGGAGAGTTTCAATTTGGTTCACTGGGAATTTCTCAGGGCCGCAGAATACAGGCAAAATTGCATGAAGATGTGATTCACAGTTCGCAATACGTGTATGGATGGGACAAGCAAATTGCGAACAATGGCCGTTTGGTTCTTCAGATGAATCAGAAGTTCGATTTTCTATTATGGTCCAATACAAACAGGTATAAATCCATTTTCAGATATGCCAATTATTTGGTGGACGAACCATCCCGGAAAATAAAAGCCACAGAGAAGAAGCACAATGAAAACGTAAATGTGGTGAAATCCGTTACGCGATATAAAGGACTCAACTACATTTTCGAAACGGAAGCAAGGCTGGGCACCGTTATGACCACTGCCGGATGTGGCATCCGCTTTTCTACATTAGATTTATTAAAGCAATCGGGTAACAATATGATTACCTACAATCCAAATACCCGCGATGATTTTGGATGGAAATTCGATATCGGGTTCAATTACAGATACGTAATTCACAATTCCCTGCTCGAAGGACTCGGGTTATTCAGAACATTTGATGAAGACCCTTATGATGTAGAATCTCTGGATTACTATGCGCTGAGCAAAGACAGAATCATGCGAAATATGTTTATCCTGGATTTGGGAATCAGCGTCCGTTTCAGAAAAATGACGGTGTACTACCGCCAAACCTGGAATACACTGGAGTACAAGTCTGCATTGGGTTCCATCAATTTCCAGGATACCAGTTTTACCAACCATGTGGATGCAAAAGATGTAGATTTCTACAACGACACTGTAATTAAAGAACAGCAGAAATTTTTAAACCATAAAATTTTTGGAAGGCAATTTTATGGATTTGGCACTATTGGTGTGAGTTGGATGATTGATTATAAGTAATGTCCTAAACCATTTATTTTTGGCAGGGATAGTGCTTGATAAAAAAAACTGGACTGGAAATTTTAAATTAGAATAATCCAAATCTTAGGAAATGTAACATTTATTGTTTTGATTTGTTTAAATTAAAAAATTAAATAGTTATGGCTGAAATAAAGTTAACGAGCAAAAAAACCTAGGTAGAGGAAATTTTAAATATACATACCAATGCTTTTGTAGTCCCAAACCATTAAAGAAAATAATTTTTGTAATGGGTAATGATAATGAAGCTGAAAATTACACGCAAGATGAATGTAATTACTATTGCTCTGGATTCAATATCAAATAGCAATACTAAATAATATTTTAATTCAAAATACTTAAAACATATATAACAAAATAAAATTTTTAACCACATGCAAAAACTAATTCTTTTATTTATATTATTGTCTTATAATATTTATGGATTGTTTGCTGAAAATGAAACAAAACAGAATTCATACGTAGATAATGGTTATTCTTCAATAAATTCATTAGGACAAGACATAAAGGATTCTGAGGTACTCACAGGTATTGATACAAAATGGGAAGACATAAACAACTCTTATTATTCCGTGTCATTGAACTATGGTGAAAATGAAATTACAACTAGTTCATTTCAAAGTACAGAGTCAGAAATTGGATTGTACTTTATTTCAGGAAATAAAATATCAAATCAATCTACTTATAATAGAAATTATTCTGAATATTGTTATTTAGAGGTAGAGATAATTAAATCACAAAAAAAAGTTATTAAATTAAAAGATAATTCTCAGATAATTGATAGATATGAGTTCACTTTACGGAAATGTAATAAATACTTTTCATTATTTGGCAATAATATTCGGATATTTATATTTCAAAATACAAAAATATATGCATAGATTTAATAAAAAGAAAATCAACTTTTAAATAAAATATATATGAATTCAAAATTTAAGACCATCATTTTGGGAACAATTATTTATGGTCTAGGCATTACTTTAAATGCTCAAACAACCGGAAACTGGGACATTATTTCAGGAAATGCTCAAACAACTTCGACCAATGCGGTTGGCCTTGGGACGACTACTCCCAATGCAAGATTTAATATAGTGAATCCAGTTTTTTCAGACGGGGAGGGCGGATATTATTCGCACGATCCGCTTCACATTCAATTTAGCGGATTAAGTACAATGATGCTCCTTAACAGTAGTGGAATGCTTGGTTTAAAGACAAATAATCCGAACAGTTATTTGCATTTAAATGTAACTGCCGGCGCCCATAATATGTTTGAACTTACAAAACAAGTCGGATCCGCGACAAGCAGAATGTATATGGATTCCCGATTCTATAGTTCTGCTCATTTGAATTTGAATCCGATCATTACCCAGAATGATGCGGGAATTATATTTTCCGATCAGAATTTATCAAATAATTCACAAGCGGGATTTGTTATTGCCCCAAAATCAAGCACCAAGGTTGGTCTGAGGATGTCATCCGATGGGGATTTACAATTATTTAATGGCAACTTTACGATAAATGATGGTACTAACAATCAGTGTAGAATCACAAATAGCGGACTAATTATATCACGTCAAATTGACGTGCATCTCGATCCCATTCCCGACTATGTTTTTCACGCAGCCTTTGATAAAGATAGTGCGAGCCACTATCTTAATTGCGGAAAATATAAATTTATGCCATTAGGAGAATTAGCTGCTTTCGTTGAAACAAACAGACATTTACCTGGAATTAAAAGCGCCGTAGAATATAAATCAGCAGGATCCATAAATGTAGGAGAGTTACAACTTAAACTATTGGAAAAAGTTGAAGAATTAACTTTGTATAATATTTCACTTTTAAACGAAATAGAGGTTCTTAAGAAAAAACAAGCAGAATTGGAAATTGCTTGTAAATTAACTAAACCTTAATGCTATGAGAAAAATTTTAATCGCGAGTGTTGTTGTTTTATTTCTCATCACCCAATCTTGTTGTAAAGATAAAAATAAAATAAGGCCCATTACAACAACATTAGAAATATCCAATGAAATGAAATCGTATTTTGTGAACTATCTGGTAGGTACAAAATGGATATATCAGGACACAATAAAAACCAGCAAATTTGACACCATAGAATTGGTTTCCAATGTAAGTCATGATGAAAATGATGGCGGCGGAACACTTTCCAAGGGTTTTGAACTTTATTTTAGACCAAGAAAGGCCAAAGACTTTAAAATTATCGTTAGTCCGGGCGCTAATAATTCTTGTTTTGTAAAAGTAGACCCATTAGTGGCCGCAGCGGGGGCAATTTCATTTGAAAACAACAATGGAATCTGGTCTTCATTTGTGACATATTTTGACAGCATTGAAATTACAGGGAATAAGTATTATAAAGTGATAACAAGCCCTCACAACAATATGTACCAATACAATATGCACATCTCAAAATCTCAAGGTATCGTATTTTTTCAGAGCAGAGATGTAGACAGTTTGCCAATAACAGGGGCTGATTACAAACTAATCAAAACCATTATACCATGAAACAATTATTTAATAAACTAGTTATTGCGAGTATTTTATTACTGCCATTTATACCTTTGAATTCACAACCTTCCGAACCCGGTATACCATTGGCTGTTAGCCTTAATTTACCCGCTCTTGATCTACCGTCAATTTTGTTACCGTATGTAAATAATGAGGATCATTTTGGTAATGAAAATTGTAAATCTTGTGGTTTTAAATATGGAATTGATGTGGTTTCAAGTTTTGATTTTTGGGAACATGCCCAAATGTTAAATATTAGCGACCTTAATATTGAAGTTTATAGGGTCAGAATCAAATCTCCAACAGCAAAAGGGCTCCAAGCTATTTTTAGTCGCCTCCATTTGAAGGAAACCGAAAAATTATATTTTTATAGTCCATTTAATTCGGACCGATATTTGGGAGCATATTCTTTGCATAACAATAAATCTGATTTTTCATTTGTTACTAATATCATTGATAGCAATGAGCTGATTATCGAAATAAATAGGAGCGGCTTACAGCCTGACAAGGGTGAAGTGAAAATTCAAAAGTTTATTCATGTACTTAAAAATCGAGGTAGATTTGGCTTAGCTCAACCATGTCATACCAACGCTATCTGTCCTCCTACTTATAATGATTTATGTAATGAAGTGAGGAGTGTGGTTAAGTTTAGTTGGCATAGATCAATTAGCAATGAGGCAAATCCCGATACAGGTTGGTTTTTATGCAGTGGTTCTGTCGTCAATAGTTCAAATCCGGGATTTGACCCATTAATTTTAACTGCACACCATTGTGTGGATAATGGTGATCAAAATCATGCTTGGGTAGTTTGGTTTAATTTTCAAAGTAACGTATGCAATCCTTCTAATAATGGCAATGATTTAATGACACTAGCAGGAATAGATGCAATAGCCTCAGATCATGATGCTCTTGGTTGCCCGGATATCGCGATTATGCGTATAAGAGAATCAATTCCATTCCAATACAACGTGTTTTTTAGTGGTTGGACAAGACTCAATTTGTCATTTCCCACAACAGGTATTGGGATACATCACCCAAGAGGGGATTTAAAAAAAGTTTCTATTGGTGATATTACAAATCCCCTTTTTACAACCTGTTTGAAGGTTGATTGGACTCAGGGTTTAACAGAGGGCGGCTCGTCAGGATCACCATTATTTGTATCTAGACTTGTTGTAGCAGTTTTGTCGAACGGTGACAACAGTAACTGTTCAAATACTGGGGTGGATTTTTATAGCTCCATACGTAAAAGCTGGAATACATTACAACCAGTGCTATCACCTGGTGATGAAGAAGTAGTTGCAATATTTGGTTCTGACCCGATTTCTGCTTGTCAACCTATTATTAACTTAAACAGACGTTTTTTTCCTGGAAATGATTGGCAGATAAAAAATCAGATTATAATTCAGGCAGACCAAGAAGTAAATGTTGCCAATACAACTGAGACTTCAATAGAAAAATCCCCCTTCAATACACCTGCATTTAATTCTGATTATATCATTAGGGCAGGTAATAAGATTACAATCTTTCCCAGATTCAAGATCAATGCTCCGGCCAGAATTCCGGGTACTGGAGCTTATAACTTTACTAGTTTTCCGCAAGGCAATGAAAATCGGGTGAGCTTTCGGATCCAGGCCTGTTCTGCATTTGTGGATGAATGCGGCTTCAACCATCAAAATTCAAGCCCACCACCCTTTGAAGAGAACCTTAGCAAAGATTCCAAATTCGTTAGTTCAACGGAATCAATTGGTTTTTATATTTTTCCCAACCCAACGGATGGTACTGCAGATTTAAATATTCACTCAAGTGAAATAATTGAAGAAGTAATTATTTTTGATCTTTATGGAAGAAAAATCATACATAAGTCTGTAAAAGAGAATAAAAGAACTGAACTTATTTTACCAATAGGAGATTTTTCCAAAGGTTTATATCTAATAAATATCAAACTAGAAGGAAATAAAATTAAATCAAAAAATTTGCTTATTAACTAGAGGCAATTTAATATAGGATGAATGCGCGTACAAAAGATGTATGGCAGATTTGTTTTCAAAATACCCGGTGGTAATGATTATTTTGGATTTGATAATTACTGCCGTGTATTGTGTTAACTATTATTATGATTCTCTTGTCTTCAAAATGCTGTTTTCGCTGAGCGAGAGCTAAGTTTCTGAATTTCATCTTAACAAGTAACCAGGAATTAAAATCCAATATGAAATTCATGGAAGACATATCCATACACATTAAATATTGGAATTGTAAAGACGGATCCAGCCGTTGTAATTAAATAATTTGACTATTGAGGCTTGACGATATAATTTGCACCTAAATCATTTGATAATGGCTATTACAGAAGCATTTCTCCAAACCTGGATAGAATCCAGAACTAGATTTTCAAACCTGCTCAAAGATTTAAAACAAGAGGATTTACCCAAAAAATTAATCCATACAAATAACACTTCGGGTTATCTCATTCGCCATATTGGTGATGTAGAACTATTGTTCGCAAAAAATGTTTTTGGCGCATTAGATTTGAAAGTACTGGCAAAAACGGTGGCTTTAAAACACGATACCGGTGAATGGACCAACCTTCAGGAATTGCTGGATTACCAACAGGAAGCATTCAAAAATCTTAAGGTGATAATTGAAAAACAAACGGATGAAGATTGGCAACAAACAATAACTACAAAAGAATTTGGCACCAAAACAAAAGCAGAAGCGATTGGTAGAATCATTTCGCACACTGCATATCATGCAGGTCAATTGTCATTAACGCTGAAATATGGCCAAACAGTGGACCAAAATTAACTCACAGGATAAATAGGAAAGCATCGGGTAGCGGCGCAGGCGCTGGAATATTTTATAACGACCTCAAGAATTGGCAGCCTAAAACTGGGTTGTTTTTTGAGGAAAGTGAGAGTTTTTAGACGAACTGGCGTAGTGCGCATTTTTTGGATTGTACAGTTATTTAAAAAGCAAAACAAATATGAATAAAATACCGGAAAAAGGATGCAACCGTAGATGCCAACTTTATGGTTCTGGATTTTATGATCTTTAACTGAATTTGCTAATACAAGGCATGTATTTGCGGTGAAAGCAGCGGATTATATGTGAGGAAACTGGTTGAAGTAATTTTCAAGGTGAAATCAGACTGGTTTTTACAGTCAATCCCCATAGAAAGTATATACTCGCAAAGACGGGATGTAGAATGCGGTGCAGTGGATACAATTGGCAAATCGATGGGTTGGATTATATAAATCAATAATCTTTAAAAAAGAGATACATCCCAAATTGAATTCAACGCAATTTTTATAACTTTGAGATTTATATGAAATATTATTCATTGGTTTCAACTCATTTATCGCGTTTTGTTTTTTTTGGTATTTTATTCGTTTGTAATCAGGTGCAGGCGCAGGATAATGATACAAAGCCGCTTTTTTTCAAGGCAAAATATCCTGGTGGAACCACAAAAGATGTAGTACTTTTAGATGATCCGGTGAATATGCCTCGTTTTAACGTTGCGGTGAATACTATTGCCATAATGGATTTGGGTGGCTCACCGATTTATCCTTTAGGAGGTACTCTCCGGGTAAGGCTTAATAAACGCTTCAATCTGGAAGTGAATAGCTTTCAATCTCCGGTAAAGCCAAAAATGCAAAATTATATTGAATTTTATAAGCCCAGGGATTTTTTGGTGAAACCTTCATACAGGAGAGATGTTACAATACAGTTTAAAGCGATTCAGAAAATAGTGAAAAAAGAAGGTGAAGTAATTATAGATTATATTTATGGTTATAATGAACGAACTGATGTTTCAGCCATACTCCCCCGAAGGTTTAAAAAATCACTGGATTTAAATGTGGGATTTGCCAAGGACAGGATCGACTTTATTCGTGTATATGGTGATAATGGTGAATTTGTGAATGCGAAAGTAAACATGCTTAAAGCCGGTATTAGTTATACCAAAGATCAATGTTATGTGGTGCTTACAGACGAAACTAAAAGATCATATTTCAGACGTTGGCGTTTTTATTATGATATGTACTGGGGAAAAATGAAAACAGGACCGCTGTTGAATGAGCAAGCACAGTCCATGGATTCCCTATTGTTACCGCAAACGAAAAATCTGGGTATGAAATTTGGGTATGAGATTATTTTTGGCATCAATAACACAGGTGGCATCTTGGGGATGAAATTGGAATTTGGTCCCCGCCCCGGTTTGAAGCCGGGTATTTTATCCAATGGCAATAGTTTTGAGTATAAAAGTTCCTATTGGCAGTGGGGGTTTTTCTTTGGCTGGGGCGCACGTCCAAAAGTTCAAAAGAATTTTGATGAATATATGAAAATGAAATAGCAGTCATAAAGCATAACAGATCTGATTATTTATAACAATATAAAATATTTTCTCCTATTCAATTAAATTCAAAAAAAATGAAATATTATCTTTTTCTGTTTTTCTTGTTTATTGGTTTTAAAATCCAGGCCCAAACAACGCAAACCCATACCGCTTTCGACAGCCTCCTCTGCAAAGAATGGAAACTGGTGAGTGTGGAAGCAGAAGGGAAAACAACGCCTGCTGATGCCGAACAGGAGAAGGACAGGATGATTTTTTATTTTGATCACACCGCTAAATCCATTGATGCCGGAATAGTGGAAATGATGAAATGGACATATGACCCGAAAACTACCATAATGACTATCACTCCAACCCATGGTGAGACGATTGTGTTAAAAGTCCTGTCCATCAGCAAAGTTGAATGCTCAATGGAATTTAGCGGTACCGAACCTGAAGAGGGCAGTTTTATTATGCATATGGCACCGGCAACTAATTAGAATAAATTTGGATATTTAATTTAAAAAGTCCATTAAAATATTAACTGAAAAAACCCTTCCCGAGGGATTTTTTTATTTCATCCCATTTCTGACAAAGCCTTACAATTCCATTAAAATCGAATTCACCGATAAATACCTTTTTAGACGAACTTGCATGTCGAATGCGAATGCCTTTATAGCAGAAAGAAAACATTTAATTCCTTATTGATGAAACATCACAAACTTCACCGAAAACTGATGAAAGGGTTTGGCATAGTGTATGTTTTTACAAACACATAATACCCGCAGCAAGTGATATTTCCCATGGCAAATGATGGCGAACCTTCCTGGAGTACTAAAATGGCGAATTTTATGCCAACACCAAATGATTTTCCTTTTGATGCCGGGGGAACAATGTTTGATATGACAGAGACCGGTGAGCCACCAGCAACCACCATAATAGATGAAGTCAATGCATATACGATGTCAGAGATTTATAATGCAATGTTGCCTCCGGTTGTATCTGTTCAGATATTCCAACCAACTGTATTATTTTTGAATGGGAATAAACAGCAGATAACCATGAATATGCTTTTTAACAGTTATGGTTTCTAACTTAAAAATATTAAAACAAAGCAGCCGCAATTTTGCGGTTGCTTTGCTTTTTCTTTTGATAGCTTCATTTCAAAGTTGTAATCGTGACTGCATGAAATTCCATTCTCCTATCATGCCATATCAGATATTCCCATCAAATGAGATAATTAAGGTAGGGGATACCATATGGATCAATGCTGGTATTTCTAACAATATGAAGGATTTTGAAACAGGCGAGATTGTTAATTATAATAATGTGGAATTCAATAGTACGCTTTACTTCTATGAATTCCTGGACACAAATAAATTCCTATTTCGAGAAGATAGCACGCAATATGCCAATCAAAAATTTATTTATAAAACCACAGTTGGCAGTTCGGATTTTAATGGCAATATTTACAGAGTTGGTTTTGTTCGCAAAAACGACAGCATCTTTTACCAGTCTTATGCAATTGCAAAAGACACTGGATTTTTCGCTATCAGTATGGGGTACAATCCCGGAAGCAGTGCGCATGGTTCTCAGGAAATTAAAGTTGGTGACTCAAAATGTACCCATAAACTATCTACGCTTTGTCAATCCATAAACAATGCGCAATCTACACTTTACATGGCTACAAACAAAGGCTTTAAACCATGGTACTCTCCGGGTGCAGACAAACTGGAATATTGGATTTATCATAACCGGATGTATTTTTTCTCTGTAGTAAAATAGGGTTACATTTTTTTGTAATCGACACTATACTCTTATTCCATTTCTCTCCTTTATCAACTTATGGTGCTAGAACTGAATTGTTTGGAAATGTTGTTTCCTGGTCATTCAGCTCACTATAATTCATGAAGATACTTTCCACGAAAGAACCACCCAGAAGAGAATTTCAAAAACCAGAAGTAAACTTTACATTTGATTCCCGATTCAAAAAGATGATACAAAATCCCTTCCAAGGGATTTTCTTATTTCATCCCATTTTTGTCATTTGTGAACAAGCCTTGCAATTCCATTATAAAGCTATTTATTGATAAACACCTTTTTAGACGAACTTGCATATCGAAGGCAAATTGGATATTTCCACACTTTGTCCGGTATTTATTATTTAACCATGCCTGAAAATTCAAACAGGCATTCCATTTTTGTGGTGAAATAAACAGAAATAAATAGTTCATTTTTTCAAACTAAAGGGTCACAAAGGCGCTTCGCTTATCACTAAAGACACAAAGAGTTCTAAATTTACTCAATTATAGAAATTAACTCGTTGCAGCAGTTCGACACAAAGACCCGTTACACTCGTATTTAGCAAATAGCTGGAAGCAGGCGGCTGGAAGCTGGAAGCTGTATTCATTTCTTTTATTTAGAATTAAAAACTACCACCTAATTCCAAACAAGCTCGTGGCTTGAGGCTAGCGGCTGTATTAATTTCTTTCATTTCCTTCATTATTTTCATTTCTTCATTAAGATTTAGAAACTTTCACCCATCCCCAAACAGCTCGTGGCTCGCAGCTCGAGGCCTTTTGCATTTCCCCTCAAAATCTCCTAATTTGCATCTATGTTAAAATACATCTTAATTTTTGGAAGCATCATTTTGTTTTTTGGATACTGCGCAGATGAATCAGACAAATGGACTGCAGTGATTTTCGACAACGACACTGCCATTCATGTGAGGAAAGAAATGTTTCATGCAAAATTGATTCAAAAGTATGAGTTGCCTTTTCAAACTGAAGGAGAAATTCGCACGTATAGTCATGTGTATGTTTGCATTCCGGAAGAAAATGTTGGGGCAGATACCATTGTGTTGTTGCACCCCAATATGGAAAAAATGCTTGGAGTAAATCATTGCAAAGAATGTAAAGATTTGGAAATTTCGCCTGGGTCTGGTTCACCAATTACCGAGCTGTATTTGCCAACGGAATTTGTGAAAAGCAAGTATAACAATCGCTTTCCCATATTTGCCGGTAAAGTGGATTGGTCCAAAAAATAATAAGTAAACCAATCCTCAAATACTGTTTTTATTTGCGCTAAATACTACAGAAAATAACTATATTTTTTTCAACACAAAGTCACGAAGGCGCGTTGCTTTGCTCAATAGACACTAAGATTTTATAATTACTCACTCATAATTAGTAACGCGTTGCAACAGTTAGACACAATGGTTCGTTTCACTCGCAAACAGCCGTTAGATGTATTCATATATTTCATTTCCTTCATTTTTTCATTATTTAATTAAGCAGCGCACAGAACCCACAGAAAACACAGAACAAAGACAATACTCAGCTTGTGGCTTGAGGCCTGCAGCTTGAGGCTGTTCCAATTTCTTTCATTTCCTTCATTAATTTCATTTCTTTCATTTAGAATTGGAAACTATTACCGAATTCCAAACAAGCTCGTAGCTCGCGGCTCGCAGCGCTTTTCATTCCTTCCTCTTCACCAACGGAATCATATAATACGCCGCCAATAACCCACCGGTAACTTCATATTTTCTTTCCGGGTTTTTCATAAAGTCCCAACTGAGACCAAATCGGCCGAGTTCTGCGGCCATGTAAAAGTGATTCGTTTTGAGATTTTTTCCCGAAAATTCAGGTGGTAAAATATGTGTATTTGGTCCGCGGTAATGCGATGAAATATTGGCAACACCAAATCGTTTTCCCAATACAAACCGGATAATGCTGGGAGATTTAAATGCAGCGCGTAAACTAAATACATTAATTCCCAAGGAAGCACTAATTCCTTCATAATCCCAATAACATTGTTGTTGGGTACTTCCTGCGAACGAACCATCATCCAAATGAAAGCCGATTTTGCCTTTCATGTATTGTAAATCACTCGCAAAAATTCCGTATCGCAAAGTGAGTTTTGCACCTGCTGCTTTGGTTACCGCAACACCATCATATGCTCTCGGAAAAAATAAAGTTGGTGCAAATGTGATAATTTCTTTTGTCGTAATTACTTTAGTTACGGTTCCACCTTTATCCCAATAATTGCGATAATATCGCCAACCATTGCTTACGGTATAACTGGTTCTCCAACCTGGTTCCACATATTCTGTAATATCTTTTCCAAGTGCTTTTTTAAAATCATAATAGAAACGAATTCCAAATTTCGGGTTGAAATAAAATCTCGGAAATGCAGATTGTACATTATTTACAAATGGATCTGATGGTCCATAATCTACGCCGAATAAACCTTTAAAATTAATGCCGGTTTCTGCTCCTGCCGTGAGAGAAATTCCCGGCAAAATATTGATTGCGGCTGCCCCGGAAAGCGAGAGGCTGAAAACGGAACCACCTGCGTGGGTGCGCCAGTTGCCAAGTCCAAATCCCAAAGATGGTGTTAAGATTGGACGTTTATCAGCATGGTTTTTACGAATATAAAATTTGGTGAAACTATGCACGAATCCAACATTCCAATAAGTGCCATGTGGTTTCCAATCCGTGGGAATGTTTGATGATGTATCGCGCACGGAAACTTCACCTGCATATCTGGAAAACTGAAATTCAGCAAACTGAATACTCACCCCGGGCCACCATGCATCTTTGAACGGACCTTTGTTTTTGTAGTTCATTCGCATCACTCCAACATCCATATAGGAGTATTGGGCATGTAAAACACTTCCTGCAGCCACGCATAACAAAAAGACAAATGGTTTTATCATGATAGAAAATTCCAAAAATACTTTTTTTCATGAAAAGATTATTAAGTTGTTAGTAGTCAGTGGTTAGAAGTTGGTTGAAGAGGGGAATAGGTAGAGCATTAGAGCGTTAGAGAGTTAGAGCGTTAGAAGGATTAGAGCATTAGAGCGTTAACTAGAACAGCTGTGGTCGTTGCGAGTTACGTTGTTCAAAATGAATCAATTAAATACGGACTTGCCTTACGAATCAACGAACTAACCAGCCTGAAGCTTGCGGCTTGGGGCTGTATTCATTTTTTCAACACAAAGTCACAAAGGCGCTTCGCTTATCACAAAAGACACAAAGGGTATTGCATTAACTCATTTCGTGTAATGTGCACAACGCAGCAGTTAGACACAATGGCTCGTTTCACTCCCAATCCGCCAGTGGCCGGAAGTTGTATTCATTTTTTTCATTTCTTCATTCCTTTCATTTCTTCATTCCTTTCATTTTTTCATTAAAAAACAACCAGAACTTACAGATCAAAGACCAAACTAGCCTGAGGCCTGCAGCCTGCGGCTATATTCCACATCCCACTTCTAACATCCCACTTCCCACATCGATTCTGGTATTTTTTTTGCATCTTCCTCCGCATGCCTGCATCTTTGCCCCATCATATGGACCTTACCAGAGAGCAATACAATAAGGTGTTGACCAGTTGCAGAGAGATATTTGTTAAAAAGAATACAGATTACGGCACTTCATGGCGGCTCTTTCGCCCGCAGAGTTTGACCGATCAGATTTTTATCAAAGCGCAGCGCATCCGAAATATTGAGGTTAGTGGTAAAAATCTGGTAGGGGAGGACGTGGCCTCAGAATTTCTGGGTATTGTGAATTATTGCCTCATTGCATTGGTGCAATTGGAAATGATTGCCACCCACAAGGAAAGTGATGATATAGATGTAATTCTCGGGTTATACGATGCAAAAGCCTTGGGCACCCGGGATTTAATGCTGATGAAAAATACGGATTATGGCGAGATCTGGCGGGAAATGCGACCGAGCAGTTTTACGGATTTGATACTCGTTAAGATTGCGCGCATCAAACAAATTGAAGACAACCAGGGAAGAACCATCGCCAGCGAAGGTGTGGAATCTAATTATCAGGATATCATTAACTATGCTATTTTTGCCCTAATCAGGTTACAGGAAAAATGAAAATACTAGTACAGATTTCGCGGGTTCTCGTTGGCCTGCTTTTTATTTTCTCAGGAGTTATAAAACTCAATGACCCCAGCGGTTTCAGCATCAAACTCAATGAGTATTTTGATGTGTTTGCCGCCGATGTATCCACCCAGCAGGATTCCCTTACCGTAAGCCTGATGGACGGCCCGAAAGTGCTGGGAAGCAAAACATTTATCCTGTATAGTTTTGATAAGGAACGCACCCTGGAATTTGAAAATGAATACGAAGCACAGCGCGATACAGCTGGCAAAATCATTCGCTATGATGCGAATATGGAATTGAGTTTGGGTACAGAAACTGTAGCCGACCTGGATTATGCCGCAATGGATTCCATTGAGAGAAAAATGGTTGCAGTAAAAGTAACCATTGCAGGAAATTCGGCTTTTCAAAAAACGTTTATGGCAAGTCCTGCCAAAATGCTGAATGAGACCCAGATTGTAAATGTGCAGCAATACGTGAAACCGGAAGGCTGGCTGAATGGATTTTTTAAAGGAATGAAATCCTTTAGTCTGTGGCTCAGCATTTTTGTTTGTTCTCTCGAAGTAATTCTGGGATTTGCCTTGATTGTGGGATGGAAGAGCCGCCTTACTTCCTGGCTGCTATTGTTGCTTATTATATTCTTTACATTCCTCACTTTTTATGCGGCCAATTATAATAAAGTAACCGACTGCGGATGTTTTGGTGATTTCATCAAACTAAAACCCTGGCAAAGTTTCAATAAAGACCTGGTATTGCTGGTACTCATTCTTATTATTTTCCTTGGTGCCAGATACATTAAACCCTGGTTCAGCAAAAAATTCGGATGGAAATTTATGGCAATGACCTCGCTGATTACCGTGGCGTTTGGAGTATTGTGTTATTTGTATTTACCCTTATGGGATTTTCTTCCATACAAAAAAGGAAATGACATCAAGAAAATAATGACGGATGTACCTGCGGGAATGCGGGCTACAGACAGTGTAGAAATCCGTTTTGTAATGCAAAAAGGAAATGATTCTGCAGAAGTTACTTCCAAACAATACGCAGATTATACCGCAAAAGGCTATACCTATAAAAGGAGAATTGATAAAATAATTATTGAGGGATATAAAAACCCCATACATGATTTTGCAATAAACGATATGACTTCAGGCCGCGACCTGAAAGACAGTTTGTTAAGTCATGATGGATTTCAGCTGGTATTTATTTCTCCATTTTTGGATAAAGTTTATGAAGGATGTATGCCTGAAACCAAAGAAATATATGCGTGGACGGCAGAGAAGAATATTCCATTTTTCGCGGTAACCGCATCTTCGAAAGAACCTGCATCCGAATTCACCAAAAAACACAAACTCGGATTTAATTTTATGGCAGGAGATCAGAAATTCCTGATGACCATGGCGCGATACAACCCTACCATGTATTTAATGAATGGTCCGGTAGTGGTGAAAAAATGGAGCGGAAGAAATTTGCCATCTGTAAAATCACTGGAAAAGCATATCAGTAAATGAGGCGTTTCCTGGCCCGTAAAGCGCTTTTTTTAATCGCAGTGCTTGGCGGGTTGGTACTCTTTATATTTATATTATTTGTAACCCTGCCATCGCCGGAACAGGTGCTGAGCAGCCAGCGCAGTGACAAGGCGACGATGGAAGCCATTACCAAAGATTTGGGTCTGGACAAGCCCAAGTGGCAGCAGTTTATTTGGTATA